>JAEWIR010000041.1 GCA_023386965.1 Bacteroidota bacterium
CCTGGTCAATCGCGAACTCCATTGAAAAATAGGCTGTTTTTTTTGAGTATTCGCTGTTTACCTCATACGGCATCATGTAGTTCTTAAAATCCATAGTTCAGTTCTTTTGTGTAAATTGACTTGCAAATATAAATAATTAATGGAGCCGACCGCTTTCAGAATCCGACTGTGCACTGGTTACCATGTCTGAATTAGCTTAGGAAGCAGTCCCGTATATCCGTAACTCACTAAGCCAATAAATGCCAGCAGTAGGATAGCCAGGATAATATACATTAAGGCAATGATGTAGGTAAGGAACATAGACCAGAAGGACCGCAAAATAATGTAGCGTTTTTTTGTACAGTGGCAGAACTGAGTTAGTGAAGCCGTAATAAGCAACCATGAAATAAAGTAGAACCAGAAAATGCTGATGCCCGCGAGCAGTCGAAAAGGTATAAAGAACGCATATACAGCCAGTGACTGCGCTGTAAGGAAAAGCAGGATTACCAGCCACTCCGCGTAGTTATATTTATATTTCCGGAAGCCCAGATAGAATCCAAATGCTGCGGTGGGCAGCATGAGTAGGACAGTAATGGCAAAATGACCGCCCAGCCAGTTGAAAATTTCCCTGAAATATTCAATAAAACCCTGGAAGTCCATATACTGGCCGGCAGAATTCTCGGTAATATCCGTGGTGATCAGGCCATTGTCTTCCTCATTTAATTTTTTTGGTTTAAGAAGGTATTGGATAAGTGAACAAAGCGAACCAAGAATGACCACCAGGAGCAAAGGTTTAAAATGCTGCTGCCTTTTACCGTTCAGATAATCCCTCAGCATATGTCCGGGCCGGGTGAAGAGTTGTTTCAGGGTATAGAGGATGCCGCCGTCTACGTGGAAAATTCCGTGCTGAATTTCGTGAATGAGAAAGTGAAAATCAATACGGTGTGTAGCAGTCTTCTGGCCGCATTGGTGGCAGTATTTCTGATGCAAAAGCAGGTGTTGCCCACAGTTTTTGCATCTTTTGTCAGGTTGGATCATCACTTTGTTTTTATCAAAATTAATAAAAGAGATGCGACACTGTTATGATATTTTGAAGAATTGTGAGATTCTAATGAAGATTAGTCGGAAATGGGGGTGTATAATATATTCGGAGCGGATCTAGTGTGGTTTCCTCAAATGCAAACCGGCTAGGTTTTGCCTGAAAATGCCTCTAAGGGAGAAGATTTTATCCGGAACGTTGCCGTGTTGACAAAAATCACAAATGATTTAAATCACTCACAATTAAAGATTTAAGATGAAATTCAGGTGTAAATTTACATATCTAAACCTGTAGCAATGAAAAGTGCTGAAAAGAGTATACGCCTTGCAGAAATTCTCCGGCAACTCACAGACCACGGCCCACAGGGTTTTGAGGAGTTCTGTAACCTATTTTTGAATTTTAATTATGCTGATTTTGACGACTGCTTTGGGCTGTCCACCATCAGCATTAAACCTGAAGAATGCCTCTCCGTTCCCGTTTTCCGTGGTCCGTTTATCGCTGAGGTGCTGCTTTGGGGTCCGGATGCTTATACCCCTGTTTTTGATTTCCGCAAATTCAAATTCAGAATAAAGGTACTGCAGGGTACTCTTACAAAAGTTAGCTATCGGGAAAATGGAAGCTTTATTGACTATGACGGTGTAGAATCCTGTTTGTGCGGACAGCGTTTCGATGTAGACGGAAATTCCGTCCAATCCCTGCTGAATAATTTTGATGGAAGGTCGGTCACTCTTAATTTGTATGACACCTCACAATTTAACCTGTCTGATGTAAGGGTTTTTGAAACTTTGCAGCGAAAGGTTTTCCAGCTAAGTGGCAGGTCCTTTTCCTGTCCGTGGAATCAACCCGATGCTTTGACTATAAGCTAGCTGACTTTGAGCTGAAGTAAGTTGTTAATGTGTAAGTTGAAAGGAATTGATCATTGTCCTGTTTTTCTGAGGTATAAGGTGGTGTATAGAGAATAAATTGCTAAATTTGCACCCACAAAGAATGAGGTCCATGATCACCAAAACAGCAGCGTATCATACATTGGGTTGCAAACTCAATTTTGCTGAAACTTCAACGATAGCCAGGCAGCTTACAGCGGCAGGTTATACGCGGGTGGATTTTGACCAGGCTGCGCAGGTTTATGTTATTAATACCTGTTCCGTTACGGAGAATGCGGACCGCGAATGTAAGCTTCATGTAAAGCGCGCTCTGAAAGCCAATCCGGAAGGTCTGGTTGTTGTGGTAGGTTGCTATGCACAGCTTAAGCCTGAGGAAATCTCACGGATTGATGGAGTGGACCTCGTGCTGGGTGCGCGCGAAAAGTTTAATATTCTGAGTTATCTGGATGATCTGCAGAAAACAGCACAGGAAGGTATTGTGCACTCCTGCGAGATTGAAGAGGCAGATTTCTTTATTGGAAGCTATTCCATTGGTGACCGTACGCGTGCTTTCCTGAAGGTGCAGGACGGCTGCGACTATAAGTGTACCTACTGTACCATCCCTCTCGCGCGTGGTATTTCCCGTTCTGATACCATAGAGAATGTGGTGCGGAACGCTGAAGAGATTTCCCGCAGGGGTATTAAGGAAATAGTTCTTACCGGCGTCAACATTGGCGATTATGGAAAAGGTGAATTCGGCAATAAAAGGCATGAACATACTTTCCTTGATCTTATTTCCGAACTAGACAGAGTGAACGGTATTGAAAGAATCCGGATTTCCTCCATCGAGCCAAATTTACTGAAGGACGAGAGTATAGCTCTTGTGGCTGCCAGCCGCAGTTTCGTACCTCATTTCCATATTCCGCTGCAGTCGGGCAGCGATGAGGTGCTGAAGAAAATGAAACGGCGTTATCTTACCGGACTTTACGAAGAAAGAATAAACAGCATACGCGGCCTCATGCCCGATGCTGCAATAGGTGTGGATGTTATTGTGGGTTTCCCCGGAGAAACCGACGCTCATTTCATGGAAACCTATCAGTTTATTAACAGGTTGCCGGTGAGCTATCTGCATGTGTTTACCTATTCCGAAAGAGAAAATACCGAAGCTGCCTCAATGGAAGGGGTAGTGCCCGTTCAGGAACGCAAAAGACGTAACAAGATGCTCAGAATCCTTTCTGAGAAAAAGAAGATGGCTTTTTATGAAAGTAAGCTTGGGAAGTCCTTCCCGGTATTATGGGAGCATGAAGAAAAGGACGGAATGATGTTCGGTTTTACCGAAAACTATATCCGTGTAAAAAAACCGTTTGACAAAAACTCTGTTAATCAAACAGAGACTGTAAAACTGTTCAGAACAGAACAGGATGGAACAGTTACAGTCATTCCGACATTCGAGAATTTCCTGGTCAGCGTTTAAAATTAATTTATTTACTTTTATTCCGCTGGACTGTACCAGCGGAATTTTGTTATATACCAAAACCATTCAATGAAAATCAGTTTATTAACCAATACCAATTTTATTTAAATCATGAGAGATAAGTTTTTAGTCTGGGGAGCCGTACTGGTAGTCGGAACACTGGTCGTATCACTGCTGATCCGGGCACATTACTGGATTCCCATTTTGCTGTTGTGTTTTTATCTGCTGGGGCTGTATAATATTACCCAGTCCAAACATGCCATCCTGCGAAACTTTCCTGTTTTGGGATATTTCCGTTATTTTTTCGAGGGCATTTCACCGGAAATGCAGCAGTATTTCATCGAAAGAGAAACAGACGGAAAGCCTTTTCCGCGTAACGAGCGTTCAGCCGCTTACCGCCGTGCCAAGAACCTTGGTGATACGGTGGCTTTTGGAACACAGTTGGACATCAACCATAGGAAGTATGAAGGTATTAAGCACTCCATCTATGCAAAATCGCCTAAAGAGGAACTGCCAAGGGTGATCGTAGGTAATGAACAGTGCTCCAAACCTTACAGTGCCTCACTCTTCAATATTTCAGCTATGAGCTTCGGTTCTTTAAGTGACCGTGCCCAACTGTCTCTGAATAAAGGTGCCAAAAAAGGTAATTTCTATCATAATACCGGTGAGGGAGGGATTTCATCCTACCATCTGGAAGGAGGCGATCTTTGTTGGCAAATAGGTACGGGTTATTTTGGATGCCGGGACGAACATGGGAAATTCTCGCCGGAACTTTTTGCCCAGAAGGCCAGTATCGAAAATGTAAAGATGATCGAGATCAAACTGTCGCAGGGTGCCAAGCCCGGTCATGGTGGTGTTCTTCCCGGGGTTAAAAATACACCGGAGATTGCAAAGATCAGACACGTCATGCCGGGTATGACCATTATTTCGCCACCGGGACACTCTTCATTCTCGGATGCTGCCGGACTGCTGAGGTTTGTCCAGCAACTTCGTGAACTTTCAGGAGGTAAACCAATCGGTTTTAAACTTTGTATTGGTGATACAAAGGAGTTTGAAGACATCTGTGTGCAGATGAACGAGCTGAAGATCTATCCTGATTTTATAACGGTAGACGGCGCGGAAGGCGGTACAGGAGCGGCACCACCGGAATTTTCCGACGGTGTGGGTATGCCTCTGGAGCCGGCACTAATTTTTGTGAATTCCACACTAACCAACTTTAATCTGCGTGATAAATTAAGAATCATCGCCAGTGGTAAGGTGCTTACCAGTTTGGATATCCTGCGTGCAGTAGCCATGGGTGCCGATATCTGCAACAACGCGCGCGGTTTTATGTTCGCGCTGGGCTGCATACAGGCACTTAGATGTAATACAAATGCTTGTCCTACAGGTGTGGCTACACAGGATAAGATGCTTATTAAAGGTCTTGATGTTACGGATAAATCCGAGAGGGTATATCACTTCCATAAAAATACCTTAAGAACCTGTAACGAACTTATTGCGGCGGCTGGCCGTGAAACCTACGAAGAGGTGGATGCGAGCATGTTCATGCGAGGCGATGAGTTTGAACATCTGTCCGATATTTATTTCCCGGATATCCTGGGTAATGTGAAGAAGAGGAATCACTGAGAAGTATATTCTCCTTAAATCACTCTCAAGGATCTGAACTTGAGAAATTATAAAAAAAGGCTGTTTCACCCGGAGTGAAACAGCCTTTTTTTATGTATACAAATTGTTGTTTAAGGTCTCGGCGTAGTTTTGTACACCTGGAAATTGAATACCACACTGCGGTTACGCATCGAATATCCACTGTGGTGGTAATGTGGATCTCTCGCAAATGCTGCGCGCGAAGGGACGATAATGACACCCTGCAGATTATATCCGCTGTCATCAGTCAGGTCAAAAGCTCTGAAATGCTGCAGTGCTTCGCGGAAGCCCTCAATCTCATAATAACTTCTCTGCTTTGCCACATCAGCAGTCGCGGCGTCCAGTACCGATTGTTTTACATAGTAGTAGGCAGGGTCAACCTCCGGTACGCCTGCGCCGTCTATTGTGCTTTTAAAAGAAAAAGGTGATGCAAACGTCACATTTCCATCTGTATTGATCCCCACGTACGAAATGGAGCGGGACATCAGTCTGATAATATCTGTTGAACCAATCGCAGTACCCGGATTAGGCTGAGCGCCCGGCCGCACGATATACACTACGCCTGAAGGCAGAACTACAGGACTCATTTCACTGAGCTTGGTGTAATTGTCGTCGGTAGGGTCGCTTTCACTGAAAGCTTTTACGTTGCCCTGAACGTCCAGATAGTGCGCTGTCATGAATTTCTGAATTGCCTCATCATCATAGGAATTCTGAACCTGCAACGACTCGGGTTCCTTATAAGACTCTGTAAGCTCCTCCTCATCCTTTCGGCAAGAAGAAAGGGACAGAAACGCAACGGCACTATATAACAGGATTTTTTTCATTTTAAATTATTGGTTAAATTGCTGAAAATTTGTTTGACACAAAAGTATAAAAAATAATGAGAATCGATAAGTTTTTGTGGAGTGTGCGCTTTTACAAGACCCGTAGCATAGCAGCAGAGGAGATTAAGAAAAACAGGGTTTCCCTGGGGGAGAATGTTGTAAAATCCTCCCGTGAGGTGAGGGAAGGTGATGTGATTAAAATCCGCAAAAATCAAATTAATTATAAGATTAAAGTGCTGCAGATCCCTAAAAGCCGCCTTGGAGCCAAGCTCGTACCGCTTCATATAATAGACCAGACGGATAAACAGGAATATGAATTGCTGAAACTCCGCCGGGACGAGCAGAACTATTATCGCTTAAAAGGTGAGGGCAGGCCTACCAAGAAAGACAGACGTGATATAGACGGCTTCACTGTGGACGATAGCAGCAGTTCTGAAGATACGGAATGGAACGATTTCTTCAGCGGTTTGGAAGATGATGGAGAAGAGAATTAGTAAACCAGCGAGGATATCTCATAACATATCTGCTCCGGCGTCTTGGCAGCACAGTTTACAAGGTATTTGGCCTGTCTGTAGTAAGCATTACGTTCAAAAAGATGTTTGGCTATAAACTCCTGCAGGTCCTCATCAGGTATCTTTGCAATAAGAGGTCTTTTCTGTTTATGTCTGCGCAGCCGCTCAGTAAGAACAGGTACAGGCGTCATAAGAAAAAAGCTGAGTGAACCGTGATTAACGGCTTCCATATTGTTGTAATAACAGGGGGTTCCGCCGCCCAGGCTAAGTACGGTATCGGTTTTGGAGGCTAAAAGTTCCTCCAGCACCTCCCGTTCCTGTTTGCGGAAGTATATTTCACCTTTTTTTTCAAAGATCTCACTGACCGGCATCCTGTTCTTTCTGGTTATTTCAAAATCAAGGTCCATATACTCAAAATCCATTTTTTTGCTTAATAATTTGGATATGTGAGTCTTACCGCAACCCATGTAGCCTAGCAGACTTATGATCATATTTTTAATTTATACAAAGTTGTAAATTTATTTTGAGAGTTTAAAAAAAATCATATCTTTGCACCACTTTTTAGAACAGGATATCTGTGATGAAAATGGAAGACTTGGTAGCTCAGTTGGTAGAGCAATACACTTTTAATGTATGGGTCCTGGGTTCGAGCCCCAGCCAAGTCACAAACAGGAAATTCCCGCAGCAATAAGGGATTTTTTGCCTGTGTGGTGAAATTGGTAGACACGCCATCTTGAGGGGGTGGTTTCCTATGGATGTGCTGGTTCGAGTCCAGTCGCAGGCACACAAAAAAAATGACGGTAAACCGTTCAGATTACAGACCGACCTGGTAGCTCAGCTGGTAGAGCAATACACTTTTAATGTATGGGTCCTGGGTTCGAGCCCCAGCCAGGTCACAGATTTGCTGCAAAGTAAATTTTTTTCATATTAATATTTTGTGATTTGGTGTTCAAAAGCCTTCCTAACGGGAGGCTTTTGATATTTTGGTACTTAGCTTATTCCAGATGCATGTTGTCTATTAGACGTACATTTCCAACAAATACCACCAGGAATGCACGGTAGGAACGGTCCCTGTAAAAGAAATCGGTTTCCCTCAGGCTTTCCTCATCCACAATCATAAAATATTCCATCACCATGCCCGGAGTATTGTTAAAGATCTCAGTTACGCGGCTGTTTATTTCGCTTACACTTATCACCCGGAACCAGTCGTTTACCTTTAAAAGCGTATCGTAAATGATTTTGGCTGCGTCGCGCTGCGCATCTGTAAGCCTGGCGTTACGCGAACTCATGGCGAGGCCGCTCTCATGTCTCTGCGTGGGTATGCCCTTTATATTTACGGGCAGGTTTTTCAACTTTACCAATTTCCTTACGATTGCCAGTTGCTGATAATCTTTTTCTCCAAAATAGGCATTATCAGGCTGCACCTGCCGCAGGAGTTCCTCCACCACAGTACCTACACCGTCAAAATGTCCCGGACGTGAGGCGCCTTCCATCTGGTCTTCAAGACCGTCAAATGAATAATGTTTACTTTCTACGCCACCGGGATATATATCCTGTGCTTCCGGAAGGTAAACTGCGTGAACAAACCCCGATTTTTCAAGCTTCTTAAGATCTGCATCAACGGTCCGCGGATACTTGATGAGATCCTCTGGGTTATTGAACTGTGTGGGATTTACAAATATGGAAGAGATCACCAAATCATTTTCTTCGGCTGCAGCAGCATACAGTGAAATATGGCCGTCATGAAGTGCGCCCATCGTAGGTGCAAAACCAACCACTTTTCCCATCTCCCGGTTTCTTTCTACATAAGCTGTAAGCTGTGATTTGTTTCTGAATATTTCCATAGTTTTTAGTCTGGAGGTAAAATTATAAAATAATTGGAAAAATGAGGATGTCTGTGCAGCAAAATTGAATCTGCCTTAATTATAAGGCCGGAACTGTATTAATATGTGTTAATAAAAATGTTTTAACTCAGAAATTTGTAAATTTGCAGAATAACGTGTTTTGAAACAACTCAAGGCACATACGAAAAAAAATTATGCCCAATCAGAAAATTTTGTACATTACGACCGAAATGTCTCCTTATCAGGAAGATAGCAGTATAGCGGCTATGGCCAGCAAGATGGCGCTTAAGATGCATGGTGCCGGAAACGATGTACGGGTGTTTATGCCCAGGTTTGGAATTATCAGCGAAAGAAAGTTTCAACTCCATGAAGTGATCCGGTTGTCCGGTATGAATATCATTATTAACGACCTGGACCAGCCCCTGATCATCAAGGTCGCTTCCCTGCCAGGCGAAAGACTGCAGGTGTATTTCATCGATAATGAAGAATACTTCAAGCGGAAGACCTTCTACAAGGATGAGGATGGTCAGAATTACGAAGACAACGGCGAACGTGCGATCTTCTTTGCCCGCGGTGTAATTGAAACCATTAAGAAACTTAACTGGGTGCCGGATGTTATTCACCTTAATGGCTGGATGTCTTCCATGATTCCGATCTACCTGAAAACCTACTACAAAAACGATAATTATTTCAAAGATACCAGGGTGGTAATGTCTCTTTACAATGAGGAGAATCTGCCGCTTGAAAGCAATCTTGCCGAAAAACTGAAGTTTGACAGTATCTCCGACTTTGATAAAGTGGAGGCACCTGCATTTAGGGATGTGGTGGTGGAGAGCCTTAAATATGTAGATATGGTGATCAAAGGTGATGAATTTCTTGATGCAGACCTTAACCAGGCTTTTGCCGACACCAAAACCGAAAAATCTGAATATCTGGATTCGCAGTCCATTGAAAATATATACTAAACCTGAATTGATGATAAGTACTATTAAAAACATTACAAAAATCGCTTCTGTAATTGCATTCGGAAGTGTTTTTTTATATAGCTGTGAACCCGAAGCAGATAACCTGGGTGAGCAGCTCTTCTCCGGAGCACAGCTGAATGAGGAGAACTTTGATGTGATTGCCTATAACATTAATAATAATGACACCATACGCACCGATGCGTCTGAACTGAGTCTGGCACCGCTGGGTGCTTTCTCAGAAACTGCCTTCGGCACACAGAAGGCGGCCTATGTATCTCAGGTTAGGCCTATGGAGTATAATCCGGTATTTGGAGACAATGCAGTTGTAGACTCTGCTGTACTGGTGATCAAGCCGCTATTCGCGTCCGATTCATCCTCTGTCACTACCGACGAGAATTATCTTTATTCAGAAGAGAATATCCCTGCCAAGAAGGTGGTGACTTCATATCCGGTATTAAAGTACGGCAAACACAAAAGGGATTTAACCCTTCGTGTTCATGAAGTTGCAGACTTCCTGGGAGGTGCGGAGCAAATCACTTTCTCCAACAGAGCGGTAGCTTTGGGTACCGAACTGGGCTCTAAGGCATTTAAAGGAAAAATCAGTTCTACTGTAATTACCAAAGATTCTGACAATACCAATTTATGGAGCAATGATATTAGTCTAAGGATACCTTTAAGCGCTTCATTTTTTCAGCAGAAAATTGTTGACGCGGAAGGATCGCCAGATTTGAAAGATGCAGCCAGCTTTATCAGATATTTCAGAGGTGTTAGAATTTCAGTGGATGAAAATGACGGTTATATCTTCAGGTTCACACCAACTAATGCCGAAATAATTTTATACTATAAATATGACAAGGTTGAGAACGGCACCACAACACGTCCGCAACTCACGAAAAAATTCACCCTTGGCGATCCTAATGTCCGTTTCGGGCAGTACACCTTTAACCGGACAGATGCTCCTGTGAGCGCTGCACTGGCAACCAGCAACTCTGTAACCGGAGATTCCCGCCTGTTTGTACAGGGTATGGGAGGTCCGGGTTTCGGATTCAGGATTCCGGATTCTGAAATCGCTGTGCTGAAAGAAAAATTCAGCAAAGACAAAATCGGAATCATGGGTGCCAAAATCAGAGTTTATACAGATGAAACCGTTTGGAACAGCAACTACGACAAACCTTCGGCCTTCGTATTCCTGCAGAAAGACGCTACAGGCTTCCTGCCTGAGCTTAGCGCACTCTCCGCAGTCCCCAACTTCAGCCTTGTTAGCGCTTTTGACCTTAAGAAAAATCCGGCGTACTATGAATTTACGGTAACCAAGTCCTTAAAAGACATCGTGGAAAGTGAGGCAGCCAATAAAGATTTTGTGGTGAACGTGGGTGCTTTTAAATCCACTGAAACCAATCAGCTGCTGGGTTACCGTGCAGACACGCGCTCTTTTGTTCCGAACAGGGTAGTACTTGTGGGAACCGATGCTTCACGTGCCAACAGGATTCAGCTCAAAGTAATTTACGGAACCAAATAATAAAAAAAAACTTATAACTATGTGTGGAATTGTAGGATATACAGGATTTCAGGACGCTTATTCTGTAGTAATCAACGGTTTGCGGAGGCTTGAATATAGAGGATATGACAGTGCAGGCATCGTGCTGGACGGAGATTCAACTTTTAAAATGGCCAAGACAAAAGGCAAGGTTGATGATCTAGAGGCCGTTTCAGAAGATCTGAAGGGTACAGCTACCATCGGTATGGGTCATACCCGTTGGGCTACACATGGAGTGCCCAGCGACCGAAACAGCCATCCTCATTTGTCCAATAACGGCAAAATTGCTTTGGTTCATAACGGAATCATAGAAAACTATGATACGATAAAAACAATGCTTACGGACAAAGGATTTGTTTTCCATTCCGAAACTGATACAGAAGTTCTGGTGAACCTTATCCAGTATTTTATGGATGTGGATTCTGCCATCGACTTTCCAACCGCGGTGCGTTATGCACTGAACGAGGTGTACGGGGCATATGCCATTACCGTAATGCACGATGATTTCCCGGGGGTCCTTGTTGTAGGGCGTCTGGGTTCTCCTTTAGCCATCGGTCTTGGAGACAAAGAGTACTTCATCGCTTCAGATGCCTCTCCTTTTGTTGAATTTACCAAAGAAGCCATCTATCTGGAGGAAGGCCATATGGCTACTATTTCCCTGGAGAACGGTGTTGATATAAGATCGATTACGGATAACGTTAAGATCGTACCTGCTATTCAGGAGCTTAAGCTAAGCTTGGAACAGATTGAAAAAGGCGGTTATGAACACTTCATGCTTAAGGAAATTTTTGAACAGCCAAAATCTGTTCATGATACCATGCGCGGCAGGCTGCTGGTAGAGGAAGGCATCATAAAAATGGCCGGGATTTTCGATCACCTGGAAAGATTCAATAATGCGGGTCGTATCATTATCATTGCCTGCGGTACTTCGTGGCATGCCGGACTTATCGGTGAATATCTGATAGAGGAGTTCGCCAGGATAAATGTAGAGGTTGAATATGCTTCCGAATTCAGATACCGCAACCCAATCATTACGGAAAAGGATGTGGTAATTGCCATTTCTCAGTCCGGTGAAACCGCAGACACTATGGCTGCATTGAAACTGGCCAGGGAGAAAGGAGCATTTATATATGGTATATGTAATGTCGTGGATTCATCAATCGCACGGATTACTGATGCCGGTTCCTATACGCATGCCGGTCCGGAGATTGGTGTAGCTTCCACGAAAGCATTTACTGCGCAGCTTACCGTACTGTCGTTAATCGCTCTTAAACTGGGTAAGCACAACGGTGCACTCAGCAATTCAGAGTTCATGAGTCTGATCACGGAACTGGATCTGCTGCCGAAGAAGATCGAAGAAGCCCTGCAAAGCACTCATGATATTACACGGGAGATTGCTAAAGATTTTGTACAGACGCAAAACTTCCTGTATCTTGGTCGTGGATATAATTTCCCGTCGGCGCTGGAAGGTGCGCTTAAGCTGAAGGAAATTTCTTACATCCATGCAGAAGGTTATCCCGCAGCCGAAATGAAGCATGGCCCTATCGCGCTTATAGACGAAAACATGCCGATCGTTATCATTGCGCCAAAGAAAGGCCATTATGATAAACTTGTGAGCAATGTGCAGGAAATTAAAGCGCGTAAAGGGAAGGTTATTGCGGTGGTAAACAAGGGAGATGAGCAGGTAGCAGCTATGGCAGATTATGTTATTGAAATTCCTGAAACCTCAGAATGCTTCTCACCAATAGTTGCTGCAATACCGCTCCAGCTGCTGGCTTATTATGTGGCTGTGTACAGAGGCGCCAATGTAGACCAGCCCAGAAACCTCGCAAAATCGGTAACTGTTGAATAAAATCGGGGCAAACAAAATATTCTAAGATTTTTTTCGTTTTTCAAAAAAAATCTTAAAAGTTTCTTAAAAAAATTATATATTTACGGCTTAATTATAAAAATTAACATGAAAAGGATATTTCTTTTATTATTATCAGCGTCAGCAGTATCTGCAACGGTATCTTGTTCAGGCGGAGGTAGCTCCGCAGGTAAACCGGGAACAAAAGGAGAATTGATACCAAAGGAAAGATCAAGAAGTTTTGTTGCACAAAGACCTTACGGAATGGTTTCTATTCCTTCCGGATCCTTTGTTGTAGGTCTTGCAGATCAGGATATGACCAATCAACCTGAAAAAGCACAACTTAGAACCGTTACTGTGTCTTCCTTCTTTATGGATGAGGCAGAAACCACCAATGCGGAATACCGCGTATTCATTAATTATGTACGTGATTCCATTGCGAGAACCTTACTGGCTGAAGCCGCTGGTGAAGGTGGTGACGGAAGCGGAAGAGGCGAGAGCATCGGCGATTACGCATACAAAGCTTATCAGGAAGATGAAGAAATGACTCCTTATCAGGAATGGCAGGAATCTCAGGGTGGCCGCGACGAGTCCGGGTACGATGCCAACAAAAAGTTGGACTGGAGCATCCCTTTGCACTGGAGTACTGCTAAATATCCGGATGTTGAATATGCTGAAGTTTTAGAATCCATGTATTTGCCGGCTTCCCAAAGAGTTGGTAACCAAAGGGTGATTGATGCATCCAAACTGAGATATTCTTATGTTTGGGAAGACCATAATACAGCAATTGCTGAAAATGCAAGAGGAGCTAACTTCCTGAAAAGAGAAAGCCTTGCGATTTACCCGGATACTACAGTATGGGTTAGAGATTTCCATTATTCTTATAATGAGCCTCTGTTCGAGCAGTATTTCTGGCACAACTCCTATAAGGATTATCCTGTGGTTGGTGTAACCTGGGATCAGGCAAGAGCCTACTGTGATTTCCGTTCTAAACTTAAAAGTGATTATAACGAAAGCCTGAAGAGAAAAAAGCAGAGACCTCTTAGATTCCGTTTACCAACCGAGCAGGAATGGGAATATGCAGCAAGAGGTGGCCTGGAGAACGCTCCGTTCCCATGGGGAGGTCCTTATCTGATGGACGACAGAGCTTGCTATCTGGCAAACTTCAAACCAAAAAGAGGTAGCTATATTGAAGACGAAAAACTGGGAACTTACACATATACTGCACCGGTTAAGAAATTCAGAAAGAACGGCTATGGACTGTTCGACATGGCGGGTAACGTTTCTGAGTGGACGGAGTCCGATTTCAGTAACTCGTCATACGGATTTGCCAACACACTTAACCCAACTACAAAAGGAACTGCGGATACAAGAAAATCTGTACGCGGCGGATCCTGGAAGGACATAGGTGCAATGCTTATGGTTGGTGCCAGAGAATGGGAAAGAAAAGATTCAGCAAGAAGCTATATCGGTTTCAGAACTGTACAGGATATTCCGGAATCTGCAGTAAAACCAAAAAGAAGAACGAACTAATAACTAATTGATTTCTAATATTAAAAAAGTAAAATAATGATCGGAAGAGTTTTCGGAACAAAGGACGGTATATATAACTTTGTCTATTCATTTGGTGCCGCTATTGTAATTTTAGGTGCCTGGCTAAAAATTACCCACCTTAGCTTCGGACCCATCACGGGTAATGTTGCCCTTACGGTTGGTCTTGTAACTGAGGCTATTATCTTCGTAATTTTCGCCTTCGACCCTCCTAAGTCTGAGGAAAGCTATGCCTGGGAAAATGTATATCCCGAGTTGCTGGACAAGCACGCCAAACCAAACCCTCTGCATGCTAATGTAGCTGTAGGCAACAAGCAGCAAATGATGTTGGATATGGAAAATTCGCTTAGCAGCAAGCTGGACAAGATGCTGGAAGAAGCGAGACTTGACGTAGGACTTTTTGAAAGGTTGAGAACCGGTATCGATAAATTTTCTAACTCCGTAGACCAGATTAACCAAACTGTTGACGTTTCTGCCTCTACGCATAAGTATAACGAGCAACTTAACAGAGCGGCTTCACATATGGAAAGCATGAATCAGCTTTATGCGATGCAGCTGGAGCAGGGTCAGAAGCAGTCGGAATACCACAGAAGATATGTGGCTGATCTTGAAAAATCTGCTGAGCATTCTGCCAAGTTTAACGAAGAACTACACGGTCTAACTTCTAATCTGAACAACCTTAATAGAGTTTACGGAGGTATGCTTACTGCAATGAAGTCCTAATTTCCGGTACATTTTAACTTATATTTAAATACGAAAGAGAAAATGGCACAAGGAAAACAGACTCCACGTCAGAAAATGATTAACCTGATGTATTTAGTGTTCATCGCGATGATGGCGTTAAATATTGATGCGGAAATCATCAGATCCTATTATGAGTCCACCCAGTCACTGCGCGATACCCGTCAGCTTACAGAGACCAAGAATACCGAAATTTTCGAGGTAACCCTGGAAGCCAAAGCGGCTACGGTTCCTGATACCTATGCACAGCCATGGGAACAGTATAAGGTGCTGAAGGGTAAGATTGATGATCTGGTTGCTCATGTTGATCAGGTGAAAGATAAAGTGAAGAAAGATTCAGAATTTTTTGAATTCCATCCTGATACCAATCAGCCTATTGATATCAGTGAGAACTTTACTGCCCTTAATAACAATACAGCGACAACGCAGTATTTCTTTAATGATGGTGATGAAACTGTTCCGTCAAGCAACGCGAACGTACTGAAACAGAAGATGGATGACGTACGTAATTATATCACACAGACATTTGGCAATAATGCCAATATGAAGTCCCTGGTAGACCGTGCGAACAAATCGCTGAGAACAGAATATCCTAAGGACAGCAAACTTGATGATAAAAACTGGTTACAGTCCAAATTCTATAACCAGCCGCTTATCGCTGCGATTTCAAATCTTGAGATCATTCAGAATGATGCACGTAACGTTCAGTCCGACGCATTGGCTCTGATGCTTCAGGAGAAAGTGGATGCGAGCATTAAATTCAACCAGTATGACGCGATTGTAAAAGCACCTACCGATGTGGTACAGGGCACAAAAGCAGAAGCTACGGTTTACCTGGCATCTTACTCCAACAGTGATAAGATCCGTATCTCGGGTGTTAACAGAACGGAGAATGGTAAGGGAATTATCGGTCTGAACACCGGTGGTCTTGGCGAAAGAAAAATCGGCGGTACCATTACAGTACAGATGGCGAACGGTGAACCTGTAACCATTCCTTATACCCACACCTATAATGTAATCGCAGGTCAGAAAGAAGTACAGTTTGAAACCGGCGCAACAATTTCTGCGGATAAAATGAATGTTCTTTACCGTGGACTTGAAAACCCGATTTCAGGAGCCATCCTGGGTGTGGACAATTCCAGACTTTCACTTTCGGCACCAGGTGCTAATGTGAAAAGTGCAGGAGCAGGGAAGTGGATTGTTACTCCTACAACAGGTACAACAATCAAGCTTACAGTATCCGGTACCGGTCCAAGAGGTACACAGTCAAAAACATTTGATTTCCGTGTGAAGGGTGTACCTGCAGCTCAGGGTCAAATCAGGGATAAGAATGTGGTTAGCATGCCTGCGTCATCAATCAGCAAGCAGTTGGTTACAGCTACTATACCAGACTTCGACTTCCCGGTTACATTTACCGTAACAGGATTTAAGTTCAAAGTAGCAGGACGTGCCGCAACTTATATTACAGGAAACAGTCTTCAGTCTGTTGAAGGTATGACTAAGACCCTGCGTTCCGGAGATGCTGCCTGGATCTTCGATATTGAAGCTACGGCTAGCGGATTGGGTAACCAGAGGTTGAAGAATATCACCCCGGTAGTAATCAATGTTCAGTAAAATTTTTAAATTGTATTAAATTCATTAACATGAAAAAATATATTAGCAGTTTATTAGTAGTAGTTTCAGGGTTTGCATTTGCCCAGACTATTCTTAATGCTAAATCGCCGGAAGAATTCAGAAAGCTCCGGGACGATAATATGCGCATCGTAGGAGACAGTATTGTTTCCGCTGAAATAACCCCGCTATCCTATGGTTATGTAGATGAAAAGGATATTTTGAAAAGTGTGTATGTTTGGGAAATCATTGACCTTAACGACAAGGTAAACCAGCCATTCTACTATAATACTGAAATTGGTTTCAGCAACCAAACCAAGTCCATGTATCAGGTTCTGCTGGATGCAGCTTTGTCCGGCCAGATCTCTGAAGTATATGAGGAGGAAGATTTCCTTACCAAGCTTTCACCTGAAGGAATCCTTAAGAGACTTGAGTCTACCAGAGTAGATGATGCTCTTATTGATATCTACAACTCCGGAAGAACTCCAACTCAGGAGGAAATTGAACGATATACGGACAGAATACGTACGACTTCTGATAAAGTACAGCTTCTGAAAGTGATGGGTATGTGGTTCATAGACAAGAGAGACAGCCAAATGAAGTACAGGCCGCTTGGTATTGCCGCTATGGGTCCTGATCCGGCAACTGCTGGTCAGCTTGGTCCGGACGGACAGCCAATCGGTGGTGATGATGCTTATATCGACCTGTTCTGGATCTACTATCCTGATGCAAGAAAAGTACTTGCCAACAATATGGTTTTCAACAAAAAGAACACCGCGGCTGACCTAAGTTTTGATGACCTTATGAACGCAAGAAGATTTTCTTCCGTGATTTACAAATCTTCAAACGGTTTGGGTGAGGGTACGATTAAGGATTATATTCCAAGAAATGCTGAGGAGCAGATTGAGGAAAGTAACCGTATCAAAGGCCAGATCCTTGCAATGGAAAACGAAATGTGGCATTATTAAGAAATTAAGAAAGCACTTTCAAATGTATATAAACCTGAGTATCTTTACTCAGGTTTTTTTTATGCAGAAAGTAGATTATATTATTGTAGGTAACGGCTACGCTGGGATGTTCCTGGCCCATCAGCTGCTGATGGCCGGCAAAAGTTTCCGGATGTTCGGCGGAAGGTTTGCGGGTGCGTCACATGTTTCCGCGGGTGTTGTGAATCCTGTTGTACTCAAGAAGTTCACCACGTTCTGGCTGGCGCAGGAGCAGATTGACAGTTTAAAGAAGACGCTTACTGAAATGAAAGGCTATATAGGTAAGAAATTCTATATAGATGAACCGGTATGCCGGATCTTCCATGATGATAATGAAAAGTCGCTCTGGGAAAAGAAAAGAGAAACGGAAAGCCTAAGTCCCTTTCTTTCGTCACAGTTCGCAAAATTACAAGGGATAACTAATAACCATGGAGTGGGGACGGTATTGCAGTCCGGTCGGCTGGATGTTCACGAATTCTTTGCTTCAGTTTCTGCTTTCCTTTACAGGAACAAATACCTGATTGACGAACCTTTTAGATATGAGCACCTAGACCCAACTTCGTGCAAATATGGTGACCTGCACTATGGCGCAATTATCTTTTGTGAAGGGATGGGTGTACTGAATAATCCGTTCTTTAACCATATTCCTGTGCAGCCAAATAAAGGACATCATTTAAAAGTAAATCTAAGTTCTGATCTGAACCTCTCCTTCACCTTAAAGAAGAAGCATTTTCTTTTCCCGTTGGATAACGGTAAGTATTATTATGGCGGAACCTACGACCGTCACCAGTTGGATCAGGGTACTGACGCATCTGCGGTAGAGGAATTGACGGGTGGCTTGAAACTTCTTTACCCTCATGATTTTGAGGTCGCTGAAGTGAATTACGGTTTTCGGCCAACAGTGCGGGACAGACGTCCCATTCTGGGTGTTCATCCTGACTATAAAAATATGTTTGTATTCAATGGTTTGGGTGCCCGTGGAATCCTTAACGGTAATTATTTCGCCGAAATCCTCTTCAGTCATATGGAGTTTGGGACCGATATTCCGGTTGAAGTAGATTTAAAAAGATTTACGCAATAATAATTTTGTTTATATATAAATTAATCCTATTTTTGCCCACCATTAAGAGAGGTGTCCGAGTGGTTGAAGGAGCTAGCCTGGAAAGCTAGTATACGGGTAACTGTATCGAGGGTTCGAATCCCTTCCTCTCTGCAATATGCTTCCTGCCGTATTTTACGGCAGGATTTTTTTTGGCTCTTTATTCAAAAAAAACAGCCCGTACAATATGTACAGGCTGCTTTTTTTGAAAATATTTGAGAAAATGTTACAGTCTTGCTTCTGTATCATCGTTATACCAACGGTCGTAAGTATAGCGAGCGTCTTCTTCATTTCTTGGCTTATAACCCATGTAGATACCGCCATCCTTAATCTCAGACTCGTAACGTGCGGCTTCATCTTCAGGAACACCTGCTCCTGTAAGAGCACCTATAAGACCACCGGTTGCTGCACCGGCTCCTGCACCTGCAAGACCTGCAGCCAATGGACCTGCTACTACCAATCCAAGACCAGGAAGTAGTACATTGGAACCTATCGCTGCTACTGCACCTACAACAGCACCAATTCCGCCACCAATCAGTGAGCCTGTACCAGCATTGTCTGCAACTTTATCACCAAGCGCAGTATCGTGGTCTGAATTGGTAAAATAAGTATCACGTGTTTTATCAGACATCAGCACATTTACATCATCCTTGCTGTAACCTCTTCCATGAAGATCTTCATAAGCTCTGTCGGCCTCCTCTCTGGTTCTGAATACTCTGGATACATAATCGTTTCTGAATTCTGGTCTGAATGGTTGATTTTCCATAATAGTAAAAATTTTAAATGTTAATATTTTGTTGTGCTTCCTAAAATTCAATTACGGTGCCACATCTCAGCTTCTTAACATTGTTTAACATTATAAAAAATCTACACAAAACGCCTGAGGAACGTTATTCAGAGACATAGTGTGGTTTGCCTAGTTTCCAACCCACAGGTTGTCAGAGATATCTGATTAATTTCTTACTTCACTGAATTCACCACTCAGGCATCTGGTGAAATTTTCCGAAAAAGACCCGGAGTAGTTAGGGTTGTCCAGCAGATGCATGGCCTTTGTAATCGCGCTTTCCGCAGTCATATCATGTCCGCTTATGGCTCCAATGCGGTTAAAGATATTACTGTTCTCATATTTCCCGAAACTTATACCTCCCGAGATACATTGTGTAACGACCACAATCTCTGTCCCGTTGTCCCTTATTTTGCGCAGCGTGCGCTCAGTTTTGGCACTGCTGAAAATGGTGCCGCTGCCAAAGACCTGTAAGATGAGAACCTTCATTTTCGGTATCTCAGTAAAATAATCCAAGGTCATGCCCGGAAAAATGCGCCAGAACAATACTTCACGGGAGATATGCATATCTACAGAAAAAGGTACATCAACCGGACTGCGGTACAGAGCATCCTTATCTACCTTCAGATGTACACCGGATTGGCCCAGCATCGGATAATTCGGACTTTGATAAGCGTCAAAGTATTCAGCGGAATATTTTAGAGTACGGTTTCCGCGCAGCAGTTTGTATTCAAAATAAATGGCCACTTCCTGAATCACGGCTTCCCCATTTTCATAAAGGCTGGAATAATAGAGGCCGGTGAGCAAGTTTTCCTTTGCATCGGTACGCAGATCTCCTATAGGGAGCTGCGATCCTGTGAGGATAACCGGTTTTCTCAAACCTTTCAGCATGAAACTTAGGGCCGAGGCGGTATAGGACATGGTATCCGTTCCGTGAAGGATCAGAAAACCGTCGTAGCTATCATAGTTTTCCTGAATATAGCCGGCCACTTTTTTCCATTCCTCAGGACCCAGATCCGACGAGTCAATTGGTTTACTGAAGGCCTTTACTGAAACCTCACATTCAATAAGACTCATTTCAGGAATTTTGCTGAAGATATTGGAAAAGTTAAAAGGAACGAGGGCTCCGGTTTCATAGTTTTTTTCCATTCCTATGGTTCCCCCCGTATAGATCAAGAGTACTTTACGTTTCATAGTGGTAAATTTACGGTAATTCGGCCTAAACGGAAATGATTGGGATCCTAATCAGTTAAATGACCTCAGTATTCCTTTAACAATGGTTGAAAATAGTAAATTTGGTATTATTATTGAGAATGTGAGCGCAAAGATGACCGATATGAAGGAAATATTGCGGAAGCAGGGAACGACCGTATTAGCAGGGTTTATGATGATGAATCTTCTGAACTGTACAAAAAGTGAAAATATGCCTGCGAGGGAAGAACATATGGACCAGGCCTTACAGGAGCAGGAGGAGAAAATAGAAGACTCAATCCGCCGTGAGGCCGAACGGGTGAAGTATACGTATTTCCTGTTTCCAAAGAATAAGAAAGATTCCGCAATGGCCGCTTTTAGGGAGAAATTCAGCGACAGCGAACAATATACGGTACTGGCACTGAACCGGCTGGATAAAAAGAACAGCTGGAGGGCAGATACGCTCATAGTTCCGGATAAATTCGCGGATGATTTCCTGCGGTATTCACCCTTTCCGAAAACGCTGGATTCTTTGAAACAGGTAGATAAGATGGTTTTTTTCTCCTACAACATACATGCGTACGCACTGTATGAAAGTGGCACTCTTATAAAATGGGGACCGAGCAGTATGGGTAAAAAATCCACACCTACAAAAAAAGGACTCATGTTTGCGAACTGGAAAAAAGAAGAAGCCATTTCCACGTCAAATTCAGAATGGATTTTAAGGTGGAATTTCAATATTCATAATACGATGGGCATAGGCTGGCACCAATATGACCTGCCGGGCTACCATGCCTCACATTCATGTCTCAGACTGCTGGAGGAAGATGCTAAATGGATGTATTCCTGGGCAGACACCTGGATCCTGAAAGATCAGGGACAAACCTTAGCTGCCAAAGGTACACCTGTAATCGTCTTTGGCGAATCCGACTTCAAAAGCCGTCCCTGGTTAAAACTGCCTTCAGATCCGGCAGCCAACGAAATTTCGGAAGCAGACCTGAACCGTGTGATCGTACCTTATCTCCCGGAGATCCTTAAAGAGCAACAAAATGCCAAGTCATTAAGGAACAAATCCTTATCAGCAGCAAAAAAAGAGGCAGACCTTATTCCGCGGGCTTAATTTCTTCAGCCTCATGCGGAAGGGTAGAACTGATAGCGAATTTCCTGAGCAGCTTCATTTCGTGAGCTGCTTTTTTCTGACCCCATAACGAGGCCAGGTAGGTGAGAATTATCAGTGCCAGAGTTATAAATGACACCGGAAGTGCCCACTTATAGTCGTCAATGTTAATCTGCTCGCCTACAAACCACAGGGTGATGAAAACCATCCAAAGTATCCCGAAAAGAAAATAAAGGAACATAAAGAAGGTCCAGACTGCTGCACTGGGGCCAAAGATACCCCGAACCGCTGTCCTGCCTTCCTCCAGCTCAGTGCGCAGTGCCAGGTTAGGTTTCCAGTAATGGTCGTATTCGGTTAGCACGGTAATGACCGCCGTTTGCGGATTGATGTTGCCTGCAAAGTATTTCCGGTGTTTCGTGAGGTACAATTTCAGGTTTTGTGCGTATTCTTCGGGTGTAAGTGAAGTATACATTTTAAACCTGGGTCTGGATCTCATGCGGTCCAGGGTTGTTTCTTCGGTATTCATTGTATGTCGGTGTAAGGTACAGGATCTTTCAGAAAAAAAGTGAATTTATGAAATTTATCTTCCCTTCTAATTTCGACTGTGATTTTTTTGCCGGGTTCAGACCGTAAAAGCTGCATGATCTGTTCCAGCTTCATTTCTCCCGTATTTCGGTTGTTCAGTTTCACGAGTTTGTCACCTTTCGTCAAGCCGGCACGTGAAGCCGGAGATCCGCCCCGGACTCCCGCTACTGAATACTCCGGTTTCAGGGTAAACCTGTAACGGAATTCATTGGTGGCTGCAGCGTATCCGCTGGCGTTTTCAGAATGCCGTGGCGAGGGATTCTCCACTTTAACGATTTCCTGACCCCAGGTCATGCCGTCATGTTTCACCTCCAAACCACTCATATTCAGATGAAAGGGATCATTATAATAGCGGTTTTTCTTTAAGTAGAGCTTTTTGGATGGATAATCAAAAATAACGGTAAAGCGTCTCAGCAGGTCATTGCCAATTGAGCCTTTTCTTCCCGGCACCAAAGTAAGATGGCGCACAGACTCAGCATCAGGATGAGCGGCTAGGGGTTTTTCGAAAGTGAACCTGTCCAGATACAACCGATGGATCCGACTTCTTTTACCATAAATATCTCCATTAAATCCGCGACCCAGGAAATCATCAATATTAGGCCGGTTATACTGGAATCCCTCAATTACTTCGGGAAAGAGCCAAAGTGGGTCACTGTTTCCCAAATCCAGCAAAAGTTTGGAATCCTGCCGTGCAGCTACCTGTTCCACCCCCGCCATAATATAAGGCTTATTACCTTCAATGGTAATGTCCAGCTCTGCAAATGATTTACCGGGAACTCGGACGTCGCTGTGTTTCTGGTAAACGGTAATTTTCTTTGCCTGATAATCGATTTTGATCTTATTGTTCCGAAAAAAGGGATAGCCGATAATTCCGTTTACAGGGATGCCAACATGAGAGGAGAAGTTAAACTCTTCATCAAGAATAACAAAAACCGTGTGTTGCCTGTCCGTAAAAGTTGTACCGATCTGTAATGCATTGTTAATTGATTTCAAACCTTCAATTTCCAGCGCACCACCCAGTCCTGAAAATTTTACTCGTTCTGTATCCTGCAGAACAAGTTCATTGTCTCCCACACTGAAAAGCAGTGTTTCGGCCACACCCGAATCCAACAGAAAGGTGAGCTTAATACCGTTCACTGAGACCGGTATGAAAATAAGGTTATTGATGAGCTGGAAAGGAATGATTTCACGTTTAGTACCCTCCTGCAACATCAGGCCCTCCTGCGCCTTTGCATAGGAAAAAGTCAGGACCAGCAATATCAGCAGAGATTTCACATTATGAAGTTACAAATTCTTTTTGCCGGTTTTGTAATCTTTTTTTTAGAGATGAAAAATCCTGTATTTTTGGCGACCCAAAAAAAATCTCCGGAATCGCTTCCGGAGAGGTGTTCAGGCAGAACTTTTTTCCATCATTTGTGTTTTCATGGTTAGTGGATAATATTTAATTGTCCTGCTTCACTTTGCTAAATTAATATAATGAAGACTCCGATGAAAATTTTGCCAGGGGACAAAGAGGGGACAATTTGTCTAATGCAATAAAGTGTTGATATTCAACTTTATATCAGTTATTTTCCTTTACGCCACTGTTTTATGCAACCAGAAGGTTACAGATAAAATCGGAATCACAGCCACTTAACCCGAGGGGAAACAGGTGTCTGCATAATAAAAAAGGAACACGGAATTTTGTAAACCGTCGCAAATTATTGTAAATTGTTCATTATACATTTCACGATGATGCTTTTCATGAAGTTTTAAATGTATTGGATGACGCTACGGTATATTTTTGTTCTGTTTTTTTTCTCTCAGTTCACACTGGCCATGTCCGGACCAGTTTTCAACTCTGTTTCCATACAGGAGTATGAACACAGAATACGCGCTAAAGAACATCTGATCAGAGACACGGCCGCTTTGAAAAAGATATTGCAGCAAAAATCTCCTGAGGACCGCATCATCGCAGAAACTCTTTTGGCAAAAGGATATGCGAAAACCCTGGACCGAATAAATGCAAAAAGTAACTTCCATTTCAGGAATGCCATACAAAAGGCTTCAAAATCAGGTGATGCTGCACTGCTGCTTTGGGCAGAAATGAGCTACGCCGAATATCTGTATCGCTACCGGGAAATGACCCGGGCACTTCCTTTCTTTCTGAAAGGACTTGATGCCACCGAAAAACTCACTGCAGAGGAGCTGATTGATCCATGGTGGACTTATAAAACAATAGGATATTTTCTGGGAACCATTGGCGATTATGATGAAGCCATCGTCATGTTAAAGAGAGCGCAGCATCATACCAGTGTAAAATCGGCACACTACGCTGAAATTCTTGACAATATCGGACAATATTATTACCTCTCACGGAAGTTCAGCCAGGCAGAGAATTATTTTCTGAGTGCACACGAGTCTGCGAAAGAAGTCAATGACTTGCTCCGGTATGCTAAAACGCTTGGAAACCTGGGACTGATCAGCGAAGAAAAGGGTGCTTATAAAGAGGCTGTTTCCCTTCTTCAGGAAGATGTAGAGATTTCCAAACAGTTGGGAGCTGAGCAGAATACCTTGTTTGCACAAATTGCATTAGGACGTGTCCAGATGAAAGCAGGAAATGCACAAGCAGCGGAGCAGGCGCTGAATCAAGCGCAAAAGATAGCGGACAGCCGACCGCATTTCATGAGTTCCCGCAGGCAGATTGCCCAGCTGAAAATTGATCTGTATCAGAAGATGAACAGGGAAGGTGAGCTACAAACCGTGCGGCACGAGCTCAGCCGTATAGAAGATGCATTACGCCTGACGGATGGGGAACAGCCGCTGAACAGGGCGAATCTTATTACCCAGAAAGCACTTTTCCGGCAAAAAATGGCTCAGGCCGACCAGAAAATACGGGGAAGAGACCGGCTTCTGCTTGCTGTTGGTGCTGCAGCAACGCTGGGCTTTTTGCTGGTGGCGCTTTATCTGATTCATTTAAAAAGGAAAGAAGCGCGCAGGAAGCAGCGGTACAGTACAATGATCCGTAAGCTCAGACGCGAAAAGGAGACCTATGAGCGCAGGCTCAATGAAACCAGGCAAACTGTGCAGGATCAGATTGAGTATCTGAAAAGTAAAAAGGAACATATTGCACAACTGAATGCGGAGATTGAAAAAGTCCGCCAGTCCGCGTCAGCTCATCTGGAAGAAGAGGAAGGGAAACTGGACCAGCTGTTACAGTCCCATCTGATGACTGAGGAAAACTGGCAGAACTTCCGGAAGCACTTCCGGAAAGAGTATCCTATATTTTATGAAACCTTGAAAACGGAGTTTCCCGACTTAACAGCTGCAAATCTCCGGATCATCCTCCTGCAGAAGCTGGGATTTGGGCCGGCCGAAATCTCCGGCCTACTGGGAATTACGCAGGATGCTGTAAAAAAATCCCGTCAGCGTTTAAAGCGCAGGCTGGGTGAGAGATATGAACAACTCGTGGACCTGGTTAATTCCGAAGTTACTGATTAAAGATCGCGGGCTACTTTCACAAGCTCACCGTTTTCAAAAAAGTACAGGCTGCCCGCCCATTCGTTTTTAGTTTTGCGTGGTTGCGCCCGGAGGTCGTTTTCAAAATACTTGCTGAAATTCCAGGAATATCTGGAATTGTAATAGTCTGCATCCATCGCGTAAAGAGGTACAGTGAAGACCCCCGAACGCTGTTGCAGGGTTTCATTAAGGTTCCCGAATCCCTGCATCACCAGAAACAGCTGATAATCGTTCTCTTTAGCAAACTTTTGATACGTGGACATGGGTAAACAGTATTCCGATTTACACCCGTTAGTAAAGGTGTAAACCAGTGCTCGCGGATGTTTCTGAATTTCCTCCCGGAGTTGCTGTCCGTTTACTTTATAAATATGATTGTTATCGGTTTCGGCAAATGAAACCAGCGGTACCACCTTTTGCTTATGCTCTTCAGAAAGTTTACGGTAATCATCGGTTACGCCGTATACTGTACAGGAGCTTAGAACAAAGAGGGAAGTCAGCAGGAGGAAAATTCTGGTCATGGCAAAGTTGGTTTGTTCAAATATAAAAAAAACTCTCCGATGATCGGAGAGTTTGTGACTGTTTAAAAAGATAGGTTTAGTATCTGTAATACTCGGGCTTATATGGTCCTTCAACCTCTACGCCGATGTATTTAGCCTGCTCTTCTGAAAGCGTTTCCAGTTCCACACCTATTTTTTTCAGGTGAAGCATTGCCACTTTCTCATCCAATTTCTTTGGAAGCATATAAACTTCGTTTTTGTACGCCGCGGCATTGGTCCAAAGTTCAATCTGCGCCAATGTCTGGTTGGAGAAGGAGTTGGACATTACAAAACTTGGGTGTCCCGTAGCACAGCCAAGGTTAACCAAACGGCCTTCAGCCAGGATAATGATGTCTTTACCGTCTATATTGTAAAGATCTACCTGCGGCTTGATCTCGTTTTTAGTATCGCCGTAGTTTGCGTTCAGCCAGGCCATATCGATTTCATTATCGAAGTGTCCGATATTACACACGATGGTCTTGTCCTTCATCTTTTTGAAATGTTCGCCTCTTACAATGTTGAAGTTACCAGTAGTAGTGATGATGATATCGGCAGTTTCAATAACGCTGTCCAGTCTCTTCACTTCATAACCTTCCATCGCTGCCTGAAGCGCGCAAATCGGGTCAATTTCAGTTACTGTAACAATAGAACCAGCACCTCTGAAAGAAGCAGCGGTACCTTTACCTACATCTCCGTAACCGCAAACGATTACTCTTTTACCTGCGAGCATTACGTCAGTAGCTCTTCTTACCGCATCTACAGCAGATTCACGACATCCGTATTTATTGTCAAACTTGGATTTTGTAACAGAATCATTTACGTTGATGGCCGGCATCACCAGAGTTCCGTTCGCCATTCTTTCGTACAGACGGTGTACACCTGTTGTGGTTTCCTCAGAAAGACCTTTGATCTCTTTCGTAAGTTCCGGATAACGGTCGAAAACCATATTGGTAAGGTCGCCACCGTCATCAAGAATCATATTAAGAGGCTTTCTGTCTTCACCGAAGAATAATGTCTGCTCAATACACCAGTCGAATTCCTCTTCATTCATCCCTTTCCAGGCGTAAACCGGGATTCCGGCAGCAGCGATAGCCGCGGCGGCGTGATCCTGAGTGGAGAATATATTGCAGGAGGACCAGGTAACATCGGCACCCAAAGCGACCAAAGTTTCTATAAGAACGGCGGTCTGGATGGTCATGTGCAGACAACCCGCAATCCTGGCACCTTTCAGTGGCTGGCTTGGTCCGTACTCCTCGCGGATGGCCATAAGACCCGGCATTTCTGCTTCGGCAAGCATGATTTCTTTTCTTCCCCATTCGGCTAATGAGATATCCTTAACTTTATAAGGGACGTATTGTGTGGTAGTTTCCATCTAATTGAAAATATTTGTGCAAATTTACGAACTAATTCCTTTACCGCAAAACATGCCTTTCTACCAGGATCTTACCGACGAAAATGCCTCCATTCTTTTCTGGAAATATAATGAAGAAGATACCTTTGATCACCACGCACTTATTGAGACGGAGAATTTTGCTAAAGTAAAGCACTATCATCCAAAGAAGCTCATTGAATACCTGATGATCCGGCAGATGCTGAAGATGCTGAAACCGGACCATAAGATCCTTTACAAATCCATTGGCCAGCCATATCTTTATCCGAACGATGCTTTTATTTCCATCAGTCATTCTTATCCCTTTGCCGCTCTTGCCGTCTCGCAGAAAAGAGTAGGGATTGATATGGAGCGCATCCAACCCAAGATCGTTAGGGTAAAACACAAATTCCTGAATGATGCTGAGCTTTCCTGGACGGAAACGGAAGATGAAGTGGAACTGCTCACCGTAATTTGGGCCGTGAAGGAGGCGCTGTACAAACTGCATCCGTCTAAGTTTTGGTCACTGAAGAAACACTATCAGATTGAACCGTTTTCCCTGGACCAGCTTTCCGGATTAAAGTGCCGTGTATTTGATGAGGATTTTGAAGACTGCTACACAGCGCGCGTCATAAAGATGGAAGATTATTATTTCGCCGTAGTGGAGGAGGATCATACTCTGAATTATAAGATTCAACCCTCCAGTCCCTTTTAGGTTAAACCTCAGGAACCTGCCTCGGTCTGTAGTCTGCTGTATTCCTCGGTTACTTTGCGCTGTTCGTGAACCACATCGAAAATCAGTTCCAGGATTTCGGTGATGCTGCTCAATACGGTCAGACGCGTTATACGGTTAGGATCCCTGTTATCGAAGAATTCATTCTCAGAAATCTCAGACTTTCTTTTTTCAATCAGTTCATCTACAGTGTCGTATGGCTTCAGTTTGCTTTGGACGATGTGATCTTCGTTCTGGTCCTCATTATTCAGCAAAGAAAGGATGCGGTTAAGCTCTGCCGTTATCTTCAGGTTCCATGTTTCCGTGTCAATTTCCGGAAAACCGTCTTCTGGACTGTTATATTGTGCCAGTGAGGCGGTATAGGCGGTAAGCAGGTGTGAAGTGGTTACAAACTGATGCAGGCTTTCCAGTTGTTTCTGTCTGTTTTTAGGATCGGAAAGCATCCTTTGGAAATTGTCGGATAGATTAGCCAGACTGATGATTGCTTCCTTACGCTGCAGACGATAGTTTTCATCATTTACCTCACCTACCTGCCTGATTTTGTTGATGACCGTCTGAAAGTAGCGGATATTTGCTGCCGTAGATTTTTTCATCAGGTCCGCATTCTGCGTATGTTCCCACACAGGCAATATAAAGTAGGACACGAGGAAGGCAATAATACCCGCAATGAGCGTATCCAGAATACGGTCTTTAAACAGCAGGTTTACATTCCCCGGATTCAGGAAGTTAAAGGTGATGAAGATATAAAGTGTCATGAAGAATACAGCCCAGGCATATTTCTCCTTCAGCAGTGCAAAACAAAGGATCATAGAAGTGAAAAGTACGCTTAGGAGTATCGCTTCATTCGTTACAAAGATCAGGATGATATAGGCCACTACAGCTCCTGCCACGGTACCGTAAAGCCGAAGCAGATTCCGGTATTTGGTCGTGCTGTAGGCCGGCCTCATGATGGCTATGATGGTAATCAGGATCCAGTAGGAATGGCCAATGTTCAGGAAGCTCAGTTTGGCGATGGTATAACCAAGTAAGAGTGCACAGGTGATCCGTACCGCATGCCGGAAGTGCGCCGACTTCAGCGACAGATTGTTCACCAACACTCCGATGTTAAGCCGCTCCTGTTTGGGGACAAATTTATCAAAGTCAAGTCCGGTGGAAAGGCTTTTGGCATTCCGAAGGTCCTGGGTAAATACCTTGTAGATCACAGAAACATCATCGCTGATGTCCTTCACACGGGCCAGGATCAGTCGCAGGGCCATGAAGCTTTCCAGGGTGCCGGCATTGAGTTCCCGGTTCCGCAAATCAAAATACTTTTCATGAAGTTCCTCCAGTTGTTCTACAAAAGGGTGCAGAGGTCTGCTTTTTACGCCGCTTTGCAGTGCGATTCCTATATTGGCAATTTCATCTGATAATACCAGCAGGTAAGACTGTATTTCCTGCAGAATTTCAGCATCATCAAAACTCTCGTGTATTTTTCTGTAGTCCTGATCGGACGTAAAAAGTTTGTCAAAGAGATCAACCGAGTTCAGGAACATCAGCATCAGCAACCTGCTGGTGGTGGTACTTTCGTTTACTATGGTCCGAGTCTTGAACACCACTTCACGCGTTTCTTCCTGAAGGTTCTTGATGACCACCTGATGTGCGATCACTTCACGGTACAGGTCTTCTATTCGTGCTCCCTGTCCATAAAATTTGGCCTTTATCTTAAGGTATTCTGCCAGTTGCAGATAGTTTTCGCCGATCATCTGGCTGGCAAGCTTGTAGGGCTGCAGCCGCGAAACCACCAGGAATATGAGCAGAAACCAAATGCACCCGGCAGTGAAGATGAGCAGATCTTTCAGTGGCTGGTCGCCGGAGAGGTTGCCGTCAATAAATATGGAGAAAACCACCAGGGTCAGACCCCCCACGGCTGCCAGTCTTTGCCCGTAAACTCCAATCATTGAAAAAAATATTCCGATGAAAATGATTTCCAGGTAGGCAAGGGGCACCAGTTCGTGTGAAGCCATACCTAATGCAGCTACAGCGATAAAGGTGCAGATGGCAACTGCCAGGGCATTCCGCCGGCGGGTAAACGGTCCGGCCATATCGGTGAGCCCTACGAAACTTGTACCCAGCGGGAAGAGGAAGTACTCTTTCAGTAAGCCAAAATAGGCCAGCACCATACTCGGAATTACAATGGCCAAGGCAATCCTTACTGCAGAGTAAAGATACTGACTGGTAATGAATTTTCGAAGTTCAGAAGTGTAGTTCATGGTGGTGAAAAAGTTCGCGGACGGCCGTTCACTAAATAAAAAAGACCTCACATGGGAGGTCTTCGTTATAATTATGTATCCGATTAGTAATCGGTAGCATTCATTGATTCATCTCCAATATTCCAGGTAAGACCAAACCTGAGTGTATTGTCCAGCGCTGAGTTCAACTTGGACATATTGATCAGATAAGATACATCCAGTGCAAAAGCATTGTATTTTAGGCCGATACCCGCAGTTGCGAATTGTCTTGCACCCTGCTCTTCACTTTCATGGAAGTAACCGCCGCGAACGAAGAATGCATTGTCATAAGCATATTCAAGTGCTCCGGAGAGCATGATGCTCTTTGGATTGTTGAATGATTTACCGATACCTTCCATAACACCTACGTTCGGTACTTCATATACGGCCTGCTGTGTAAGGGGGTCAATTCTTGTAATCTCGGCACCCGGAACCAGAAGTTTGGATCCTTCTACAGAAATTCCCACACGGTTTACATCATCAATGAAGACATCGTAACCGGCACCCAGTCGGGCAATGGTAGGCAGGTAAGTCCTGGAATCCTCGTCACCGGTATAGTCCAGCTTGGGACCAAGGTTTTGGATCGCAAGACCCGCGTTGATCTTGTTATCCATGCCGCCAAGGCCTGAAAAACGTGGAGTGGTATAGTATGAAGATATGTCTACCGCGAAGGAGTTTGCCGGCTTAAGCGTAGTATCTGTGTTGAATCCGCCGGAAAGGTCGGAACGGATAAATCTTCCGGTAACCGCCATGGAGAATGAATCTGCAAGTCTCAGTGCATAAGACACGTCGATGGCAAATTCATTTGGCTTAGCTGTTCCTTCGTCGGCAACGGCGTTGTTATCTACCAGTCTGGTTAGGTTTACCTCACCCATGTTGAAGTAATAGATACTGGCACCGATGGTGGATCTTTCCTCTTCACCAATAAACCTATAATAGGAACCGTAGAGCAGGAATACATCATTTGTCAGTTTTCCCATATAAGGAGTGTAATTTACACCAACTCCCGATAAATTTCTTGAGAAAGGATATTTCGCCGCGTTCCAGAACTGAGAATAGACATCAGCAGAGGTGGCAACCCCCTGATCACCCATACCTCCGGAACGTGCATCTGGAGCAACTCTCAGGAAAGGCGCACCGGTAAGTACCGGCCTGATTTTACTTAAATCCTGTGCAAAAGCAGTGATGCTTGCACCTAAACCTAATCCTAAAAGAAGTCTTTTTGTAAAATCCATATAGTTATATTTAATTTCCAAATATATAAATTATTTTGATGTTTTTATCTCAATAATACCATTTTTTCTACTGCTGTAGCTCCTCCTTTGCATTTTTCCTGATTTTGGCTCCGCGCAAATATTTTAAAGATGTAAGTACCCTTACCTACAGCATCGCCATAATCATCCAGTCCGTCCCACTCAATTGCCTGCCGTGGTGTGCGGAAGCCCTGCAGGAAAGGCTCGGCCACCACAGGTTGGCTCAGCGTACGTACCAGCTTACCGGTAATGGTATAGATCTGCACGTTTACATCAAGTATATCATCACAGTTGTGCTCAAAATGGATATAGGTTTTGTTGGTAAACGGATTCGGCCAGTTCAGCGGTCTGTTGATTACAAGGTTCTGATTGGTTTCGTCCTTCACTATAAAGCGTAACGTTTCCGTTGTCGAATTATTGTTGATGTCCCAAACCTTGAAGGTAAGAGTATGTTCACCCGGAACCAGGTTGCGGAAAGGGTAGGTTACATTGCCTTTCTGGTAATCTGCCAGTCCGGGATTTACACAGCCGTTGCCGTCGCCGCTGGAATAAAAGTCGTTCAGCACAACGGTGTTGATAATCTGTCCGTCCAGGTAAGTCACGATGTCATGACCCACGCCCGCTCCGGTGGAGTTGATTCCGGTATCATCGGTAATACAGGCCAGCAGCATTGGATTTTGGTCCGTAATCCCTCCGTCAGCGAAATTGGTGTTATTCATATAGAGTTTCACCTTTGGCGGCTCACTGTCGTTGATGCCGTTTGGGTTAATCCCGCCAATCTGTACCGGTTGGTTAATGAACACATCTTCCACTTTATTGTCGGCATAGGCCAGCATCCTACCGGTTCCCATGGTGTAATTAATATCGTTGGGCACATAAAACTCAACGGTAAATACACCGTTTACTGCGGTCCCGGAGGCTTTAACGATCGGACTTCCTTCCTCAGTATAGTTGAGTATCGGCGTAAGGCTGCCGTCATTATTAAGCGTGGTTTTGTTCAGCCGTTTGTCATAAATATTAATCACCACGCGGCCGTTGAAGTTGGTATTCAGCGTGCCGTTGGGATTATTGATGTGTCCGGTAATCTTCACAAAGTCCAGCGCACGTATCTGCCCCGGCACGGGAGTTTCCACATTGTCAATGGCCAGAAGTTTTTTCGGACGGCTCAGTTTCATGGCCGGGTCGCCCAGGAAATTTACCTTAAGGTGATTCGGATTGCCGCCGAAATCAAATTTAGCCTGCAAAAATGAATTGCCAAGGGTATCGAAGTCATCGGCATTCAGTTCAAAAATGCTTTTGGTAAAGGTGTCTGTAAACATTACCCCATAATTTACGTCAATCGCACGGCTGGAGGTAATCATCGTTGCAGCACCACCTGAGGGCAGTTTGATGAACTGCTCTCCCGCAGAAAATGTTCCGGGTTCGTCCCAAAGGGTAAACTCACAGGTAATCGTTGAAACCAGCGGAAAGCGGCTGTACACATTGGAGAAATTGTTGAAATCCTCTATCTCATCGGAAGTCAGGATGCGCTCCTGGGCCCAGCCATTGATACCGCCATGTCCAAGATAGAACATATAAAGGCTGTTCCCTACATCGTTGGCGATGGCCTGGTTGACCTGCGGATACCGCTGTCCTCCGGCCGTATTGACTGCCGGGAAAGCATCCATGTAGAGTTTTCGCACATTATACTCCGGCTTGTCGGTAGCTGCCTCAAAAAGATCCTGTAAGGTTTCATCCATAATGGTGTGGAATGGGGTGCCTCCATCTTTATCATCATCTGCCACGAAATCAAGTTTCATTCTCCAGATACCAAATGGCGAAGACTGCCCCGGCAGGTTATTATAGTATGCAAGGGTTTTGTCAACAAGCAGTTTTGCTTCCTGAATGTTGGCGGCAGGCAGCCTTCCCACAGATACGTCGGCCAGCATGCTTGGCAGGTGGGTTGCGGTTTGCGGGCTTGTCATCCCGATATAGTCATCCGTCACAAAGGAGCTTACGTAATTTCCGCTTTCCTCACTCTGGTAAGCAGGCACAATATTATGGTTATTCGGAATCCTGTTCTTGAAATCATATGTGGTATCGCCCAGGATAAGCACATATTTCAGTGTACCTGCCGGACTGTTCAGATGGGTTACGAAATCCCGGATGGCAGTCAGGTCTTTTCTGCCGCTGCTGAACTCATTATAAATTTTATTGATGTCAACCACTGCAGTGGTGAAATTATTCCTGGTTTGGTGATGGCTGGCCATGCGCTGGGCATGGGTCATCATTTCAGGAGAGGTCAATACCAGATAATCAATATTTTGCAGTGCGCTGAGGTTCTGGTTATCTGTCTTGCCTACATAAGTAGGAGTATAGGCAGCATCGGCACGGAAAGCCACAAATTCATTGTTGAAGTTGGGGTCATTGGCGATATAGCCAAAACTGTAGGTACTGCTGCCAGTGTTTTTGTTAATGGCCCGCTTCGCATTGGTAATGTCAGTTACGTCCCAAACCTGTTCAGCGGCCACGGCATTGCTAAGGGCAAAGCTGTAAGCCTGACCCGAGCCGCTCTGCAGTGAGAAATCGCGGAAATTCATCTGTCCGCCGTTGAAGCTCAGATTCTCCCGGTACTGGATTTCCAGATAATCAAAAAAGAAATTTCCGTTTGGATTTGCTGATATGTTGGGTGTAAAGTTAAAGTTAAAGGTATTGCCCGAAACATTATTCAGTGTACCCTGAAATCTCATCTGGACAAAGTCAAGACCCCCTGGCGCTGCGGCCTGTACAGAGCTGTTCTGGTTGTTGATGTTGAAGGCAAGCGAATTGCCCTGTGATTTATATGCCACCACCTGCGTGCGGTAAGTGATCAGATCACCGGGTTGTGCCGGCGTCTTGGTGGTGATGGTATAGGTTTTGGGTGCAGTAAAGCCCGGCTCATCTACCCAAATCTTACCGAGTTTAAGCAGATTCCTTTCGTCATCATTTATAACCTGATAGTCATCATACCTTGTGATCGGATTGGCGGTAAGCGGCAAGTCTGAATCCTGGACACGTTTTCCCGGACCCTTATCGAAATTGATAAAATAGTAGGAGAAGTCATCATACAGATTCTTCACATTATTGCTGCGGTCGGTGCGGGTATCGGTCCTTTTGAAACCGTTTCCGTTTGTGGGATCATAAAGGTTATACCCATTAGGTCCCTGCGCATAGAATAGGGCATAATCACCGTCATTCCAGACACCGTCTGCCTCGCCCACCACCTGGATTGCATTTTCCTGCAACGCATCATATTTTGTGTCCTGGTTAAATTCAGACAGCATAATACCGCCGTTGCCGTAGATCCGGAAATTTTTTGGGTTGATGTTGGCCGGGTTGAGTCCATTGGCCTGCAGGAAATCTTTTGTGATCCTGAAAATTCCTGAACGGTCCACCTTTATTTTATAGAAATTCCCGGTGTTCAGCGGATTGTTTGTGGTGCCCACTTTCTGGGTGTTGGGATTAAGTTTTGCGGTTTCCTCTATATTAAAGGACGAAAGTCTCAGGATTCGTCCATTCTCCGACTTGAAGAGTGAAACATTGATATGCGCAGTCCTTGTACCTTTGTGGTTGGTATAGGCCACATCTTTAATTTCAAAAGGAAGGATGTTGTCTTTCTGAAGGTCGTAAAGGTCCCTCGCAGAAACTGTTTCCCACTGCATGCCGGAGATTTTTAAATCTTTTTCGCCTGCGCTGTGTTTTATATTGATAAAAATATTATTTTGGTCAAATGAAAAGCCGGGATTACTGAAGGTGGGAAGGTTCATTTTTATCTCCCCGTAATCGCGGATCTTAGCTCCTTCCCAGTTAATGCTTATCTTCTGCGAAAAAAAGCAGGCTGTGAAGAGGAAAATGAACAGAAAAGAAAGGTTGCGGATCATTATTTTTGAATTAATTTTCAGGAATACAAATTAAACGAAATTTTTAAAAAAATCCTGCGATACAATAAAATAAAATTGCTTTCGTTTCAAAAAAATCAAAACATTACTTGATTAATTAATAAAATTATTATTTCTTTGTACTTTGAAAATATTTATACCGACTATGAAAAAACTAAAGTTGTTTTCATTAATTGCATTAAGTTCAGCTTTCGTCCTGACCAGTTGTGGAGGGGGATCCGGTAAAGGTGGCGGAACAAAAAGTTTCGTATCCAAAACCGGGTGGAAACCCAACGATAACAGAGGTTGGTTTTACGCAGGCAAGCAGCAAAAACTGAAAGGATGGCCAGGAATGGTATATGTGGAGGGCGGAACTTTTACAATGGGATTAGTGAAAGATGATGTAATGCATGACTGGAATAACTCGCCCCGCAGAATGCAGGTAAGTTCATTCTTCCTTGGTGAAACTGAGATTACAAATTATGAATACCGTGAATATCTAACATGGCTGAAGTATGTTTTCCCACCGTCTGATCCAAGCTTCAGGGAAATCTACAACGGTGCTCTGCCGGATACTCTTCTTTGGGATAACGAACTTTCCAGAAATGACTATTCTGAAACCTATTTCAGATCTCCTGAATACGATTATTATCCAGTGGTAGGTGTGAGTTGGTCTCAGGCGAATAAATATTGCGAATGGCTTACAGACAGAGCCAATGAGAAAGCATTAATGGATGCCGGTATCATTGCCAAAGATCTTTATATCAACGAATCCAATAACGTGGGTGGATCTGCATTCAATATGGATAAGTTTAAATCAAACGATCCTGATATGCAGGCTTATATCAACGAGCAGAGACTGGCTCAGAAGTCAGGTATGAACAAAAATACCAACCAAAGGATACTGGCAGCCAACAGGTCTCCTGCGGCTCCATTGGTGCAGAAATTCAGACTTCCTACAGAGGTGGAATGGGAATTTGCAGCCCTGGGTACTGAGAAAAACAGGGAATATAACAATGTTCTCGGAAAAACTCCGGAGATTGAGCGTCTGAGAGGTCAGAAAGGCCGTACTCAGGGTATGTTCCTGGAAAACTTCAAATACGGAGCCGGTGATTATTCCGGTGTACCGGGATGGCA
>JAEWIR010000009.1 GCA_023386965.1 Bacteroidota bacterium
CTCCGGACTTTAACTGCTGCAATGCCACCCAAAATCTCTGCGAAGTTTCGCCGGGCACACTGCTTTGAAGGGCCATACGCAACTTAGTACGGTTCAGTCCCAGCCATTCTTCACAAAAGATCTCAAACAAGACCTCGGTCTCAGAAGCGGTATACTGCTCCGAAAGTTCCTGCTGAAATTCCGATTTAATTTCCTCAAGCGAAGTCATCAGCGTGTAAAAACCAGTTTTAAATCAGTGGACAGGTCATCGTCCAGGCGGTAGCCCTCCATATTAAAAGCTTTCACATCGTTAAGTGTCTTGGCACGTGTCTCTGCACAAAAACGCACCATCATGCCTCGGGCGTGCTTGGTGTACACTACAATTGTTTTAAGTTTACCGTCTTTCAGTTCATAAAAATCAAAGTCAATAACGGGAGCCTTAAGTTTTTTGCGGTCGAGTGCTTTTACATATTCCGAACTGGCCAGATTCAGGATCAGGTCTTTGGAAGTCAGTTTGCTGTTCAGTTGGTCAGTTAGTTTTTCGCGCCAGAACTCATACAGGTTTTTATAATGCTCAAATTCAAACTTGCGGCCCATTTCCAGGCGGTACAGCATGATTTTATCCGACGGTTTCAAAAGTCCATAAAGTCCGGAAAGTATCCGGTAATTCTTTTGCAGGTATTTCAGTGAAACACTGTCCATTGACCGTACGTCCAGGCCGCGGTATACTTCGCCGGTAAAGGCAAAGATTGCCTGCGCCGATTCTTTTTTTGAGGGTTTCGGATTCCAGTTTTGGTTACGTTCCCAGTTTTCATCGGCCAGTTTCTGCGAAATCTCCATAAGATCCGACAGGTATTTGGGAGATTTTTCCTTCAGGTAAGAATGGATATAAGCGGCATCATCAATAAAAGTGGGCACAGTAGACTTCAGCGGACTCGCAGCCGGCTCCACGGTCATGAGCTTGGCCGGTGAGGTAATGATTTTCATGAATTTTTTTGATTAGTTGAACTACAGGTCACCTTTTCCCTGGCGGATAAGTTCCGGTTCGCCGCTGGTGAGGTCCACTATCGTGGAGGCAATATTGTCACCATAACCGCTGTCGATAACCAGATCTACAAAGCTGTCGTACTTTTCGGCAATGAGTTCGGGATCTGTGGAATATTCCAGGACTTCATCATCGTCTTTAATTGATGTGGAGGCAATGGGGTGACCCAGCTTCTCTACGATTAGCTGCGGCACGGCATGATCCGGCACGCGGATTCCCACCGTCTTGTTGCCTTTATACGCCAGTGGCAAACTTTTATTGGCCTCCAGAATAAAAGTAAAGGGCCCCGGAATCTTGCTTTTCAGGAAACGGAAAACGGAGGTGTCAATTGGTTTGGTAAAATTGGAAAGATGGCTCAGGTCGTTACAGATAATGGAAAAATGGGCCTTCTCCAGCTTGATTTTCTTTAGCTGGGCAAGTTTTTCCATAGCACGGATGTCAAAAATATTGCAACCAAGAGCATAAACTGTGTCGGAAGGGTAGATGATGAGTCCGCCGTTTTTAAGTACGGTAACCACTTCATTAATTACATTTTCCTGAGGATTATCGGGGTGTATTCGCAGAATTTTTGCCATATACAAAGCTAATGAATTAAGCCGACACTATAAATAATGTTCAACTATTTTGAAAGCCGGAAAAAAGTTGTATATTTGCAGTCATATCGCGGGGTAGAGCAGTAGGTAGCTCGTCGGGCTCATAACCCGGAGGTCGCACGTTCGAGTCGTGTCCCCGCTACTAAGTAGAGAGAATCACAAAAGTGGTTCTCTTTTTTGTTATTTTTCACGCTGATTTTCGCAGAATCTTCTCAGTACAAATTTATGTAATCTGTGCGCTGTAATCTTGCGCGGATATTAAATATGTTAGGGGTTTCTTTGCCCGCTGATAGCGCAGATTTCGGATCAAGAACAAAACCTGCGGGATTAGGCAAATAGTGTGGTAAGTCTGTAGAGGATAAAAGATTTGTCTTTTACGCCACGTAACTGGATTCTGAAGTTTTTGATCTTTGCATTGAAGGATTCTGCAGATGCATTTGTGGAGCGGTTGGTAAAATAATTCAGGATATCATTATAATACGTAGTGATGGTTCGAACGACGGTGCTGAACGCTTTATTTCCGAACTCCTCTACGTCTTAAAACCAATGGGCTAGCTTGAGCATGGCTACGGATTTGATTATTTTCAGGTTGTAGATCTTTCGCAGTTCATCTGTTAGCTCTAAGTCGGGATATTTCTTGAACAGAATTTTGGCCCTTTCTTGCTGGGTCGGGGTCCAGTTATTTTCTTCAAAAGATATATGAAGTATACCCACCAATTCCGCGGTTTTTGTAATATCAAAATACTTAACTAAAAATTCGGGCAGTAATAACTTTAAGATCTCGTAGCTGTTTTACATACTACAAAATTAAAACTTATCATAATTCCCCAACTTTTGATCTTGATCCAAAGATAGTTGATGACCGCGCAAGATTACAGCACACAGATTACACAGATTACACAGATTCGCACAAATAAGAATCCGCGAAATCTGCGGGATCCACAAACAAAAAATAGAACCACTTCTGTGATTTTCTTTGCTTAGTAGTCCGCCGCGGCGGAACTCAAACGCCTGTCCGCCGGGGAGGATGCGTTCGCCGCGGCGAATAGGAGCCCTTCAGGAATCCACAAAAAAGGAGAAACCATTTCTGATTTCTCCTGGATTAGTAGCGGGGACACGACTCGAACGTGCGTTCGCCGCGGCGAATAGGAGCCCTCCAGGAATCCACAAAAAAGGAGAAACCGTTTCTGATTTCTCCTGGATTAGTAGCGGGGACACGACTCGAACGTGCGTTCGCCGCGGCGAACAGGAGCCCTCCAGGAATCCACAAAAAAGGAGAAACCATTTTTGATTTCTCCTGGATTATTAGTCCGCCGCGGCGGAACTCAAACGCCTGTCCGCCGGGGAGGATGCGTTCGCTGCGGCGAATTAGGAGCCCTCCAGGAATCCACAAAAAAGGAGAAACCGTTTCTGATTTCTCCTGGATTAGTAGCGGGGACACGACTCGAACGTGCGTTCGCCGCGGCGAATAGGAGCCCTCCAGTAATCCACAAAAAAGGAGAAACCATTTTTGATTTCTCCTGGATTAGTAGTCCGCCGCGGCGGAACTCGAACGCCTGTCCGCCGGGGAGGATGCGTTCGCCGCGGCGAATAGGAGCCCTCCAGTAATCCAAAAAAAAGGAGAAGCCATTTCTGATTTCTCCTGGATTAGTAGCGGGGACACGACTCGAACGTGCGACCTCCGGGTTATGAGCCCGACGAGCTACCTACTGCTCTACCCCGCGATATGACTGCAAATATAGAACAAAATAATGAGTTTGCCAAATATAAAAACTATTACCGCATAAAAGCCGACTGAAACAGATCAGCCGGCCCGAAAGAAAAACTAAGAAAAAATTTGAAATCAGGGAACCGGATCCGGCTCCTGAACTTCAAAGTTCTGTTCTGCAGTATGAACCTTGCCATAACGGTCTGTGGCCCGAACCTGCAGTTTATGAGTGCCCAGAGTCAGCTTACCGGGGAAGGCCGCCACCCAAAGATGTTTGGAGTTCTCCGGATTGGAAGGTCTTCTGCCCTGAAGCAGCTTATCTTCGGAATCCCATTTCATTACTGACCGTAGAAATAAGGGGTCGGCAGATTCTGTATACTCCATTGCCTTCCATTCACCGTCATCAACGCGGAATTCTACCAGGTCATTCTTACTCCCCATGAAGAAATTAGCCGCGATCCGAGCTGAGTTCCTGCGGCTCGCAATCACTTTTGGAACATACAGGCTGATCTGAAAATCCTCTGCCATGCCCGCAGCTTTGTACTGAATTCTGTATTTGTTATCGATGAAATCGATGAAGGAGTAACCGCGGTAGGTGCCATCCCGCATCACCGAAGCCGGAACGCCGCTGGTATCCACCGTTCCGGAGTACCAGTCGCCGGAGGTAGTGCCAACATTGAATTCATGCAGGCTTGATGCACCATCCCAGCCGTCTCCTTTGCCGTAGAAAATCTGGGTCTGCTTATGGGTGTGTGCCGACATCATAAGTACGTTTTCAAAAGGTTTCAGTAATTCAAAAAGTCTCTTTCGGTCCGAAAGCCTGAAATGATCATCACCTTCCCGTTCCGGCATCATTTGTATATGAAAGCCCAAAACAAGCAATTTATCTTTTGGTACATGTTTGAGGTTATTCTCAATGAATTTAAGCTGTTCTTCACGGAAACCACCCCAATAACCTTTACCATCGCGGGGGTCGGGGTACAGAATATCGTCCAGCACCATGAAGTGGACATTGCCATAATTAAATGCATAATTGGACGGCCCAAAATTCTCTTCAAAAGTCTCATCCGAAAGATGATCTTCTTTTGCTTCAAAGTTCATGTCATGATTGCCGATGACATTGTACCAGGGCAAACCAATTTCCTTTACAGCGTCTATGTATGGTTGATGCAGCGAGAGGTCATCGCCCACCAAATCGCCCAGACTGATCCCGAAGACTGCTTTTTTGCGGTTGTTCTTCACCTCATTGATAATCCCTCTTCTGAAATAATCGACTTCCTTAAGGTTGTAGGGCTGCGGATCACCAAATACCAGGATCTGAAATTCTTTGTTTTCAGCACTTTTGTAAAGCGGAAAGTTTAATTCAGATGCAACCTTCCCGGTAGGTGCGGTTCCTTTGTATTTAAATGTGTTAGGTGAACCTTTCGGTTTGTGATGATGATAAAACCGAGGCAGATTGCTGGCATCAACCTTTGTACGGTAACCTTCAGGCTTGATCACAAAAACAGTGTGATGGCCGTAAAGCGGCAGCGTGTAACGTCCGTTCTTATCTGTAAGTACCACTTCCACCCCGTTGGAGACTGCCACAGTTGCTACTCCTTTTTCGCATTTTTCTTTCACTGAGTTTCCGTTAGAATCCTCGTACACCCACCCCGAAACAGTACTTTGGGCAACTGCAAAAGAAGAAATGATGAGGAAAAATGCCGATATTTTTACATTCATGTTTTTAAAGATTGTTTAGTTGGTCAGGAATATTGGTGGTTACGAAATCAATTCCCATTGCCTGTAGTTTTTTATATGTTTCAGTATCGTTTACCGTCCAACTGTTGGTCAGAAGTCCCAGTTTTCGTGCTTCGCCAATCCATTCGGGATGTTTTTCCAGCAGGATCTTATAGTGATAATCCAGTCCGTCCAGATTTTCATCTTTCAGTTGCTGCGGCGACAGATCACCATTCAGATAAGAGACCCGATACCCAGCGTCACGTTTTTTTATCCCCCGGCAAATATTAAGGCTGAATGAAATGAATTCCACCTGATTTTCGGTCTTCGTTTCTGAAACCAGTTTGAGGGCCCTTTCCACAATAATGTCTTCCAGCTCCTTTGATTTGGCAGGTTTCAATTCCACAATAAGTTTCATCCCGGGCGTACGTCTTCCCAGTTCCAGGTATTGCTTTAGGGTAGGAAGTTCTTCACGGTTGGAAAGACTTTCTTTACGCAAGTCGGCAAGCTTTGAAGCCGAAACTTCCATACCGGCATGGTGCTCATCATGATTCACCACCAGTATGCCGTCTGAAGTCATCCTAACGTCAAACTCTGATCCGTACACCTTTAAAGCCTGCGCATTTCTAAGCGCCTGCAGCGAATTTTCCGCAGTGGCCGGATTGGATTGGAAAAAACCACGGTGGGCAATTATTTGGGTTTGTGCACTCATTATTTCAGCAAATACAGACAGCATTAGTAAGATTATATATTTTATCATTTGTTCCACCACATTTTCACATTAATATCATCGCCTCCCATAGCCGCTACTGCCGCATTATAGTTTTGGGTATTCATAATCCGGGGATTGGTAGGGTACATCATCCGTTGTGGCATCTTTCCGTTGTTCAGCAGTCCTCCGTTGTCCGGCATCACAGGATAACCGGTGCGCCGCTGTTCATACCACTGCTGATGGTCCACAAAGAAAAGCGCGATATACTTCTGGGTCATGATCTGTTCCAGGGTACCATTGTAAGCCACTTTTGGATTCGCAAAATAATTGGCAGGAACAGAAGCTCCCCACTGCTCCAGTGTGGCTTTAACACCACTTTCATAGAAAGCTTGAGCGTTGCCCGCAATAATTCCCTTCTGCGCAAATTCTGCCAGCGTAAACTGTAGTTCTGCGTAAGGATACACCAAAATCTTCATCGGAGCTTTTGCCAAATTCTGATTCATATTGGAAGGCTGATAGGTAAATACCGTTCCCGGAGCATAACCTGCCGGCGCACCAAAATAACCTATATTAGGGCTTGGCGAGGCCAGGCTTTTAGCTTGTGTAAAGAACTGGCTCAACCTTGGGTCACCATTATCTTTAAGTATATTTACAAAAAGTTCACCTGCAGCCCTGTAAGCGGTAAAGTCCTGAGGCCTCGCAATGGGCGCAATGAACGGCGCCACGCCGGAAATATCAAGTACAGCACCATCAGCGATATTCTGGAAGATGGGATAAGTGGCAGGGTCATTCACAATTTCCTGAATCCTGGCGTACACGTTCACCTCACCATTACGTTTCTGGATCCTGTTCAGCAGGCGCAGCGAAAGTGAATTGGCAAATTTTTTCCACTTCACCATATTTCCTGCGGAGGCTTCGCCGCGGTAAAAAAGATCAGTTTCAGCCAGTGGTTTGGTGGTGTCAAAAAGGCTGTTGGCCGTTTTCAGGTCATCAAGAAGACGTAGGTATATATCCTTTTGGCTGTCAAATTTAGGCCGGTCCAGATTCTCTTCCAACCGCAACGCCTCAGAGAAAGGGACATCCCCGAAAGCATCTGTCAGATTAGCGTAAATAAAAGCATTCAGCACTAAAGCAATGGCCTGGTAGTTCTTCTGATCCTCGGCTACTGCAAAAGTGTGCATTTCTTTAATCTGCTTCAGCCATTTATAACTCGTATTCCAGTAGCCTGCACCGGTACCTTCGGTCAGATAGTACCGGCTTACCGTATTACCTTCGTTTGGGAAAGGTATGGCTACCTGCATAATCTGGAAGGTGAAATCATCTGCGCGGTTGTATCCGTAAGTGGCCATGTCATACTGGATGGGAGCCAACAGGCTACCCGCGGTGGGATTGATAATTTTACTGGTGTCGGTGTTTATTTCCTCAAAAGTGCGCCCGCAGGAGTTGAACACAAATACTGAGCACAGGAGCAGGCTCCCTTTTATAATGATGTGTTTCATAGTAATCTGTTTGTTAGGTTGATGAAAAAAGTACTGCTTTAGGTTAGAATTTGACATTAAGCTGAAAACCGACTGTCCTGGCCGACGGCAACTGCCCAATCTCCACTCCCGGCGTAATGGTACTGTTGTCCAGTGTAGCCACTTCCGGATCAAACATTGGGAATTCCGTCCACATCCAAAGGTTTTTACCAAAGATGGCCAGCGTTAGGTCATTCAGTTTAAGCGGAGCGATCATGGTTTTTGGAAAAGAATAGGCAATCCTGGCGTCCCTAAGTTTTATAAATGAAGTATCGAAGGTATTGGTCTCCACATTCGCACGGCGGTAATAGTCGCCGTAATAGGCGCTCAGGCTCACCGCCTTTGTATTGGGGCTGAAAGTACCGTCCGCATTCTGCACCACTCCCGCTCCTACAATGGTTCCGTCCGGATTGTCGCGGCCCATGAGGGTATGTCCCAACTTGCCCTGTTCCGACATCTTATGGTGTGTTTGGGAATAAGCCATACCACCGTACTGACCGTCAATTGAAAAACTAAGGGTTACATTTTTGTACTGGAATTCATTTTGAAAACCTGCACGCCATTTTGCAAAGGCATTGCCCACCTTTTCTACATTTGCCGGCCTGGCAGGTAATCCGTTTTCACCATAAACTACCTGTCCATCAGGCGCCCGCAGCAGTTTAAAACCATAAAGATCTCCAAGCGAACCACCTACCACTGCGTTAAAATAGACCACACCCGCTACTGTTGCCATTGTGTACGGCTCAGAACCAACAGCCTCCGGCAGACTCATGATCTCATTACGGTTCAGGGACCAGTTACCGCCCAGTTTCCAGCGGAAATCTTTGGTTTTTACAGGAGTGTAATCAAGTGACATTTCCACACCGCGGTTTCGGATTTCGCCCGCATTAATCCAGCGGTGTGCGTAACCGGACTCATACATCATGGGTATTCTGATAATCTGATTAGCTGTATTGTTCTGGTAAAGGGTAAAACTGTAATTCAGCCTGTTTCTCAGCAGCCCCAAGTCCATTCCCGCCTCTATATTGGTATTGATTTCAGGTCTAAGATTGGGATTCGGGAATGTGGACGGAGTTACAACCCCACCCGGAATATCATCCATGTCATAGTATTTCTCCAGCTGATAAGGCGACCCGTCTATTCCTACCTTGGCCCAGGAAGCCCGCAGTTTCCAGTAACTTAAGGCCGGGGACCGCAGGTTCAGCAAATCCGACAGTATAAAACTTGTACTTACAGAGGGATAAAAGAAAGAACGGTTTTCGGCGGGCAGCGTGCTGCTCCAGTCATTTCTACCGGTAATGTCCAGGAAGATTTTGTTGTCCCAATCCAGGGTAACAAGGGCATACGCGCTGTTCACCTGTTCATCATAAGGCTTAGGCACTTTTGTGATCAGCGATATTGCGTTGGTAAGTGTGTACTGGCCTGGAACCTTAAGACCTTCAGCGCGGTAATCATTCATAATATACTCGTTATAGCGCATACTGGCACCCGCCGAAGCAGATACATTGAACTGCCCGAATGTATTCTTATAGTTAAAGAGTACGTCACTGTTATATTCCTGATTGGTAATATGCTGCTCTCTGTAAAACCCCTTCAGGTAATTGGCCGAGCTCCAGGGACGCTGCGTGGCCCGCTCTTCATTAAGTACCTCTACACCGGAGCGGAGCATGATGCTGAAGTTAGGATGGATATTATAGTCAACCGTCATATTTCCGCTAATGTTGCGCTTGTCCACTCCGTTGAGCATTTTATAGGCAATCAGGTAAGGATTGTCAATAAACGAGCTGAAGGGATGAATCTGGTCTAACTCCTCCTGACCGCTTTTCCAGATGGGCTGATACCAGGACAGATCTACGTTGGGATTCTGGAAAATCATAAAATAGGAAATGGACTGATTGTTATAACCAGTTGCCGGCAGATTATCACTCTTGGTCCTGTTATAAGCTAGTTTTGTTGATATTTTAAGCTTGTCGCTTAGCTTGTGCGAAAGTGATCCGGCAAAATTGAAGCGGTTAAAGCCTGTATTTGGCATCATCCATTCGTTGTCCAGATAAGTGAGAGAGGTACGGAAACTGGTTCTGTCATTGGAATGTTCTACAGCAATACTGTTGGAATAAGTGGAGCCCACTTCCCAGAAACCTCTTATATTGTCGCGGTAGGGACGCCAAAGCTGCCTCTCTACGCTTTGTCCCTGAACGGTAGGATCGTATTGGAAATAATACTGACCCGCAAACCTAGGTCCAAACGCACTGCTGGTACCGCCTGTGCTTACGCCGTCCGGTGATGCTCCGTAGGAGTAATAGAAATTTCCGTTTTTATCCTTTGCCAGTGTTCCCTGACCGTACTCATATTGATAATCGGGCCACTTTAAAACCGAATCAAAGCTGGAATAAGAATTAAAGCTTACCTGCAGTTTGCCATTCCGGCTTTTCCCTGATTTGGTAGTAATCATCAGCGCGCCGTTTGCAGCGCGCGACCCATACAGTGCCGCCGCAGATGCTCCTTTCAGTACGGTTACACTTTCAATATCATCTGGATTAATGCTGTTCAGGCCATTTCCCAAATCAATGGGCAGGTCGCCGCCCGAACCGGCCCCGTAGGCGGGTGTGCCTGTGCCGGAATTTACACGCGGGCCGTCGCTCAGCGGAATTCCGTCTACAACAATCAGTGCATAATTATTGTCCATAAACATGGATTTTTCGCCCCGAAGTGTGATCCGTGCCGATCCCAAAGGTCCGGCACCGGCAGTCTGCACTTTCAAACCAGCCACCTTGCCTTCCATAGACTGTACCCAGTTATTGTTCTGGGTTTCCTCAAAGGTTTCCGACCCAACAGTTTCAGCCACATAACCCAGGGACTTGTCCTGGCGTTTGATGCCCAGAGCGGTTACCACAACTTCTTCAATCTTTTGCTCTTTCAGGGAATCCTGCCGGGATTGGGCTGCCATTTCTACAGTCACAATACCGCTAAGTACGAGTATCAGGATTTTCTGCATGTTTCTTTTCACGATCTATTTATTTGCTGCAAAATTATCCTGCAGATCATGCCAGGGCTTTAACCCTGGTTTAAGGCTTTATGAAGAAATCGTCACTTATGGGTTAAAACAGTTTTAACAGATATCGTAAAACGTTGCCTACCAGGGTCAGGACTGTGTTACGCCCTGGTAATATCGGGTTCATATGTGAAATCTTTGAAACAAAGCACAACTTAAAAAAGGAGAAGGTGGGAATTTTTTCGGCGAATGCGGGCAGTAAAAACGCAAAAATCCAGACTGTGAAATCTGGATTCTCTATATAAATTTGTGTTTTTTGGATGATAAGGAGGTGGTTTAAAAAAGACCTTAAACAGACTGTTTATCCTCTCCGTATCTATACCTCAAAATTACAAATAAGGCATCTTTGATATTTTGCCCAAATTTGCCCAGATTCGTAATGAATATGTAAGAAAAAAAAGTAATTTGCGGCATGATTAACAAACTGAGAAAGGAATTTGAGAAAATATACTTCAGCGACATCGCCACTACCAAAGGTCTGGAGAGCCTGGCGGTCAATATAGGGGTTTCCAAAAATTCTTTGCGCCGGTTTCTTGGTAAGCTGAAAAATGAGAGCCAACTCCGGGTCTCTACGCTTAATTTAATCGCAGTACGTTTGGGGTACAGTAATTTTCAGGACTTCTGCGAGCGCTCCGAATCAGCTGCGCCTACACTGGATTTTGAGTTGCTGGACATTTACTACGGAACCGTAAAAGGAAGAGGTACATCATTAAACGAAACCCGTTTCCAGAAAGCGAATTACTATTTCGCAAAAAAGATTGTTTCACATCCCGGAAACCTGACAGAATTTGTTAAAAGATTTGCCACCAACGAGGAGGCGCTTGAATACGTATTTGCCTGGCACCCATCGTACGAACATATTTCCAACCGAAACTATCAGGAAGCCTTACTTTACCTGGCTAAAATAAGTACGAAAGCTCACGTAAAGGTTTTCGCATATTCCTTTGTTTATTTCGGTAAATTCATGTCGGAAAACCTGTCTGAAGCTGAGGCAATGGAACTTATGAATAAGATTGAGAAGCAGGTAATTAAAATGCGAAGGGAAGAATTTGAGGTATTTCCGGAAGCCAGATACAGTACGGTTAAATCCATACACCGCCATATTTTTGGCGACCCATCAAAAAGTGATTTTTTCCCGCTGCTCCCGCATCCGGACTATACCTTTATCCACAGCAGGCCACTTATTGACCAGATTATTTACACCAGTTATGTAGGGAATATTCTCACCATTCTGAAGGATTATAACACCGCCGAAATGCTCATTGGCGAAGCTCACACTGAGAAAGCGCTCAAGATCATTGAGGACGAAAATCCTCTCGTTAAAAGCCACCTGCATCTGTATCGCATTACACGTGCGCTCGTTATGTTTCATCTAGGTAAAGTGAAGGAAGCCATGTACATGTTTGATCAGTTGCTGGTTAATTCCACCGATGTAATGCGCTATTCTTTCGATAGTAAAATATATTTTGAACTTCAGTACTATAACCTGGGCTGTAAACTGTATCCGCAGCGTGATGATTTTTATCAAAAGTACCAGCTGTTACTGCAAAAAACAAAGTTCAGTTATTTAAGTACTAATTAATGATCGCACTTTTAGTCACGATTCTGGGTCACCTGTGCTACGGTACCACTAATGTGATGTGGAAAAATCCGCGTAACGAGATGGGCACCCTTCCACTTATAATAACACGTAGTTTTTTCTCATTCCTTATTTTTCTTATAAGCTATTTTGCACTCACCAATTTAGGCCTAATTACTACACCAAAAGTTACTTTTTGGGATGTACTGAGTACCGCGGGTATATGTGCAGTTAATTATTTCGGTTTATTTTTTTATCTGAAAAGCCTGAAACATGCACCTGTTTCCAGTACCATTGGCTTTGGAAAAGTGAGCCTTATTATTGGCGTTCTGTCTGCGTACTTTCTTTATGATGAGGAGATTTCGACCCTTAAGATAATTATGTGCATCATAGTCCTTATAGGAGTTACTTTCATCGAAAGAGCAGCCCGCATCGGTTCTGCTGTAATGTCTAAAGGTTTAATGTACTCAATTCTGTGTAAGTTATTCTGGGGTACGTCTTATCTTTTTGTACCCTTTATAGATAAGCTGGGACCTATCCTTTTTTGCGTAGTTCTGGAATTTATAGTTTGCACACTCAGTTGCCTTCTGCTGCTCGGAAGCCGCAGCAAGTTCCCTTCCCATACGATTAGCCGAAGAACAAAATTTGAGATCGGCATCCTTGTCGTGTTGGGAACCGGAGGTACGTTCTGCCTGAATTTCGCACTGGCCAATATCAGCATTCTCCTTTTCGCGACATTGGCTCTAATAGAACCGATTCTGGGGCTCATCATCTCCAAGATTTATCACAAGGAAAGACTGACACCTCTGCAGTACGCAGGGGTCTGGATGGGTATATTGGCAGCTTTTGTGTTGGGATTAACCAAGTAAAACCCCGGCTACTCCTTAATGAACCGTGTGGTCACCGTATTTCCGTCTCTGTCTATTGTCTGAAGTATGTAGGTTCCGGAGGCTAAATGAGCCACGTTTAACTTTGGTGTTTCGGCACCGTTAGTCTGCGAAAGGATTTTCTGGCCTGCAAAATTGAATACAGTAAATTCCCGAATGTCTTTTGAAGACCTTACCTGAAGTTCATCTTTCACCGGATTAGGATAAACGGTCAATCCGGCGTCAAGCTCTACCGATTTCACACCTAGAGCGTCCACAGAATTGATTTTTACAAATGAAAAATTCCCCTGCACTACTCCCGCGGTACCTTGCCAGCAAGCAGTGTACAGTGTGCCGTAGCCAGCTGTACTGGTTCCTGTTGAATTTGTAGACCGTGAGGAATTGATATCATTTCCGGTATGCCGTATTTCGATCACGAGGTTGGTACCATTGTACAGGTAAGGTGTATTAAAATTGATGGTGTGGCTGAAGGCATTAGGATCGGCGCCTGACGTTAAGGCGCCGGCGGGAACTACCAGTACTCCGGAACGTACCTGCGTTTGCGGTCCCACCACATTCGCAGCAAAGTCAAACTGTCTGTTAGGGGGTTCAACGCCGTTGCTTAGGAAGATTTCGTAGCTTGGGAAAGTAGCATCCGTAGCCGGCCAGTTGGAAGTTGCATTAGCGGGTAGCCTGAAGGCGATGGAGGTCAGGTATTTTCCGTTTAATGAGGCCAGCAGCGAATCGTCTATAATCAGTTGATAGGTTCGGGCAGAACTTGCATACACACCGGTAAATCCTGAACTGGCCGTAAGATCCGGAACGGTTACTGATGTCTGCGCGGCGGCATGATGCGTTCCCAAGGCCAGTAAAAAAGCTGCAGAGAGTATAGCTGCAGACCTTCGGACCGGTATCACCTGTCTTGAATTGCTGAATTTCCTGAATCGAAGTAAATTTGTTTTCATAAGTATTGATTTTGATAATCATAAAGTTATGAAAAAAAATACTGCGCAGTGCATAAAAAATATTGTTCGCCGAAGTCAGAGCTATTTTGTTATTAGAGCCGCTTTAAATTTCTAGTTTGAGAGCTTAAGTTCAATAGGATTATTTAATTTTTTTTGCCGTTCACGCATTGCGTCTGCAAGCACCTTGATCTCACTTGCAGGAAGATCCAGACCTGATTGCCCCGGAATTTGATAGAACAGCATTTCCGGATTATCCACAAACTGCTTTTTCAGTTCTGCATATTTGGCATAATCAACTTGAATCGTTTTAATCCCTAATTTCTCAAATGACCTAAAATCGTAAAGTTTCTGTATTTTTTGGATAGATGCCAAATTAAATACATAATCATTATCATCATCTGCAAGACTTACAATAAGCCCTGGAAGTCCAGTGAATTTATATGGAGCAGCAGGAATACTGATATCCTTTGTAAACCACGCAGTCCAGTTTCGACCACCAAAATTGCAGACCGCTTTTTGAGCATTGTATCCATCAATGCTTTTAGTTTCATTAGTGATCTTCCAATTGATCGAACGCGGCTCTTCAACGCGGTACATTGAAAAGCCAATCGTTTCAGTAAATGTTAACTTTCGGTTTTGGGAGTCGAACGTAATAATATAATCCAGCTTCGGATCAGGCACATCCGACCGGTAAATAGATGTACCAGCATTGCGAACGGAGTCAAGATTAGCAAGAGCTTCACTGTAGAAGATGGATTTCCCGTCAATATAATCCAAATTGAAGTTTTCCTGCTGCAC
>JAEWIR010000008.1 GCA_023386965.1 Bacteroidota bacterium
CCAAATTTTTTTTTGGGGGGGGGGCGGGCCCCCCCCCCCCCCCGCCGACAAAAAAGATTGCAGCGTAAAGCGGGAGGACAAATGAAAAGGAGCAACTAACGTGTAGCTCCTAATTTTTAATATCCCAAAAGTTTTAAAACCTCCTCTGGTTTCTGCTCCTCCCGGAACACTTCGTAGGTGAAGTTGCCGTCCTCGTCTTTATTGATCAGAATGTGCTTTGGTTGCGGCATCAGACAGTGGTGAACGCCGCCGTAACCACCAATGGTTTCCTGATAGGCTCCTGTATGGAAAAAACCGATATACATAGGCTTGGTTTCACTGAAAACGGGCAGGTAAATTGCGTTGGTATGCTGCTCCGAGTTATAATAATCGTCTGAATCACAGGTAAGTCCGCCCAGGAACACACGCTCATAGGTATCGTCCCAACGGTTCAGCGGCAACATAATGAACTTGCGCGAGATGGCCCAGGTGTCAGGAAGTGTAGTCATGAAACTGGAATCAATCATATTCCATTTCTCCCGGTCGTTCTGTCTTTTCTGCGAAATCACCTTATACAGATGTCCACCACTTTCGCCAACAGTAAACGAGCCGAATTCAGTATATATATGCGGTTCCTCCACCCCTTCTTCTTCACAGAATTTCTTGATTTGCGAAACGATCTCATTTACCATATACTGGTAATCATAATCGAAGTTGAGTGAGGTTTTGATGGGGAAACCGCCACCGATATTGAGTGAATCCACTTCCGGTGCAATTTTCTTCAGTCTGGCATATACACGCAGACATTTATACAGTTCATTCCAGTAATAGGCGGTATCCTTGATTCCCGTATTAATGAAAAAGTGCAGCATCTTGAGCCTGGCATTGGGATGCTCGGCAATTTTCTGGCTGTAATACGGAATAATGTCCTTGTATCCGATTCCCAACCGCGAGGTATAGAATTCAAATTTAGGTTCTTCTTCCGATGCGATACGGATACCAATATTAAACGTGGTATCAATACTTTCGGTAAGTTTATCCAGTTCGCGGTAATTGTCCAGGATAGGAATGATGTTCTGGAAACCGTTGTTGATCAGATCTGAGATCTTTGCCAGATAATCATCGGTCTTAAATCCGTTACAGATTACCTCTACATCCTTGCCGTATTTGCCTTTGTTGTACAGCGAACGGATAATGTCCATGTCGTAGGCTGATGAAGTCTCAAGTGAAATATCATTCTTCAGCGCTTCCTCTACAACAAACGCAAACTGGCTGGATTTGGTACAGTAACAGTATACATAGCCTTTCTTGTAATCATTTTTCTCAATAGCTTCCTTAAACCATCCTTTTGCACGCTGGATATTGGTGGAAATCTTAGGCAAATAATTAAATTTCAGCGGAGTACCAAACTCCTCAACAATATCCATTAACGGAATATCGTGAAACTGCAGACTGTTCTCCACCACGTTGAATTCTTCAGTTGGGAAGTACAGGGTCTGGTCAATAAGTTCTGAATATTTAATTTTCATTATATGCTGTCGGTTTAAGGAATTAGAAAATGCAAATGTGGTAAAAAAAGTTGATTTTTAAGAACAAACGCCTCAGTTATCTGTCAGCGCTGCCGGCCGGCTTGCCTGTGACCAAGCCCACGAACAGTACCAGCGCACCACTTTCAAATTTTATTTCGACCACATCGTCTACAGCATGGTTTCTGGTGCCGATGCGGTCGGTCATCGTCAGCGTTTCGCCGGTCAGAGGCCATTTTAATCCTTTTGTGGTGATTAGACTTGCTGTTGGATAAGGGTAAAGTGAAACCATCCTGTCTTTTACGCTGTTAAGCACTATATATTTCTCTGCGAAAAAATAAACGGCAAATTCATCATAAAAGGTAATTTTCAGCCGGTCTTTGAAAAGGTAAGCTACGTGCAGATTTCCGAGAAAATGATCCATTTCGCCTCCGCTGCCACCGTACACATCAACTTCTTCAATTCCCCTCTGCAAAAGAATCTCCAGCGATTTCTGAAAATCCGTTTTGTCCTGGTCCGGCGTATGGATGAATTTCTGACTGTAGATCTCTTCGTCCGACCCATTATGACTGTCGAAATCGCCTGAAATACAATCCAATTTCTCCAATGGAAAGGCCTTTTCTTTCAGATAATGAAAAGCACCATCAGAACAGGCAACGATTTCGTAACCTTTTGTTTCCGGTAATTGCCTGGGTGGAACACCGTTAATGAACAGAAGTGCGCGTTTCATTTATTGCCCGCGGTCGTTGGGATTCCAGTATTCTTCCGGTTCACCCTGAATTTTGGATACATATCTGGCCAAAACAAAGAGATAATCCGACAGGCGGTTCAGGTATTTGATGAGCTGCGGTCTTACTTCCTCGTGCTCATTGAGGAACACCAAACTGCGCTCCGCACGGCGACAAACCGTACGGCAGATATGCAGCGAGGTGGCACCTTTGCCACCACCCGGAAGTATGAAATACTGCAATGGTTCCAGCGAGGCTTCAAATTCATCCATCCACTGCTCCAGTTCTTCAATTTCTGTTTCGGAAATCATCAGCGACAGTCGCGACTTACCGTTTGCCAGCATCAGTTTATCAGTTGGCGTGGCCGATTCTGAACCTACTGTAAAAAGGTCAAACTGAATTTTTTTAAGCTGATTCAGGATTTGTTCGTCATTTATCTCAGCTTTGGCAAAGCCTATCCATGAGTTCAGTTCGTCAATTGTTCCATAAGATTCAACCCGCGCCGAAGCCTTGGAAACACGGGTTCCGCCATAAAGTGAAGTTTCGCCTTTATCACCGGTTTTGGTATAAATTTTCATATCCAAAGATAAGTTTTAAAATGGAAATAGTTTACTTCATCACCTCCACAAAATGCCAGACTGTTTGGTCTTTAGGCTGATAAATTACTGTACTGGAATTGGGAAACCGGCTGATTTTGTAATACTCAACCGTCTTATCTGTCTTTAATTCATTCAGAAAGGAAACATTAACCAATTCACCGGGGATAAATTTTTCAACAAAATAAATTTTTTCAATGATGGAGGCGCCATCAACTTTCTTATACTCTTTGGAAGACCGGCTTTCATCCGCAGTAGTCTGTTCGGTAAGTGACTGTAAAAGCAATTCCCTCTCCGTGGCCTTGTACTTAAATACATAATAAGGTAACCCATTGGGCGTCACTATTTTCTTACCGGTTACCTGACTAAGTTTCAGGTCATTTGTTGCTGTAAAAACACTGTCAAAAGCGACATCCTCTGCTTTCACTACCCTACTCACCTGTTCGGTGATGGTTTGGTGAACGGTTTCCATAGCTTTTTGCTTAACCTGCTCTTTGGTGTCGGTTACAATAGTTGTTACGCTTTCCTCAACTTTCTGGCAGGAAAAAAGCATCATTGCACCTGCAGCCAACACTGCATTCGTTTTAAATATCTTCATGTCTGGATTAAACGTAAATATCCGTCTTTTATTGGTTATCGCGGTAGGAACTGACCAGTTTATCAAGATTGAGGCTCCGGGCCGAGGCATCGAAGATCTCCCGGTAGGTTCCGTTCATGTCCACAAGCTGGTCATGAGTACCATTTTCGACAACCTGCCCCTTTTTCATCACATAAATCATATCACTGTCCAGTATTTGGGAGAGGGAATGGGAAATAATAATGACCGTCCTGCCCTCCTTAATAGCATCCAGTGAATTCTTGATCTGTTCGGTAGCAATAGCGTCCAGGCTGGCAGTTGGTTCGTCCAGGAAAATGATGGGCGGATCCTTCAGGAACAGACGGGCGATGGCGATGCGCTGCTGCTGACCCCCTGACAGCTGCGTTGCATCATGCTGATAGCCCTGGGGCAAATCCATGATCTGGTCATGCAGATAGGCTTTTCTGGCAGCAGTTTCAATTTCTTCAAAAGTAGCCTCCATATTTCCGTAACGGATGTTATCTTCAATGCTTCCCTGGAAAATGTGGTTCCGCTGCAGCACAAGACCAATATCGCCGCGAAGAAATGAATTTTCATATTGTTTAAGGTTAATGCCGTCGAGTGTTATTTCACCGGAGTCTGGCAGATAAAACTTACAAAGCAGATTGATCACCGTTGACTTTCCAGCACCACTTAAACCAACCAGCGCTGTGGTTTTGCCGTTTTCTATCAGCATTGAGACATTGTTCAGTGCTTTGGTGCCGTTGGGATAGCTGAAATCTACATTCTTAAGCTCAAAAGTCCCGTTGATATTACTGTCAATAAGCGTTCCGTTGGGCTCGGTTTCTTCATCGGCATTCAGTATGTCAAAATAGCCTTCCGCATAAATGAAGGCATCATTCATGTCGTCATAGATGCGGTGCAGTTGCCGGATGGGCGAAGACACGTTATTGAACAGCATAATGTGCAGCATAATGGCTCCGATGGTCATTTGCTGATCCAACACCAGATAAACGGTAAGCAATATGATGAGTACTACACCAAACTGTTCAATGAAAGTCTTTAACCCATCATAAATAAAGTTCGTACGCCGGGTGTAGAGCTGGCTTTCCATAAGCTGCATCTGCAGGTCGTATTGTTTTCTACCTTCAAATTTTTCCCGCACAAAACTTTTGATCACCATAATGGAACCAATCAGATTCAGGAGTCCTGAGGTTTTCTGCTCCCGCTGATTCCGCAGCGTACGGCGCACACCCGAAAGACGTTTGGCCTGCAGTGAACTAACATAGAAATAAATGGGAACCACCACCGTGGAAACCAATCCCACGTATACATTCTGCATGTACATGATGATCAGGGCAATAATGGCGTTTGAAAACAGCGGCAGAATGTCGATAAAGAAATTCTGGACCAGCTTTGTCAGGCTTTCAATCCCACGGTCTATGCTGGTCTGCAGTTTTCCGGTTTCGTGATTTTCATCGTTAAAATAAGCAATTCTGTAACGGAGTATTTTATCGATCGCGGTTTGAGCCAGTACGGAACTTACATTAATCCTGATTTTTTCGCCATAGAACTTCTGCCCAAACTGAATAAAGATGTTGGCCAGCTCTTTACCCAGCAATATGGCTGTGATCACGACAAGGACATGAATACCCTCACTCATCGGATCCGGAAGATTCACCAGCTCGGTAACCTCGTCCACGGTATATTTCAGCACCAGCGGGTTTACCTGAGCCGCCAACGCTCCCAGGAAGGTGAGGAAAAGCGTACCGTAAATCATAAACCGGTAAGGCGATATGAACGGTCTCAGCTGTTTATAAATGCTGATCAGGTTGGTGGTGCGGGCAAATGGTTTTGGCATAAAAAATTGCTGAGGATTCGGAAAATTCCAAAACCTGAAGTAAACAAAAATGTGACCAAAAAAGTTTTAGTTTTTGTAGCTGTAGCTTGTCAGATAATGCAGTTCGGGACGGCTGACAGCGTTGGATTCGGCTTCTGCCATTTCCAGGGTGTAGCGGCTTGTCAGTTCCTTCTTCTGGAACAGGAATGAATTATTCGCATTTTTATCGACCACATTATTGAAAATGTGTTCAATTTCTGAATTGGCCAGCGAAGCAAAACTCATATCTTCAAAACCGTACATCAGCCTAAGGTTGTCCACTCCGGAAAAATTCTCATCAACAAAATCCCTGAACTGATTTTTGGAGTCAAAATTACCTGCCCAGATATTGTATACATACGATTTAGTGTGTTCCTTGTTCAGGATATCCTGATACACAAAATTCTCACCCAGATAAGCCTCCCGAACCAGAGGATCATTTGCCAGATCATGCGGCAGACCTTCCTTCAGGATCTTACCTTCAAACATAATATAGGTTTTGTGGGTAATAGCCAGGGTTTGCTGTACATTGTGGTCCGTAATCAGGATGCCGATGTTTTTATCCACAAGGCTGCGGACGATCTTCTGGATATCCTCCACAGCAATAGGGTCTACCCCCGCAAAAGGTTCATCCAAAAGGATGAAGTTGGGACTTGTAGCCAGACAGCGGGCAATTTCGGTCCGGCGTCTTTCACCACCTGAAAGCAGGTCGCCACGGTTTTTGCGTACATGCTGGAGTGAAAACTCCTCAATAAGTTCGTCGCACTTCATCTGTTGTTCCCTTTTGGAGAGTTTGGTAAGCTGGAGCACGCCCAGGATGTTCTCTTCTACAGAAAGCTTACGGAAAACGGACGCTTCCTGTGCCAAATAACCAATTCCCTTCTGGGCACGGCGGTACATGGCATCTGATGTAATTTCCTTATCGTCCAGGTAGATTTTTCCGGAGGTTGGTTTTACCAGACCAACAATCATGTAGAAAGATGTTGTCTTTCCCGCACCGTTGGGTCCCAAAAGCCCTACAATTTCACCCTGTGAAACCTGTACTGAAACACCTTTTACCACTTTCTTCGGTCCGTACTCCTTAATTAAATTTTCGCCCCTTAAAATCATGCAGCAAATATAAATAAAATTGGACCACATGCTCTGTAAGCGCAAATATTTGAAGCATCATGCACTAATCCATAAAAATTTGTCAGTGTTTGGATTTTATTGCTAATTTTAAAATAAAAAAACATGGAAACCTACGGTTATAATAATCCTGAACCACACAACAGAAATCCCAATTACCGCTCCGAAAAAAAGCTGGCTGCAGGCATCTTCGCCATAATACTTGGCGCACTGGGAATTCATAAATTCTATATGGGCTATACCAGCGAGGGCGTTACTCTCTTACTTTCTACGCTTATCATTTTACCGCTGCTTACCATTATTACCTGCGGGATTGGCAGTGCCTTCTATCCGGTTGTTTTTATTGTGCCGCTTATTGAAGGGATAATTTATCTGACCATGAGTGACGAACAGTTTGACCGTACGTACATTCAGGGACGCAAACCCTGGTTCTAACAAGAAACTTATGCCTGCTCCGATTATTAATGGCTTTTGCTGAATTTAATTTGAATACGTCAGGAAATAAATGCTCATAGATACTGTCCGCTGCAAAGGTGCAACAGGTACAGCCGGTCGCAAAATAGTCTTTGCACGGTTCAGGTTAATGAATTTAGCCCTTATTAACGTCAATTGGCCGCCGAATCCGGAGGCCAATTAAGTTTTATGTAACCAGTAAACTATCCGTTCAGCAGGACAGCTGCCTCCTTAGCGGCATAGGTAAAGATCATATCAGCACCGGCACGCTTTATACAGGTTAAACTTTCGATAACGGCCTTATCATTATCCAGCCAGCCATTCTGGGCCGCGGCTTTCAGCATGGCATATTCGCCGCTCACATTGTAAACCGCGATGGGCAAATCAATGGTTTCGCGGACTTTGGCAACGATATCCAGATAAGGCATACCCGGCTTAATCATAATGATATCGGCACCTTCGGCTACATCTTTCAATACTTCATCAATAGCTTCGCGCGAGTTATGAAAGTCCATCTGATAGGTTTTCTTGTCCTGCGGAATTTCCTGTGCATCCACGGGTGCTGAATCCAAAGCACTGCGGAACGGGCCATAAAAAGAACTGGCATATTTTGCTGAGTAGCTTAAAATGCCTACATCAGTAAAACCGCCTTCTTCCAAACCAGTACGTATAGCGGCCACACGGCCATCCATCATATCACTGGGCGCAACAATGTCGGCACCGGCCTTTGCGTGAGAGACAGCCATTTTGGTAAGTGCTTCGTTGGTAGCGTCATTGTCAACCTTTCCGTTGGTTATAATACCGTCATGACCGTAAACCGAATATGGGTCCAGAGCTACATCGGGCATCACCACCATCCCGGGAACAGCATCCTTGATGGCTTTGATAGTATCCTGCATAAGTCCGCTGTCATTCCAGGATTCTTTTCCGGTATTGTCTTTAAGGTTTTCGGAGACCTTCATATAAAGGTTCACGCCTTTCACTCCCAATGAATACAGCTCGCGGCACTCCTGCACTGTTAGGTCCAAAGTCCTGCGGAATATGCCGGGCATAGAAGGAATAGCCTCCTGTTTGTTCTGGCCTTCCATTACAAAAACCGGCATTACCAGGTCGTTGGTAGTAAGGACAGTTTCCTGTACTAAACTGCGTATGGCGGCGCTCACTCTGAGACGTCGGTTCCGGGAATATATCATCATAACGTAAATGTAAAAGTGGTATTCTTTTTGAAAGTACAAATTTACCAATAGTTAATGACAAAACTATTGCAGGTTAAAAGAAGTTTCTTATCTTCGTAAAGTATTGTATTAAAAATGAAAAAACTTTTACTTATTATATTATTTTTTGGCCTTGGCTTCAGCTCCACTTTAACTGCTCAAAGCCGCGAACCCTTTGGCATCAGCCAGAAAAATGATGACGGAACTTTGGTGGCCTATCCTAATCCTACACGCGATATCCTGCTGGTGAAAGCAAAAGATCCAATGGTTAAAGTGAAGTCGGTTTCCTTTTATTCCATTCTTGGCACTCAGGTGGCCAGCTATAATGTGAATATGAATGCGGCGGAGATTAACCTTGGAAACCTGAGACCCGGCAAATATCTGATGAGATATATACTGAGCGACAATACTCAGAAAATTAAACAAATCATTAAGCAGTAAATACCACAACTTTACAGTATACTTATAAATATCCGTTTCCGAACGGATATTTTGCTATATTTGATTGTGATGCAAAGCTTTCAGAAAGTACATACCATCCTGTATGTAACAGATCAAGCCACAAGCCGGGATTTTTACAGACAGATTCTTGGTTTGGAGCCCGTGTTGGATGTGCCCGGAATGACAGAGTTTCAGCTTTCTGATTTTTTCACCCTGGGCTTGATGCCCAACAGCAGCATCAACAAAATTCTTCACGGGAAAACACCCGACCCCGCAAGCGGAAGAGGAATTCCGCGTTGTGAACTTTATCTTTATCTTGATGATATTGAAGCTGAATTTCAGAAAGCCGTGAATCTGAATGCTGAAATCGTAAGTGCACCTTCCGACCGCGACTGGGGAGACCGTGCATGTTATCTGGCTGATCCTGACGGTCACATTATTGCTTTCGCCAAAAAACTTAAAACTTAAGCACATGAACAACTGTCTGGAATGCAGCGAGCCCATACACGGCAGATCCGACAAGAAATTCTGTTCGGACGCGTGCCGTAATGCCTTTAACAATAAGCAGAATAAAGACGCATCGAATCTGATGCGCAATATCAATAATAAACTGCGTAAAAATCACCGGATTTTAGCTGATCAAAAGTTCACCGAAGGCAAAGCGAAAACCACCCGCAGTAAACTATCAGCCGAAGGCTTTGATTTCGAATATTTTACAAATCTGAAAATATATAAAAACGGTGCAGAGTACCGTTTTGTCTATGATATTGGGTACAAATTGCTGGAAGAAGACTGGATTTTGCTGGTAAGAAAAGAATGATTACTTTTGCCCACGAATTCGGGATGTAGCGCAGCCTGGTAGCGTACTTGCATGGGGTGCAAGGGGTCGCTGGTTCGAATCCAGTCATCCCGACTGATAAAAAAGAGCAGTTCTTACCACTGCTCTTTTTCTGTTTATTAATTTTCCATTCCAGGCATAAAAAAGGACTGAAATTCAGTCCTGTTTTTCTATTCGCCCTCGTTTACCAAACGTATCTTATCTTCAAGTATCTCTATCTTCTTGTCACGGTACAGTCCGCCTATGGCTTTCTTAAAGTTCTTTTTACTCATCTGGAGTTCCTGCTTAATTTCTTCCGGCTCGGATTTGTCTGAAAGATACAGAAGACCGTAATTGCTTTCCAGTTTTTCCAGGATCACCTGCTGGAATTCGTCTATATTATCATAACCTTCAGGCTGCAGGGAAACATCGATTTTTCCGTCCTCACGGATGGTTTTAATATAACCCACCTCTTCCGAAAGCGGAAAAAGCCGCTTATAAACATCGGAAGTATAAATAAGCCCTATGTATTTTTTGTTGATGATCACGTTCCAGCCCAGTTCGCTTTCGCCCATGATAATAAGATTCACCTTGTCTCCTTTGCGGAAAGGCAGATCTTCATACTGCGGATTCCTTTTAAACTTTGTGGTACCGGTTATCAGGCCCAGCTTTTCATCCACATATACATAAACGAGATATCGTTTACCTTCCAGTATTTTCAGCTTCTGCTGCTGATAGGGAATAAAAAGGTCCTTGATGATGCCCCAATCCATAAATGCACCGCTGGGCAACGCCTGCACACATGTCATCACGGCAAACTCACCGATTTCTGCGGTCGGCTTTTCGGTAGTCGCCTTTAGTTTGTCGTCGTCCTGATATACGAAAACTTCCATGTCACTGCCAACTTCAGCATCTTCTGAAGCAAAAATCTTGGGAAGGAAAGCCCTTTCCCCGTTTTCGTCTTCCAGGAAAAGTCCGGAATAATTTTTCTCTGCAATTTTTAGAATTTGCGTTTGGCCGATTTTCATATATAAAATAATAAGCTGTAAAGGTATGAAATCTAAAGGAACAGATATTGCACCTGCCGGACTATGCCTTCTACCGTCATCAATAAATATTATTACAAACCCGAACTGCGGATCCTGACCATTGTCTATAATTCAGGCTCAGTTTATGATTATCTGGATGTTCCGCAGGAGGTTTTTGACGAATTCAGGGCGGCCTACTCCAAGGGAATCTTTCTTAACCGCGAAATCAAACCAAGATTTGCTTATCACAAACGGAACTGAGCTCGAATTTCATCTCATTAAATCAGATCAACTTCGCATAATGGCTATATAGGCTAGTAGAACAAAGAAATTCCTGCATTGAAACGGAGGTTAGGCGTTCCAGAATAATCGGTTTGATCCTGAAACTCACTGCTTAGCGCATATAGTGCCGCAAAACTTGTGAAAATCCTGAGGTTTGTTCTGGCAGTTAAAGGACGGTAAAAGTTCAGGGTAAGTTGCGGACCTAATTTAGTAGTTGTGTCAAAGGCATGATCGGGCGCAATCACATTATTGAACATCAGGTCACTGGAGGATGCCGCTGTATAATTCAGGCTTTGAGACAGGGGAATATAGGCTCCAGCGCCCGCTTCCAGGTTCAGTATAAATTCTGTTGAATGAAGGAGGTCGCGGTTTGCGGCAAACTGTAAATCAAAAGATTTGATGTGCTTATAGGTAACTCCTAATAGGTCTGTTGCGGAAAAATCTGAGTATGACGCGCTAGTATTTAAACCAAGAAGCACACGCTTCCGGTCCTTCCAGACCACCGCGTTGGAAAGTTCTGCCCGGTCCAGGGTCATACGGAAATTCTGACCCTGCTCCGGCACACTATAATTATCGCCGGTAATGCTCTTCAAATCTATGTTAGTAATAATATCTTTTTCAGCACCTCTTCGCAACCACTGCACTTGTGCATAGTAATTTTTTAGGCGGTACTTCATGTTTTCCAAACTTTCGTCGAAATACACGGCACCACCTGCATCTTTTGTAAATAAGGTCTCAATCGATTTCGAGTAGCCGGAATTAACAGTTATTAAATCACGCTCACCCTGGAAAGCATAACCGCCTCCGTAGCCTCTGTTAAAAGTTTTGTAAACGAAATCACTGTAGGACGGGAAATTAATTATCCGCCCATAGCCGGCCGAAAATCGTACGAAAGTATCCGGAAACGAGGGAGCATTAATGTACTCGTTCACCGAAATCACATCATGCTCCTCTGTCATCCTCCCTAAATGCCCATACACCGAAAGCTGATGTTTTCCCAAATTGAAACCAGCAAAACCTTTTCCCAAATAATCGGCGGAGGAGATGCCGGGGCGGGGATCAGTATCCCGGAAGGAACTCCGGTTTCCGTAGTTTACAGTTGCGCCAAAATCAAAAGAAGAAAGCCTGTAACTTGCACCACCGGTTACTTTGTACTCCTGTGATTCCCAGTCACCGGCTTTTGGTACCAGCAGATAATTTGGATTCAGAATCATATTATTCTCTGTACGCTGTGAGGTCAGGTTATAGGCAAGTTCCTTTTCCGTTCTGAAACCGTAATTGAAACTGCCAAAAAGCCGTAGGTTCTGATGAATATTATAGATACCATCCGTAGCAAAGCCATATTCTGTAATTTGCCCGGCGGTTTGGGTACGTTTCAAATTGAGATCGCGGCCGCTAAACTTCAGGGTGGTTTCTGTAAAATCAGTCAGCGGTAAATCTGTGTATTGCACCGGATTTGTTTTCAGGTGATCAAACTGAGGCCTGTAAATCCGGTTCTGCATCAAATTCAGGCTGTCCTTCTCCTGTGCGGCTACAGCCAGAAAAGACAGAATTAGACTTAGTGTTAATGCCGGTTTATATCTCATCATTGCGCAAAGCCACGCGGGTTGGCCATTGAAAGTTTAACAAAATCATTTGCGGAATTGTTGGTGTCTTCCAAAATACGTCGGCCATCCGGCAAAACCGTTTTTGTTTTCCTGATGACAGACTGGGAATTAAAGGCTGCATCCGTATTGATAAAGGAAGCATCAACCGCGGAACCGAGCATCTTTGGCCGTTGGGAATTGGGATTAAAGTGCTGCAGCTCTACCCCGTCTATTATTACAGAAACAGGAATCTGTTTATAGAATCTTGTATTGGTCCCAACAACAGATACAGTAGGATCGGCATAATCGGGCAGCGCATCGAAATCATTCATCCTGAAAATAGCGAAACTGTCGCGGCCCAGATTATCGATCAGAAAGTCATTATTACTGTTCCAGTAGCCTGTTCTTCCCCAATAGGCGATTGTAAGATCTTTTACAGCCGGGTTCTGGAGGTCGTATTTATAAACCGTATCTCCGATGGAGAGTTTGAAATCACCCAGATAAGCTTCAAAATCTGCAGTGCTTAAATCCAAAGTAAGTGATGGATTCAAAACAGTGACCGGAACACCGGTGTTATCTACCAGCGGCGCTTTATGGTTGGACCCGTTCTGTGCAATTACGAGTGACTGCCCGGGTTGGAGTGGATACTGTGTTCCGCTGCCCGGAACCTGCAGTACATAATCCGCATATACATAATCTGTATTTGCAGAACTTCCGGCAGTCATACCCAGAGATTTGCTCCAGTCGAACTGCCCGTTTGCAAGTGATGTCGCATTTACTGTCATATTGTTCTTGCCATATAACTGCGCGATGAAAAGGCCGTCGGCATAAATCACCTCATTGGAATTGTTGTAGATCTCGATAAACTGATCCCGGAAGGAGGCACCCTGCGTAACGTGAGAGCCCGCATAGTATAACTGCTTGATCACCAGATCGCCCAACCGTGCCGATTTAATTTCAATTGATGTAGCAGTGACGGTCGCGTTTACAATAACATTTTCCTGTACACCGTTAAAATGGACCTCCGGTACCGGAGAAGCATATCCGAAAGAAGAAAGGAACTCTGCCGAAAGCATGGTCTTGGCAACGGTCACCTTGTAAGTTCCGGGAATCACGGTAGCAAAAACCGCGGCACCGTTCTCTCCACTTGTTGCGGAATAAGTGTCGCCTGAACTGTTATTCACCAGAGTGACCTGCGCATTTTTGGACAGTATATTGCCAAAGTTGCTGTCGTACTTCACCTGAACGGTAAAAGTTACCGGCACCAGGCTACCGGAACCACTGCCGGAACCGAAATCATCACTCCTGCATGAAAACAGGATGAGGACAAGGGCAATAAAACTTATAATTTGCTTCATATTCACAAAATTAAAATTCGTACTCTATCTTGGCTCCGAAGGAAAGATCCAGCAGGCCTCCTTTGGGTCTTACTTTATACACTCCGGACTCAAAATAAGTTTCGGTTTGCTTAAGGTCCAGGAAATTATTTGCGTAAAAGGAAAATTTAAATCCATTCCGGAAATCCTTCGATATTTTGAGATTCATATTGTGGTACACCTTATCCAGGCTGGTGTTTACCTCATCTACATTTGCGGTTTTGATATGAGCAAACTGCGAGGGATCCTCAATTTGCTGCTGAGTGAGCTCCACCTTGTTCAGTTGGGTGTCGATATAAGCGTACAGCAGGCGCGGATTGCGGACGAAAGCATCATCAACAATAAAATGCTGGGAGCGCAGCGTGACCAAAAGCCCGGCGCCCGGCAAATGGTAATTCAGGGCAGCGCCCACCATCATCTGGCGGTATTTACTTGTAAAAGGCCGGTACAGACCGTAAATTTCATCTTGAGTAAGGTCTGTAGACCTGAAAAACTTATCGGTTCCGGAGTTGTTGCTGGTCTCTACATAACTGCCGTTAAGATCCAGTGAAAGATTACTTACCGGTAAACGGTTAAAGTTCATCATAAATTCCAGACCTTTATCTGTAGAGGTAAGCGCATTTACAATACGGTTCTGCAGAAAAAAGTAATCGTCATAACCCGTAATCTGAAAAGTAGGCGTATTAGTGCCGTCCGGCTGCACAGCGACATTGGCTAAATCCCGTTTAGCCGCGAAACTTTCGTTCGTAAATCCATCCTGGAGGTTGTTGTAGTAGGCCGTAACACTCACATTTCCGAAGGATAAACGGTAATCCAACCCCACTTCCGAGCGGTTACTTCTGCTGGGCTTAAGGTCTTTGTTGTCCGAATAGTCTATGAAAGTCTGTACGATTCCAAAGTTATAAACTCCCGGCACGCGTACATCAGCTAAAATCATATCGTAATAGCGCGGACCAGTATAAATCATATTGATGCCGGGAGCTTTTGAAGCGATGCCAAATCCACCACGGACTTTAAGGCCTTTCCAAAGCATATAGGAATTGATCCTGGGCTGCAGAACAGTAGTCCCGGCCTGACGGTCCAGCCTGGCACCTGCGTTCAGGTTAAAAACAAAGTCACCAAATCTCTTGAACATATTGTTTTCTACAAAAAGAGAAAACTGATATTCAGGCCTTACATTTTCGCCAAAATTATAGGGTCTGAAGGCCTGCCCACCGCCCTGGAAAGGGGCAATGATGGTTTCGGGACTTCCCAAACGCCCCGCGCCCCGGTTGTCACTGCCGCGTGCTGAGATACCTACGAGAAAATTATGGATCCAGCCTTTTTCGGTTTTCAAATTCTTTTTTACATCGGCAGAAAAGAACATGGAGACAGGTTTACCTTCTACTTCCTTGGTCTGGCGGTATACTACCGGCGAATAGGTCCCGAGGTAAACGCCTTCCACTAAACTGGTTCCCACCACTTCGCCACCGGAATTGTAGATACTGGACTCATGGGTGTTCTGATAACCCTGTGAATAACTTGCACTGACATTCAGATTATCTGCCAGCGCCGTCCTTACACGCCAGTTGAACCGGTTGGAGACCATGAAATCCCGCTTTCTGTTGTAGACGATTTTTTGAGTCTGGTCCTCGGCTTCAAAATTGGCATCGTCCAGATTATTGCTGTAATTTACCGAAAGTGAATTGCTGATATTACGGTTTCGGCCATAAACCGTCCATATCAAATTACTGCCAAGGCGCTGATAATTGTTGAATTTGGTCCGCGGATCAGAATTGGAGCTGAGGTAATTGAGGTTAACATTCAGGAATCCTAACTGTTCGGTAAGTTTAAAACCTTTGTTCAGGTTGTATTCCTGGGTACCTTCACGAACTGCCAGGTAAGCCCGGTAAGGTGTACTACCACTTTTTTGATGAATGTGAACCAGGCCGGAAGTAAGGTCACCGTAACGTGCTGAAGGTATACCCTGAACCACCTCCACGATTTCAATATTTTCAACCGGAATCTCCCGCAGGTCCGCGCCGAAATTGGTATTGGAGAAATAACCGTTGTAACCGTTGGCCACCCCAAAGCCAATAGTATTGGGTGAAAACACAGATCCCTGATACAGAAACGAGTTGGAGTTAGGAGCGTAATTACCTACGTAGCTCTGCATATTTTCGTTGTTGGACACAGGTATGCCGTCTACCACCACCGCCGTACCGAAAGATTTATTACCAAAGCCCTCCATTCCGTTTTGGGCAATCGCATTTGGATTCACCGACCGGAAGACAATGGGTTTAAATTCATTTAACCTTAGGTCCTGAAGTTTCTGCCCGGGCAGTTGCTCCAGCACATCGCTTATTGAAAATGCCTGAATGTTCTTCAGCGCTTCTTCCCTGATTTCAATTTCTGAATAGTGCTTTTTCCTGGCAGTTAGGGTCACTTCTTTAATCCGAACAGAAGCTACCTGCATCTCCACCGTAACTTTTTCGGAAAAAGGCTGCATGAAAGATCGTTTCTCCTCCAACAGGCCAACACGTGAGAAGACCACCGTCTCACCGCTGCTGTATTGTAATACGAAATTACCGGCATTATCAGTCACGGTCCAGACCCCTGTATTTTCAACCATCACCCGAACTCCACCGATAGGTTTGCGCGTATCGGCCTCCACTACCACACCACTTAGTTGAGCCAGCAATGTGCCCGGTAGTAAAAAAAACGGTAACACAAAAACGATAAACCTTACCACTGCCATCAAACTGATAATTTAGATGATATTAAAATTCCTGCTGCTAAGTTTGACTGAAAAGCCGGCACTGCTTTATCCAAATCGCGCGAAAATTTGAAATTGCGGCAGGCATGAAGGTAATTTGTGGGGTCAGTCATTGTTCAGGTCATTTTAAGACGATGCAAATGTAAAATAATTTAGCTTATTTTTAATAATTCTAAATAAAAATTTAAAACAAAAAAAAAGAGGCAGCGCCTCTTTAATATTTATTCTCCTCCCAATATCTTAAAATGGATAGCCGATTGCGATGTTCAGAATCAGGTTATCACGGCGCCAGGCGCTGCTGCCAAAATCAATCCTGTCAAAAGCCCAGCGCTCATCTTCAGCATAATAAGGAACCCTAAGCGGCATGGCCAGGTCCAGTCGGAGAATGAGGATTGAAAAATCTAAACGAAGACCAACTCCTGCTCCTACTGCCATCTCTTTCATAAAATCACCTGAAAATTTACCGCCGGGCCTTTCCGGGTCTTCATTAACAAGCCAAACATTTCCGGCATCGGCAAATACAGCTGCATTAAGGAATTTGTAAAGATTCGCACGGTATTCCAGATTCATCTCCAGTTTGATGTCTCCGGACTGGTCAAAGAAAAAGGAAGCGTTCTGCACCCGGGGATCGTAGCTGCCCGGCCCCAGGGTCCTGGCCCTGAAGGCGCGGATGCTGTTGCTGCCTCCTACAAAGAACTGCTTCACATACGGAATTGTGGTACTGTTCCCGTAAGGGTAGCCAATACCCGCAATAACACGTGAAGCAATGGACGATTCATCACCTACTTTCCGGTAATAGCGGAAATCATGTTCCATCTTCGCATACTGGCTGAAAGGAATGCCGAAAATTTCCTTTTGATTGCCCTCCTTAGCGTTTGCACCGGTTACCAGCCCGGCAATGTTTCCGGCGAGGTCCAGACTTCCTTTATAATACACGGTATTTTTTTTCGGAAGCATGGTGTTGGTATAAGTATAGCTGTACGTAGGTCCGAAGATCAACTGTTTGTCGATCACGCGCTGCAGCGAAGGATTGGCGGGAATTCCCGCCGCAGGATTACCTTCAATCTGTTCACGGTATTTATCACTGACATTTTGGGGAGCCACCAGCGTTACATCCAAAACCTTGAGGTTATGCTCTTTCCTCTCATTTTCCTTCCACAGATAACCGAAGGAGGTATTGAAGTTATGAAGCGTGTACAGTCCCGTCCGGCTCAGGTAGTCATAGCCCAAATCTATATTGGTCCTCGGTACAAATGCACTGGAGGATTCAAACCGGAAAGGCGCCACAATCCGTGGAATGGAAAGTTGCGCGTTGGCACCCACCCTGATAATATTATTGGCATCTTTGGGTCCACCAACCTGCACGTCGAAAGCGCCATATACCGCACCTTTCAGTTGTTCCGCGCCACGGAAGAGGTTTCGGTGGGTCCAGTTCAGGTTCACCTCGCCACCTGTGTAATTGGCAGAACTCGTCTTTCCTAAGGTTTCCAGTCTTAAAGACTGAAAAGGCCTTGGGGTGAGCAGATAATAGGCATCAAATCTATGGTTGAGTGAATCAGAAACAATGAATTCATTCTTTACGAATTTAAAAACACCGAGGCTGATCAGACGGTTCAGCGAGAGATTATGGTCTTTCCGGTTGTAAAGATCACCTTTGTCAAAGTACAACGCCCGGTCAAAAATCTTGGGTTTGAATTTATTCTCAGGGTCAATGATGTAAAGGTCGTCTATTACCTCCAGGGAATCTGTGCTATAAGGAATACCGTATTTTCCCAGTTTGGCATCAGCAATATTGTAGTCGGGAAAAACGATGGTCTTGTCTATTGTAAACTGCTCCTTTGCCAGCTGTGGTGTATTGTCCTTCAGCTTTACAATGAGCTCTACCCGGGGATCTTTTGTTACAGTACTGTCGGCCTGCACCACGATATTATCAGCGCCGAAATAGTAGAACCCTTTGTTTTTCAAATGCTCGTCTATACGCTCCCGCTCCGCTTTTATCACATCCAGATCAAAGGGATTGCCCGTCTTCAGGAATGATTTGTCCTTTATAGACTGGATTTCTGCATTGATTACTGTGGTATCCTGCGGATAGGTAACGTCGCTGATGAAATACCGCGCACCGGGTTTCAGGGTGTAGGCAACTTTTGCCCGTCTGTTTTTCGAAATGGTATCCGAAGATGCACGTGCATTGAAGAACCCTTTGTTTTCGGAATAATTAACGATGATCTTCTCATTGAATTCACGATCCACATCCCCCAAAAGCACCGGTTTTTCACCAATTTTGTACTTCAGCCAGTTACGGAGCCCCTTTTCCTTTTTTGGCTCCTTTGTTATGTTATAGATATAAAGCTGAGGCCGCAAACCAAGAAAGGAAGAATTGGGTTTTGGCCGCAACTGATCCTTGAGCGCATCTTTCAGATTGGATTTTTCCTTTTTGCTTAAGGTATCGTTTACGATGTCGATGGTGGCGCCTGTGTAAAGTGTTTCGCCTTCTTTCAGAAAGCGCGTATTACTGCACGATGAAACCGTTAATGCTAAAGCTACGGCAGCTGCAGGCAAATATAATAAACTGGATTTCTTCATTATTTTGAAGTCGTGTTTTCGGTTTTGTTTTTTGTGTCTCTCTGTTTGCGGCTTCTTTCAAAAATCTCCCTGAATTTATCGTAATCCAAAGTAATAATGAAGCCCACGCCGGTTTCAATAACCTGCCCCTGCAGGGCGACCTGATAATCATTCTTGCGGTAAGCACGCAGCATATATCTGCCGTCTTTGGACAGGCTGTAATCCAAAGTTACATCGCCGGCAATATTGGTGGTTTGCTCATTTTTCCGGGTATCACCTAAAATGCCGAAATTATTGCCTACGGTCACTTTCAGGCGGTCATCGAAAAGTCTTTTGCTCAGATCCACATTGAGGTCTGTACGCTCATTTCTGTTTCCGCTGGAATAATCCTCAGTGGATTCCAGGTCAAAATTAAGTTCTACCCCTCCTACCAGATCTTCGGCCAGGTTATTTAACTGCTCGGAAAGTATCCTGCTCACACTTTGCTTCGCAATTGTGGAAGCAGAGAGTCCTGTCTCACTTTGGAAAGGATTTTCGCCGATGAAGCGGTTCAGTAAAAGCAGCGCGAAAACCTGCTTGTTCATTTCAGCTTCTTCGCGTCGGAGCTGGTCCAGCTTAGCTCTCGTATTGTCTAATACCGTGGCTGAAACCGAACTGTTTTCCTCATCCGTTGTAATATCAAAAGTAATAACCGGTTTCATGAGTTCTCCCTTCATCATCAGCAGGGTATTAAAAGGAATCCGCTGCTTGTATTGATTGAGTTCGCTGCCGCTGACGCCTGTAAGCTGCTGCTGCAGGAGGTCCAGAGGTGCTGCATCGGTTTTGTATATGGCCGTCACATCCAGGTCAGCAGTGGTTGGTTCGCCCGTCCAGGTTATCGTGCTTCCCTTTTGAATTTCAAATTTTCTTCTCAGCAGACTTACCGACATTTCGTAGGCACCCTGATCAACTTCATAAACACCTACAAGCGTGGTCTTTCCTGAAGGATCTATCCCGCCGGTAAGCTGTGCTTCACCCTGAAGTGCCACAAAATCTCCGTTGGCTTTGTCAATAAGCAGCGAGATCTTTGCTTCTTTGGTCACTTCAATGTTTACATTTACGTCCAGGCCTTTTATGTCACTTTGATTTGTGAGTGAATCTGCCGTAACAGTTTCCTGAAGAGCGATCTGGTCCTGGTCTATGAATTCCACTATACCTTCCCTGTCTTCCATTGCAGGTGATGACTGGGGTAATACAAATGTGAAATCTGTGACATCCGTTACAGCTATACTGCCATCTACCCTTGGCAAGTCAAGATCACCCCGGATACGGAGGCCGGCATCTACAGCAAGTACACCGTACATCAGTTTGTCATTATCTTTCCTGGAATCTACCACTTTGAAATCATCTGCATCAACATCAAGATTAAATGCAAATTCCCTGTATCTTTCAGTTAAAACTGACCCATCAACCCTAATGGCATTTCCGCTTTCATCTTTAAGCTGGAAATCATTAAAATCAATCCCGTTTCTTGTAAAACTGATTTCATCATTGATATTTTTGAACTTAGTTCCCAACTGTGTGATCCCAAGACCTACATTATTAAACCTAACATCACCAAGAATGGAAGGTGCATCCAGATTACCTGCAATTTTGAGATCGCCGGAAAGATAACCTTCTGCATTTTCAATGGCATTGAGCGATAGCCCCTGAACCGTCTGCATCTGCAGCCTGTCCATATCCAGATTCATATCCAGAATGCCGGACGATGTATTATATGTCCCCAGAAGCTTAACATCATTATCATTACCGTAAACCTGTACATCGGCTCTCAGCAATTGAGAAGTTTCGCTGTTCACTTTTACATCCACATTACCCACCGGACTTCCGTACACAAAGAGGTCTGTTACCGCCAAATCCGAAGTGAAGGACATATTGTTTTTCAGATCCCGCAACTGCGCAGTACCGTTGATATTTCCCTTCGCGAGAAGCGAATCTTTTTTCAGGATTTCTGTAATGGATTCTATTTTGAAATCACGGATGGTTACATTGAGCGGACTGTTGGGAACATTGGATTCGGACTGCAACCGAATTTCACTTCCGGCGTTGGAGACCGCAAAATTATCAGCTACAATACCACGGCTGCCAATTCGCAGAGAATTGCCCGGTGCAACCTGCCAGTTGGTGTAATCCAGGATCAGTCCATCGGGATTAAGGCTGATTTCCGTCAGTTCGCCTAATTTCTCTGCGGTTCCGGCCAGTAAAAATTTGGTGGCATCCTTTTCATCTTTGGTTGATGCATTGTAAGTGATAAGATTGTCCTTCACATTACCGTTCAGGTTTACCTTCATCAATGCGATACTCTCATTTTTGAATTCGTCGAGACTTACATCATATATCAAAGAATCACTAGCATTATTCACCGAAATCACACCACCTCTAATATCGTTTTTTCCGTAGCTTACCTGAGGTATCTGACCATTTATCTGCAGCTGTCGGGTATCTGCCACATAATTTCCAGTAAGAACAACAGGTTCAAAGGAATTCAGTTCAGGAACAAAGCGGCGCAGCAAATCGTCATCCTTAATCTTTGCGCTGAAGGCGAAGAACTGGTTTGGATCCACTTTTGAAGCCGCAGCTCCCGGGCCTTGAAACTGATAATACTGATTTACCGTCTGCATTAGTGAGCCGAATATCTGCGTCAGTTTGTATTTTCCTGTCAGGTCTACATCTGCTATCTGAGACTGCAGATTAATACTGTTACTGTCCGGTGTAGACCGCGCTGTGAGTGCTACTTCCTGCAGAGGATAGACATCCTTTGTATCTGAAATGGCAAAATTCCGCAGATAGAGGTAACCGTTTGGTGCGTCAGGGTCCAGACTCGTGAAATCACCAGCCAACTCACCGGCAAGAATCATCTGATCCTTATAAAAACCCAGTTTGTTAAGGTCCAGTTTCTGGATATTACCATTTACCCTGATGCTCGGATTATTTTGTTTGTAAACTCCCGATGCCCGCAGTTTTAAATTGGCATTCGGGTCTTTGGAATCCAGGTTAATAACGTAAGCCCCACGGTTCACCGTGCCCACAAGATTCATATTCCTGTAAGTATAGCCGTTATAGTATACAGAGGCAATAATTCCCTTTAAATTGGCGATGGCAAGGTTGGGTTCAAAACTTTGGCCTTTTACAGCAATCTGCCCGGTGACAGAACGCAGGTCTTTGTTCTGTATAATTGTTCCGATCTGAAGGTTTCGCAGATTAGCCACGACATCATAGCGCTCCTGATTTTTACGCTTCATATCCAAAGCGGCCCGTATGGCGGCATTACCAAGAGTCGACGTTAATTTCAGGTTGGTATTTACGACCTGAGTACTTCCTTTAGCGATACCGGAAATCCTGAAAAAAGAGGGTAATGTGATATTAGCCGGCAGCGTATTTTTAGGTAGCATGTTTGTAACTGTGCGGGCATCGGATGAGAGTTCGCGGATGTTCAGATCATAGAGAAGATTGTCCGGATTCATGGCATTCTTTACATTTCCCGACGCGTTTACCCTCAGCCGGTCAATACCGGACAGCTCCAGATACTGGATCTGCAGGTCATTGAGGCTGCCTCTAAGCCTTGTATTTACATTGACAACCGAATTAGGATATTTGTTAAACGGAACGGTATTCTGCAGGGATGGCACCAGTATCAAAATATCTGAAAATCCTACTTTTGAGTTGCGAAGATTTGCCGATATCCGTGCCGCCCCCGGATTGGCAGACAACTGCTCAGTTGAATTGTAGTTCAATACCAGTTCATCGCGCAGAAGTGTCTTTGAAGTCTGCAAATAAAGATCCTTCAGATAAGCCTGTTTCTCACCATAAACAAAATCGGTTTCAAAACGCTGAATATCCAGTCCGCGACCTTCTTTAACCACCGCCGAATTTACCGTGCCGGCAAATGTTCCATCCTTCATCTGGAAGTTCCGGACCTCCATATCCAGTTTAGAGAAATTAAGATGGTTGAAATCCATACCGCGCCTCGTAACTGGTATTGCCGTATTATCGTACACCACGCGGACATCGTCAAATGTTAATCTGTTAAGCTGAAGTGCGAGAGGCTTGTCCGTGCTCAGATTATTAGTATCTGTGTTATCTTTGGTTGAAGCGCCTTTGGAAGCCGGCATAAAAAGTTTAGCATTAATGTCTGCACCTCTCAACGTCACATTATCTACAACAAAATCACTGTTCTGAAGGTCCAGTTTATTTACCATCGAACTTAGTTCTGCAAACTTTATTTTTCCGAAAGTCTTGGTATTATCATCACCATAATCAATATCGAAATTGGTCAGTTTAATTCTGTTAAGGTCTAATTGCATCGGCTTGCGCCGGTTCAGTGAATCGACAGTCTGTTCCACCTCCTCAGTAACTTCCTCAAGTAAATCCTGCTTAAGACGGAGGCGCAGACCATCCATGAGGATGTCATTTACAGCATAGGAATTGTTCTGAAGGTCAAAAGTCCTCACGCGGGTATCAAAGGACTTGAAATATACACTCAGATCGTTGCGAGCCTGCAGATCCCGAAAATTAACTCCAATATCCTGAAGCTTAATTTTATCCAATGAAATAATAAAAGGTTTGGATTCGCTCTCCTCAGCATCTTTGGTGGCAAAGGCCTCCAGAATATAATCAAAATTAAAATTACCGTTCTGCCTGCGGATTACATTTGCACGCACACCGGCCAGATCAACAGAGGTCAAATCTGCCGTACTTTTAAGAAGTTTGGGAATATGAAGACCAACATCCACTTTCCTTGCGAACAGTAAAGTATCTTTATTCTGGTCCTGGAGGTAAAGATTTTCCATTACCAGACTGTTGGGGAACGCTACAAAAACACGTTCCAGTGTGACTTTGGTGTGAATTTTTTCCTCAAGATAGTTTACCAGCTTGCCCTTAAGAAAATTCTGGACCGCCGGCAGCTGCAGGCTCAGGACTGCAAATACCACCAGAATGATGAGTGATCCTAATGTTATACCGGCATATTTAAGGACTTTTTTAAAACTTTTCATGTGATATCAGACATTTTAGCAGAGGTCGCAGCGACAGCCTTATCAAAGAAATCCAAAAATTTTACATAAGTAAAGACAGCATTATTACCAAAACAGTCCGGCATCACACTGAAAACAACCAGATACCTGCTTGCGGTCTTAGAAGCACGTGCCTGGTTGTTTAATAAAATAACAGAGTAAATTTTTTTTCATATCTCCAATTGTAAGCCACATGAAAACATCAGACCAAAATGCCCGTCAGGTCATGCCGAACTGATTTTTGCTCAAGTAGATTGTGAGAATCTACTTATTAAGCTGCAGCCGTACATTTTTCGCCAGTGTTTTAAAGCGCACGCCATCATCCTGCACCACAGTGATGGTAATCTGCCCGGTCTTGCTCAGGTTTTTGTCCTGAACAGTACCGGATTTTCCCTTATGTGTACCGCCAACAACATGGCAATAATCACCGTTTGATATAACTGTTGTTTCATCAGGCATCATTTCATTAATTTTTGATTACTTGCTTACAGTAAATCTAAAAAAAACTAAACATCTGGGCAATCAAGCGATATGGTGAAAAGTCCGCCAAAAGCACCCGGCTTACGATGACTGCATTGCTAATAATTCAATAAATTTGCAAAAAATATTCTTGAAAGACCTCCTGCTCATCACCCCACCTTTTAGCCAGCTGAATACCCCTTATCCGGCGACAGCCTACCTGAAAGGTTTTCTGAACACAAAAAATATTTCTTCTTTTCAGATGGATTTGGGAATAGAGGTGATTCTGGAACTTTTTTCCAGAGAGGGATTGAGGAAGGTGTTTGACCGGGTGGATGGAACAGCCGGTTTCTCAGAAAACAGCAGCCGTATTTTTGCAATGCGCGATGAGTATGTAAATACCATCAATCAGGTGATGCTTTTTCTGCAAAACAGAAACCCGACCCTCGCCAGACAGATCTGCACAATGAATTTTCTGCCGGAGGCCTCCAGATTCAATGCGCTTGATGATTTGGACTACGCATTCGGTAACATGGGACTGCAGGACAGGGCAAAACATTTGGCCACGCTGTATTTGGAAGACCTTTCAGATTTTATTGTCGAAAATATTGACCCTGATTTCGGCTTCAGCCGTTACGCCGAACGCCTTGGCCAAAGTGCCAATTCATTTGATGAACTCTATGCGAAACTTCAGGCTGAGGCCACATTCACCGACCAGTTTACATTAAAAATTCTGAAGGAAAGAATTGATGACCTTCAGCCCAAAATGGTTTGTTTTTCCGTGCCTTTTCCGGGAAATCTGTATTCCGCTTTCAGAGCTGCGAAATTCATCAGACAAAATTATCCGGAAATAAAGACGGCCATGGGTGGTGGATTTGCAAATACGGAACTGCGCGACCTGAAAGATGCCCGCGTATTTGATTTTTTTGATTTCATTACTCTGGATGATGGCGAACTGCCCATTGAATTGCTGCATTCCCATTTTTGCGTTATAACACAGAGTCCGCAGCCGGAATTCAAAAGAACTTTCCTGCGGCAGAACGGTGAAACTGTTTATAAAAATGATTCTACCCGCCCTGATTATAAGATGGCCTATACAGGCACACCTGATTACAGTGATTTACTGCTGGACCAGTACATCTCTGTGATTGAGGTGGCCAACCCTATGCATAGTTTGTGGAGCGACGGACGGTGGAATAAACTGACTATGGCACACGGCTGTTATTGGGGCAAATGCACCTTCTGCGATATTTCACTGGACTACATCAAGACTTACGAGCCGGTTTCAGCCAAGATTCTGGTAGACCGTATGGAAATCTTAATTGCGGAAACCGGCGAATCGGGATTTCATTTTGTTGATGAAGCGGCTCCGCCAGCACTTATGCGGGAGGTAGCACTGGAAATCCTGAGGCGAAAACTAGTGGTAACGTGGTGGACCAATATCAGGTTTGAGAAAAGCTTTACCGGCGACCTCTGCTATCTGCTTAAGCTTTCGGGCTGCATTGCGGTTTCCGGCGGTCTGGAAGTTGCCAGTGACCGCCTGCTGAGACTGATAGACAAGGGAGTTTCGGTGGAACAGGTAGCCAAAGTGACGCGTAATTTCACGGAAGCGGGAATTATGGTCCATTCTTATCTGATGTACGGCTACCCCACACAAACCATACAGGAAACTGTTGACTCGCTTGAAATGGTTCGGCAGTTGTTTGAAATGGGCATTGTACAGAGTGGGTTCTGGCATCAGTTCGCCATGACGACACATTCGCCGGTGGGACAAAACCCAGAAGAATTTGGAGTCAGGCCTGAATTACAGGATATTCAGTTTGCGAATAATGATGTTCAGTTCACTGACAGCACAGGTATTGACCATAGCCGCTTCAGCGCGGGTCTTAGAAAATCGCTCTTCAATTATATGCACGGAATTAATTTTGACCTGCCACTGCGCGAATGGTTTGATTTTAAAATTCCCAAAACGACTGTTCCTCCAACATTTATTCATGACTGCCTGCTTGAAGAGGAAAATTTTGTCATTAAAGGAAGCTCTAAAATTATTTTCACAAATACAAATCCGCGAGTTGAACAATACAGTAAAACAAAAAAAGGTGAGACCGCATCTTTTGCAAACATGACCTTTCATTTGAAGACCAATATTGTTGCGCTGGAACTGCAAGCATCTAAAGCGCAGTGGCTGATGAAGGTTATGGCCGAAAATCCTGCTGAAAATGCTCGGAAAGTCACCCTTCAGGAGCTGAAGAGCAACTTTGAGGCAGAATCTGAGGATTTTGAGCTGTTTTGGTATTCAAAACCGATGCAAAAACTCCGACAGAGCGGGGTGATACTGATTCTTTGAGCAGAATTTTTCACGCAGATTAATATATTATATAGTCTGCAAATGACGCGGATCGCGTAGATCTAATCTGTGAATATCTGTGTGATCTGTGAGCAATCTTTTTCACGCAGATTCACGCAGAATACTATATTTTAGGCCCGCAGATTACGCGGATCGCGCAGATCTAATATGTGAATATCGGTGTGATCTGTGAGCAGTATTTTTCACGCAGATTCACGCAGAATACTATATTTTAGGCCCGCAGATTACGCGGATCACGAAGATCTAATCTGTGAATATCGGTGTGATCTGTAAGCAATCTTTTTCACGCAGATTCACGCAGATGTTATTTTTAAGGCCCGCAGATTACGCGGATTGCGAAGATGATATCTGTGAGTATCTGTGTGATCTGTGAGCGGTATTTTTCACGCAGATTCACGCAGAATACTATATTTTAGGCCCGCAGATTACGCGGATCGCGCAGATCTAATCTGTGAATATCTGTGTGATCTGTGAGAAATATTTTTCACGCAGATTCACGCAGATGTTATTTTTAAGGCCCGCTAATTACGCGGTGCGCAGATCTAATCTGTGAATATCTGTGTGATCTGTGAGCAGTATTTTTCACGCAGATTCGCGCAGATGTTATTTTTTAAGGCCCGCAGATTACGCGGATATTCTACTCTCAAGACTCAACGATTCCTATCCCAAACAAAAATCCGCCTCAATTGGGTATTGAGACGGATGATTTTATTAGCGATGGCTGTTTGCCTCTAATTACATGTGTATTGCAATTTTTGCGGTAGCGTCCAGTGCTGCTTCCTTGATGGCCTCTGCAAAGGTTGGGTGTGCGTGGGACATTCTTGCGATATCTTCGGCACTTGCACGGTATTCCATGGCGGTTACCGCAGCAGCGATCATATCGGCAGCTCTGGCACCGATCATGTGCACTCCCAAAACCTCGTCCGTCTTCTCGTCGGCAATGATTTTAACAAATCCGTCAACATCGCCTGAAGCCCTGCTTCTGCCTAAGGCACGCATTGGGAAACTGCCCACTTTAATGGCTACACCTTCTTCCTTAAGCTGCTCTTCCGTTTTACCAACAGCGGCCACTTCCGGCCAGGTATAAACTACGCCAGGGATAAGGTTATAATTGATGTGTGGTTTTTGTCCGGCAATCTGCTCGGCTACCAGTACTCCTTCTTCAGACGCCTTATGTGCCAACATAGCTCCCGCAACCACATCACCGATTGCGTAGATATTGGAAACGTTGGTCTGCAAATGTTCATCCGTTTTCACGCGCCCTCTCTCATCCATATCCACACCGGCTTTTTCCAGTGCAAGGCCGTCGGTATAAGGTCTTCTGCCCACGGAAACAAGAACGTAATCTCCTTCCAGCACCACTTCAGCACCTTTTTTATCTTTTGCAGTTACTTTTACAGTGTCGCCACTTCTCTCAACCGCCTGCACCGCTGTGGAAAGCATGAATTTCATACCCTGCTTTCTGAGAACTTTGTTAAGCTCCTTGGACAAAGCACCATCCATTGTAGGGATGATCTTATCCATAAATTCAACAACAGTAACCTCTGATCCTAATCTCTTATAAACAGAACCCAGTTCCAGACCGATGACACCACCACCGATGACCACCAGATGTTTTGGGATTTCCTTAAGTTCCAAAGCTTCTGTAGAAGTGATCACTCTCTCCTTATCCAAAGTGATGAATGGAAGTGAGCTTGGTTTGGAACCTGTAGCGATAATGATGTATTTTGAGTCTATAGTTTCGGTGGAACCGTCATTTTTGGTAACCTTAACCTGAGTGGAAGATTCAAAACTTCCCACCCCTTCAAAAACGGTGATCTTGTTTTTGTCCATCAGGAAGTTGATCCCTTTGGTGGTTTGCTCCACTACTTCATTTTTTCTTTCAATCATCCGTGCAAGATCAGCTTTTGGCTCATCGATGATGATTCCGTGAGAGGCAAAGTTATGTTTTGCGTTTTCAAAATGTTCTGAACTGTCCAGGAGCGCTTTGGAAGGAATACAACCTACATTGAGGCAGGTACCGCCCATGGTGGAATATTTCTCAATGATTGCAGTTTTTAAACCCAACTGTGCGCAACGGATTGCAGCTACGTAACCACCGGGACCTGAACCGATAACGGTAACATCAAATTGACTCATTTTATTTTGATTTGATAATTAAAAATTAAGTGGCACAAAATTACGAAAATTTTGAAGCAAAACTTGTACGGATACGCACAATTTACAAATGTAGGAAGCGACAAAAAATCAAAACAAAAAAAATTCCGGCACCCAGGAGATGCCGGAAAAATTTATCTTTCTTCAGCGTGAAGCCAAAGGCATTAATTGGCTACATCAGAAATAAATTTGATACGGAGCATACGAACCTCATCATCACTAAGGTCGTCACCAAATTCATTGAGCAATACTTTCATACTGTCACTTTCGGAGCCTTTCATAAAGTCCATGAATTCCTCTACAATATCTTCATCAAAATTTTCATCGATGTAATAATCAATCTTAAGTTTGGTACCCTGATATACAATGCTTTCCATCTCCTTCAAAAGGTCATGCATGCTAATATTCTTCGCTTTGGCAATGTCTTCCAGGTCAATTTTCTTATCGGTACTCTGGATGATGAAGACCTTGTGGGATGACTTGTTTGCCACCTGCTTGATAACCATGTCCTGTGTACGTTCAATATTGTTTTCCTCTACATACCTGCTGATGAATTCAGCGAATTCCTTACCGTATTTCCTGGCCTTGCCTTCGCCTACGCCATAAATCTTACCGATTTCCTCAATCTTAATCGGATACTGAACAGTCATATCTTCCAGACTGGGATCCATGAACACCGTGTAGGGCGGAATTCCATGTTTTTTAGCCACCTTTTTACGAAGATCTTTCAGTTGCGCAAACAGGTTTTGATCCAGTCCACCACTCTGCTGACCCTGCATTTGGTCTGAATTGGCCTTGGTCTGTGCAAGGTCGTACTGCCTGTCTTCGGCAATTTGGAAAGCTTCGGTATCTTTCCCTGAAATTACATTCGAACCTTTTTCGGTAACCTTAAGAACCCCGTAGGTCTCAATGTCTTTTTGGAGATAATTCTGAACGGTAGCCTGACGGATAATTGATTTCCAGAAATTCTCAGGTTTATCCCTGCCCATGCCGAAATGTCTTCCGGATTCCAGTTTATAAGATTTGGTAACAGAATTTTCTTTACCGACAATCACCGAGATAAGGTCTTTAGTTTTAAATTTTTCATCCAGCTCTTTCACCATCTCCAGGACCATCTTCAGTTCTGCGGTAGCATCCACCAACTTGGGTGGATTTACAGAGTTGTCGCACATTTGCGCTCCCTCGCCATTTACAGGATCAAACTTTTCGCCGAAATAATGCAGTATGTACTGGCGGCGGCTCATGGAGGTTTCCACATAACCCACCACTTCGTTCAGCAGCTGCAGGCCAATTTCGCGCTCTGAGACAGGTTTTTGAGCCAGGAACTTTTCCAGCTTCTCAATGTCTTTGGGATCATAGAAAGCCAGGCAGTGACCCTCGCCACCATCCCTGCCGGCACGGCCGGTCTCCTGGTAATAACTCTCCAGCGATTTTGGAATATCATAGTGAATAACGAATCGTACATCCGGCTTGTCAATACCCATTCCGAAAGCGATGGTAGCCACAATTACATCAGCCTCCTCCATCAGGAACTTATCCTGATTAGCTACTCTGGTTTTCTGGTCCAGACCCGCATGATAAGGCAGTGCATTGATTCCGTTCACCTGCAGCAGCTGAGCAAACTCTTCAACCTTCCGGCGGCTCAGGCAATACACAATTCCAGACTTCCCTTTATGCTGATTAATGAAGCGGACAATTTCCTTGTCAATGTTGACCTTCGGGCGTACTTCATAAAAAAGGTTAGGCCGGTTAAAACTTTCCTTAAACACTTTCGCATCGGTCATTCCAAGTGTTTTCTGAATATCGTCCTGCACCTTAGGTGTAGCAGTAGCGGTAAGCGCAATTACGGGAACATCGGCAACTTTGTCAATGATCAGCTTCAGATTGCGGTATTCCGGGCGGAAATCATGGCCCCACTCGGAAATACAGTGCGCCTCGTCAATGGCTACAAAGGAAATCTTAACCTCCTTCAGAAAGTCAAGATACTCTTCCTTGATGAGTGATTCGGGGGCAACATATAATAATTTGGTTCGTCCTGCGGTAATATCGTCGAAAACCTGCTTGGTTTGGGTCTTGTTAAGCGATGAGTTCAGGACATGGGCTACGCCGGGATCCGAGGAGAGGCCGTTCACGGCATCTACCTGATTTTTCATCAGGGCGATCAGCGGTGAGACTACGATTGCGGTTCCCTCCGAAATAAGGGCGGGCAACTGGTAGCAAAGGGATTTTCCGCCACCCGTAGGCATAAGCACAAAAACATCATTGCCTCCCAGCAGGGTAGTGATGATTTCTTTCTGCTGACCTTTGAATTTTGAAAATCCGAAATATTTTTTAAGTTCGCCTGTCAGTTCGGCGGAAGTTATTTTCATCTTATTATTCATTTTAAGACCGTAAGCGGGCTTTACCACTAAGGTCTTTCTACATCCACATTCTGTATTCAGTAAACGTAATTCGTCTAAAGTTTTCTAAATTTGCAAATAAGCCAAAGTTAACAAATTAAAATCATAAACTCAATCTATGGAGTCGATTTTCAACGCGTTAACACAAAAAAATAAATGATATAAATCATATCCAAATTCCATCCCAAATATCTGAAAATGAATCCGGAAAAAATCCTCGATATTGCCAGGTCTGCAGTAAGCATTGAAATACAGGAACTCGAAAATCTTAAAAACCGTCTGGATCACAATTTCCTTAAAGCCGTGCAGATTATAAACGGCGCCGCAGGAAAACTTATTGTTGTGGGAATAGGCAAATCTGCCCATGTAGGAAATAAAATTGTAGCTACCCTTAATTCTACCGGTACACCGGCACAGTTTCTTCACGCGTCGGAAGCCATACATGGCGACCTGGGTGTCATTCAGAAAAGCGATGTAGTACTCTGCATTTCCAACAGCGGGAACTCACCCGAAATCGTAAACCTGCTGCCATTTCTGAAAGAATATTCGTCGGCCCTTATTGGCATGACCGGAAATCCCAATTCTAAACTGGCTGAATTTTCGGAGGTTATCCTGGACTCTTCTGTGGAAAAGGAAGCCTGTCCCATAAAACTGGCACCCACCAGTTCCACCACCGTGCAGATGGCTTTGGGTGACGCTTTGGCCGTTTGCCTTATGGAAATTAGTGGCTTCCGCGAGCAGGATTTTGCCAGGTTCCATCCCGGTGGCAGCCTGGGGAAAAACCTCACCGCCCGCGTAAAACAGTTCCTTTCTCCGCAGAAACCGCAGGTAAGCGAAAATGCCGGCATCAGAGAAATTATTATTTCAGTAAGCGGTTCCTCGCACGGAATTACAGTGGTCACCCGTGACCAGGAAATCGTTGGTGTTATTACCGACGGTGACCTGCGCCGTATGCTGATGCGTGAAGAAGATGTTTCGAAAGTCACTGCCAAAGAAATTATGAGCCACCATCCCAAAAGTATTGACAAAGAGGAACTGGCCAAAGTGGCCATGACTATCCTTAAAGAACGGAATATCGGGCAGCTGATTGTTACCGACCAGGGACAGTATTTTGGCATCATCGACATCCACAGGCTACTGGATGAAGGCATCAATTAGTAACTGGTTTTCCTGAACCCAGCCTGCCTATTATCCCGCAGAAATCAGTATTTTTGCAGCTTCCGTTTTCATATGCTGAATGCCGGAACCCAATAAAATGAGCGAAGGAAAAGACATGTCCTTTATGGGACACATTGGCGAACTGCGCGGCCACCTGATCAGATGTATCATAGCGATAGTCATAGGTGCGCTGGTGGTAGGTTTCAATATTGAATGGATTATGGACCAGGTATTTTTTGGTCCGGTGCGAAATGATTTCCCCACATTTCAGGTGATCAATATGCTGTCCAGGCAAATGAGCGGCGTGGATGCCATGATACTTCCGGATGATTTTCCGGTTCGTGTACAGAAACTTTACCAACAGTTTAACGTGATGATGTCCGTCTCCTTTCTGGGTGGCGTGGTACTGGCCTTTCCTTATATCGTTTGGGAACTCTGGCGCTTTATATCACCGGCATTAAGACCTCAGGAAAAAAACAATTCGCTGATGCTGATTAACTCCGTATGGATCCTGTTCCTTCTGGGCATTCTTTGCGGATATTATCTTATCCTTCCCTTTGCCATCAACTTTGCCGTCCTGTTCAAGATTTCGGATATTATTGAACCTCTGTATGACCTTTCTGATTACACCGCCCTGTTTTTCCAGATTGTTCTGGGTATGGGAATCGTATTCTTATTTCCGGTGATCGTCTATTTCCTGACAACCATCGGCATCCTGACGCCAAAATTCCTCAGGACTTACAGGCGACATGCCATAGTGCTTATTATGATCATTGCAGCGGTTATTACGCCGGCTGATGTCATCAGCATGATGATGGCAGCTATACCACTTCTTATCCTTTTTGAATTCAGTATTGCACTTAGTGCACGCACCTTTAAACGCCTGCAGAAAACTGAAGTTTTGGCCACCCGGAAGCCTGAGTGATATCCGAACCAAAATTTCAGGCTGTTATAACATTATATTTACCCAAAATTTTATAGAAATGAATCCTTTTATCGAAGAACTTAAATGGCGCGGACTTTACGCAGACATGATGCCCGGAACTGATGAACAGTTGAATAAGGAAGTTACGTCGGCATATATAGGTTTTGACCCCACAGCGGATTCACTGCATATTGGAAGTCTGATTCCGATTAAAGTTCTGGCCCATTTCCAGCAGCACGGCCATAAGCCGATCGCTCTTGTGGGCGGTGCCACCGGCATGATTGGCGATCCGTCCGGCAAATCCAGCGAAAGAAACCTCCTGGACGAAGCAACCCTGAATCATTATGTAGACTGCATTAAGGCGCAACTTTCAAAATTCCTCAACTTTGAAGGTGAGGAAGAGAATAGAGCCGAGCTCGTGAACAATTACGACTGGATGAAGGAATTCAGCTTTCTGGAATTTGTACGCGATGTGGGCAAGAACCTGACCGTTAACTATATGATGGCCAAGGAATCTGTGAAGAAGCGGATTACAGGCGAAAACGGTGCCGAGGGGATGAGTTTTACAGAATTTACTTATCAGTTACTGCAGGGCTATGATTTCCTGCACCTTTACAAAAACAATAACGTGAAGCTGCAGATGGGCGGCTCGGACCAGTGGGGAAACATCACCACGGGAACGGAACTTATCCGCAGAAAGGTACAGGGCGAAGCCTTTGCCTTAACGGTTCCGCTTATCACCAAGGCCGATGGCTCCAAATTCGGGAAATCTGAAAGTGGCGAGAATTACTGGCTGGATCCCAAAAGGACTTCTCCCTACCGTTTCTACCAGTTTTGGGTAAATGCGACCGATGAGGATGCCGAACGTTTTATAAAATTCTACACCTTCCTGGGCAAAGAACAAATTGAAAGTCTGATAGAGGAGCATAAGCAGGCGCCACATGAAAGGAAACTTCAGAAAAAACTGGCTGAAGAAGTGACGGTTTGGGTACACAGCCGCGAAGATTTTGAAAAAGCAGTGAAGGCCTCGGATATACTTTTCGGGCGCTCTACGGCAGAAGACCTTAAAAATCTTGATGAACATACCTTTCTTGAAGTGTTCGACGGAGTGCCACAGAAAGATATTTCAAAAGCGGAACTGATCGGATCCAACATCATTGACCTTATCTCTGAGAAATCAGCTTTCCTGAAGTCTAAAGGTGAGGCCAGGAGAGAGCTGCAAAGCAATTCCATCTCCATCAATAAAGACAAAGTAAACGACACGTTTGAAGTTTCTGAAGCAGATTTAATTGACGGGAAATTCCTGCTGCTGCAGAAGGGAAAGAAGAATTATTTTATCGTGAAAGCAGTGTAAACACACCATATAATACCTGTAAAAGCCGCGAATTTTTTGCGGCTTTTATTGTATGCATAGTGTAAGGTGGAGCTGCAGACCATGGTTTTACTGTATTCGGCGTAACTTTATGCCTTCATATATTCTTTCAGTTCATGACCATCCTTATTTTTATTGCAGTCCTTTGGTATTCCGGACTTTTTTTCCAAACCTTCTTCCTCCACCGCTACGCCGCTCATCAAAGTTTTAAAATGTCCCGTTTTGGCGAAAAGCTGTGCTATGTCCTCACCTGGATCACACAGGGATCCAATTATCTTTCGGCTTATGGCTATGGTGTCATGCACCGCATGCATCATGCCTATGCCGACACTGAAAAAGATCCGCACTCGCCGAAATACGACCATAACCTTTTCACAATGATGTGGCGTACGAAATCCATTTATCAGCAGATTAACCAGCAAAAGGTAGCTATAGAAGAAAAATTCACCAAGAACGTTCCGAAGTGGGAAGCGTTTGACCGCTTTGCAAGTTCATGGTTTTCCAGACTTGTCTGGGCGGCCGGCTATACCGCATTCTTTTATATTTTCACTACGGCCTGGTGGCAGTGGCTCTTACTTCCTGTTGCTTATATGATGGCGCCAATCCACGGCGTGATCATCAACTGGTTCGGGCACATTTACGGCTATGTAAACTTTAGAGTTTCAGACACCTCTAAAAACCTTTTCAGATTCGACTGGCTGATGATGGGCGAAGGCTATCACAATAACCACCACAAACACGGCAGCAGAGCCAACTTTGGCGGCGTAAGATGGCACGAGATAGATGTGACCTACTACATTATGCTTGTCCTGGACAAAATGAGACTGATAAAGCTGAAGCCGGTCGCAAAAGTGGAGCGTGAACTATAAACAGAGACTTTAAAAACATAAAAATCCCGGAATGAATATTTCCGGGATTTGTTATTTGCTTTGGATTGGTAATCTATTATTTATTGAAATCCACCACCGTCTTGGCCATCAGGTTGACACCTTTGGCAGTATCAACAGCTTTCTGTTCACCGTTTACAAAAATCCTTACAATCAGTCTGGAATCGGCATCGACACCCTCTCCGGTTGCAGCAAGATGTACAGCTCCTACAGAACTGTTCACGATTTGCGGCTCACTGGACCAGGTAGTACCGGGAACATTGAACTTGGTGCTTTGCACTGTACCTACCTGAGTAACCACCGCATTGATGTCTACCAGCGGAGTTGCCTGTACGGTAAAGGCTACGCTCAGCGTTTCGTTCGGGTCTTCTTCACGCTCCTTACAGGAGGAAAAAAGGCTTAATATAGTAACTGAAGCTATTAAGGGTAACGTAAAACTGATCTTTTTACGGGAAAGAAGCGTTCTTTTCATGCCAAATTTTATTATTAACGGTCAAATATAGGATTTTTTAATAATAAAGATTGACATTCTGCACATTATTTGCAATTAAATTGCCCGAAATTTCAGCCTTAATGGCAATTCACAGGCATGGCAGCAGATTTGACTATATTCGCAGAAAATATTCTATGGACCTTCAGTACCTTATACGCGAACCTCAGCATATCACTCCGCAAACCACCATTCTGTTTCTTCTCCATGGCTATGGCAGCAATGAACAGGATCTGTTCTCTTTTACCCCTACCCTACCCGAGGACTGGATTGTAGTAAGTTTTCGGGCGCCACATTCCACTGAGTATGAAGGTTTTTCGTGGTATGATATCGATTTTATGGATCCTGAAAAATTTGTGGATACAGCACAGGCCAATGCGTCACTGAACGGCATCCTGGACCAAATGCTCAGAATATCCAACCAATATGGACTCACCGACAACAAAACACATTTGTGTGGCTTTTCGCAAGGCGGTATCCTAAGTTACGCACTTGCCCTGCGTTTACCTGAATTATTTTCCAAAGTAGCCTGCCTGAGCTGTTATCCTGAAGAAAAACTTCTGGGAGAAATTGTTAAGGACAAGAAAAAACTGGAACACCTGCGTTTCTTTATCTCTCATGGTACCGACGACACTGTTATCCCTCTGGAGTGGGGCCGCAAAGCCGCAGATCTGTTATACGACCTGAACTGCTATTTCACTTTCCGCGAATATATGAGCGGACACGGCGTGAACCAGAAAAATTATATGGACCTGATGGACTTCTTCAAGAAGTAAACAAAAGTGGACTTCTCCACGCTCATTATGAAAAGGCGGCTTCTTCTTTTGACCTCAATATTATTTTAATTCAAGAATGGAAACAGAATAAGCCGTGATAGTCCGCGGTCTTTTGGGACGGTTGCCGGCTATTTGTCGAAGTTGTTAGGATGGCTTTTGCTGATTTCATCCACCGTTCCGAGAACCTTGTCTTTAAGTGATTCCTGGTATTTTTCAAGTCTTTCCGCAACGGATTCGTCGGATGCGCCAATGATCTTGGCGGCCAGGATACCCGCGTTCATGGCACCGTTCAGCGCAACTGTAGCCACGGGAATTCCGGAGGGCATCTGGAGAATGGAAAGAATGGAATCCCAACCGTCAATGGAGTTGGAGGATAAGATCGGAACGCCGATTACAGGAAGCGTGGTACAGCTCGCTACCATGCCGGGAAGGTGTGCGGCACCGCCGGCACCGGCTACGATTACCTTCAGTCCACGGCTTTTTGCAGATTTTGCATAGTCGAACATGCGTTCCGGAGTCCTGTGTGCCGAAACCACCGTAAGTTCATAGTCTATATTCTGTGATTTCAAGAAATCTGCTGCCTGCTGCATAATGGCCAGATCGCTCTGGCTACCCATAATTATTCCGACCATACCGAGAAAAAAGATATTTATTTTGAAGGCTTAAAGTTAGGAAAATTTCGCAAAAAAAGACCTCATGCCGTGTGGAATGGCTACTTTTGCAGCGTGAAAATCAGCGCAGATCTCCGGCTCATCATAGCAGTTCTTACCATCGCCATCGTTTGGGGAACCACCTTTCTCGGCATAAAGATCGGTGTGGAAACCATCCCGCCCTGGTTTGTAGCCGGCCTGCGGCAGCTGCTGGCCGCACTTATCCTACTTCTTTTCCTGATTGCGCGCCGACAGTTAAAATGGATCGGACGCCGTAACTTCATGGTGCAGATCACCCTTTCGTCGCTGATGCTGATCGTTGCCAACGGTCTTACCACCGTGGCCGAAGCACATATTTCCAGCAGTCTGGCCTCCCTGGTAAGTTCAATGTCACCGATAGCCGTTTTGCTTTGCAGTGTTATTTTCGGACTGGAAAAATTTACTTTCAGATCGGTTGCCGGGATACTTTTTGGCTTTAGCGGGGTGCTGTTTATCTTTTGGAACGGAATGTCCGATTTTGCAAACCCTGATTACCTTTTCGGCATTATCCTGCTGTTTCTTGCCATATTCGGTTGGGCAGGCGGAACTGTTTACACAAAGAAAATTCAGTTCCGTAATGACACTCTTTTCCTGAACCTCTTTTACCAGTTTGCTTTTGCGGGAATTGTGCAGCTAATCATT
>JAEWIR010000027.1 GCA_023386965.1 Bacteroidota bacterium
ATATTAAGCGGTGTAGCACTTTGCTGTGGGATCGCACCCCGGAAATAGGTGTAATTGTCAATTCTGAAATAGTTAGCGAAGAGTTGCGTATCAAACCACTTAAGGTTTACATTGCCGCCTATTTCCAGGACATTCTGATTTTTCAGATCTTCTGCAAAAAAATTATAAGCGTTGTAAGGGGAAGTGTTCAGGTGATAATTGAAGCTGGGAGCAGCGGACTGAAAATTAACTTTAGCATTAACAAAATAGCCTTCAAAAGGCTCAAACCTAAACTGATTGCGTGACTGAAGGTAATTTCCAAACTGCTCACCACGGGAAATCTCCAGAAAGGAGTTGAGGGCGATTCGGTCCCAAAGATCAACCGCAAGGTTTCCAACCGCCCCTATTCTGTTTTCGCGGATTTCTGAAGGCACAGTTAATTCGTCCAGGTTCAATGCTTGTGTAACGCCCAGCGTCATCAGCTGATGCCTGACTCCAGCATCGATTTTGAAGCGCTCATTATCCAAAACCAAGCTCACTGTATTGCTTAGGTTATTTGAGTATTTCCCAGTGCTTAAGGAAAATCCGGGCAGAAGATCGGAAGGTGCGTCATAGAAAAAGTCTTGTAGCGCCTCTTGGGATAACCGGTATTTATTACCCTGATGATAAATGGTATGTCGGATTTTGAACGGATATTTGACAGGATCAAAAGGTGCAAACTGGTGACTGAAGTAATATCTGCGGGCCGAAAACTGCGAGGTTACCCCCTGCAGGTTAACTTCTACATTCGCACGGTTGTCATATGCATCGGCATCGGATCTGAAAAGTTCCTCGTTCGCAATTCCACCGTATTCCTGGTTGTTCACGTTCTGATGAATAAAATGGGCGAAAGCCTCGTATTTCAAATTATCCGAGATATAATGGCCGGAGAAGACCGTATTGTTATTCGCAGCCAGGGAGTTACTATAGATTCCCTGGGAGCGAAGTCCCATATACTCAAGGGCAAAATTGAAATTGTTGCCAATGTTCTGTGTATAGGTAGAATTGAGCGCAGCACCGTTGCGCATCGCATTATGGTAAATGAATGTAGTTGTGGGCGTTTTTACATCATAGTAGCGTATATCCTTAATTCCCAGAAACCCAAACAACTTGTTTTCCGGGAGTAAGGTCAGGTTTTGTTCGGGATTTAACTCATAAACCAAAGGATTAAAGCCAGCACCGATATTTGCGAACTGAATCCTGCCAAAGTTATCACGGTTGTTCCACTGCGTGAAAACATAGGTTTTCTCTCCGGAAAGCACAGTATCAATAATCTGTTTTTCTGAAAACTGTGTAAACGACTTATAATCCTGAATGGTCGGTTTAAAAATCTTCAGAGAATCCCTGGTACCCGAATCAATAACGAGAGTGTCGGCAGGCTTCACCCTATTGCTGTCTGTCTTGTTCACGACCTGTGAAGCGTATAGGTTGGAAAAGAGCATCGCCAGGAAAAATAGGTATCTCATCAGTAAAATTGTAGAACAAAAGTAAGAAAATAATGATAAGCACCAAGCTGATAATATAAGGTTGGAATCCCAATCTACACAATCACAACAACAAAAAAACCACTCCATATATGAAGTGGTTTATGAATGTATGAAGAATTAATATTACATACCTGTAAATAAATCAGTCACATTACCGTAGTTACCTGGAGGCCCGAAGTAATTTACTCTTAAAGTAAGAATACGGTTACAAGCGTCAAATTTAGAAGGAGTACCGTCGGTTGCCATTTTAAGAGAAATCATACCGTTTGCACCATTGATAAATCCAGTTTCCTGTGGCTCAAAAGTTACATTTCCGGAAGCATCATAAGAAAGTACTATATCATAACCAGTCTCAATATAATCTTTCAGGATAAGAGTGTTGGGTGCTGTACCTTCAACAATTTCCTGCGGCCAAGTACCGGAGAACAAACCTGGATCAGCAAGGAAGAATCCGCTGCCTAAGAAGGTATCTATAGTACACTGTAATTTCCAGCTGAGAGTAAGTACCTGATCGAAATCAGCATGTTTCATAGTAGGGGACTGCAAAGTGAAAACAGCCGTTTTATTAACGCCGATAGCAGGTTCTAGCAACCGGATAGAAAATGTACCACCTGTTTCACCCTCAACTAAGCCATCAGTATCCTGCTGAATTATGAAGTCAACCCCTTCAACAGCAGTAGATTTTGAAGCATCAAAAACTAGATTTACTGTATGTGATCCTGTAACAGCTTTAATTGTACCATAAGAAAGTTTTATATCCTTATAATCGGTATCAATTAACACTGACTCATCAATTAAAGTACCTTTATTAAAGTTGAGCAGTGCGTCACCTTTGTAGTAGTACATGTCCTCATCTACCTCGGAGCAGGAAGTTATTCCGAACAAAAGGAACAGAGAAAAAATAATATATGATAAATTTTTCATTTTTAGATAGTTTTACTTATTAATAACCAGGGTTCTGTTGCATATTTGGATTTGCCTGAACTTCTGCAGTTGGAATTGGATAGGTATATCTGTTGATATCAGTCAAAGAAGGTACTGGATTAAGAATATAGATATCAGCTCCTACTCTAGTAATTGTACGGCCATTACGCTTCAAATCGAACAATCTTGAACCTTCCCAAGCAAACTCTTTCCATCTTTCTTCCAAGATTTTATCGACAGCATCAGCCGAACTAGTAAACGGAGCAGAAGTACCTGCATTTCTTGCGGTTCTAACCAGTTGATATGCTGCGAAGGAAGCTGCCAAATCTGGAGACGCTTTTCTGGCATAAGCCTCAGCTTTTACCATGTGCATATCTGCAACTCTAAATAATTTTACATTGTTAATACCATAGTTACCACTAGTCCCCGGATATTTATTAACGATAAATGATGCAAGATTGGCCGGAGTACCACCGAAATATCTGGTTCTTCTAAAATCCGCAGCTGCAAATTTACTATATAATGTTACACTTGGATGCCAATATATTAATCCACCTGAAGCCAAAGCAGTTGTAGTGAATAGGGCACCGGGAGCTGCAGAAGCTGAACCTGGTAAATTTGCCTGATACATATAAAGCTCATCTCTGTTAGCATCAGTCCACATAGCTTGAACAGTTCCTAAGGTATTTGCCAAGTTACTGTTAATTGCTAGCGCTTGGTTAGCAAAATTGATGGAGGCATCAAAATCACCCATTTCCAAAGCGATATACGCCTGCATTGCCCTTAGTGCACCCTGATTAAATCTAAATTTATTATCAGCCGTTATAGCAGGTAGCAGTGGATATGCTGCTGCAGCATCATCCATGATCGCCTGATACGTTTCCTGCATTGTAGGTCTACTTGGTTGAGCAAAGATATCATCACTTGTTACATATGGAATACCAAGCGCAGTTGGATTGTATTTTGGAGAATAGCTTCTTACCAAAAGAAAGTGATTAAAAGCACGAAGGGCTAATGCTTCACCTTTTAATTGATTTTTCAAAGAAACTTCTGCTGGTGTTGCAGCAGCAACATTATCAAAATTCAATAAGAATTTATTGGCATTTGAAATTGAGCCGTATGCACCATACCATACACCTGAAAACTCAGCTTGTCCAGAAGTGAAAGTCCATGAATGTACTTCCTTACCTTGCCCATTATTTTGAGTTCCATACTTCAACTCATCAGTTAACAGCGCCTGCGCATAAATATTTGCACTGGTAGGAATTGCGGAATAAGCACCTAATACTACCTTTTCAGCATTTTTAACAGTTTTGAAGACATTCTCTTCGATTACTCCGTCCGGATCAAGATTATCATCCATCAAATTACTGCAATTTGTGAAAAATAACGAAGCGGAACAGAGTACTAATAATTTTATTTTGTTCATCTTTTATTATATTAAAATTGTTTAGAAATTTATTTTTGCACCAAACGTAATCGTTCTTGAGAACGGATATTCATACTGTGCAATGTTATTGCTGTCATCTGGATCAAGACCAGTCCAATTAGTCCATGTATAGAGATTGTTTCCGATTACAAATAAATCGATACTGTTAATGAAATCACCTAATACTCTTTTGGAGATCTTGTAATTGATCCTAGCTTCCTGAAGTCTTAAGAAAGATGCGTCTTCAATATCTTTTGAGCTAAACTGTCTTGGATAAATATAGCTTTGTACATCAGTAACCTGTCCTGGGGCAGTCCACATGTCTAACATATTGGTTGACATATTGTACTGCGCAAAGTTAGGATTCTCAAGGAAATATGATTCGTTGTTAAACCTATAGTATTTATCTTTAAATCTAAAGTTTGCACTCACCGTAAGATTTTTATAGGCAATTTCGGTACCAAACCCTCCAACGATCTCTGGCTTAAAGGATCCCCAGTTAGCAGTTGCATTAGCATCGGAATATACGTTTGTAAGATTTCCATTCACATCATAATATAATGGCTGACCATTACTAGCGTCTACACCAGCCCAGCCTACCATGTAGTGTGAACCGATTGGAAGGCCAACTCTAACAATAGAAGTACCTAGTTCGTATTCATTAACTTCCCCAAGTGAGGTAACTTTGTTTTTATTTTGAGCAAAGTTTCCAAATACTGACCATCTGAAATCGTCCGTTCTAACTACATCTGCGTTCAGCTGTACTTCAAATCCTTTATTCTCCATTTCTCCCGCATTGAAGTTATCAATGGAAGAAAAACCAGTAGTCCCGGAAAGAGTTTTACTTAAATAAAGTTCAGAAGTTTTCCTGTCATAGTAGTCAAATGACCCACTGATTCTGTTCTGCAAAAATCCAAAATCTAAACCTACACTTAGTTCCTTACCAACTTCCCACTTAAAATTTGGGTTACCAGGATTGTTTGGATTTAATGTGGTAATATTATTATAGGAACCTGTAAAATAATTTCTTGAAGTTTCATAAGGGCTGGCTGTTTCCGGATCTCTAGGATTTCCTACTTCACCATAAGAAACTCTTGGCTTCAGGATATTGATGAAAGTAAGTGGCTGCATAAATTCTTCCTTGTTCAACTGCCATGCAAAACCTGCTCCCCAGAAGGTACCCCATTTAAAGTTATCACCAAAATCAGAAGCACTTTCTCTACGGATCGATGCATTAAAGCTGTACTTATCGTCAAAGGAATAATTCAACAAACCAACATAAGCTAACCTATGATACTTGGTGTATCCGCCAGTAATTGAAGGCAGCGTAGCACTGGAAACATTAATCCCTGCCGGACTGTTAATAAAAAGGTTATTCAACCCATAACCAGTATATCCAAACGACTTAATAAACTTACCAAAATACTCATAAAGTCCGGTAACTGTAAGGTCATGACGGTCCGCAAAAGTATTATTATACGTTACTGAAGTATTACTTAATATGGAAGAAACTTGGGAATTGGATCTACCTAAAGCACCTGAATTACCTGGTGTAGTAATACCACCAAGGTAGGTATCAGGATTGGTAAATGATTCGGCGTTTGTGTTTCTAAAATCAATTCCGACCGTTTGCTTTGCACTTAAATTATCTGTAAATCTATAGGTTCCATTAAGTCCACTTACTAATCTGAACTGGTTAGTTTCGCTAATTCTTGTGTTCAAAGTCTGCAGAAAGTTTCCACCTAATAAACCAGGACCTGCATTGTATCCTCCTCCTGGTAAATAGGGTAAATCACTTGGCGGAGCAAGGTAAGCTACAGCGGCAGGGTTATTCAGATTTATAGCACCTTCTGATGATATGTTATCCCTCATTCCATACGTGAAACTGTTGTTGAAATTCAAGTCAAATTTCTCTGAAACTTTAGCACCCAAATTTACAGTAGCGGTAATTCTTTCCTGCCCAGAGCCGCGGATTGTTCCCTCCTGATTAAAATAACCAATATTACTGTAATATGTGAAGGCGTCAGATCCTCCAGAAACCTCAAAATTATGCTGATTAAAAACCCCATCCTGATATACAAGCTTACCCCAATCTGTATTGATTAGCGACAGCTGCTCAATAGCTTCGTCGGTGTAAGGCGAGAGAGGATTTGTCCCGGAATAGGGATTAGGCAAACCAATTGATCTTCTAAAGGTGTTCCACTGTCGGGAATTCATCAAATTTACTCTATCATTTGCGCGTGTAGAAACACCTGTCTGACCCGTGTACGTAACAACAGCTCTACTTCTGTTTCTACCTTTTTTAGTGGTAATTAATATGATACCTCCACCACCAGAAGCTCCATACTGCGCAGCAGTTCCATAATCCTTAACTACGTCTAGAGACTGGAAACTATTTGGATCCAAAAGTTGGAAGGCTGATGCTGAAATTGGTATACCATCAACTATATATAATGGAGCAACAGCACCATTAATTGTTTGTGTCCCTCTGATATCCACTCTTAAACTTGCAGATCCAGGCGCACCTGAGCCAAATGAGATATCTACACCCGAAAGTTTTCCAACTAATGCCTGTTGAACAGTTGCACCCGGAGTGTTTTCAATATCATCTGATTTTACTGAAGTGATTGCACCGGAAACACGTTCTTTTTTTACTGTGGAATATCCAGTAGTAACTAAAACAATCTCCTCAATATCAGACACTTTAGTTGTATCTACAACTTGTTGCGCTGAAACAGCATGTCCTACAAAGAACAGAACACCTGCACTTAATACTCGTAACTTTACATTCATATTAACATTTTTAATATTTTACTATTTAATCCGACAAATATGTTAATTTAATTTAACATACACAAATTTAATTTTTAAGATTTATTTCGCAATAAAAACCCCTGTTTATCAGCTTTTAATGAAGCGATGTGAAATTTCACGCCCTTTCTTATCAACATAAATTAACATATAATTGCCATTTGCCAATTCACTGATAGATATTTGGCCATTCTTTGTTGTTTGTTTGGAAACCAATCTGCCAGCCATATCAAGAATTGATACAGTAGCTTCCACAGACTCTCCATTCTTTATATATAGGATATTCTTCGCTGGGTTTGGATAAAATTGAATCGGATTCATAATGTTAAGATCATCATCAACACTTAAGGTGGCAAGATTACTGGAGGATGCAATAAGTGTAAAGTTCTGGGGCGCAGCTAATGTACCCTTGTGCGTTATAGTAATTGTATATTGCCCCGACGGATTATTTATATCCACACGTTCAAAATTATCAACATCATTTGTTGAGGTATTGGTTGGCGAATCATAATACGCAGCCATTCCCTGGAGTTTCCAAGGATAATAAATAGTTCCGGTCGCATCCGTGACCCTTACGTCTAAGTCATTAACCAAGTATTTGGTACTTGGGTCAACCACACCATTATTGTTACTTGGAGAAGCTGGATCGGTCCAGGAGATGGATACTTTCAAAGGCTCGGTACCGGTTGCAGAAATAGTTTTTGTGTAGGTAGCTCCGTTTGCCAATGACAATTCTTCGATAACACTCCTGTTTGTAGGCAAATTTTTATCTCTTATTACTTTTGCAGCATTTTCTGCGTTGATCAGGCCCCACCCAAATTGATAGTCAGGCCCCACAAAGTCTCCTGCCTCATCCGCAGTGTGTAGTATTAGACCTTTTGTAGTTGCCGATTTCATATATGAGGAATACAACTGATTATGATATTGCTGCAATAATGTAACAACACCCGTAACGCCTGGCGAAGCCATAGATGTTCCTGACATGAAGCCATAAGCTGTATCATTTGTATCCAATGTGGATCTCACATTTACCCCTTTCATCGAAATTTCAGGCTTAATTCTGCCATCATCCGATGGTCCCCAGCTACTGAAACTGGACATCGGAACACTTGCAGGCCCCGTATACTCCAACACTTGGCCAACCGCCGCAACTGTAAGAACATTCTTGGCATTTCCATGTCCAAATATTAAGTCGTACCCAGCCTTAGCGGCGTTCTGAGTGGAACCAGGTGCCGTTGTTTCACCTCTGTCATTACCTGCTGAAACAATCGGTAAATAAAATGGGTTATTAAATGTGATATTATCAATCTGCCTGGCTCGTGAGTCATAGGCGCCATAAAACCAAAGGCTACCTAGCGAACCAATACCATATGAGTGGTTAGAAACAAGTAATCCTCCAGCAGCTGCAGTGAGCATTTCAGACAGATCATTGGTCCAGTCATAAGAATTAATTGATGAGTTAAAAGCAACACCACGTGCATTCGACACAATACCTTGTGCTGCAATGGTACCGGCTACATGGGTTGCATGGTCGTCTTCAGTTCCTCCATCCATTATTGTAATTTTCGAAAGCGAATTAACCATAAATTCCTGATGAGAGTTTCTGGCACTTCCTCCATCCCACACTGCAGCAATCATATTCTGACCCTGAATATTTAACCCTAAAGCACCTCCGTTATACAGTTTGTTAGCTCTAGCAGTCGTAGCTGCTCCCGCATTATAGCTTTTGGCATAAATTATTTCACCATTTGGAAGAACATCCATTATCTCCGTCTTATTCATTTTTGAGTCAAAGAATACACGTTTAATGTCTGGATTATTCGTAAGATAAGTTTCTACTCTGGCTTTGCGGGCGATCTCCTCCTCTGCCAATTGTTTTCCTAAGACTGCGTTAGCTTCCTTGTTAGAAAATGATGCAATCTTTGCCCTTTCTTCTTTCGTTTGTGAGAAGGAAAATAATGGCACCATTAACAAAAGCGTATATAAAGCTTTATTTTTCATTATTAAATTGTTATTTTATTGTAACTATCATTATGCAGGGCGTAAATATACAAAAAAAACTACATTGCTGTAGTTTCTTTATTTTCTGGTAATTTATTTTATTTAAGCTTCTTTTTCACGGCTACTTCCTCGTAGACTTCAAGAATATCCCCGACTTCTATGTCGTTGTAGCCTTTCAGGTTCAGACCACATTCGTAACCTTTGGTTACTTCCTTCACGTCGTCTTTGAAACGCTTTAAACTTTCCAGTTCTCCGTCAAATTTCACGATGCCGTCTCGAAGCAGGCGGATTTTGGAATTACGTCCTACTTTTCCGCTAAGAACCATACAACCTGCAATGCTTCCAACCTTAGATATCTTGAATACCTCACGGATTTCAACATTACCTACCACCTGTTCCTTGATTTCCGGTGACAACATTCCTTCCATTGCCTCTTTTACTTCTTCAATAGCAGCATAGATCACGGAGTAAGTACGGATTTCAATTTCTTCTTTATCTGCAAGTTCCTTCGCATTTGCGCCGGCACGAACATTAAATCCAATAATAATCGCATCAGAAGCTGTAGCAAGGTTTACATCTGATTCGGTGATTGGTCCTACACCCTGATGCAGTATGTTGATACTGATTTCTTCGGTTGAAAGACGCTGCAACTGATCTGAAAGCGCTTCTACAGATCCATCTACGTCCCCTTTCAGGATAATATTAAGTTCCTTGAATTCGCCCAGCGCAATTCTTCTACCGAGTTCCTCAAGTGTTGTATGCTTTTTGGTACGGATGGAAAGTTCACGCTGAAGCTGCTCCCTTTTGGTAGCAATCGTTTTGGCCTCACCTTCATCGTCGAATACCCTGAACTTATCACCGGCTGCCGGTGCTCCGTCCAGACCCAGGATAGTAACTGGCATTGACGGTCCTGCCGACTGCATAGGCTTACCTCGTTCGTCCAGCATAGCTTTTACCTTTCCGTGGTTTTTACCCGCCAAAACGTAATCGCCCACCTTCAGTGTTCCGCTTTGAACCAGAATTGTTGCAACATATCCGCGGCCTTTATCCAGCGAAGCTTCAATAACAACACCCTGTGCGTTTTTATTTGGATTGGCTTTCAGCTCAAGGATTTCAGCCTGCAGAAGAACCTTCTCCAGCAACGCGTCCATATTGTTACCAAATTTGGCTGAAACTTCCTGCGACTGTACATTCCCGCCCCATTCTTCAACGAGGATATTCATACCGGAAAGTTGCTGACGAACATTGTCCGGATTTGAGTTGGGTTTATCCACTTTGTTCAGTGCGATGATCATTGGCACCCCTGCAGCCTGGGAGTGAGAAATGGCTTCCTTGGTTTGTGGCATCACGTCATCATCCGCTGCAATAACGATAATTGCAATATCGGTAACCTGGGCACCCCTGGCTCTCATCGCGGTAAATGCTTCGTGACCCGGTGTATCCAGGAAGGTAATTTTCTGACCGTTCTCCAGCTGTACATTATACGCTCCAATGTGCTGCGTAATACCACCGGACTCACCTGCGATTACATTGGTTTTCCTTACGTAATCCAGCAAGGAGGTCTTACCGTGGTCTACGTGACCCATTACAGTTACAATAGGTGCACGGGGAACCAGATCCTCTTCAGCATCCATTTCCTCATCGGCTGCAGATTCTTCAATATCAGCATCGGAGAACTCGATCTTATAACCGAATTCATCAGCCACGAGCAACAGCGTATCTGCTTCCAGACGCTGATTCATCGTTACCATTACGCCGAGTGAGAAACACGCCGAAATTACTTCTGTCGGACTTACATTCATCAGGCTTGCAAGTTCGCCTACAGTAATAAATTCGGTCACCTTCAAGGTGCGGTCTGCAGCATCGATCTGCTCCTGCAGTTCGTCCTGCTCCCTTCTGTAAGTACGTTTTTCTTTTCTGTATTTGGATCCTTTGGATTTACCGCCTTTGTTGGTCAGTTTCTCCAGAGTTTCCCTGATTTGGTTTTTCACCTGTTCATCCGTAAGTTCAACAGGCATTACGCGGTCTGCACCACGTCTGGAGCCACCCGGCTTATTGCCGCCCTGGTGTGGCGGACGGTTACCCTGAGGACGGTTGCCCTGACCTCCAGGCCTGTTGCCCTGGCCACCTGCACCTCCGGTACCGGCCTGAGTACCACCTGCGGGATTTGGCTTTTCAATACGTTTTCTTTTCTTTTTGGCAGCAGCACTGTTGACTCCCTGAGATTTAGGCTTATTGAACTGCGACAGGTCTACAGTTTGTTTCAATATTTTAGGACCGTCAAGTTTTTGGTATACGGTCTCAATTTTATTATCGCCTAAGTTTTCAGATTCCTGAATCGCAGGTACCGACGGTGTATCTGTATCTGCTGCTTTTGGTGCTTCGGCCACCGGAGTTTCCACTTTGGGGGCTTCTGCGGGTTTCGGAGTTTCTTTCTTTTCCTCAGCTGCCTTAGCAGGCTCAGGCTTTTGTTGCTCCTTTTTGGATGAGCGCGGTTTTCCGCTTTCTATCTGCGAGAGATCGATTTTATCAAGAATCTTGAATTCCTGTCTCTCAATCACAGTTGGAGTTTCCTCCTTAGGCTCCTCTTTCTGAACAGGTGCTTCGGGAGCCGGCGCAGGCTTCTCCGCAGGGGCTTCCGGTTTCTTAGGATTAAGGTCAATCTTACCTAAGATTCTGGCTTCCGGTCTTACGGCAGCTCTTGCCTTGATCACTTCCGGGGCTTTTTCTTCCGCGACCAGTTTTTCCTCAGGAACTTTGGCCATTACCACTTCGTGAGAAGCTTTACGCTGCTCGCTGTCCTTCATGAATTCTGCCTTCAGTGCTCCATATGCCGCTTCATCCAGTTGAGCGTTAGGATTTTCATCTACAGCAAAGCCTTGCCCCTGCAGAAACTCCACAAGTCTCGACATTGAAATATTGAATTCCTTTAACGCTTTATTTAATCTAATTTTTGGCATGCAAATATTTACTATTTTATTTTTATAATCCCGTGTACCCGGTACAGCATTTACGAGGTGAGTTTAAGCTTCCAGTTCTTCCTTAAGAACCTGCTTCACCTCATCGATCTGCTCCTCTTCCAAATCCACAAGGTTTACCAATGCTTCAGTATCCTTATCCAGGACGCTTCTTGCAGTGTTTAATCCTACTTTCTTAAATTCTTTAATGATCCACTCGCTGATTTCATCGCTGAACTCGTCCAGTTCCACATCGTCATCATCACTGGTTTCCCGGTATACATCAATTTCAAAACCACTTAACCAGGAAGCAAGTTTAATGTTCTGTCCCTGCTTACCAATTACTTTGGAAATCTCTTCAACCGGCGTATACACCATTGCATAGGATTGCTCTTCATTGATGTCAATTTTATTGACCGTTACATTACCCAGGGCTCTTTTAACCATAATTTCAGGATTTTTGGACCACTGGATAACATCAATATTTTCATTCTTCAGTTCACGCACCACACCATGGATACGGGAACCCTTTACACCCACACAGGCACCTACAGGATCAATCCTGTCATCATAGGCATCCACCGCAATCTTCGCCTTCTCACCGGGTATCCTAACCACTTTCTTAAGCATTATGGTACCATCCTGAATCTCAGGAATCTCAAGCTCAAGAAGCTTTTCCAGGAATTTAGGTGAAGTCCGGGAAACGATGATCTGCGGCTTGGAACCTTTAAAGTCCACACTGTCCACAATCGCACGGATGCTTTCACCTTTCTTGAAAAAGTCGGACGGGATCTGATTTTCCTTTGGCAGAATAAATTCATTATCCTCATCGTCCAAAAGTATAGCGTGCTGTTTCCTGATATGATGTACCTCTCCAACAACAATCTCACCAATACGGTCATGGAACTGCTCATACAGAAGTCCGTTATTGTGCTCCTGAAGTTTGGTAGCCAAAATCTGCTTAAGCGTCAGGATATTTCGGCGACCTAATTCAGCAATTGGAATTTCAACGGTATAGTCTTCTCCCACTTCAAAGGTAGGATCTATTTTCTTGGCTTCCTGCAATTCAATTTCCAGGTCATCATCTTCGGACATTCCGTCTTCCACAATAGTTTTATTCAGGAAAATCTGAAAGTCACCTTTATCAGGGTTTACAATGACATCGAAGTGATCGTCTGAATCAAATCTTTTTCTTAGCAGCGTTTTCAGTGAATCTTCAATAATAGCCATCAAGTCAATCTTGCTGATGCTTTTTTCGTCTTTAAAATCGCCAAACGCTTCAATTAACGCTAAACTGTCCATAATCTATATAGTGATAATAATGAGTAGTACGGAAACTCCGTCGGTCATCATATTGTTAAAATTTTACTGTTACCAGCGCTTTTTTTATTTCCGTGTAGGGAATCTCTCTTTCTTCCACTACATCAACCTTGCCTTTCCCTACTTCCTTAGGCTTTCGGTACCGAAGCACTAAGGTAATACTTTTTTCATCCAGTTTAAGAAGTTCGCCTTCCACCTTAGTATCGTCCGTAAGCAGAATATCCAGCTCCCTCCCAATATTTTTGCGGAACTGCCTTTCTGATTTCAGAGGTTCGCTGAGCCCGGCACTCATGACCTGCAGCGAGAAGTCGTGCTCTTCGCGGTCCATATTGAATTCGATTGCGCGGCTCGCATCCAGACAATCCTGAACCGACACCCCCTGGTCACCATCCAAAATAACAGTGATATCATCTGCGGCAGAAAAGCGCAGATCGATAAGGAAGAGATCTTCACGCTCTTTCAGAAATTCGCCAATAAGGCTTTCTATCTTTTCTCTAAACTCCATAATCTACTGAACGGTTGCTGATACGAAAAAAGGCTCTCTTTCGAAGCCTTTTCATTTTTCCGCAATTCCTGTGCAAATATACGAATAAATTCTTAAAATACAAAACAGATTTGATTCTCAGATTATTGAGAAAAATAAAGCATGAAAGCACCCAGTTTCCGTACATGCTCCGACCACCAAGTAATATGATCTTCCTGCATCAATTAAGCAAATGCTATTAATTGATGATAAAAGGTAAATTTTCTGTAATTTTGGCGCAATTATAAAGGATAAATTTTGAATATTACGATTGTAGGGACCGGATACGTAGGTCTGGTTACAGGATCTACGCTGGCAGAACTGGGGAACTCTGTATATTGTGTGGATATCGACGAGCAGAAAGTGGCGGCTATGCAAGAGGGGAAAATTCCTATTTATGAGCCCAATCTTGAAGAGATGTTTACCCGAAACATCCAGGCGCAGCGACTGTTCTTCACCACAAACCTTAAAGAAACTCTTGACAAAAGCGAGGTAATTTATCTGGCGCTCCCCACACCTCCCGGCGAGGACGGCAGCGCGGATTTGTCCTATGTCCTGGGCGTCGCGGAAAAAATCGGCACTTACATGAGTGATTACAAATTGATCGTAAATAAATCCACGGTGCCTGTAGGTACTGCCGATAAGGTAAGGCAGGTAATAAGCACCCGTACAGAAATACCCTTTGATGTAGTTTCGAACCCGGAATTCCTGCGGGAAGGTTTCGCAGTGGAAGATTCAATGAATCCCTCGCGGGTGGTGGTAGGCTGCAGCTCTGCACGGGCGCGTGAAATCATGTCAGCCATTTATCAGCCATTTACGAACACAGGCATCCCTATCATATTTATGGATGAGAAATCATCTGAACTTACAAAGTACGCTTCCAACTCTTTCCTGGCAGTAAAAATCACTTTCATGAACGAAATTGCCAATTACTGCGAGAAGGTAGGCGCAGATGTGGACAAGGTACGTCTGGGCATGGGATCCGACGACCGGATTGGTCACCGCTTCCTGTTTCCGGGCATCGGTTATGGCGGAAGCTGTTTCCCTAAAGATGTAAAAGCACTGATCACATCAGGCAAGAGTGAGGAATTTGACTTCAAATTGCTCCAGGCCACCGAACAGGTGAACATCAACCAGAAGACCATCCTCATTCCGGAAATTGAAAATTATTTCGGCGGTGACCTAAAGGGTCGCCGGATTGCGGTTTGGGGTCTGGCATTTAAAGCCAATACTGATGACATCCGTGAAGCCTCTTCCCTTGACAATATCCGGGCTTTACTGGACAAAGGAGCAAATGTGGTGGCGTACGACTCCATAGCGGAGGATAATGTACGCAAACTTTTGGGCGACCAGATTGAGTATGCTGCTGATATGTACTCTGCGCTGGAAGGTGCGGACTGTCTGCTGATTGTAACTGAGTGGCCTGAATTCAAGAATCCTAATTTTGACCTGATTGCGGACCGCCTTAAAAATAAAGCCATCTTTGACGGCAGAAACATGTATTCCGTTGATACGCTGGAACAGCACGGATTTTTTTATAAAAGTGTAGGCCGCAGGACAATTAAAAACACAGTGATAAAATAATAAGAATGAAAAACATCATCATTACCGGCGGCGCCGGCTTCATCGGTTCCCATGTAGTTAGGGAATTTGTAAAGAACCATCCCGAATCTGTAATCATCAATCTGGATGCCCTTACTTACGCCGGCAATCTTGAAAACCTAAAAGATATTGAGAACGAGCCCAATTATGTTTTCGAAAAGGCGGACATCACCAAACCGGATGAGCTCCGAAAGGTTTTTGAAAAATATAATCCTGATGCCGTAATACATCTTGCGGCTGAAAGTCATGTAGACAGGAGTATCACCAACCCCAACGCCTTCATCAACACCAATGTAAACGGAACAGCCAACCTGCTGAACCTTTGCCGTGAATTCTGGACCTTAAACCCAGACCATACCCACGGAAACTTTCCGGATGAGACGCGCACCAACCTGTTCTATCATGTTTCAACGGACGAAGTGTATGGAAGTCTTGGCGAAACAGGATTTTTCCTGGAAACCACTCCTTACGACCCACAATCCCCGTATTCTGCAAGTAAAGCCGCTTCGGACCATTTAGTTCGCGCCTACGGAAACACCTACGGCATGCCTTTTATCGTGTCCAACTGTTCCAACAATTACGGTCCTAACCATTTTCCTGAGAAACTGATCCCACTCTGCATTTCAAATATCATCAACGAAAAACCACTGCCAATCTATGGCGACGGCACATACAAGCGCGACTGGCTGTTTGTAATAGACCATGCAAAAGCCATTCACCGGATATTTTTTGAGGCAAAAACCGGCGAGACTTATAATATCGGCGGGTTTAACGAGTGGCAGAACATTGATTTGGTAAAGGAACTCATCAGACAAATGGATGAAAAGCTGGGCAAGCCGGCAGGCTATTCGGAAAAACTTATTACCTATGTAAAAGACAGACCCGGTCATGACAAGCGTTACGCCATTGATGCGACGAAACTGAACAGAGATTTAGGCTGGAAACCCTCTGTTACCTTTGAAGAAGGCCTTGGCAAGACCATTGACTGGTTCCTGGAGAATCAGGAATGGCTGGAGCATGTGACTTCAGGAAGTTATCAGGAGTATTATGATAAGCAATATATGCAGTAGGCGTTAGGCTGTACGCGGTAAGCTTCCTGTTCAGAAACATTTTGAACCGCTGAGCATATAAGTCAACGAAAATTAATAAAATATAAAAAAGCCTACAGCATATTGCCTAAAGCTTAAAGCATAAAAAAATGAAGGGAATAATTTTAGCCGGTGGGTCCGGTACCAGACTTTATCCGTTAACGATCGCTGTAAGCAAGCAGCTTATGCCGGTTTATGACAAACCAATGATCTATTATCCGCTGTCTACACTCCTGTTGGCAGGGATCAAGGACATTCTGATCATTACCACACCGCATGATCAGGAGGGATTCATCAAGCTTTTGGGCGACGGATCATACATTGGCTGCAAAATTGAGTATAAAGTTCAGCCCTCACCGGACGGTCTGGCGCAGGCTTTCATATTAGGTGAAGAATTCATTGGTGATGATTCCGTGGCGCTGGTACTTGGCGACAATATTTTTTACGGTGCAGGTTTGCCGAAACTTTTGGAAAGCAAAACTAACGTAAAAGGAGGCTGCGTTTTCGCCTACCAGGTTTCGGATCCTGAAAGGTATGGTGTAGTCGAGTTTGACGACCAGCTTAAAGCCGTTTCCATTGAAGAAAAACCCGACAATCCAAAGTCGAACTATGCCGTGCCGGGCCTTTATTTTTATGACAATTCAGTCGTGGATATTGCAAAAAACCTGAAACCTTCCCCAAGAGGTGAACTAGAAATCACTGATGTAAACCGTATTTACCTGGAAAAAGGGCAATTGGAGGTAGGAGTAATGTCGCGCGGAACTGCCTGGCTGGATACAGGAACTTTCGATTCGCTGCATGAAGCTTCTGAATTTGTGAAAGTACTGGAAAAACGTCAGGGTTTTAAGATTTCCTGTATTGAGGAAATCGCTTTTTCAAAAGGATTTATTGACGAAAAGCAATTGCTGGAAGCTGCAGCGAAATATGGCAAAAGCGGCTATGGCGACTATTTGAAAGCGGTTCTGAAATAGAGAACAACTGCGTTAAATGCTGTTAAAAATATTGTCTTTAACAGTAAAAAATATATTTTTGCATTATTAATAAAATCTATCGGATTTCCGAAAAAGTTATTAATTATTAAATAACTTTGTAATATTGAATCACCGTTATGGGCAAATCATATGACGCTATCTTCGAAAATAACCGTAAATGGGTTGAGGGTAAGGTTGCCGAAAATCCTGATTTCTTCAGGACACTTGCTGAAACACAAAGCCCTGAATATTTATATATCGGGTGTTCGGACAGCAGGGTTTCCGCAGAAGAAATGATGGGCATGAAGCCTGGTGAGGTTTTCGTAACACGCAATGTGGCCAATCTGGTTAACACCCTGGATATGAATTCCACGGCAGTGATTCAGTACGCAGTAGAGCATTTGAAAGTTAAGCATATAATTGTTTGCGGACACTATGGCTGTGGCGGTGTAAAAGCTGCTATGACTTCGGAGGACCTGGGACTGCTGAACCCCTGGTTACGTAATATCCGGGATGTCTACCGGCTGCACCAGGCCGAACTGGACCAGATTTCTGATGAACAGGCACGCTATAACCGACTGGTAGAGCTTAATGTTCAGGAACAATGCATAAATGTCATTAAGATGGCCGTCGTGCAGGAACAGTATCTGGTAGATGAATATCCTATCGTACATGGTTGGGTCTTTGACCTCAAGACTGGCAGGATAATCGACCAGGAAATTGATTTTGAGAGTATCCTCAAGGATATTCAGAAAATATATAACCTGACGAACTCAGATTGGGTGATGAGCAGGAAAAAAAACAAGAACTTCTTTGATTAAAAAGTCTTTACCAATGCGGATCTGGAGTCTAATCACATTAGCGATTTTTCTCAACTTTATGGCCTTACCCAGTTTGGCTGTCAGCTTGGGTTGGGACATTCCGGTTTCAACAGTAATGATCTCAGAAGAAGAAACCCAGCACGGTCCATTGGTACTGCACGAAAAAACAATACCGAACACCTTAAATATACATGATTTCTTAAAGTTCGGTACAGATTTGTTTAGCAAATCTTTCTATCTGGCAGATGATTCGGTACATCTGTCCATTTTTCTCTCCATTTTTTCTCCCCCTCCGGAATTTTAGAAAAATATTTCCACATGTGATCTGACCAGGATATTCATATTCAGGACAGTGATGCTGTGCACTTTTTCAAAATTTCAATCTGCACTGTTAATCTATCAAACAGATGCTCAACACTTTATCAAAAAATGAAAAAAGCAAAATCATTATATGGAGGGATTAAAGAAAATTTCCCTTCCGGACTCGTCGTCTTCCTTGTAGCTTTACCTTTATGCCTTGGAATAGCACTGGCCTCCGGCGCACCCCCGTTATCCGGTATCATCGCCGGTATCATAGGTGGCCTCGTAGTAGGTTATTTAAGTAATTCCAATATATCAGTATCCGGACCCGCGGCAGGACTAACTGCAATTGTTCTTACTGCCATTACCGGCCTGGGCAGCTTTGAGCTGTTTCTGTGCGCCGGCTTAATAGCCGGGCTTCTGCAACTTCTTCTCGGTTTCCTGCGCGCAGGAAGTATTTCCAACTATTTCCCTACAAATGTGATCGAGGGAATGCTGGCGGGTATCGGTATCATCATCATCATAACACAAATTCCAAACGCATTTGGTTTTGAAAGCGGCTTTACAGATTCTGTTGTGGGGGCAAACGGCTTCAGTCTGAATTCACTTGCTGCCATGGCAGCCGGTATTCACCCGGGCGCAATAATAGTGACACTCGTTTCCGTAGGAATCCTTTTGGCCTGGGATCACGTTCCGGCCCTGAAGAAAATAAAGATGGTTCCCGGGGCGCTCGTAGCTGTGGCATCCGGAATACTTCTTAATTACTTATTCACTGTTACAGGCAGCGGCCTGGCCATCGGATCTGAACATTTGGTGTCACTGCCCGTTCCGAAAAGTCTGGACGATTTCCAGGCAATGCTCGTATTTCCGGCATTCAGTGGATTCCTGAATGTACAGGTGTGGGTTGTGGGAGCTACAATCGCGATAGTGGCATCCATTGAGACCCTGCTTTGTATTGAAGCTTCAGACAGACTGGACTCCCACAGAAGAATTACCGACACTAACCGTGAACTGCGGGCACAGGGTGTCGGTAACCTTCTTTCCTCGCTGATCGGAGGACTGCCAATGACTTCTGTAGTTGTAAGGAGTTCTGCCAATGCGAATGCGGGAGCAACTTCCAAGCTATCAACAATGATTCACGGCGGACTGCTGTTGGTGTCTGTCCTTACAATACCGTTTATACTGAACCTCATTCCGCTGTCTACACTGGCCGCGGTTCTGATCCTGATTGGTTATAAACTGGCCAAGCCGGCCACCATCATGCATTTCTGGAAGAAAGGAAAGTATCAGTTCATTCCTTTTATCGCCACGATTATTGCAGTAGTATCTCTGGACCTGCTTAAGGGTGTGGGTATTGGTCTGCTGATCTCGGTATTCTACATCCTTCAGGGAAATATGAAAAGAGCGTATTATCTGAGCCGCGAGCAACTTGATGATGCCGATGAGATCAATATTAAACTGGCCGAAGAAGTTTCCTTCCTGAATAAAGCGGCAATTAAAAAAACGCTGAAAAATGTAAAACCGAATTCTAAAGTTTGCATAGATGCACGGTCTACCTCCTATATAGCAACAGATATACTGGAAATGATACAGGAATTTGCCAATATCAGAGCAAAAGAAGAAGATATAGAGGTCAGCCTGCTTGGCTTTAAAACTTCCTACCAGGAATATGCAGAAGACCAGGATTCACACATCATCATCGCACACCGCAGAGCAATTTAATTTAAGAATAACAATCTACAATCAAAAAATATAATGAAAGCACATACTTTAGAAACCCAAACAACAACTACCCCGGAAAAAGCACTCACCTTCCTGCAGGAAGGAAACCAGCGCTTTGTACAGAACCTTAAAGTAAACCGAAACCTTCTGGAACAGGTTAATGACACCCGCGCCGGACAATGGCCCTTCGCGGCCATTCTGAGCTGCATAGACAGCCGCACATCTGCCGAACTCATCTTCGACCAGGGATTGGGCGATATTTTCAGCATACGCATTGCCGGAAACTTCGTGAACCGCGATATTTTGGGCTCGATGGAGTTTGCCTGCAAAGTGGCCGGTTCCAAACTGGTAGTGGTGCTGGGACACAGTAAATGCGGTGCTCTGAAAGGTGGCCTGGACGCCCGTAAAGTGGAAGGTTTAGGTATGGAAAACCTGAATCATCTCATCAGCAACTTTGAAGACTGCATTAATGAGGTGATTTATGAAGGTGAAGAAAGGTCTTCCTCCAATGAAGATCTTCTGGAAAGGCTTAATGTATGCAATATCCAGCGTACGATTGCCCAGATTCGGGCCCAGAGTGAAACGCTGAGAAACCTGGAAAAAGAAGGCAGCATTAAGATCGTGGGAGCCAACTACTGCGTGGAAAGCGGAGTTGTAACGTGGCTCTGATTTCTATTTACCGTTAAAGGCGGTCATCGTATTCTGTATGCCGGCAAATACGAATGAAAGACAGGCATTAGAAAACTTCCCGATCAAATCGGGGAGTTTTTCTTTTTCACTTTCCTCCCATTTTCCGAGAACATAGTCCACCTGCTTCCCTTCTGAAAATTCTGCAGAAATTCCAAAGCGTAAACGCGGATAATTCTGGGTCTGAAGTTTATCCTGAATACTCTTAAGACCGTTGTGACCTGCGTCGGATCCCTTCATTTTCATACGAAGTGTGCCAAAGGGCAGCACCAGATCGTCAGTAATGATCAGAAGATTCTCCAGCGGTATATTTTCTTTCTGCAGCCAATATTTCACCGCATTGCCGGACAGATTCATATAGGTGTCAGGTTTCAGGATAAAGACTTTTCTCCCTTTGTATTTACCCTCGGCAAGCCAACCGAAGTTAGCCGGTTTAAATGGAGCATCAATGCTTGCAGCGATCTTCTCCGCAACTTTAAAGCCTATATTATGACGCGTTTCCGCGTATTCCTCACCCTTATTTCCCAGTCCTACAATCAAATATTTCACGTCCCCCTTTTTTATAGTTTGCAAAAGTAATTTTTATGAACAAAAAATCCCAACTTCGGTGAAGTTGAGATTAAATTATACTGCTGAAGTTTATTAAAGATTCTGATAATCAAAAGTCCATGCTGCAGAAGGTGACTGGGTCTTAGTGATGTAACCAGCTGCACCCACAGTATGCATCCGATTCTCTGACTGCGACGCACCTCCTGTTTGTATAGTAACCGTTTGATAATTGTTGGATGACAGACCTGTGGGTCCGGCACCGTCAATATCAAAATTTGCTGTTGCAACTGTAAATGCAAAGGGAAGCGTTCGGTAAGGATTGGTATTTCCGTCGTAGTTACTGAATGTGGCAGTAAACTGTACTGGAGAAACTACAACCGGACCTGCACTTACTTCTGCACTGTACATCCATTTGGAAAGATTGTTACCTGAATATTCCAGGTCTGATGTCAGCTTGCCGGCCTCAACGGTAGAGCCAGGCAGATAAAGTGTGGTCTTAATCTGGCTGGGTTTGGCTCCGGTATAAACCAGGTCCGATTTGAAAGTGCCGGAAACCGTACCTGCGTCTGTAATGGTACCGGTAATCTTAGTAAGCACATTGCCGCTGTAGCTGAGTATTGAGGTGATAACCTGTGGCTGCGCGCCCTGCATATCGGTTTTAATGATTTTTGAAATCTGAGTGCCGCTGTATTCCAAAGTGTAAGAAGCAGAGTTATTACTCGCCGTTACCGCAGTAAGTTTTCCGCCGCTGTACGTATAATTAATATCGTACGGAGTGGCACCAGCTTCCGCAATATTTACTTTGCTTAATACCTTTACCTCGGTGTAATTGGGCAGTGTGTTTTCCAGACCTACTAAATCTCCCGATGAATCGGCACATGAGGTTACCGCTAGGACTGCTGCCAATGAAATACCTAATTGCTTAAATTTTCCCGTCATCATAATTTTAATAAAAATAAAAGGGAAATGCAGTTACATTTCCCGTAGTTAAAGTTTCAGTTTTAGAAAGGCCGGTATTCATAATTGGATCCCCAACCTGATACAGCATATCCAAGTTTGTCGTACGTATACAGGGTGTTATACAGAACAGGCAATGGGATTGCGTCACTTGTGTACATTACACGCTTTGGATTATTCACAGAAAACCGGTAAGAGTTGAATGAGTTTTCAAATGTTTTGTGAAGCAGGTACCCGAATGGAAGAAGCGAGTATGGGCTTCTTTTATCATCAAAGTTAGAGAAGTCATAAGACTCAGTAACCATTGCGGCACCAAGGACATTCCCCACCACATTACCGTAGGTGTTGGTCACTTTAGTAACGTTCCATAGCGTATCATACTGATAAGCCGACTTCTGGTAAGATGTAAACACAAAATTCTGGGCAGGTACTTCATTTCCTCTCCGGATAATTACTGAATCCAGTTTTGAGTTTGCATTAAATTTAACAGAATATAGGGCCCTGGATTTTTGGAATACCAGAGGTGCCGTTTGTGCTGCTATGTTAGGATAAACAGTTTTGGTTTCAGTTATTGTCGAAAGTTTTGTATTATTATTTGGATCATAATTAAACAGCTGAGCGTAGATAATACTGTCGCCTGCTACCACTCCGGTAAAGTCAATCTTATTAATCTGGTCTCCGGAATAACTGATGTTGGTTACCGTATTATTACCTACCACTTTCACAAGTTTTCTGCCGTTATAGTGATATCCGGCAATCGTATCGGCTGAGGTTACCTCCTGATAAAAGAAACGGTCTTCACCTATACCTCCCTGATTGTAATCCATATCGTTCAGAAGATTTCCGTCGTCATCGCCCATACGTTTACACGACTGAACAGACAGGACGAGGAATAGCGACACAAATAGATATAATATATTTTTCATTTTCGGTTGTTTGTAATTGTATGTTTAAAGATGCGGCAGTGCGGTCTGAATAAATTTCAGTAAAACTCCGCCTTATCACTGTGGTGCCGGCTGGTAGGTAAAGGATCTGAAGCCGTTAGTCACAGGATAGTTATGCGTATCAAATTTATAGGAATAGACTGTTTCAACCATAGAGGCAGGACCTGATGTAAACTTCATTTTCGCAGGGTTATTGTCGGACATATAAGCGTACATTTCAGGAAACACACTGGCAATATTGATAATGTAATTATCTGAAATACCCAGGTATGGATTATTCCGCCAGTCGTAATTCACATATTCGTAGGTATTCTTCACACTGCTGGTAATAACTCCTGTGTTGATGTTCACGACATTTTGGCTCGATTCCACCTTGGCAACATTAGGACCGTCGTAGGTAATGGCATCGGTAACTGTGTTGGGATATACATACACATTGGGAGTAGCGGGGTTTACCGCCGCTGTCTTTTTGTAAGCGTTAATTACCCTACCTGCACCGTCATAATTGAATATGCTTATTGAATGATTGGTATGGGTATTTCCCACATAAAAATCATTCATCAGACTAACCATCCTTCCGGTTGTATTGTCATAATTGGGAATCAGTACGTGGCGGCCGGTGCCCGGACCACTGGGAACGGTGGCTATGATTTCCATCTTGGAGATCCTGTTTCCGAGATAATGAAGATATATGGTTTGATTTTCGAATCCTGCCAAACGGTCAACCTTAAATAGCTTACCATTATTTAGTGAATACTCTTCCATAAAATCGGTATTTCCAACTACCTTTCTGATCATCCGCGGTCCAGAAATGTCATTTGGATCTTCAAAACCATATACTGCGGCAGGATCAGATTCCGCACAGGAGTTAAATACGGCCAAACCTATTATCAGACTGAAAAATTGTAATATTCTCTTCATATTAAAATTTTATAATTTTTATAACATACAAAACTACTTTTTTTTCTGAAGATAAGGCAATAATTTGATGTTAAAGTTTCCGACACCGCACCAAAATGATGCTTCAGCTATATTTTAATTACTTTCCATTACTGTATCGGCTTGTAGATGTATTTTAAAATCCCGCTAACATCAGACACGGGATAATTCTGGGTGTCATAAATATAATTTCCATAGGTGGTTATCGGCATGTTATAAAACTCGAGCAGCAGTTTCTGATGATTGTTATAACCACACTGGAAAAAGGTAAGTGGTGCTAAAATACCCATCCCGATGTTGAATTCCTGAGGCAATGTAGTATAAGGATTGATCTTGGTGTCATAATCCTCAAATTTATAAACCATGGAACCCATAGGATCCAGCGGCTCCATACTTCCATCCGGGTGAATAATGCCTGAATTGTTCTGCGCAACCTTTACGAGATTATCGCCCGCCCAGGTAAGGTTGATGACACCGTAATGTGTAAAGGGCCCTGTTATTGAAGGAAAGAGCTTGCTCTTTCGGTCCGCCTTGACAAGCTGTCCTAAATTATTGTACACCAGCCAATAATGAGTCTCCTCCATCACCATCTGATTGCTGTTATTTTTGGAGGTCATCACCGCGGTGGTGATCTTATTTGCGCTGTTATATGAAAAATTAAGGTCCATTGTCATGGCGGGGTCAGTAAGCGTCATTTTGCTTACTTTATTATTGCTGTTGTAAAAAAGTTTAATTTCATCATTGGAATCATAATATTTTATCAGTTCCAGTACGCCGGCGGGCGATGATACATATTCTTTACGCGTCACATTGGCACTGTCTATCTTATGCAGGATTCGCGGACCGGTAATACCTGCGGGCGTATTGGTGTTCCAACCGTACACCATGGCGGGATCTGGCGGCACACAGGAGAGAATTAAAACAAGCAGGGAGAAAATCAAAAGGCCGGGTAAATATTTTTTCATATTAGATTTATTTTAAACAAATCTAACTGATTTTATGTTACTGACACACTTGCTTCAAATTTTAATTTAAAATTCTTTCCAATACCGCAGTTACCTCATCCACGTTTTTAACCTTCTCCTTTCGCATCATTAACTGCGTACCCTCGTTCGTGCTTTTTTCCTTTAATGTCGCCTCCGCCGGATTTTGAGTCAGGTAAGTGATGATGTGCCGGAATTTATCACTCTGATAAAATCTGTCCTGCGGATTCGCCGGAAAGTAACCTAAGAATACACCGTTCTTCACTATTAATTTGTCAAATCCAACCTCAGCGGCCAGCCATTTCAGCTCCACCGATTTCAGCAGATTACGGGCTTCCTGCGGTAAATTGCCAAACCTATCTTTCAGCTCATTCTCAAATACAGCCAGTTCTGTGGCCGACTTCACTTCCGCGAGCCTTTGGTACAGACTCAGTCTCTCTTCCGTACTCTGCACATAGCTGTCCGGCAGCATCAGCTCAAGGTCTGTGTCAATATTTACCTCTTTTGTTGTACTGATCAGTTTGCGGCGATCTTCCTCATTCTCAAAAAGCTCTTCAAATTCTTCATTATGCTGAAGCTCCTCCAATGCTTCCTGCATGATTTTCTGGTAGGTCTCAAAACCCATCTCATTAATGAATCCACTTTGCTCGGCACCCAACAGGTCACCGGCTCCACGGATCTCGAGATCCTTCATGGCAATCTGGAAGCCGCTGCCCAGGTCCGAAAACTGCTCAATTGCCTCCAGCCGCTTGCGTGCATCCGAAGTTACCATATCAAACGGGGGCGTAATAAGGTAGCAGAAAGCCTTGCGGTTACTCCGGCCTACACGTCCGCGCATCTGATGCAGGTCTGCCATTCCAAAACGCTGTGCATCATTGATGAAGATGGTATTGGCATTGGGAACATCTACCCCACTTTCCACGATTGTGGTGGAGACCAGCACATCATATTTACCGTTCATGAAATCCAGGACATTCTGTTCCAGCTGTTTGCCTTCCATCTGGCCGTGTCCGGTGATCACCTTAGCATCGGGCACCAGCCTTTGTATGAGTCCGGCAATATCCTTCAAATTCTCAATCCTGTTATTGATGAAAAACACCTGACCGTCCCGCTGTATTTCATAGGAAACTGCATCCCGAATCAGTTCTTCATCAAAACCAACAATATGCGTTTCTACGGGCTGGCGGTTGGGCGGCGGGGTTTTAATTACAGAAAGATCCCTGGCAGCCATCAGGGAAAACTGAAGGGTACGCGGGATAGGAGTCGCTGTAAGTGTCAGTGTATCCACATTAGCCTTCATGGTCTTCAGCTTATCCTTTACAGATACCCCGAATTTATGCTCCTCGTCAATGATCAGAAGACCCAGGTCTTTGAATTTAACCTTATCCGAAACCAACTGATGGGTCCCGATCACAATATCTACTTTGCCATCCTTAAGACCCGCCAGTGTCTCAGCTTTCTGTTTGGCCGTTCGGAACCGGTTCATGTAGGAAATTTCAACCGGGAAATCTTTAAGCCTTTCCAGAAAACTCCTGTAGTGCTGAAATGCCAGAATGGTTGTAGGCACGAGCATTGCCACCTGCTTTCCGTCGGTAGCAGCTTTGAAAGCGGCACGGATGGCTACCTCAGTCTTACCGAAACCTACGTCACCACAAACCAGCCGGTCCATCACGGTTTGTGCCTCCATATCTTTTTTCACATCCTGGGTAGCTTTCTCCTGGTCCGGCGTATCCTCATAGATAAAGCTGGCTTCCAGTTCATTCTGAAGGTAAGAATCGGGTGCGTAACTGAAACCTTTAGCTGTTTTCCGCTGTGCATAAAGTTTTATAAGGTCAAAGGCGATCTGCTTTACTTTGGCTTTGGTTTTCTGCTTCAGGGATTTCCAGGCCGGCGAGCCCAGTTTGGACAATACGATCTCCTTGCCGTCGGGGCCATTGTATTTGGAAATTTTATCCAGCGAATGAATACTTACATAGAGCAAATCCTGATTCTTGTATACGAGCTTAAAGCATTCCTGAACTTTACCGTTATTATTGATCTTAACCAGGCCCATGAATTTCCCAATCCCATGGTCTATATGGGCAATATAGTCACCTACCTTCAGCGAAAGCATATCCTTCAGGGTAAGCTGTTCAGATTTTGCGAAGTTGTTTTTAGCTTTAAAGCGCTGGAAGCGGTCAAAAATCTGGTGGTCTGTATATACCGAAATCTTTAGGTCCGCATCAACAAACCCCGCGTGGAGCTCACTTTTGAAGGGGCGGAAGGAAACTTCGTGGTTCAGCTCTTCCAAAATGCTTTCAAGCCTCTCCATCTGCTTTTCCGATGAAAAGGAAATCCAGGTTTGATATCCCAGCTCCTTCTTTTCCTTCAGATCCCCGGCGAGCATTTCAAAATTTTTGTTGAAAACCGGTTGTGGCTGCTGGTTCAGCTGGTAAACTCCGGAAGTGAACACCTGCTGCGTGGTAAAATCGATAAGCGGAAAGGCCGAAATCCTGGCCATAATCAACTCTTCAGATATAAATAATTCCGCGGGCGGCTGATGCTTCAGTGTCGTACTTAATTCAGCGAAATTATTCTCCGCTTTCGCAAAAAAATCACGAATCCTTTTCACCCCCAGGTAGGCATCCCTGGTAATCATAAGCGACTCCGCAGGAAGGAGGTCGAAAAAAGAAACCTTGGCCCCGGACGCACTGAAATTCATATTTGAAACCAACTGAAATTCCTGGACAGGGGCCCTGGATAATTGCGTTTCCAGATCAAAGATCTTAATACTCTCCACCTCACTGCCAAAAAAAGTGATCCGGTAAGGCTGTTCACCCGAATAGGAAAAGACATCAAGGATACCCCCGCGAAGGGAAAACTCTCCGGGTTCCGAGACGAAATCTGTCTGATGAAACTCATACTGCGTCAGCAGTTCCAGCAAAAATTCAAAATCAAGTTGGTCACCTACCTTTATTGTATGGGTGATCGCCTTAAAGTCTTCGTGTTGCAGTACTTTCTCACTAAGCGCTGCAAACGGAGCCACAATTACATGAGGTTTTGTGGAAGCATTCAGGCTGTTAAGCACTTCTGTCCTTAACACCAGGTTGGCATTCTGCACTTTTTCTACCTGATAAGGTTCCAGATAGGAAGGTGGAAAGTAGAGGACGTTGTCCTCACCCAGAAGTTCTTCCATCTCGGCTGTAATATACAAACCTTCTTCTTTGTCATTAACAAGGAAAAGAAGTGTTTGCTGATGTGTTATAAAATATTCGGCAGCCAGTATGCTGGGCACAGAGCCGGCATGTCCTTTTACAGTTACGGTCCTGTTTTTTTCAAGATCTGAAAAAAGAGTTTCCCCGAAATTCAGGCGGAGAAGTTCCGGGAGTAAACTGTCGCTGATGATTTTTAATTCCATGCGTAAAATATAGCAAGCAAAAATACGGTTTCAGAACATTCTGAAACCGCTGTTTACCGCCCGCAAATTTACAAAATTTCATCCGGCATATACAGAATTTGCATAATGAAACACAATAGCACCGTTTTTGAACTTACAGGCCTTAAAATATTTATTATGAAAAATATTCTGACATCAATGCTTATCGTACTGGGTTTAGGATATACATCGGCACAAAAGCTGCCGCCCAAACCTCCAAAGCCGCCGCTGCCTAAGTTTCTGAAGAATAAAAAGGCTAAGAAAGCAAGGCCTGCCCCTCCAAAACCGGGCGAGCGTCCTTATATTATTACACCGGACGGACAGAAACTGTATCCCGGCGACAGGCCCCGCAGACCGGATGCACCACCGAGACCGCCGAGACCACCGCATCATCCTTTAGCAAAATAAATATTAACTTAAAATAAAATTATCAGTATGAAAAACCTCCTGAAAACATTTGGCATCATCATTCTTTCTCTATTCGTAATTGTATCGTGCAGCCGCGACGATGACCCCGCAGACAATGATTTCTTTGCCGGAACATATAACGGCAGCATCTCCTATGTGGACGGCAGCAATAACATAAACACTGCCGACGGAAAAGTTTTTGTTACTAAAATCGCGAGCGGAACCAAGTACAACTTCAAGTTCTCCAACGGTATTCCGGATCTTAATGGAGTCGAATTCCAGCAAACCGGCGACAATACTTTGGTTAGCGTAGGTTCTAACGGTACAAGCTATATTAAGATCGACAATAACGACCTCGATATTTTATATACAAAAGACGGTAAGACCTGGACAGCAAACTGCACCAGATAAACTACTCACCTAAAAAATTGTACTAAGGCTGCTTCCTCATCGAAGCAGCTTTATTTTTGCTGTCAGAATATCCGTTAACGAATATTATTTATAAAATAAGTGTTTTTCCTGTAATTTTTTCCGCTCTTCGGTTTAATTTTACAGAAGATAATGGCGGACTCCGAAAAGCCAAAAGAGTAGGAAACAAGAAAAACCAATACCATGAAAAATGATTTCAAAAACGCGTTGATGGGATTTTTTGCCCTGCTAATCCTGAGCAGCTGCTGTAAGCCGGAAGCGATCGGTAATGTAGCGAATACATTAAGACCGCAGGAAACCAACAACTGGTGCTGGGCAGCTACCACGCAAATGCTGGCCCAGCATTTTGCAATCAGTGTGACACAGTGCAGCCTTGCCAATCACCGCTTCAGCATGAACAATTGCTGTACGCCTCAGAACCAGGGACGCAGCTGCCCTAAGAATTCTGCCTGTAACAAGCCGGGCTGGCTTGAACTTGATTTTGCAGGTTTGAAATTCACCGAAACCAACACGGCCATGACGTGGGATGCACTTAAAAAGCAGATTTTTTGCGCTAAAAAACCAATGGGTTACGCATATGGTACACCCGGTGTTGTAGGACATGTACTAGTCATAAAAGGATACATTACCCTAAACGGTACACGCTATCTGGCACTGAACGATCCCTGGGCACCCTGCTCGGGACAGGAACGATTTATTACCTATGAGGAGTACGAGAATCCTCCCGGCACTTCAACACACTGGTCCACCTGGTATGATATCGCTAAGAAATAACCTTAAAAACGAACCGACATGAAAAATACGATATTTGTTATATTAGCCGGAATACTAACCTGCTTCCTGACGTCCTGCATCAAGAATTCCGGTATGAACAATAATGACAGCAACCAGTCTGTGAAGGAAAACCTCTTCAAAACCTCTGAGGAGGCCGTTATCAAAGGGAAAAATGACCTCCTGACACTGGTAAGGAACAATAAGGAATTCAACATGGGTATAGATGCAGCCACTTTGGAAAGATCTGCGCCGGGAAGGGCAGTACCCGAAATGACCTTAAACTTTGAACAGCTGATGCAAAACCAGCGTGACTCCATAGGCACGATGCTGGAAGATTCCCGCCGGCTCTCCACGCCACTTGTAGCGGACAATAGTGTGGTAACAGTTATCGGCACAAGTCCCACCGAAGGCGGCTGGCGCCTGGGCGAACTGGGCAACAAGGAATTGGCAAACGACCTCACCGCACTCGGCGGAACTGCCGGAATGAACATGATGCAGGTCTCACGCATTGAAGTCCCCAATTTGCAGGTTACCATTTACGAGGTTACCAATGCCAACGGCAGGCAATATTTCACCAACTATGGCGGTCGCTCGCTACGTGAACCCGTCAACCAGGCAGAACTTCTGAAGCAGCTCCAGGCAGAAGCCATACGGTTCCAGCGGGAATTCGGGGACCAGCTAAAAAAGAACAATTTGGTGAGATAGAACACCTACACCACCTTGACGCATCCGGCAAATCTGTCGGATGCTTTCTGTTGTACAAAAGATCAGGATACTTTCTTTACTTTTGCCTTATGTTAAATTTCCTAAAGAAAAAAGCTGCGCAGATTTGGGCACGTATCCATGTAAAGAAAACACAGGATTTTAAACTGAATGCTGAAGCCAGGCAGGAGGAACTGTTACTTGCGATGGTACGTACTGCCGAAAAGACACTTTTCGGCCGTCAGCATCATTTTGAAGAGATACATTCGGTTCAGGATTTTCAGGAAAGAGTTCCGGTCACGGATTATGAAGGATTACGGCCGTTTATTGAAAAAATGAAAAAGGGACAGCGCAACATCCTGTGGACCGACACTCCCCTTTACTTCGCAAAAACATCAGGCACGACCTCCGGGTCCAAATACATCCCCATTTCAAAAGAGGGCATGCCCTTCCAGCTGGCAGGTGCGCAGAGTGCACTCTTTCATTATATTGAGAAAAAAGGAAATGCCGATTTCGTGAACGGCAAGATGATTTTCCTGCAGGGCAGCCCGCAACTGGAAGAAGTGTACGGAATAAAAACCGGCCGGCTGTCCGGAATTGTAGCCCATCATATCCCGGCCTACTTACAGAAAAGCAGGCTCCCAAGCTGGGAAACCAATATGATCGATGACTGGGAAGCCAAAGTGAACCAAATCGCTGTGGAAACCGAAAAGGAAAACATGACCCTAATCTCAGGTATACCGCCCTGGCTGATTATGTATTTCGAAAGACTAATTGAAAGAAACGGCAAAAAAATCACCCAACTTTTCCCCAACCTACAACTTATTGTAACAGGAGGCGTAAACTACGAACCCTACCGAGAAAAGATGAATGAGCTGCTGGGCGGTGAGGTGGACATCATCCAAACTTTTCCTGCCAGTGAAGGATTTTTCGCCTTTCAGGACGATTATCATCAGGAAGGTTTGCTGCTTCTTACCAATCATGGTATATTTTACGAATTCATCCCACTGGAGGAATCTGGTAAGCCGGACGCCAGACGGCTCACGCTGAAAGATGTTGAAATTAACAAAGATTATGCACTTATACTGACCACCAATTCCGGACTGTGGGGATATTCTATTGGCGATGTAGTCCGTTTCATCAGTAAAAACCCGCACCGCATCATGGTTTCCGGACGTACAAAACATTATACATCAGCGTTTGGGGAGCATGTTATTGCTTTCGAAGTAGAAGAAGCACTGAAAGCCGCAGTCCGTGAGCTTCCGGCACAGATTACCGAATTCCACCTGGCACCACAAGTTAATCCTGCGGAAGGATTACCCTATCATGAGTGGTTCGTGGAATTTGAAAAGGAGCCAGAAGACCTCAGCGGATTCAGTAAGAAACTGGATGATGAAATGCGCCGGCGGAACACTTATTACGATGACCTTATCACAGGAAATGTGCTGCAGCCGCTGAAAATCACAAGGCTTTCCCGCCAGGCTTTCCACGAATATGCAAAAGGAGCCGGCAAACTGGGCGGACAGAATAAGATTCCCCGACTCGCTAATGACAGACAGATTGCCGATTTTTTAAGCGGATACAAAATTTAAGTGCAATTTGCCAGAGGTTCCGCCTCTTGTGAAAAAAATTTATAAATTTGAACAAACAAAAAAATCCAATGAGACTATCTTTATCCTCTAAATCAATTTTACTTGCCGGTGTATTTGCCCTTTCGTCCTGCGCGACCACAAAGTACTCCGACGACGTAAATCAGAATAACTTCTCCAATCTCAGAGCCGGAAAACCCTACAGTTTCAAACTTAAAAACAGTACCGAAACCAAAAAAATGCTGTTCTCCAACCTAACCGCTGACAGCATAGTAGGTTATTCCACCAAAAAAGACTCTACACGGATCTCCATCGCCAAAAAGAACGTAAAAGAATCCAAAGACCTTAGGAACGCCAAAATCCAGACTGCCGCTTATGTAATCGGAGCAGTGGGTGTAGCAGCAATTGTGATCAGCTCTACCAAAGCAACAAGTAACGAGTAGACTGATTATTTAAGAGGATACTGCTTTTAGGCCTACCACAGAGGCAATAAGCGTAATTACAAAGAAAATCCGCCAGAAGGTGGCCGGTTCGCTGAATATGAATATTCCGGCAAGGACTCCACCCACAGCACCAATTCCCGTCCAAACTGCATAGGCAGTACCGATGGGAATTGCGTTTTCTCCACTTATGGATTTATACATCAGGAACATGGAAATAAAAAGGCAGCTGCCGAAGCCCAGCCACCAGTAAAGACTTTCACGACCCTCGGTTTCCTGTGCTTTTCCCAGACATGTGGCAAATCCTGTTTCAAAAAGCCCTGCTATAATTAGTATAATCCAGTTCATATTGGCAAAAATAACAAAATTAGCAATGGGTACCTGCCGAAGCTTCATTGTTTACTTATTTTAACGTTCACAGTTATATATTTGCCGCATGATTTCTTTCCGACCGGTTCAAACCCTGAAAATACCGGAATTCAGGAACCTGATGGCAGGGCGTTTCTTCCTCGTCCTTTCCTTCCGAATGCTGGCTACACTTTTAGGATGGTGGGTATATCAGCTCACAAAAGACCCTTTTGCAATTGGCCTCATCGGTCTCTCCGAAGTTATCCCGGCCGTAAGTTCAGCGCTCTATGCCGGTCACGTAATAGATAATACTGAAAAGAAGCGGCTGCTCCTTATATGCAATTATGCCTATGTCATCCTGATCGGTTTTCTGGCGGCTTTGGCTTTTTTTGCGGAAGGCACCCACACGCTTACCAACCGGGAAATTACTTATTTCATTTACGGAACTGTATTCTTCACCGGCATCTGCCGCGCCTTCATTGGCCCATTGGTTCCGTCCATGATCCCCAAAGTGGTAGGCATAAAAAAACTGGCTGCGGCAGTAACTCTGAACCAGGCCACTTTCCTTACCGCTTCAGTTTCCGGACATGCACTGGGCGGCTTCTTCATTCACTGGTTTGATATTTCCGGAACGCTCTTTATCATTGTAGCGCTTATGTTTCTGGCTTCGCTCTTTTTCTGGTTCATCAACAAACATTACAGTGAGAATACAGGAGAAAAAATGAAAGTGGTGGAAAGCATGAAAGAGGGTCTTCAGTACATCTACCGAACAAAGGAGATTCTGGGCGCCCTGCTGCTGGATATGTTTGCGGTACTCTTTGGCGGTGCGGTGGCCATGATTCCGGTGTTTGCAAGTGATATCCTGAAAGTAGGTTCCGAAGGATTCGGCCTACTGAACGCTGCTCCCGATATCGGGGCTATGATTATTATCGTCACGCTGGCTTTCGTTCCGTTACGTAAGAATCAGGGAAAGATCCTGTTGGTCGCCGTTGCAGGATTTGGCCTCTGTATCATAGGATTTGGCCTGTCCAGACTATACTGGTTGTCCTTCTTTTTCCTTGTGCTCAGCGGAATTCTGGACGGCATTTCGGTGGTAATTCGCGGAACGATCGTGCAACTGAAAACTCCTGAAAAAATTCGCGGACGTGTACTGAGTGTTAATTCGATCTTTATTATGAGCAGCAATGAACTGGGACAGTTTGAAAGTGGCCTGGCAGCTAAATTGCTGGGTGTGGTACGTTCCGTAGTGTTTGGCGGAACGATGACCCTTCTTATTGCGCTGGCGGTAAGCAGAAATAAGAAATTAAGAAAGATGGAATACTAGTTTTAAGGTATTTATCTCAAAGACCAAACAAATATTTGTTGATTGTTTAATAAATATCTATTTTTGTTGACATTACTTTTTAGACATGAAAAAAATATTATTTACTTTCTATTTAGTTGCTTTCGCTGCAATTGTCAGTGCACAAAGCAATTACGAAAAGCAGATGCTTGAAAATATTGGAAAGATGAAGACCGCTACCACGGTACAGGACTTCACTGATCTCCGATATAGCTTTGCCAGCCTGGCTGGCAACGGAAACAGCCATTGGCAACCTATTTACTATACGGCGCTTAACTGTCTGAAGGAAAGCCAGGCCTACGTAAAAGAAGGTAAATCTGATGCCGCATTGGATGGTCCTCTAACTGGTCTGAAGTATCTTTTACCTGATACCAAACAGCAATTGAACAATGTAGAGTTTGTGGTTTTGCTTGGAATGCTTCATGCACAAAAAGCTGCTTTAAAAAACTCGGAAAAGGACAGACAACTAGCTGCTGACTTCCTGGCAAAGGCATTAAAACTTGATGCTAACAATCCTCGAGCTGCGCTACTTAAGGCAGAACTCAAATATCATACATCGGCAGATAAGGGGGGCAGTAAAACTGAAGGTGTGGAACTTTATAAGGAAGCACTTAAGAAGTTCAGGACTTTTAAACCTAAAACTAAAACGGATCCCAACTGGGGAATGGAAATCGCTGAATATTACGCCTCTTTCAATGAATCCGTTTTAACAACATTAACCAAATAACCCGGAAGCTCATGAAAAAATATTTACTATCCTTATTAATCATAATATCGGCTTTCAGCTATGGTCAGTCTGACTGTATATCTGCAATTCCGGTTTGCGGAAACTCCGGAATCTCATATACACCTTCCGGCATCGGTCTTGTTGATGAGGAACTTGGCGGCTGTATGTACAGCGACGAAAACATGACGGTTTGGTATCAGTTTACTGCAGGATCGGCAGGTACGCTGGCTTTTACCATTAACCCCAACGACCCTGATGATGACTATGACTTCGCAGTTTATGGACCCAATATTCCATGCTCGCAAGTAGGAATTGGTGCAGGTGCGCCAATAAGATGTAATTATTCGGGTGTCGACGGTCCTACAGGTCTTAGTTTAACAGTAGTTCATCCTGCTGTGCAAGTTCAGTGGAGTGGATATCTTGATGTACTGCCCGGACAGACGTATTATCTTGTTGTAGATAATTATAGTGAATCTACCAACGGCTTTACCCTACAGTGGAGCGGTACTGCTGAGTTACTTTCACCTTTTGACGACCCTGCTATTCAGCCGTATCCGTTTCTTGAACCGGGACAAAATTTTGACGGAATCGTAAAGCTTTGCGAGTTCCCACAGATGTTTGATTTCTCTACTCTTACGCCACAAATCGTAAATGGAAATCCAAACTTTGTAGTTTCTTATCACCTGAATACGAATGATCTGCTGGCCGGAGATAACCCGATTGTCAATCCAATCTCAGTAAATACCACTACAACATACCATTATGCAATTTCTTATGTGGACCCTAACAACCCGGACAGTCCCATCAGTAAATGTAAAGAATTTGGAACAGTTAATTTTGAGAATGTATCATTCCAACTGACACCGGCAACACTTACTGCCTGCAGCAATTACACAAGTGGGGTGGCGCTGTATGACCTAACAACCGCAGTGCTGTACACTGGAACCCAGAATATGACCTCCATTCAGTACTACGCTACTTTATCGGACATGCAGAACGGCACCAATGAGATTTCCAATAACGCGGCACAGGCCTACATGTCAGCACAGGGAACCATTTACGTGAAATATGTAAATGAATTTGGATGTGAAGAAACCACTACCATCACCCTGGCAT
>JAEWIR010000031.1 GCA_023386965.1 Bacteroidota bacterium
GTGCTACACCGCTTAATATATCGCAGATTGGTGGCGATGCGACCTTCAGGTATGGCAAGTTCGGACTGAATTCGAGGCTGCTTTTCCAGAACACACTAACCAACAGTGACCTGTTTCCGGCTCCTAATTTTGTAGGAAGAGCTAATCTGTTCTTCCAGAGCAAAGCCTTTAAGAATGCGGCCGAAATCCAGACAGGGGTGAAGGGGCACTTTTTTACAAAGTTCGGCTCGCGGGAATATTCACCCATTCTAAATGAATTCACTGTTCCTGGGCCTCCTGGTTATGAGATTGGTGGAATACCTCTGATTGATGCCTATTTCAATCTTAAAGTTAAACGGATGTTCTTTTTTATCGAAGGCCAGCATCTCAATACCTTGATTGATAATAATAAAGTATTTACAGCGCCCTATTACCCATTCTATGATTTCCGTCTCAATATCGGAATTGTTTGGTATTTAATAAGTTAATAAACCGATTTGAAATTATATAAGAAAATACCTTTTGCGGATATTGAGGAAATTCCTGACCTGATAAGGGATTTTCTAAATTCGGATATTCCTTACGCTGAGGATCATCTCTTTTCACCTGCCAATCTTAAAGCTAAGATTGCCGCGAAAAGTGCTCATTTCACCTTAGCGAATCGCGAGGTGCTTTGTGAGGTGCTTCAGGAGCAGAATGCCCAATCAGATAGTCCTTTACAGCATAATCATCTGAACTTACTTCGGGAAAATACTACGTTTACTGTTACAACGGGCCATCAGTTGAACCTGTTTACCGGTCCCGTATTTTTCATCTACAAAATTCTTCAAACCATAAAAACTGCCACCTATCTCAAATCACAGTTTTCGGAATATAATTTCGTACCTGTGTTCTGGATGGCTACAGAGGACCATGATTTGGAGGAGATCAGTTTTTTCAATACCGAAAACCAGCGTTATTACCTGTCTGCCACCTCGGGTGGCGCGGTGGGCCGTATTGTTTTGGAGGATGTGTCGTTCATTGACGCATTCGCACAGGAATTTAAAGATACGGTATTTGGTACCGAGTTGATTTTGATGATGAAGGAGGCATATACTCCAGGCAATACATTGGCTGAAGCAACGCGCACTTTAGTGAACCGGCTTTTTGCAGAGTTTGGACTGCTGATTATTGACGGCGATGATTCACGCTTAAAAAAGATGATGATTCCGGCTTTCCGCGACGAGCTGATCAATTCTGAAATATTGAAAAGCACAAACTCCCGGGTAGAGTTTCTTACCGCCCGGTATGGTAAAGTTCAGGTCAACCCACGTGAAGTCAATCTTTTTTACCTCACTGAAAGCAGGAATCGGATTGATAAGGAAGGCGAAAAGTTTGTGCTGGCCGACAGTGACCGGGCATTTACACAGGATGAAATCATCGGCGAACTTATGAGTCATCCTGAAAGATTCAGTCCAAATGCATTAATGAGACCTGTGTACCAGGAATCAGTCCTACCAAACATAGCCTATATCGGTGGAAATGCCGAGATTATGTATTGGTTGGAACTGACAGGCTATTTTCATGACAAAAACCTTCCCTTTCCGATTCTTATTCCGCGAAACTCCTTTTTAAATATCAGCAGTAAAACACTTAGCAAAATGTCCAGGCACTCGCTTGAGATCAGTGATTTCTTTGGAGATTATAACGCGGTCATAAATTCGAAAATCCTGCAGAACAATGAAATCCTCGAGCTTTTGAATGCAAAAGAAAAAGAAGTTGCTGCTGCTTTCAAATCCATCCGCGAACTGGCTGCCGGCACCGAAAAGAGTTTTGGGAACCTGGTGGCTGCGGAGGAAACCCGACAGCTTAAATCCTATAAAAGAATGTCCCGGCGATTGCTCCGTGCTGAAAAGGTAAAACAGTACGAGCGGGTAACTGCGCTGCAGAATCTCTTTTTAAAAGTGCATCCGGGTGGCAAGTGGCAGGAACGGGTGTATAACTTCAGTGTATATTACGCCTTTGAGGGCAATTCTTGGCTCAAATCTTGTTTGGAGGAAATGGATGTCCATACCTCCAGTTTGGTGGTAATGGTAGATTAATCCTAAAGCCTTAATTTTGTAAGGAATTCTTGTACTAAAGATGATGAAGAAAATATTCATAATGTCCGTTTTCCTGCTGTTCAGCGGTGTTTCGGCGCAAAAGAAAACGCATACTGTTACCAAAGGCGACAATGCCTATAACATTGCACGCAAATATGGCATTTCACTTGACGAGTTTTATAAACTCAATCCCGGGGCAAAAAGTGGTAACCTCAAAATCGGAGATACTGTTACTGTTAAGAATGGTCCTGCTGCCCCTGCCTCTTCAGCGGTAAGCTACATTACGGTGCAGTCCGGACAAACGCTTTACGGTCTGCTCAGACAGTACAAAATCAGTGAAGCTGAATTAAGAAAGCTGAATCCGGGTCTTGAATCCAATCTTAAGATTGGCGACCGTATTGCTTTGCCTGCCTCTAACGTCAGCCGCTACGCAGACAGTAATACATCAATCACTTCTGAAAAAGCAAGTCCATCTGCACCCGTATCTGGATCTGCCAATACTTACACTTCCAGCGGAATATCTTCAGACAATTTTGTTACCTATACGGTACAGTCCGGAGATACTACTTTTGGCATCGTTAATAAATTTTCGGTAAACCTGGATGACCTGATACGGCTGAACCCGGATCTTGCGAAGGGTCTTAGAAGCGGTATGGTACTCAAGGTAAAGCCAGCTGATAAAGCATATGTTAAAAAATCAGGCGATGAACTGAATGTGGTAGTCATGCTTCCTTTCGGTTATGAGTCCGGCGACAGCAAGTATCGCAGTATGTCACTTGATTTTCTCTCGGGAGCCAAGCTCGCAATAGAAAGAAATGCACGCCGCGGACAAAAACTGAATGTGAAAATTGTTGATGCGGGTAGTGAGGCTACCTTTAAAAACTCGCTAACACTAATCAACAGAGATAATACTGATCTGATTGTAGGTCCTCTTTTCAAATCCAGTATACTTGAAGTCCTGGAATATGTAAAAGACAGCAAGATTCCGATTGTAGCACCATTCGCCAATTCAGATGACCTTTATGGTTTCAGTAATCTGATCATAGTAGAAACTAACGAGCAGACTTATGCGGACCGGATCATTCAGGAAGTTAAAGCCGCCCACACAGACCAGAAAATTTTTATAGTTGCAGATGGTGACCGTACCCACGCAAATTATATCCGAACCGGACTTATTAAAGCGCTTAAGAATCCAAATATACAGCTGGTAAACTCACCGTCCGAGATTACGGCAGATACGAACATGATGACAGGACAGTCAGTGCCGGTAATCGCGGTTCTGGCCAGCAATAACGACAGTACGGGTCAGGCATTTGCCGAAAAGATGATCGCAATGGGCAGTGAGGTGCAGGGAATGAAAGCATTCAGTATGTTTTATGTACCCACATTTGAAAAGAAAGCTGACGAACTTGGTAAGGCAAGTTTAGTGTACGTAATGGACAGAACAATTAATACAGAAGGTTCTTTTGAAAAAGAGATTTTGTCTGAATTCAACCGAAAATATTGTAAAACGCCCGGCAAGTACGCGATTATAGGTTTTGATGTGATGAATGATATGTTAAGCCGTGAAAACAGCCGCGGCGAGATCTTCAGCCAGATGGGTAAGACCCAGACACAGTTGGCAACTAAATTTGAATTTGAACGGATACAGAGAAACGGCGCTTACGTAAACACAGGTTACCGCGTAGTGCGTTTGGTACCCTGAAAACTTACATCTTAAAACAGTGCGGCATTGAAAATACATTTCAATGCCGTTTATTTTACGTAAATTTGCCGCAATAATTACTAATTAAAGTAGATGAAAGCACTTGTATTTCCTGGGCAAGGTTCACAGTTTGTTGGAATGGGAAAAGAACTTTACGATTCCCGGAAAGACATCAAAGACCTGATGGAATCTGCCAATGATGTCCTTGGATTTGATATATTGTCGCTGATGTTCAGCGGTGCTGAGGAAGATCTTAAAAAGACAGAAATCACCCAACCTGCCATTTTTATCCATTCATTGGCTGCTTTGAAAGCCACTGATGCATTGGGCACCGAAATGGTCGCCGGGCACTCATTGGGCGAATTTTCCGCGCTGGTGGCAAACGGAGTGCTCTCTTTTCAGGATGGTTTGAAACTGGTGCACGAGCGTGCAAAGGCCATGCAGGAAGCCTGTGATGCGCATCCAAGTTCAATGGCTGCTATCCTGGGTCTGGAAGACAGTAAAGTGGAGGAAATTTGCGCTTCTGTAAATGGAGTGGTCGTTCCTGCCAATTATAACTGTCCGGGTCAGCTGGTAATCTCCGGTGAAACTGAAGCTGTGGAAGAGGCCTGTGTACGGATGAAGGAAGCCGGTGCCAAACGTGCGCTGTTACTTCCGGTGAACGGTGCCTTCCATTCACCTCTCATGCAGTCTGCACAGGATCGTCTGGCGATGGCTATTTCAAATACAAGATTCAGAAATTCCACCATTCCCGTATATCAGAATATAACGACTACGGCCGTATCTGATCCTGAGGAAATCAAGAATAACCTGATTGCCCAACTTACGGGACCGGTGAAATGGACCCAAAGCGTTCAGAATATGATTAAGGATGGTGCTACGAAGTTCGTTGAAGTGGGTCCGGGTAAAACTTTACAGGGTCTTATTAAAAAGATAAACTCCGAAGTCGTATTTTCATAACCTGCTTATGATGGGCAGAATGTTTTCGCCGGGAAAATTATTGCTGACTTCAGAATATTTCGTCCTGGACGGTGCTCTTGCTCTGGCTGTTCCTACAACGCCGGGTCAGGAGTTTTTTTTTGAAGAGAAGGCAGATGGAAAGAGCGAAGTCTTTTGGGAGGCATTACATCAGGGCCAGCCCTGGCTGAAAGTGAAGCTGGACTATAAAACCTGGATCATTCTGGATACCAACTTACCGCAACCCGCAGAATTTGTGCTTCGTCTGTTGCAGACTGTACAGCAATATTCGGCTACAAAATTTCAGGGTTCTGCCAGCTATTACCTTAAGACTAACCTGCAGTTTCCCCCAGATTATGGTTTGGGAAGCAGTTCAACATTAATAAACAATATAGCTCAGTGGTCTGCATGTGATGCTTATCTACTGAATGAGATACTTTTGCATGGCAGTGGCTATGATATCGCTATCGCACGCGAGTGTCGGCCGGTATTGTTCAGAAATGCACCGCAGCGGGAAGTTAAACCGGTGATCTATTCACCGCCCTTTAAGGACAACCTTATTTTATTACATATCAACCGCAAACAGGACAGCCGTGCGGGAATTCAGCTTTACCGGAGTAAGGAAAAGTCTGCGGAACTGATTAGCCGTTTCTCTGCGTTGACTCAGGAGATTTATGAATGTACCTCACTGCATGATTTCCTGGAATTATTGGAGCTTCATGAAAATTTGGTTTCAGAATTTCTGGGAATACCGAAAGTTAAAGATCAATTATTCACCGGTTACGGTGGAACCATCAAGAGCCTGGGTGCGTGGGGCGGTGATTTTGTCATGGCTTCCAAGGTTGATGACTATCACTCCTGGTTTGCGTCGCGTGGCTACACACGGGTTTTTGAATGGGATGATTTGATTCCAGTGGCACCGTAAAGTGGCTGTGTACAAAATATTGGTGACCAATATCATTGTGTTTTAACATGTATAGCTTAGTAAATTTGCTTAAATTTGGCCCATTCAATTCGAAAAAAATCTATTTCTAGCATGAAACACATCAAAATTATTCAGCAGCTGAATGATCTGGGTATTACAGGTTATCAGGAAGTGGTGTACAATCCGTCTTATGAAGAACTTTTCCAGGCTGAGAACTCAGCAAAGAACGAGGGATTCGAAAAAGGCATCCTGACTGAGTCGGGCGCAATGTCCGTAAAGACGGGAATCTTCACAGGCCGTTCTCCAAAGGACCGCTATATTGTCCTGGACGACGAAACGCGTGACACTATTTATTGGGATGGCAAAGTAAACCTGCCTACATCCCCGGAAATATTCGCAAGCTGCAAATCTCTGGTAATGGATCAACTGTCCAAGTCTGAGAAGATTTATGTTGTTGATGCGTTTTGTGGCACCAACCCCGATACCCGTCTTAAGGTAAGATTCATTATGGAAGTGGCCTGGCAGGCACATTTTGTGACCAATATGTTTATCCGCCCTTCCAACCACGAGCTGGAAAACTTTGGTACTCCCGATTTCATGGTGATCAACGGTTCCAAGACTACTAATCCTAACTGGCAGGAGCAGGGACTGAACTCCGAGAATTTCGTGATGTTCAATCTTACAGAAAAGATGCAGATCATTGGCGGTACCTGGTACGGTGGCGAAATGAAGAAAGGGATGTTCGCTATGATGAACTATTTCCTGCCGCTTAAAGGAATGGCTTCAATGCACTGTTCTGCAAACGTTGGCGAAGAAGGCGATGTAGCTCTTTTCTTCGGACTTTCAGGAACGGGAAAAACCACACTTTCTGCAGATCCGAAAAGATACCTGATCGGTGACGATGAGCACGGTTGGGACAATAACGGGGTCTTTAATTATGAAGGCGGTTGCTATGCCAAGGTAATTGACCTTTCTGAAGAAAAAGAGCCGGACATTTACAGAGCCATCAAGAGAGATGCACTACTGGAAAATGTTGTTGTAGACGAAAACGGTAAGATTGATTATACAGACGGTTCAATTACGGAGAATACCCGTGTTTCCTACCCGATATATCATATTAACAAAATTGTCCTTCCTTCCAAGGCAGGTCACGCAAGTAAGATTGTTTATCTTTCTGCTGATGCGTTTGGTGTCTTACCACCGGTTTCTGTACTTACTGAAGATCAGGCTCAGTATCACTTCCTTTGCGGCTACACCTCAAAACTTGCGGGTACCGAAAGAGGAATTACAGCTCCTGAACCTTCTTTTTCACCGGCATTTGGTGAGGCTTTCCTTACCCTGCACCCTACAATGTACTCCAAGACCCTTATCGGTAAGATGAAGGAGCACGGAGCAAAAGCATATCTTGTAAATACGGGCTGGAACGGTACCGGAAAAAGAATTTCACTGAAAGATACACGTGCGATCATTGATGCAATCATTGACGGCTCAATTGACCGTGCAGAAAAGGTGACCATTCCAATCATGAACCTGGAGGTTCCGACTGCATTACCAAATGTATCTGAAGGTATCCTGGATCCGCGTGATACGTATGAAAACCCTTCAGAATGGGAAGCTAAGGCAAAAGACCTTGCTGCAAGATACATCAAGAATTTTGAGCAGTACTGTGACTCTGATGAAGCGAAGAAATTAATACCTTCAGGACCTCAACTTTAATAAGTCAGGTTTCGAATTGAAAAATCCCCGAATTTGTTTTCGGGGATTTTTTGTGTTTACGCATCAAGACTTAATATAGCCAGCCTATAGCCATTTGTTCCGAATCCGCTGATCACACCGTCAGTATGCGCTGCGGTAACGGATTTTTGGCGGAATTCCTCGCGTTTATAGATATTGGATATATGAACCTCCACTTTTGCTGCGGAGATGTTTTTCAGACAGTCTGCCAGTGCATAGGAATAGTGTGTATAAGCGCCGGGATTGATCACCAGCGCATCATAATTGACCTCCTGCAAACGGTTGATCAAATCACCTTCCACATTGGACTGGTAGAAATCAATGTGATGTGTGCCGAATTCGGCCTTCAGCGATTTTAGTACATCTTCCATTGTAGCGTGGCCATAGATCTCCGGTTCCCTTGTGCCCAGCAAATTCAGGTTAGGGCCGTTTACAATCAGTATATTCATATAGGGTTGATTTCATCTCAAATTTAGACATAAAAAAACTTCCGAAAAAATTTCGGAAGTTACTTGGTAGCCCGTAGGGGAATCGAACCCCTCTTACCAGAATGAAAATCTGAGGTCCTAACCGATAGACGAACGGGCCATCCTGTTTATTATTACGCTAACTTGTTAACGTGTTTTGTAAGTTTACTCTTAAGATTAGAGGCTTTATTTTTGTGGATGATGTTTCTTTTAGCCAGTTTATCCACTAAAGCAATCACTTTTGGAAGTTGCTCAGACGCTGCAGTTTTATCCTCTTCATTTCTTAGTGCCTTCACAGCTGTTCTTGCAGTTTTGTGATAGTACTTGTTACGCAGCCTCTTCGCTACGTTCTGTCTGATTCTCTTTAAAGCTGATTTATGATTTGCCATTATTTGTCTCTCAATTGTGGGTGCAAAGATATAGTTTATTTTTTATTCTGCAAATTTATTTTAAAAAAAATTAAAAAAATTGCTTTTGTAGCCTATAGGGGAATCGAACCCCTGTTGCAAGAATGAAAATCTTGAGTCCTAACCACTAGACGAATAGGCCGGTGAGTTTCGGACTGCAAAAATAGGCTTTAATTTTGATCTCCAAAAATTATTTCAGCTTTATTTTGCTACTTTCTGGATAACGGAGTTTTTAATTCCTTTTTCCTCCAGTGATTTCTGAAGCGCAATGGCCTCTTCCAGCGTTCTTACATTGCCGTACGTATAGTAGAACATACCGTTCAGCTTCTCGCGCTTAACGTCCTTAAGGTTTTTTACTATATAGGAGTCGGAAGGAAGTTTGTCCTTGCCCACGAAAACTTCAAGAGTGTAATAACCTGAGCGAAGGGCCTGTTCAGGAACAAATCCTACCGGTGACGCCGTCCTGAAGCCTGCGTCACGGGCTGTTTTAAGGTTAGCATCCCGAACGCTGGCGAGGTTAGATACACTGTAATAATATTTATAGAGACCGTTTTCCTTAAGTGCCAATATATAATTGAGGCCCTTAAACGCCGGGTCACCGTAATTGTATTTAATTGGGCTGCTCATCAGCAGGATCCGGAAGTCATTTTTAAGCGGTACCTCCTTTTTCTCCTCTTTTTTAGGAACTGCTGCGGCTTCCGGTGCATTTACTTTGCGGGCATACCGGATGATGGCATCATAGATCTGAGTTGCCGTCTTTTTCTGTCCTTCATCACTGTAAAGAAAATAGGCGTCTTCATAATTGTTTACAAAGCCGGTTTCAATTAGCACCGACGGCATGGCGCTCATCCTTAAGATGTGTAGGTTAGCCTGCTTCACGCCTCGGGAGAATCGCCCTCCCTTTTCGAAATTCTCCTCTATAAAGCTGCCTATAAAAAGGCTTCTTTCCAGGTATTTGCTTTGCTGGATTTTCAGTGCAATAAGTGATTCGGGTGAAGTAGGGTCGTAGGAGGCGAAAACTTCACGGTCCTTAGCATCCAGATAGATTACGTCGTTTTCTTTCTTTGCTACTTCCAGATTTTCACGGTTTTGATTGGGACCCTGCACAAAAGTTTCCGTACCGCGGGCAGTAGCACTTTTCGCTGGTGATGAATTTACGTGTACAGATACAAAAAGGTCGGCTTTACTCCTGTTGGCCAGGTTGGTACGCTCGGTTAGAGAAGGATATACATCAGTTTTGCGGGTGTAGATCACCCTGAAGGCTTTATTTTCCTCCAGCATCCGGCCTAATTTCAGTACAATACCCAAGGTGATATCTTTTTCGCGGGGTGTGCCGAATTCATATGATCTTGTTGCGCCCACATCATGGTCACCGTGTCCTGCATCCAGAACGATCGTAAACTTCTTTTGGGCGGTACCTGCAGTGAAAATTATTAAGAAAAGAAGTAAGAAATATTTTTTAAAACAAAAGTTTGTTATCATCATCAATTCTTAAAATTTATTATAATTTTGCTCGCAAATATTAAACAGCACCGGTATCAAAAGCGCCTCCAAAAATATATTACATATTTTAATTATCCTAATTTTTAACAGTTTTTTAGCACCCTTACATGCTCAGAACACTGCTGAAAATAAGGTGGTTAGTGACTCCGTACGCCGTACGGATACCTTGCGTGTGCCGGGAGAGCAACTGGCTGATATCGTGCGGACTAAAGCGGACAGCGAGCGCAATGACTTCCAGCATAAAATGACTTATCTGAACAAAAATGCGCAGGTGAAATATCAGGATATGCAGATCGACGCTGATTATATCCGCATAGACTGGCGCAAAAATGAAATTTATGCCCGTGGTGAGGTAGACAGCGCCGGCAGGATTATTAAACCAGCGGTGGCCACCCAGGCCGGAAAGTCTTATGAATACAACGATTTTCAGTACAATTATAAAACCCGGCAGGCCATGGCCTACAATGCCCGTACTGAGGAGAGTGAAGGCGTAATAGTAGCTCAGAAAACCAAGAAGTACAATGATTCCGTCTTTTTCATGCGCCGCGGACTCTTTACAACAGACGAGTATTTCCTGAAGAAAAAGGATACAGTTGCGGATTATCATCTGCTGGCTCCTAATATCAAACTGATTAAGGGTAAGCAAAATTCCCAGGTGGTTACAGGGCCTGTACAGATGTATATTGAGCAGGTACCCACCCCTCTGATCCTGCCGTTTGCCATCCTTCCGTTTTCCGACAAGAGATCTGCCGGTATCCTGATCCCGAGTTTCGGTGAGCGTCAGGATGTAGGCTTTTTCCTGAACAGTTTTGGATACTATCAGCCTATCGGTGAGCATTTTGATGCAAAGATCATGGTTGATTTTTACACCAAAGGCAGCTGGAATATCAGACCGGAAACAAATTATGTGAAGATGTACCGCTACAACGGGAACTTTGCAGCAGATATCGGATCTACCGTTCGGGGTATTAAAGGCCTGGACGATTACAGCAAAGTAAATACCTACCGGATCTCATGGCGGCACTCGCAGGATACCAAGGCTAATCCTTTGCTGAACTTCAGTGCATCAGTAGATCTTGTAAGTTCAAAATTCTACAACAATACCATCAACAATAATTATATATTTAACCAGAATGTGCTGAACACTCAGCAGAATTCTACAGTAAGTGTAACAAAGCGCTTTCTGACATTGCCTGTGACCATTACAGGAACCGCCTCGTACTCTCAGAACTTTTCATCAGGACTTGCCGATCTCAGACTACCACAGGTCAATGTGGCCGTGAACCAGTTTTATCTCTTCAAGCCGCGTACGGGAGTGCGTGAGGGTCTGTTGGAAAACATTACGGTGAACACGGGGCTTAACTTTACCAATTATGCCAACACAGGCGAAGGAGAAATGTTTACCGAAGCCATGTGGGACAAAATGCAGACAGGCTTGCGGAACAATATCACCCTGGGCACAAATACCAACATAGCCAAATATTTTACGTTTTCTGTAGGCGCTAATATTGATAACGCCATTACCACCAAAACGCTTCGCAGAGCTTACAATCCAATCACCAACGAGGTCGAGAATAATTTCGATAAAAAGATTGGCGGTTATTCGGTTTTCAGCACAAGTGCAAGTATTCAGACTACTTTGTACGGTACCAAAATCTTTAAGGCCGGTTCTGCCATCCAGGGAATCAGGCACATGGTGATGCCCAGTATCGGTTTCAGCTACCGACCGGATTTTGGGACCCCCGGATTTGGATACTTCAGCAGTTATTATGATGCTGCCGGCACCAATATACCTTATTCAATATTCGATCAGGGTATAGTTGGTTCGCCTACCAGCGGTATGGAAGGCGCAGTAAACTTCAGCATTGGTAACAATATTGAAGTGAAGGTGCGCAGTAAAAAGGATTCCACAGGAGTAAAGAAGATCAAAATTTTTGAAGCACTTAATATAGCGGGCGGTTACAACCTGGCAGCCAAAAATAATAAATGGTCGGTTTTTACTGTAAACGGTCAGTCGTCCTTTCTGGACAGTAAACTCAGTCTTAACAGCAGTCTGATCATCAATCCTTATGAGAATGTATTTGTGCCCGAAGAAAACAGGGTAGTGCGTACAGAGAATTTTGGTAAATTTAATATCCAGGGTTTCAACCTTCAGCTTTCCTATCCCTTAAGTGACCTTATTTTCGGTGAAAAGGAAGAACTGGACAAGAAGTACAGCACGAAAGGTGAAATAAGGAATGAGAATTATTATTTTGATGATGACAATTATGCACGCTTCCATCAGCCCTGGACACTTAATATAAATGCTAATTACGGTTATAACAGAGGAGGAACGCTTTTCGGAAACACAGTGGCCTCAGTGGGGGTGGACGGCAGTATACAGCTTACGCCCTACTGGAATATCAATGGCAGTACCCACTACGATTTTATGACTCAGGAACTGGCTTATACAAGGGTTGGCTTCTCCAGAGACCAACGTAGTTTTACGATTAATTTCAACTGGGTGCCTTTTGGTCAGTATAAAGTGTACGATTTCTTTATTGGTATAAAGGCAAATATCCTGCAGGATGCGCTCAAATATAAGGACAGAAGTTTCACCCAACCTAACGCACCGTTCTAAGATTTTACTCGCTGAGCGCTGCTAAATTCCGGCTTTATTGACAACTCCGTCGGTTGACTGTTCCCGATTTAAGTTTTATATTTGCAAAAAATCAAAAATCTATGAAAAAAGTAATCACCACTACAAACGCTCCTGCTGCAATAGGTCCTTATGCGCAGGCAAATATGGCCGGCGGGGTGCTTTATATCTCAGGTCAGATTCCTGTAGATCCTGCAACCGGTAATTTGGTGGAGGGTATTGAGAAGGAGACCCATCAGGTGATGAAAAACCTGAAAGCGATCCTGGAAGAAGCCGGTATGACATTTAAAAATGTGCTAAAAGCTTCTATTTTCCTAAAAAGTATGGATGATTTTGCGGTGATGAATGATATTTATGCTTCCTACCTGGATGCGGACAGCTATCCGGCACGTGAAACTGTACAGGTGTCCTGTCTTCCTAAAAATGTGGATATTGAGATCTCTATGATCGCCCATCAGGATTAATGAATTTTCTGCGAAATACTTTTGCGGTTCTTGTAGGTCTGACCATAGCATTGTTGGTGATCACTCTGGGTATACGAACCAATCCGGCCTGGATTACCTTTGAAGATTTTGCCCCTTTTGAACATTGGGAAACATTCCTTAAATCAGTGGAAGGCGATTACCGCTTCTTTGGTTTTCTGCTTCTCTTTACAGGCATTGGCTCGGTTGTGGGCGGTGTGGCAACAGCGATCATTGTAAAATACGGTAAGGTGGCCTATGCAATCCTAATTGGCTTTGCCCTACTTTTCCTGGCAATGCTGGATATCATTATTTTTCCCTACCACCCAACTTTTTACAAAATATGCATCTTCCTTACTTTCTTTCCCTTCTCCTGGATTGGAGGCAAGATTGTGGAGGTGATCTATGAACGTCGGAAGCGGCGCTTGCGCGAGGCGGAACAGCGTTAGTGATTTGTAGTTGATAAAAAACAGAAGCGCCCCGGCAGTCCCGGGGCGCTTTCATGTACAATTATAATAATTAGTTAGGCATTACAAATCCTTTGGTGTAGATACGGCCATACTCGTCCACAAATTTGATCTGTACATTTCCTTTGTGGTTTTTCAGTAGGTTTTCTACATCTTTTTGGGAGTTCACAGGTTTACCGTTTACTTCTATTACGATATAGTTGTCTACAATTCCAATCTTAGCCATCTCGCCGCCTTCCTGCACATTCTTCGTAACGACGCCACTGTTAAGTCCGTAATCCGTTTTAAACCGGTCGCTCAGAGGTGAGAAATCGGCGCCTATTTTTTCACTTACAGTTAGGTCAGCCTTAGTCCGTACGGATGTATTGCCCTTCTGGTCCTTAAGTACTACACGGGAAACCATTTCGCGTCCGTTGCGCAGGTAGGTTACATTTACTGCATCGCCAGGTCTTTTGCTTCCGACAGCCAGGGTTAGGTCTGCGAAATCGGAAATGACGGTATTATCAACTTTGATGATGATGTCTGCTTTGCGTAAACCTGCATCCTCAGCACCACTTTTTTCGGTTACTTCGGTTACATAAATTCCGTCTCGCACCTTCAGGTTAGTCTTGAACTGTTGGTTGTACTGTGCAACCTGCTGATCATTGGACAGGTCCAGTGAGTTTACACCCAGGAATCCACGCTGAACAAGTCCGTACTTCTTAATGTCCTCCACAATTTTTCTGGCCAGGTTGGAAGGCACTGCAAAACCATAACCCTGATAATAACCATTGGTTGATGATATGGCAGAATTGATACCGATCAGATCACCATTAGGATTAACCAGTGCACCTCCTGAGTTTCCGGGGTTAATTGCGGCATCCGTCTGAATGAAACTTTCAATCGGATTGCTGGCTTTGCCCTGGCTGCCCAGAATTCCGATTCCGCGGCCTTTAGCCGAAATAATTCCTGCTGTAACTGTAGAGTTCAGTCCCAGAGGGTTACCTACTGCCAGTACCCACTGACCTACTTCTACATTATCTGAATTGGCGAAATTGAGATAGGGCAGACCTTTCTCTTCAACCTTAAGCAATGAAATATCGGTGTTTGGGTCTGTACCTACCAGCGTGGCAATATAACTTTTCTTGTTGCTGAGTACAACCTCCAACTTGTTGGCACCTGCCACTACGTGATTGTTGGAGATAATATAACCGTCAGGAGATATGATTACACCTGAACCCATTCCTGAGGGAATGTTATCCGGTCTCTGCGGGTTACGCTGACTTCTGTTGGGCTGACCAAAAAAATAGTCAAAAATATCCTGCTCACTGCTGCGGCCCGCAGACCGGTTGGAGTAATTCTTAATTGTAACTACTGCGGGAACGGTCGTTTTGGCAGCCCGAACAAAATCTTCACCCAAAGCAGCCTGGTTAAAGCCGGCAAACGAAACATCATTTTTAGCAGTGGAAAAATAACCTGTATCTGCTATGGAAGCATCATTGTTTATGTAATTGATGGCTCCGAAAGTTGTAGCGCCGGAAACTACACCTACGACGGCATACGGTAATAATTTTTTAAAAATATTCTTCATAATATCTCTCTATTGTCGTTCTAATTTAAACAAATATGATGCTATATAGGTAGTATGTCATTCAAACATGTTTCATCTTTAACTAAAAATTAACTACTGAACGCGGTATTTATATGTTTTTAAGGGATTTCGGGTGCTTTATTGAACTTTCAATTAGTACAGCGATCTAACATTCTGTCATTTTGACATCTAGAGCCATTTTTAAATAGCTTATCTTTGCAAAAATTTTTTAGAAAAATGACAAAAAGCGGTAAAATAGAACTTATGGCGCCGGCCGGCGACTTCACTGCCCTTCAGGCAGCTCTTGATAATGGAGCAGATTCTGTTTACTTTGGTGTGGAACAACTTAATATGCGCGCCCGGGCTTCCATGAACTTCACCCTGGAAGATTTGCCGGAAATTTCCCGCAGATGTGGGGAGAAAGGCGTCCGTACTTACCTTACACTTAATACCATTATATACGACCACGATCTTTCGATAATAAAGACGCTGCTGGATACGGCCAAGTCGGCAGGCCTTACAGCGGTCATTGCAATGGACCAGGCAGTAATTTCATATGCCCGCCAGATTGGTTTGGAAGTTCATATCTCTACCCAGATCAATATTACAAATATTGAGACGGTGAAATTCTACGCACTTTTTGCAGATACCATGGTGATGAGCCGCGAATTAAGTATTACACAGATCAAGAAAATTTGTGACCAGATCGTGAAGGATGATGTTCGCGGACCTTCCGGCAATCTGGTTGAAGTAGAAATTTTTGGTCACGGCGCTCTTTGTATGGCCGTTTCCGGTAAATGTTACCTAAGCCTGCATTCAGCTAACTCCTCGGCTAACCGGGGAGCCTGCAAACAGAACTGCCGTAAAAAGTATACGGTAACCGATCAGGAAACAGGGTTTGAGATTGAACTTGACAACGAGTACATGATGTCGCCTAAAGACCTTTGCACCATTGGATTCCTTAATGATATCATTGACGCCGGTGTGCAGGTGCTGAAGATTGAAGGACGGGGCCGTGCGCCCGAATATGTAGCCACCGTGACGAAATGTTACCGTGAGGCGATTGATGCGGTGGCCGACGGTACTTTTTCTCAGGAAAAAGTGGAAGACTGGATGAAGCGGCTGGAAACTGTATATAACCGGGGTTTCTGGAGTGGTTATTACCTTGGACAGGAACTGGGTGAGTGGTCTTCAAATTCAGGCTCCAGTGCAACTCAGAAGAAGGTGTATGTTGGAAAAGGCAGACATTTCTATCCTAAATCCAGCATCGCTGAGTTCCTGATTGAAGCTTATGATGTAAATGTGGGTGATACGGTTCTTATCCAGGGTCCAACTACGGGCTCACAGGAAATGGTATTGGAAGCGATGCAGGTAGATGCCAGACCTGACGCGGAAAAAGCGACCAAATCGGACGTGATTACTTTTAAGACCGATTTCAGGGTTAGGCCAAGTGATAAACTCTATAAGATTGTACAGTCATAGTATGACCGGCTAAATCAACTCCAATCTGATTCTATGATTATAGTTACGCTGCAGCGCGATAAATGTATTGGCTGCAACTACTGTGCAGAGTTTGCGCCGGAGTTTTTCCGGATGTCACGTAAAGACGGAAAATCAGTTCTGCTGAAGTCAGCTGATAAAAAAGGATTCTACACACTTAAAACTCCCTCAGCTGATGCGGTGGAACCCTGCGAAAAAGCGGCTAAGGCTTGCCCTGTGAATATTATTTCTGTGAAAATAACTTAGCCTATGACTAAGCGGGAATTACGGACTTTGTATCTGGAGAAGCGAAAATTGCTTACTGAAGCGGAAGTTAAAACAGCTTCCGAACGCATCTTTTTGCGTTGCCGGGAGGCTTTTCCGGTTACAGCCGGTCAGAAATTCCATGTTTTCATCAGCATCAATAAGTTCAATGAAGTCAATACAGCCCCCTTCATAAATGACCTTTGGGAAAAGGAAGCACGCGTGTTTGTGCCTAAGATGCTGGACGGCGAAATCATTTCTGTTGAGATATTTCCGGACACCAAAATGATTAAGAACAGTTGGGGTATTTCTGAACCGGAATCCAACAGGGATTCGGGAGTCACCGATTTTGACTATATCATTACGCCGTTACTGTATTGTGACAGCAATGGGGGCAGGGTTGGTTATGGAAAAGGTTTCTACGACCGGTTTTTCGCAACCCTTGAACCAAATTGCCGCAAGGTAGGGGTAGGATTCTTCGCGCCGGAATTACCGGTGACCGATCTTACGAAAGAGGATGTACCTCTTGATTATCTGGTTACACCTGATGAAATACTGTCTTTTAATATAGGTTGCTGATAAAAATTCAGGAAAAAGAACTTGAATTCCTTCTTGAATCTGATCTCTGCGGGAACCAGTACGTACTGTGCTTCACGCGGAAAACTTCCGATTGGGCGGTTGTTCCGGTCAAAGTACTGTACATCAAAACGTGCAAAATTCAGTGTGTCCTGTTTAAAATAGCGTTCAGTAACTTCGAAGTTCCCAATACGCGCATTTCCAACATTCAGACTGTCGAGCTCTGTAAGAAGGTTGTGAACGGTAAGTGAGTCTGGCTTATAGAAATAACCCAGTATTTGCTTATAAAGGGCTGCATCTATATCCGTATCCTGCTTGCCGGCCTTATACAAAATAGACAGTTCCAATACTTCCCTAACTTTTTGTTTGGTAATTTTATTGATGGCCTGCGCGCTGTCCATCTTTGTAGAGGGGTAACTGGACTTATTGCTGTTGTATTTCACCTGTTCCAGGGACAGGTTTGGCGCCTGCTCTTTCTTACAGGCTACAGCGAGAAGCAGGATGCCTATCATTAAAAACCTAATTATTTTCTTCATCTTCATTTATTTTAAATTTGATGGATACTATTTTTCCCTTTTCCCTTATCATTTCAATTACTGAAAGGTTTCGAAGTGAGGTCGTAGGAGTGGTTACCAGGGTGATGTACTTCTGCTTGTCGAGTGTTTCTATTCCGTACAGGTCACTGTCATATACCTGATAAATGACGGCATTGTCGCTTATACGGCTTTCAAGCTCGCTGCGTTTCTGTTTAATCAGTGTTAACGCCTCGTCCGGGTTGCCGGAAATATCTTTTTTGGAGAAATAATAAACAGCCATTTTATAATCATCCGGCTTCAGTTCCAAATTTTCCTCACGCGGCGCAGTTTCAAGATTTCGGTTTACATTTAGGTTCTCATAAAACGGAGAGGTTATCTCCATACGTAAAACCTTGTCTTTTGTGGAATACTGAAAGCACTCACCGGGTGGGATCCTGTACATAATCGGCGACTCATTTTCCTTGATCACTTTAATCTCCAGCATATTCTGTATGGAGGCATTCCTGTCGGCGTCAGAAAAGCAGTACTTATAGGTTCTGTCGAATATCTTGTCACCAAAAGCTAAAAATCCGGTGAGAACAGCCAGGACAATTGTTGCTGCACCAAGCAGATATTTTCTGATGGATTTCCGGGTCGGAGTTTCATCTGTATCGTAAGTTTCGAAAGAAGGGCGAATTTCTTTAACCTGTTGATTTTCAGTATAAGATTTTTGTAAAACAGCAGATTCGTCCTCTGCATCAATAATTTTTTCTAAGTTGGAAGGTGCTGGTTCAGCAGTTAATGCTGCCTGGGATCTTTCTTCTTGTTGCGACACTGCGGCCGCGTTTTCATACTGTGGTTCGTCTAGTACGTTGCTTTTTTTCCGAAAGTCATGCCATGAAACGAAACCTGCATAAATACTAAGGAGATTAAGCATGTCAATTCGTGGCAGCTTTGTAGCAGGTACCGTCTTAAAGTAGGTATAAAAGGTCTTTTCGCTGATGTTGCCTTTGGCAATCTGACGGAGATCTTCCTGAAAGTAAATGATATCGATACCTTTCCACTTAGATATATCTTCGTGGGAAGGTGTATGATTCTTAAGATACTGAGCCTGCACAGCAAGTTTCAGCTGCTCAAAATGCAATAGATCTATATTTGACAATCTTTTTACTTTTTGTTAAGGTGCTGATAATCAGAGTTACATTTTTGTAAAACAGTTTTACAAAGATAATACAATTAATTTTCTGCAACAAAATTTCCTGTGCTTATACCTTTGTAGTGTTGAAAATGAATGATTGTCTCATGTTGTCTTCAACAAGGTGTAAATTTAAACAACAAATCAACTTATTAAATAGTATTATGAAAAAATCATTTTTGATCACAGGTTTCGCTGCTCTAGCTCTTATTGCGTGCGATAAAAAAGAAACAGTAGATACAACAAATTCTGCAGACTCAATGGCTGTAGTTGCTACAGATTCTGCTGCTATGGTTGCTGATTCGGCTGTAGAGGTAATCGATTCGGCTGCTGCTGTTACTGTGGATGCTGCTGCTGACGCTGCTTCTGCTACAACTTCAAAAGGTGCTGCTGTTGCTAAGGACGCTGCTGCAGGTGCTGCTGAAGCTGCTAAAGGTGCTGCTGAAAGTGCTGCAGGTGCCGCCAAAGATGCTAAGGACGCTGTAAAAGAGGCAACTAAGTAATCAGGAAAAAAAATATTTCAACCTTTAATTATTAGGTTTGGAATTCAAAAATAAAGTGTACTTTTGCACGCATTAAAAAAAGAACAATTAATTAAATTAAATATACATTATGAAAAAGTCATTATTCGTAGCTGCATTCGCTACTTTAGCTCTAGTTGCTTGTAAGAAAACTGAAACTGTTGATACTACAGGTGCTGATTCAACTGTTGTAGAAATGGACTCTGCTGCTATCATCACTGATACTGCTGTAGTTGTTGCTGATTCTGCTGCTGTTGTTGCTCCAGAAGCTACTGTAACTGATTCTGCTGCTGTAGCTAACTAATAGTTTACACAAACGAACAAAGAACCGTTCCTTTTTGGGAACGGTTTTTTTTATGCTCTTTTCTCAAGCTTCTGTCTCAAGATTTCATAACAGGATATGGCTACGGCATTACTCAGGTTCAGAGAGTCAATGCTTCCCTCCATGGGGATCAGGGTATTCTGACCTTTACCCTGCCAGAAAGTACTGAGGCCGGAATGCTCTGTACCGAAAGCCAGCGCTGCTCTCCCGCTCAGGTCCTGTGTATGGATATCGCGGGCACTACTGTCCATGAATGTTGTGAAAATCTTGAAATCCCGGTCTTTCAGGAAAGAATGGATCTCTTCCTTTTCAGCCTGATAAACATTCATGCCGAAGAGACATCCTACGCTGGAGCGGATCACATTAGGATTATAAATATCTAACCGGGGATCAGCAATCAGTAGCGCTTCTATTCCAAAAGCTTCGCAGCTCCGCAGTATCGCACCCAGATTTCCCGGTTTCTCCATTGACTCAACAACTATAACCGATGACTGTGCCGACGGGTTAAAATCCTGAAGGCTGGATTTTTTTTCTCTGTAGAGTCCGACGATGCCTTCGGCTTTCCCGCGGTAGGCAAGTTTCTCATATACCTTCGCGGAAACTTCATAAACTTTCCCGGTTGGAGGTTCCGCATTATATATGCTTTGCGCAATAAAGAACTCTTCAGCCTCATATCCAAAACGAAGTGCACGTTCATTCTCCTGTTTTCCTTCCACAACAAACATTCCGGCTTTTTTCCGAAACCTGTTATCAGTAATTATCCTGGAAAGTTTCTTTATTTTCTCGTTCTGAAGGCTCTCAATCATTTTCATTATTGTTTTCGTGGTCTGCTGTTGCTGGCTCTTGTGCGCCTGATCTTTCCAGTAACTGGGCCGGCAATTTTTTCTTAGGCTTTGCGCCCAGCTGCCTCAGTTTATCTGCAGAACGGATCAGATTGCCATTACCGGAGGAAAGTTTTTTCATTGCATTCTCGTAATCTGTTCTAGCGCTCTCCATTTTCTTGCCTACGTTCAGCAAATCAGAAACAAATCCTTCGAACTTGTCATAGAGCGCAGCTGCCTGTCGTGCAATTTCCTCAGCGTTCCTGTTTTGGTCTGCACGCTTCCAGACATCCGAGATAAGCTTCAGGTATGCAATCAGATTAGTTGGGCTTAGCAAGATTATTTGTTTATGGTATGCGTAGTTCCACAGTTGTGGGTCATACTGAACGGCCGTGAGGAAAGCAGGCTCTACAGGAATAAACATAATCGTGAAATCCAGGGCTTCTTTCAGGTTATCGTAGCGTTTATTTGCGAGCGTATCTACGTGCTTTTTGACGGCTGCAATGTGCAGATTCAAATTCATCTTCCGATCTTCATCTGTTTCCGCAGAACACATTCGCTCGTATGCATTAAGCGATACTTTGGAATCAATGATGACTATCTGGTTTCCGGGTAATTTCAGCACAAAATCAGGCCGCTGACTTTCGCCGTTCTCTGTCCTGATGTGATATTGGGAAAAGTATTCCCTGTCTTTGCAGAGTCCGGAATCTTCCAGGATTCTTTCCAGGATCATTTCACCCCAGTTTCCCTGCGTTTTTGTCTGGCCTTTTAGTGCTGCAGCGAGATTGTTGGCTTCCTGACTGACTTTAGATGTTTGCTCCAGCATTAGTTTAATGGTGCTGTTCAGTGAAAACCTTTCCCGTGCTTCATTTTCGTACACTTCATTCACCCTTTTTTTAAAGCTTTCCAGGTTTTCACCCAGAGGTTTCAGCAATACGTCCAGATTTTCCCTGTTGGCATCGGTGAATTTTTTGGATTTTTCTTCCAGAATTTCATTGGCTAAATTTTTAAACTCGTTTTTAGCCGTTTCCTGTATTCTCTCAATCTCCGCTTTCTGATTCGTCAGTGACTGCTGCAGGCTTTCGTTATTGGCAACCAGTTCAGTGTTTCTTCCAAACAGTTCCTGTTTTTCGTGAAAAAGGGCATCAATCTGTTGGTTAAGTTTAATATTAATTTCCCGCAATTCATTAAGTTGGCTTTCAGTGCGGTTGTACTCGGCGGTTGCTGTTGCCAAACTGTTCCTGAGTACAGCGATTTCTTCGGTTAACTTTTGAGTGGACAGTTTCTCATTTTGAAGTGCTGCGTCCAGTTCATTTATTTTCTGGCCGGAATTATGTAAATCCGCTTGTGTCCGGATGAATTTTGTGTTCAGTTCATCATTAACCAGCCTTGATACGTGCGTAGATTTCAGCATAAAATAGGCGATCACTGCACCCACACCTGCCCCACAGATAAGACCAATTATCAATGATGTAATTTCCATTTTTCAAAAATAAAAAGAAAAATGGGTATTCGGGGTACAGCAAAGTCTTTATTCAAACTGTGGTGCCATAAAGCACATCAATATTCCGGGCTACGTTGCTGCTTTCACAAGCTTTCAGTTGGGACAGGATATGCTTCGGCGTTCTTTGTGAAGCAATGATATTTGTGGCAATTTGCGCTGCGGCGTGGTCCACCATGCGCACGAGGGTAGGCCTGATAAATGATGAGGAATTGGAAAGCACCGTTGCGGCAGCCCACGAAGTTTGACGGGCTTTCGAAATGGCAAAGTCCAGCATGCGGTTGTCATTTCCCTGTGACAGCTGATCCAGTAATTCTACAGGATAACAAATTTCACTCAGTGATTCCTGTACTTTTTGATTGATTGATGCAATCACACCGTTAATCTTATTGAAATCACTTTTTAGCGGATTGATTTTCCGGTAGGGCATGATGTTCGCGGCCGCAACGCCAAGGTCGAGGTTAATGTGCGCATTGATACCTAATACAATATGCTGCATGATGAGCAACCGTGGATCTTTGGCCGCTTCAAATGCGGCGTGCCATGAATTGCTGCATTTTAATCCCTTTTCATATTGCTCTAAGGCTTCAAAATATCTGCCCGCAAATGCAAGGTCCAATTTCACCATTCGGCCAGGATCTTCAAATTCTTTTCTCTGCACACCCTTCAGTACAGCAATGGTCATACTTCGGTAGGTACATGCAAAATATCCGTTCGGACTCTGCTTTTTCCTGCTCTGGTCAATAATTTCATCAAGCCTTCCGATTACCTTTTCAATTGAAGTGAAATTTTTCATAACAGGGCATGTTTTAATTGATATTAAATAGTTCTTTCAGAAATCGGTGTGTCACCTAAGGAGTGTCCTTTGCTATTTTCTTATGATACTTCAGGTGCATGGGAATGGCCGCCGATCCATGCCAGGGGAGGATCTCAACATTAAATATGCCTGTCTTTATGGTAGGGTCCTTTTGCAGGAGAACCATTGCTTCGGCTTCTGTTTTAACATCAAGAAGGAAAATGCCGCGGTAGCCCAGGTTATTTTTTGTGGCGAAAGGTCCGGCCATCTTCAGTTTTCCCGCCTTTTCCATTTCAGTCATGTTGGAGAAGTGTCCTTTAAAAAGTTCTTCGCGCTGCTTCTTATCGGTGATCATGGCATCCCGAGTTCCGGTTTTGAGGATGACTAACATATAAGTACGCATCCCACGCTCATCGGCTCCCAGAGAATCTGCCAACTTTTGATTGAATGTATTGGCAGAAGAAATTTGCGGAGGTGGCCCGCCAGTAGTTCCTGAAGTTCCGGGTGCGCCTGGTTGTCCATCCTCACCTTTTGTATAAACGGTGCAGGAGATGGATACTACTAAAGCGAATGCCAGCAAGACTGTTGTTTTCATAAGTTGTTTTCGGTATTTTATTAATCAATTATTCCCAGGAATTCCTTTGCTAACTGAATCATGTGCGTATCGCCGGTATGTTTCCCGGGTTCATCGGACAGTTTCACGGTGGGTATCCATACGTCGCTGTGGGATTTTACACCTGTGAGTTTCATGACAATGTTCATGGGTTTTAGACCCGTATCATTTGTCAGATTGGTTCCGATTCCGAAGGAAATCCCTATTTTGCCTCTACAGGCCTGCGTAATCTGAGCAACTTTGTCCAGGTCGAGCCCGTCTGAAAAAATAATATACTTAAACAGCGGGTTGATGCCGTTGCTGTTATAATGGGCAATTGTTTTTTCGGCAAATTCAATAGGATCGCCACTGTCATGACGTACCCCGTCAAAAAGCTTGGCGAATTTCTTATCGAACTGGCTGAAGAAAACTTCTGTAGTATAAGTATCGGACAGTGCTACACCGAGGTCGCCACGGTAAACATCAACCCAATGTTCCAGCGAGACGGCGTTGGCCATCTTGAAACCGTATTCGGCTGCATGAAACATAAACCATTCGTGGGCGTGGGTGCCAATAGGCTTCACGCCGTATTTCATTGCGAAGTGCACATTGGAAGATCCCGTGAAACCGCTCTGGCTGTTACGGGTAAGCGCGTCCATCACCAGGTCATGCACTTTATACGAGTGACGGCGGCGTGTACCGAATTCGGCATACTTTACCTGTAACATTTCCAGTCCTTCCACCTTCAGGAGTGCTTTCTGCTGTACGGTGTCGTCGTCCTCACGCTCCATTTTGTTCATCTCATAATGCAGTTCGGAAATAAGTGCGAGCAACGGAACCTCCCAAAGGATGGTGCGGTACCATTCGCCTTCAACGGTGACTTCCAGATCATTCCCCTGCTGCCGGATATGAACTTCGGACGGATCATAATGGTATCCACCCAGGAAATCGAGGTAGGGGAGGTCCAGATATGGACAGGTGATTCGGAGGTAGTCTTTTTCTTCGCGTGTTAGCTTCAGTTCAGCCATCGCATCCACGGCTTTCCGAAGTGCTGAATCAAACCCTTCAGGGAAGTGATGATTGCCGCGGTTAATAAACTCATACCGAACCCTTTTATTTGGAAAAAGTTTCACCACAGCATTCTGCATGGTGATTTTATAAAAGTCGTTATCCAGAAGGGACCGCAGCCGTACATAATTCGTCATACTGATAAATATAAACAAATGTAGATAATCCAAAGAAAAATCGCCCTGTTATAAGGCGATTTTATTGTAAGGGTCATGCGGAAATTACTTGCCGAGGAAGGAGTTATACATCCATACCTCTTTTTCCTGCTCCGTTATATAATCACTCATCTGAGAGTTGGTTCCTTCGTCACCCGCTTTTTCCGTCATGTCCAGAAGTTCCCTCTGCATATCAATAAGAATTTTGAATGATGCCAGGATATTTTCAACGCACTTGCGGCCGTCCGAAACTTCGTTGCTTTCTTTGATTGTTGATACGGTGAGGTAATCCGAATAGTTGTGTTTGGGGGTGGCGCCCAGTGTAAGAATCCTTTCGGCAATTTCGTCGATCTTAAGAACTAAATTATCGTACAGTTCTTCAAATTTTGGATGAAGGGTGAAAAAATCACTGCCCTTGATGTTCCAGTGTGCTCCTCTGGTATTCTGATAAAAAACGGAGTAGTTGGCCAGCAGTTCATTCAGTTTTTCTGCAATTGGATTTAGGTCGGTTTTTTCTAACCCAATGATGTCAGGATTGTTCATAATATTTCTATTTAAGATTTTTAATGTAAACAGAGGATGCAAATTCTGTGCTAAGCAACTGTTAGGTTTAGCCTGGCTAAAGCTATAATTACAGTTGCAAGAGCCAATTTTGATTACAGTTTAATGAGTGAACAGTCATAATTCAACGTTTGGGTTGATTGAAATTTGTAATTAATTATAAATCAGTGTTTGTAGGTTGAATATTTATTTCTATTTTTGCACCCTAAAATAAAAAGCAATTAAATGCCTACTATTCAACAATTAGTAAGAAAAGGAAGAGCCACGCTTGCCAAGAAGAGCAAATCGGCTGCCCTTGATTCTTGTCCACAAAGACGCGGTGTTTGTACGAGAGTATACACCACTACCCCAAAGAAACCTAACTCTGCTCTTAGAAAAGTAGCAAGGGTAAGACTTTCTAACGGGAAGGAGATCAACGCCTACATCCCGGGCGAAGGACATAATCTTCAGGAGCACTCGATAGTATTGGTAAGAGGCGGAAGGGTGAAAGACCTACCGGGAGTACGTTATCACATTGTAAGAGGTGCTTTAGACACTGCAGGTGTGAGTGGAAGAACTCAGAGAAGATCCAAGTACGGAGCTAAGAGACCAAAACCAGGTCAGGCAGCTGCTGCACCAGCAAAAGGTAAGAAGAAGTAATCATTAAAGTTTAAGGTACAGAACAATGAGAAAAACGAAAGCAAAAAAAAGACCGTTGTTACCGGATCCAAAGTTTAATGATCAACTGGTAACAAGATTTGTAAATAACCTGATGCTTGACGGTAAGAAGTCAATCGCATTCAAAATTTTCTACGACGCGCTTGAGCTTGTAGAAGCTAAAAAAGGTGAGACTGAAAAGACTGCCCTTGAAATCTGGAAAGATGCACTTACGAACGTAATGCCTCACGTAGAGGTTCGTTCCAGAAGGATTGGTGGTGCTAACTTTCAGATCCCAATGCCGATCAGAGCCGACAGAAAGATTTCTATGGCGATGAAGTGGTTAATTAAATACTCTAAAGCAAGAAACGACAAGTCTATGGCTCAAAAGCTGGCGGCTGAGGTAATCGCTGCTTCAAGAGAAGAAGGTGCTGCTTATAAAAAGAAAACAGACACTCACAGAATGGCTGAAGCAAACAAAGCATTTTCACACTTTAAATTCTAATCTGAAATGGCAAGAGATCTTACATTAACAAGAAACATCGGTATCGCTGCGCATATTGACGCAGGGAAAACCACCACTACAGAAAGGATTTTATTTTACTCCGGTAAGAACCACAAGATTGGGGAAACTCACGAAGGTGGAGCAACTACCGACTGGATGGAGCAGGAAGCTGAAAGAGGGATTACAATTACATCTGCAGCAGTAACTGTAGACTGGAAATTCCCAACTGAGCAGGGTAAGCCGCTTCCGGATGCGAAAAACTATCATTTCAATATCATCGATACCCCCGGGCACGTAGATTTTACAGTTGAGGTAAACCGTTCACTTCGTGTATTGGATGGTCTGGTGTTCCTTTTCTCCGCTGTAGACGGTGTGGAACCTCAGTCTGAAACCAACTGGAGACTTGCGGATAACTATAAAGTTGCACGTATGGGCTTTGTGAACAAAATGGACCGTCAGGGTGCTGACTTCCTGAATGTTTGTAAGCAGGTAAAAGAAATGCTTGGTTCCAACGCGGTGCCAATCGTACTTCCAATTGGTGATGAGGCAGATTTCAAAGGTGTTGTGGATTTGGTGAAGAACCGTGCAATTGTATGGCACGATGATAACCATGGTTCTACTTTTGACATCGTAGACATCCCTGCGGAAATGATGGACGAAGTGAAGCAGTTCAGAGCACAGCTGATCGAAGAGATCGCTGCGTACGATGAGGACCTTCTTGAGAAATTCATGGAGGACGAAAATTCCATCACTGAAGAAGAAATTCACTCCGCACTTAGAGCAGCAACTTTGGATATGAGTATCATTCCAATGACTTGCGGTTCTTCATTTAAAAACAAAGGTGTACAGTTCATGCTGGATGCGGTTTGCCGTTACCTTCCTTCACCAATGGACAAGGAAGCAATAGACGGAACAGACCCAAGAACGGACGAGCCTATCTCGAGAAAGCCTTCCGTTTCTGAACCTTTCGCAGCATTGGCGTTCAAGATTGCTACCGACCCGTTCGTAGGACGTCTGGCATTCTTCAGAGCTTATTCAGGTAGACTGGATGCGGGTTCTTACGTTCTTAATACAAGATCAAACAGTAAAGAGAGAATCTCCCGTATCTTCCAGATGCACGCTAACAAGCAGGAGCCAATCGAATTTATTGAGGCTGGAGATATTGGTGCAGCGGTTGGATTTAAATCCATCAAGACAGGTGATACACTTTGCGACGAGAAACACCCAATCGTTCTTGAATCTATGGTGTTCCCGGATCCGGTTATCGGTATTGCAGTTGAGCCTAAAACCAAGGCTGACCAGGATAAAATGGGTAACGCTTTGGCAAAACTGGCTGAGGAAGATCCTACTTTCCAGGTTAAAACTGACGAAGCTTCAGGACAGACGATTATCTCCGGTATGGGTGAACTTCACCTGGACATTATTGTGGACCGTATATGAAGAGAGTTCAAGGTTGAAGTAAACCAGGGACAACCTCAGGTAGAGTACAAGGAGAACCTTACCATGACTGCAAACCACAGAGAAGTTTACAAAAAACAATCCGGTGGACGTGGTAAATTTGCTGATATCGTATTCGAACTTTCTCCGGCTGATGACAATAAGCCAGGTCTTGAATTCATCAACGAAATCAAAGGTGGTAACATTCCTAAGGAATTTATCCCTTCTGTAGAGAAAGGTTTCAAAGAAGCGATGAAAAACGGACCTTTGGCCGGATTTGAAGTTGAAGGTATTAAAGTGACGCTTAAAGACGGATCCTTCCACGCGGTGGATTCTGACCAACTTTCTTTTGAACTTGCTGCGAAGCTTGGTTTCAAGGAGGCAGGTAAAAAAGCGAAGCCTGTGATCATGGAGCCTATTATGAAGATTGAAGTGGTAACTCCTGAGGAGTACATGGGTGATATCGTAGGTGACCTTAACAAGAGACGTGGTACGGTAAACGGTATGGACGACAGAAACAACGCGAAAGTTATCAAAGGCTTCGTTCCGCTTTCTGAAATGTTCGGATACGTTACAACGCTTAGAACACTTTCTTCCGGTAGAGCCAGCTCTTCCATGGAGTTTGAGAAGTACGAAGCTGCTCCAACCAACGTTGCTGAAGAGATCATTGCAAAAGCAAAAGGTTAACCAAGCTATAAGCTTTAGGCTATTAAGCTGCAAGCGATTATAATTAGTACAAATTTTTAATTTCAAAGCAGTGAACATATAGCATATTGCTTACTGCATAAAGCATAAAATAAAATGTCACAAAGAATCAGAATAAAATTAAAATCTTACGATTACAATTTGGTAGATAAATCTGCTGAGAAGATCGTAAAAACGGTAAAGGCTACCGGTGCTGTGGTAAACGGTCCGATCCCATTGCCTACGAACAAGAGAATCTTTACAGTTCTTCGTTCGCCTCACGTAAACAAGAAAGCAAGAGAGCAGTTCCAGCTTTCAGCCCACAAAAGGCTGATGGACATCTACTCCTCTTCTTCCAAAACTGTTGATGCCCTAATGAAATTAGAGCTTCCTTCAGGAGTTGACGTAGAAATTAAAGTGTGATTTTGGCGGCTTGCTTTTAGCCCTTTGCTAACAGCCAACAGCCAAAAGCTCCGATGCTATGATAACGAATCCGTTTCCTTTGGGAAGCGGATTTTTTTGTTTGCCTATGCAATCCTTCAAGGATTTCAAATCCTTGAATGATTCTGGAAACACCCATGAGTTGACGTAGAAATTAAAGTGTGATTTTGGCGGCTTGCTTTTAGCCAATCACTAACAGCCAACGGCCAAAAGCTCCGATGCTATAATAACGAATCCGTTTCCTTTGGAAAGCGGATTTTTTTGTTTGCCTATTCAATCCTTCAAGGATTTTAAATCCTTGAAGGATTCTGGAAACACCCATGAGTTGACGTAGAAATTAAAGTGTGATCTTTCCGGCTTGCCTTTAGCCAATCGCTAATTGCCAAAAGCCAGAAGCTGCTTTGCTTTGATAAAGAATCCGTTTCCTTTGGGAAGCGGATTTTTTTTGTAAAACCAATTTGCAGTGGTAGCATAAAAAGTTTAGAATGATTATAAATTAGTTAATATAATAGTTTTATTAATAAAAAACTTGCATAGTTTTAGTTCTAGTTTTAGTTTTAGTTTCGTGATACATTAACAAACAAAAACAAGTATTATGAAAAAATTTATTATTGCTATTATAGCCACTTTTCTGATGTTTTGCTGTAATGACCGTAATGAGACCAGCAGTCAAATTGAAACCGTGCAGGAAGATATTATGCATTCATTTGCTTCTTCTGCTAGAGTACAGGGATTATCCGAAGAAGAATTAATTGAATATTTATCTAACGATGAGGAATTTATCCAGCTGGGGGATGATTTGATCGACTTTTTTGCTTATATGCCAAAACGAGATGAATTTGTACTGAATTATAATCAGGAGCACTTTAATAATTTACTTATAGAAGAAAATAATGTCAACGAATCTTTAAACTACTTTACAACAATGGCAGGATATTCACGAATAGAATATGACAATTTTGCCTCCAGTGTTGATGTAAGAGTTAATAATTTATATGATAAATATCCACAATTAGTATTTGATGGCACGAATCAAGATTTCATCGACAATGTTCTTGAAGGTGCTTCTAATAATATTACAACACTGGGAAAGCTAGACCGCGTGATCTTGCAGCTTGTCGGGAGTGTGCAAGGATTCATAGGCCGCGCATGATGGCTTCGCTTGTATATGGGGCTATTGGCGGCGGAGCTCTCGGTGCTCATTTAGGTTGGCCCTGGAGCGGGTATGCGGTTTGGGGAAATACAGTTTGGAGCTTTGCAAATGCAGGATGGGCAGCAGTCGATTGCCTTAAAGCAGCAGGTTGTTGATTTGAAATTATACAAGATGGAAAATAGAAAATTTCAAGTTCTACTAATGATATTAGTATGTGCCATTACTGTATTTTTAGGCTTTTCCTGGCTTAGTAATTCGTATAATTGTAATATGTCTAATTACAATTATTTAGAAAATAAATATGCACAAAATTCTTTTTTTCTCTTCATCCTAATATCATCATTTAGCATATTACGTTTTTTAAAAAAAGAGTCCCTGTTCCCCTTTTTCTGCATACTATTACTTGTTCTTAGCCTTATATTTTTTTTAATTACCAGGCACTTTTTTTTTAATTTAAGTATTATAATATTAATTTCACTTGCATTATTTTATTTAAGGAAATTATTTAGATGACCTGGACCGTATACATTAAAGCAACTTTAAATTTTTTGTTGTGTTACCAATTATCCCAAACCCTGATTTTTAATCTCTAGAAATTAAAGTGTGATTTTGGCGGCTTGCTTTTAGCCATTTGCTAACAGCCAACAGCCAAAAGCTCCTTTGCTATGATAACGAATCCGTTTCCCTTGGGAAGCGGATTTTTTAATTTGCCTATTCAATCCTTCAAGGATTTCAAATCCTTGAAGGATTCTGGAAACACCCATGAGTTGACGTAGAAATTAAAGTGTGATTTTGGCGGCTTGCTTTTAGCCATTTGCTAATAGCCAACAGCCAAAAACTCCGATGCTATGATATCGAATCCGTTTCCTTTGGGTAGCGGATTTTTTGCTGTTTACGGGAGAAGTCCTTAAAAGATTATTAAAAGAAGGTGGCGTTCTGCTTTAAAATACATAGATTTGATTTCTAACTACCCAATTTATGCAATACTCATTCAGTGAAATTTTTATAATGGCCGTGCTGCTTTTGTATGTTCCGTTAACCGTATTTGTAATTTACAGAATTATTTCTTCAGAAATGCAAAATGCTGTAAAGGTGGCTCTGACCTTACTGACCTTCCTGGTGCCGGTTATGGGAATGATTTTTTCAATGGCCTATCTGGGTCTTAAAGTTAGGGTCACTCGCCTTCAGGAAAATTAGCTGGTAGTGTAGTAGCAAAAGGACATACTTCTGCATTTATTAATAACTTTATCCGCATATTTGTTCAATATCTGCTAAATATGTCTAACGCCCCATTTCTAAGATCTTTCCTCTTTTTTTTCCTGACGCTGTTTGTGAACCTGTTCCTGGCGCAGCAAACGTTTTCTCCATCTGTACTGGTCACCTATGAGAAGAGATCAGTAGAAAGTATGAAGGAGAATGCGTTGCCGGAAGTCACTCATTATGTCTTGATGGCCAACGAAACTACCGCTGTTTTCAAAGCGCAAAGTGCCTTTAAGTATGATTCCATAAAACAAACCGCCGGTGATCAGAGAATGCTAATGGCCAATTTTGATCTCAATGAACAGGCAAATATCATCATTACTCCCGCTGAAATCGTCTATTCGGATCTCGTTATGAATGAAGCCATAGGATATCGGGAAAGTAATGACTTAAAGTGGCAAATTATCCCTGAGTTCGGTAAAGTTGCCGGTCTAAAATGCCAGAAGGCGGTTACGGAAAAATATGGCCGCAAATGGACAGCGTGCTTTTCAGCCGTGCCTTCTTTAATGTTCGACCCTTATAAATTTTATGGTCTTCCGGGGCTTATTCTGAAAGTGGAAGACGATGAAAATCACTACGTCTTTACGATGACAGGCATCAGGAAAATTGAAGGAGTATTTTCACTAAGTCGTTTGAAGCAGGTGAAGATGTTCAGTAAGAAAGATTACCAGCGTGCCAGGAACAATTTGGAAGCAGATTTCAGCCTGGGAGGTAAGATAAAATTTAAACCCGAACAAATCAGGAAGTTTCAGGCAACACGGGAACTGGAGCTGAAATCCGCCAACCCGCTGGAGCGCGAACCGTAGTGATTCACTTTACCGCGGAGCAGGATGTCAGATCCGACTTTGTAGTTAACTAAGAAGCTTTTAGCGCTGAAACGAGTAATTGAGTATTTTAACTGAGTAAAGTAATAATACCTCCATTAATCAGGCGTTTTTCATAACAGTCTTTCATAAAATAGCAATCTTTAACAAAAACTTCGGCGCAGGACCGAAGTTTTTGCATTTACTTTTAAATATTTTTAAGTCACTGTTTGTCAGTTCAAATAATATCCATAAATTTGCACTCTCATTTTGGGGGAGAAGTATGCCTAATTGAAACATAGAAATTACTTCATAACCGGAATGGAAAGCAATTTTATAATAGATATATATTAAATAAATGTCAGGTATTATTGGAAAAAAAGTCGGGATGACATCCCTGTTTAACGAGGAAGGGAAGAATATCCCTTGCACCGTTATCCAGGCAGGTCCATGCTCGGTTTTACAGGTCAGAACCGAAGAAACTGATGGCTATGTAGGCGTACAGTTGGGTTTCGATGACAAGAGTGAGAAGAACGTTGGTAAAGCGTTAGCCGGCCACTTTAAAAAGGCTGGTTCTGCTCCTAAAGCTAAATTGGTTGAATTCCACCATGGATTCGACGATTTGAAAGTAGGAGATGAAGTAAAAGTAAACCTATTCGCTGAAGGTGAGTATGTGGACGTAACAGGAACTTCAAAAGGTAAAGGATTCCAGGGTGTTGTGAAAAGACACAACTTTGGAGGGGTAATGCAGGCTACACACGGCCAGCACAACAGGCTTAGAGCGCCGGGTTCAATTGGTGCAGGTTCTGACCCATCCAGAGTATTCAAAGGAATGAGAATGGCCGGAAGAATGGGAGGTAAGCAGGTAACTGTTCAGAATCTTCAGGTACTTAAGGTAGATGAAGAGCAAAACCTTTTAGTTGTAAAAGGCGCTATTCCGGGAGCTATAAATTCATATGTAATTGTAAGAAGATGGAACTAGTAGTATTAAACAACACCGGTAAGGAAACCGGCAGAAAGATAGCTCTGGACGAAACAGTATTCGGTATTGAGCCTAATAAGCACGCGGTATACCTGGAAGTGAAGCAATATCTTGCTGCACAGAGACAGGGAACTCATAAATCCAAGGAAAGAAGTGAGATTACGGCTTCTACCAAGAAACTTAAGAAGCAAAAAGGTTCCGGTTCTGCAAGATATGGTGATATTAAATCCCCAACTTTCAGAGGTGGAGGTAGAGTTTTTGGTCCAAAACCAAGAGACTACAGATTCAAACTGAACAAAGCGCTTAAGAGATTGGCTAAAAAATCTGTTCTTTCTCAGAAAATGAGAGACAACAGCATCCGCGTAATGGAAGATCTAAGCCTTAACGCGCCAAAGACCAAAGACTTTGTAACACTGCTTAATGCTTTTGAACTGAACGGTAAGAAATCTCTGTTCATCCTTCCTGAAGCGAACAGCAATGTGTATCTGTCTTCCAGAAACTTGCCTAAAACTAAGGTACTGAACTATAACGAAATCAGTTCTTACGACCTTATGAATGCTGGTGAGATCATTTTCTTTGAAGGGGCAGTAGAGAAATTTCAGGAAAACCTAAAGAAATAAATCATGTCTATTATAATTAAACCAGTTATTTCAGAAAAAGCCAATTACCTTACTGAGCTAAGAGGCGACTATTCTTTCCTGGTAAACCCAAAAGCGAACAAGATCCAGATCAGAAACGCGGTTGAAGCTGCTTACAACGTAAAAGTTGCCGACGTTAGAACAATGATTTATGCGCCTAAGGTTTCAGTTAAGAATACGAAGAAAGGACTTCAGGTTGGTAAGACCAACAAACTGAAGAAAGCAGTAATTACCCTTGCAGAAGGTGAAGTTCTGGATGTCTTTGCAGTATAGTAATCAGTATATAATAATATAAATAATAGTAATGTCTGTTAGAAAATTAAAGCCTATCACCCCGGGACAGAGATTCAGAGTTGTAAACAACTTTGAGGAAATTACTACCAACAAACCAGAGAAATCTCTGACAGTTGGTATTAAAAAGTCAGGTGGACGTAACCAAACTGGTAAAATGACCATGCGTTACACCGGAGGTGGACACAAAAAGAAATACAGAATCATTGACTTCAAAAGAAACAAGTTTGATGTTGAAGCAACGGTTAAAACTGTAGAGTACGATCCAAACAGGACTGCTTTCATCGCGCTGCTGGAGTACGCGGACGGAGAGAAGAGATATATCATCGCTCCTAACGGTATTAAGGTAGACCAGAAAGTTATTTCTTCCGAAACTGCAGAGCCTAATGTAGGTAACGCAATGAAGCTGAAGAATATTCCTTTGGGTACTGTAATTTCCTGTATCGAGCTTAGGCCGGGACAGGGTGCTGTTATGGCAAGAAGTGCAGGTTCTTCTGCACAGTTAACCTCCAGAGACGGTAAATATGCGATTGTAAAGCTTCCTTCAGGTGAATCCAGAATGATCCTTACGGAATGTTTCGCAATGATTGGATCTGTTTCCAACTCCGACCACCAGCTTACCGTTTCCGGTAAGGCAGGTAGAAGCAGATGGTTAGGCAGAAGACCAAGAACCAGACCGGTAGTGATGAACCCTGTAGATCACCCAATGGGTGGTGGTGAAGGACGTTCTTCCGGAGGTCACCCAAGATCAAGAAACGGTATGCCTTCTAAAGGTTACAAAACCAGAAAGAAAAACAAAGCGTCTAACCGATTCATCGTCTCTAAAAGAAAATAATTATGTCAAGATCACTTAAGAAAGGACCTTTCATTCATCATACTTTAGATAAGAAGGTTCAGGCAAACGTAGAGTCTGGTAAAAAGACAGTAATCAAAACGTGGTCGAGAGCATCTATGATCTCTCCAGACTTCGTAGGACAAACCATCGCGGTACACAACGGGAAATCTTTTATCCCGGTTTATGTTACAGAAAACATGGTAGGTCATAAGTTAGGCGAATTTTCTCCGACTAGATCTTTCAGAGGTCACGGTGGTAACAAAAATAAAGGAAGCAGATAATCATGGGATCAAGAAAGCAAAATAGCGCAATCGCCAGAAAAGAGGCCGCGAAAGATGTGGTAAGCGCACGTCTTAACGACTGCCCGTCTTCTCCTAGAAAAATGAGATTAGTTGCTGATATCATTAGAGGAGAAAATGTAGATAAAGCCCTGTATATTCTAAAATATTCAAAAAAAGAGGCCTCAAATAAATTGGAGAAACTTCTTCTTTCTGCTATGGCTAACTGGCAGACTAAAAACGAAGGAGCTGATATTGAAGAAGCCAACCTTGTTGTAAAAGAAATATTTGTTGACAGTGCAAGACAACTGAAGAGACTGAGACCGGCTCCCCAGGGAAGAGGTCACAGAATCAGAAAGAGATCAAACCACGTGACAATAATTTTAGATTCAAAAGACATTAAATAATTCAAGGTATGGGACAGAAGACAAATCCAATTGGTAACAGACTAGGTATCATCAGAGGATGGGATTCTAACTGGTATGGTGGTAACGATTATGGAGACAGAATCGCTGAAGACTACAAGATCAGAAGATACCTTGAAGCTAGATTATCTAAAGGTGGGGTTTCAAGAATTTACATTGAAAGAACACTGAAATTAGTAACCGTAACCATCACTACTGCCAGACCGGGTTTAATTATCGGTAAAGGCGGACAGGAAGTTGATAAACTGAAGGAAGAGCTGAAGAAACTTACAGGTAAGGACGTTCAGATCAATATCTTCGAAATCAAAAGACCTGAGCTTGATGCCGTTTTGGTTGCAGACAGTATTGCAAAACAGATCGAGAACCGTATCTCCTACAGAAGAGCTGTGAAAATGGCTATCGCTTCTACAATGAGAATGGGTGCCGAAGGTATAAAAGTAATGATCTCCGGACGTTTGAACGGAGCTGAGATGGCAAGAAGCGAATCTTTCAAGGACGGAAGAATCCCATTGTCTACCTTCAGAGCAGATATCGATTATCACATAGGCGAAGCCCTTACACAATATGGTAAACTTGGTGTGAAAGTTTGGATTATGAAAGGTGAGGTTTACGGTAAAAGAGACCTTACTCCACTCGTAGGACAGCAGCAAAAGAAATCGGCCGGCGGCAGGGAAAGGAATGACAGAAATGACAGGAATGACCGTGGCGGCGACAGAAGACCAAGAAGAAACAATAACAATAATTAATCAGAAGTTAGAAACGAGAAATTAGAAATTAGAACTTCCGTTACAAGAACTGATTTAAAATTTATCTAACATCTAACATCTAACATCTAACATCTAAAAGATTATGTTACAACCAAGAAGAACCAAGTTCCGTCGTGTTCATAAAATGAAGATGAAAGGAAATGCGCAGAGAGGAGCTCAGCTTGCGTATGGAACTTTCGGCATCAAGGCCACAGACGGTGCGTGGATCACGGCCAGACAGATCGAAGCGGCACGTATTGCAGCTACGAGATATATGAAGAGAGAAGGACAGCTATGGATTAAAATCTTCCCGGATAAGCCTATTACCAAAAAACCTGCCGAAGTACGTATGGGTAAAGGTAAAGGTGCTGTGGAATATTGGGTAGCCGTAGTGAAGCCTGGAAAAGTAATGTTTGAGGTAGGTGGCGTTCCTTACGAGGTAGCCAAAGAAGCCCTTAGACTTGCTGCACAGAAGTTACCGGTGGTAACCAAATTCATCGTTGCTAACGATTTTGTAAAACCTGAATAAATCTTTGAATTATGAAAAATGCTGACATCAGAAATTTAAGCGCAGGTGATCTACAGAACAAACTTGCTGAACTGAAAGCTGAATATCAAAAAACTAAATTAGCTCACAGAATCAGCCCTGTAGAAAACCCAATTCAAATCAGAGATTTGAGAAGGACCATCGCAAGATTGGAAACAGAAGTAACCGCTAAACAACAATAATTCATTTTACAATGGACAGAAATTTAAGAAAAGAAAGAATTGGGGTGGTTTCCAGCAACAAAATGGAAAAAACTATTGTTGTAAGCGAGACGATGAGAATGAAGCACCCAATGTACGGTAAATTCGTTTTGAAAACGAAAAAGTATACCGCACATGACGAAAATAACGAGTGCAGCGAGGGCGATACTGTTCTTATACAGGAAACCAGACCTCTGAGCAAGAGTAAAAGATGGAGACTAGTAAGAATCATTGAAAAAGCTAAGTAATGTTACAAACAGAATCAAGATTAAAAGTAGCTGATAACACCGGAGCGAAAGAAGTTTTGGTAATCAGAGTTCTGGGAGGTACCAGAAGAAGATATGCTTCAGTTGGTGATAAAATCGTAGTGACGATCAAGGATTCTACACCATCCGGAAACGCCAAGAAAGGTCAGGTATCCAAAGCTGTTGTGGTAAGAACCAAAAAAGCAGTTAGGAGAAAAGACGGATCATATATCAAGTTCGACGATAATGCCTGCGTATTGCTTAATGCGAACGGTGAAATGAGAGGAACACGTGTTTTCGGACCCGTAGCCCGCGAACTTAGAGACAAAGAATACATGAAGGTAATTTCCCTGGCTCCTGAAGTACTTTAATTTTTAAAAATTTACAGAAATGACAAAAGTTAAAATAAAAAGAGGAGACAACGTAATCGTTACTACCGGTAAGAATAAAGGTGGTAAAGGTGAAGTTCTGGAAGTAATCAGAAAAGAAGGGAAAGACCCAAGAGTAGTTGTAGCCGGAATCAACATCGTGAAAAAACACGTGAAGCCGTCTGCATCTAACCCACAGGGAAACATTGTAGAGAAAGAAGCTTCTATCCACATCTCAAACGTAGCTTTAATGGACAAAAACGGTAAAGCAACTAAAGTGGGTTCCAAAGTGGAGGGAGATAAGAAAGTAAGAGTTGCGAAATCAACCGGTGAAACTTTATAACAGCACAGACAATGGAATTTATAGCAAGACCAAAAAAATTATATAAGGAGCAAATTATTCCTGCGATGATGGAAGAATTTGGGTACAAATCTGTTATGCAGGTACCTAAATTGCAGAAAATCGTAATTTCCCAGGGTCTGGGGGCTGCTACAGCCGACAAGAAAATTGTTGATTACGCCATCGAAGAACTAACTGCCATCACCGGACAGAAAGCTGTAGGTACCATCTCCAAAAAGGATGAGGCAGCCTTCAAACTGAGAAAGGGAATGCCGGTTGGAGCAAGAGTAACTCTAAGAGCAGACAAAATGTACGAATTCCTGGACAGGCTTACTGCATCTGCACTGCCAAGGATCCGCGATTTCAACGGTATCAAAGCTGATGGTTTCGACGGTAGAGGAAATTACAACCTTGGTATTACCGAGCAGATCATTTTCCCGGAAATCGTGATTGACAAAGTGAAGAAGATCCAGGGTATGGACATCACTTTCGTTACTACTGCGAAAACAGACAAAGAAGCAAAAGCATTATTAACGCATTTCGGTATGCCTTTTAAAAAGAACTAAAAATGGCTAAAGAATCAATGAAAGCGCGTGAGCGCAAAAGAGAGGCTACAGTAGCTAAATATGCTGAGAAAAGAAAAGCTTTGAAAGAAGCCGGAGATTACGAAGCATTACAGAAGTTGCCTAAAAACGCTTCACCGGTTAGACTTCACAACAGATGCAAGCTTACCGGCAGACCAAGAGGTTACATGAGAACTTTCGGACTTTCGAGAGTAATGTTCCGCGAGATGGCTAACAAAGGCCTTATCCCCGGAGTTAAAAAAGCTAGTTGGTAATACATTTAGAACAATCGAGGTAGTAAAGTTGATTTTATAGATATAAGATAGAAGATGTCAGATTTCAGACATTAGTTTGTCTGAAATCTTTTATCTGAAATCTGAAGTCTGACTTTCAAAACTAACTATCATAAACCAATAACAACAAACAAGAAAAATGGTAACAGATCCAATTTCAGATTTCCTGACCAGAGTAAGGAACGCACAAAGCGCAGGCCACAAGGTGGTGGACATTCCTGCATCGAAAATCAAGAAGGAGATTACAAAAATTCTTTTCGACCAGGGTTATATTACAAACTATAAGTTTGAAGACAACGCTGTACAGGGGAACATCAAAATCGCTTTAAAGTATGACAAGCAAACCAACAAACCGGCAATTAAATCCATCCAGAGAGCATCAAGACCTGGTTTGAGATATTATGCAGGTTCTACAGAACTTCCAAGAGTTCTGAACGGGTTGGGTGTAGCCATCATTTCTACCTCTAAAGGTGTAATGACAGGTAAGCAGGCCAGACAGGAAAAAGTAGGTGGAGAGGTAATCTGCTATGTTTATTAATTTTTTAAAAGAAGGAAAATGTCAAGAATTGGTAAATCAATTATAACCATTCCTGCCGGAGTTACTGTAACCGAATCTAACGGTGTGGTAACTGTAAAAGGCCCTAAAGGTGAGCTTACGCAAACCCTTACGGAAGGAATTACTTTAGAGCAGAAAGACGGTGAACTTACAGTGAACCGCCCGTCTGAGTCTAAACAGCACAGAGCGCTTCACGGTCTGTACCGCGCGCTTATCAATAATATGGTTCAGGGAACTGCCGAAGGGTGGACTAAGAAACTGGAACTTGTAGGAGTTGGATACAGAGCAACACATTCCGGTCAGAAACTGGACCTTGCACTTGGATTCTCTCACAGTATCGTAATGGAACTTCCAAACGAAGTGAAAGTAGATACGTTAACTGAGAAGGGTAAAAACCCTATTATTACTTTAACATCTCATGACAAGCAACTTATCGGGATGATCGCTGCAAAGATCAGATCATTCAGAAAGCCGGAACCTTACAAAGGAAAAGGGGTAAGATTTGTTGGAGAAATTGTGAGACGTAAAGCTGGTAAATCTGCTTAATAAATTTTAAGAAAATGGCACTAAATAAAGTACAAAAAAGAAACAGGATTAAAAGTAGAGTTAGAGGCAAGATCTCCGGCTCCGCTGAACTGCCAAGATTATCTGTATACAAAAGTAATAAGGAAATTTACGCTCAGTTAATCGACGATAAAGAAGGTAAGACCCTTGCTTCAGCCTCTTCCAGAGCGCTCAACGCAACAGGTAGCAAAGTGGAAATATCTGCAGAAGTTGGTAAAGCAATCGCTGAAAAAGCCAAAGCTGCAGGAATTGAAAATATAGTGTTCGACAGAAACGGATTCGTATACCACGGTAGAGTGAAAGCTCTGGCTGACGGTGCGAGAGAAGGCGGACTAAAATTCTAATCACAAATTTCGGAAATAATGTTAGGACTAGATAATATTGAAAAAGTAAAACCGGGAGGATTAGAATTAAAGGATCGTCTCGTGTCTGTAAACAGGGTAACTAAAGTAACCAAAGGTGGTCGTGCATTCGGTTTTTCTGCAATCGTTGTTGTAGGAGACGAAGCCGGAGTTATCGGTTACGGTTTGGGTAAGTCCAAAGAAGTTGCAACAGCAATCTCCAAAGCTGTGGAGGATGCTAAGAAAAATTTAGTTAAAGTTCCTGTTACTAAGGAAGGTACTATTTATCACGAGTCTACTGCCAGATTCGGTGGTGGTCACGTATTTATGAAGCCAGCTTCACACGGTACGGGAGTTATCGCAGGAAACACGGTACGTATCGTACTGGAATCTGCAGGTATCAAGGATATCCTTACAAAATCAAAAGGATCTTCCAACCCACATAACGTGGTGAAGGCAACCTTCAAAGCATTGTTGGACATCAGAACTCCTGAAGAAATCGCAAGAATGAGAGGGGTATCATTAGACAAGGTATTTAAACACTAAAAGTTTTAAGACAGATGGCAACAATTAAAGTAAAACAAGTAAGAAGTGCTATTAACAGAACCAAAACCCAAAAGAGAACTCTGGAGGCTTTAGGTCTGAAGAGATTGCACCAGGTGGTAACTCACGAAGCTTCACCTGCTGTTCTTGGAATGGTGGCTGCAGTTAGACACTTAGTAGAAGTTCAGGAAGAAAACTAATTAAATTTTAAAACAATGAATTTAAATAACTTAAAACCAGCTTCAGGTTCCACTTTCAATTCCAAGAGAATTGGTAGAGGTCAGGGAACAGGAAAAGGCGGTACTTCAACAAAAGGACATAAAGGTCAGAAAGCCAGAGCCGGATACTCTCAGAAGATCGGTTTCGAAGGTGGACAGATGCCTATCCAGAGAAGATTGCCTAAGTTCGGTTTCAACAACGTAAACAGAAAAGAATTTAGAGGAATCAATTTAGATACTATCCAGAACCTGATCGATACAAAAGACATCAAAGGTGACATCACCAGAGAAGTTATGATCGAAAACGGTCTTGCATCTAAAAATGACCTTGTGAAAATTATGGGTAGAGGCGAATTGAAATCAGGTGTTTCAATCTCTGCAGATAAATTCACAAAATCTGCTGAAGAGCTTATTGCTAAAGCAGGAGGTAAAGCAATTACTCTATAAATAACATAATGAAAGGATTTATACAAACACTTAAAAACATTTGGAGTCTAAAGGAACTTAGGGATAAAATCTTATTTACTTTAGGAATGGTCCTAGTGTATAGATTCGCAACCTTTATTTCCCTGCCGGCCATTAACCTGTCCGAAGTTGGGAACTTATTGGATCATTACAAAAGTCAGGGCGGAAACAACCAGGGAGCAGGTCTTCTTGGTTTGCTTTCGTCATTTACAGGAGGTGCATTTGCCAATGCCTCGGTTATGGCCCTCGGGATCATGCCCTATATCTCTGCCTCGATTATCGTGCAGTTGATGGGTATGGCCATCCCTTACCTTCAGAAACTTCAGAAGGATGGGGAGTCCGGCCGTAACACCCTTAATCAGATCACCAGATGGTTAACCATCGCGGTATGTCTGGTGCAGGCACCCTCGTACCTTACCTCAATTACACAGATGTTCCTGCCTTATTCGCAGTTTTCTGCTGCCTACTATATCCATCCGGAATCCGTGATGTTTTGGCTGCCGAGTATTGTTATCCTGGTAGCGGGTTCTGTATTTGCTATGTGGCTGGGCGAGAAGATTACGGACAAAGGTATCGGAAACGGTATCTCTATCCTGATTATGGTGGGTATTCTTGCCGGTTTGCCGCAGGCATTCGTACAGGAATACGTTACGCAAACAGGTAAAGGCGGTTCTGGAACCATCCTGATCCTGGTTGAAGTGCTGTTCTGGATGCTGGTGGTATTGCTTGCTATTATCCTGTCTGTAGCAGTACGTAAGATTCCTATTCAGTACGTGAGCCGTGCTCAGGCACGAGGCGGTGTAAACAAAAACCTGATGCAGGGTGCCAGACAATGGATCCCGCTTAAGGTGAACGCGGCAGGTGTAATGCCAATCATCTTCGCGCAGGCGTTGATGTTTGTACCGGGACTGTTGGTAAAACTGGACGACAGCAATACCTTTTTTGCAGGCTTCCAGAACGTTTTCAGCTGGCAGTATAATGTTCTCTTTGCATTGCTTATTATTATCTTCACCTTCTTTTACACGGCAATTACGATTCCGGTAAACCAGATGGCCGACGATCTTAAGCGCAACGGAGGGCTTATTCCTAAGGTGAGACCGGGTAAGGAAACCTCTGATTATCTGGATGATATTTTATCAAAATTAACATTGCCAGGTTCAATATTTTTAGCTATTTTTGCAGTCCTTCCGGCACTAGTGTTCGGATGGTTGGTGGAGACGCAGAATTTTGCCCTGTTTTTCGGGGGAACCTCGCTTTTAATTATGGTGGGTGTTATCCTGGATACGGTACAGCAAATCAATACTTATCTGTTGAACCACCATTATGACGGTTTGATGCAGTCTAAATTATCAAGGTCATCAAACATCCAATAGTATAAATGGCTAAGCAAAAACATATTGAACAGGACGGCGTAATTACGGAAGCACTTTCGAATGCGCAGTTCCGTGTGGAATTGGAAAATGGGCATATTTTAATTGCCCATATTTCCGGTAAAATGAGAATGCACTATATCAAGCTGCTGCCCGGCGATAAGGTAAAGCTTGAAATGTCTCCCTATGATTTATCAAAGGGAAGAATCACGTTCAGATACTAAGTGTCTGGCGTTTGTAACTTTTTATAACAATTGCAATTAGCCTAAAGCCAATTGCCATAAGCATAAAGCAAAATCAAATGAAAGTTAGAGCATCTATTAAAAAAAGAAGTGCTGATTGCAAGATTGTTCGTCGTAAGGGCGTTCTGTTTGTAATCAACAAGAAAAACCCAAAATTTAAACAAAGACAAGGCTAAAATTAAATTATGGCGAGAATTTCCGGTATTGATTTACCAAAAAACAAAAGAGGAGTTATCGGTTTAACTTACATCTATGGGATCGGAAGAAGCACTTCTTCAGAAATCCTTAAGAATGCCGGTATCAGCGAAGACAAAAAAGTCAACGAATGGAATGACGATGAATTGGCCGCAATCAGAAACTACATCACCGAAAACATTAAGGTTGAAGGTGAACTGCGTTCTGAAGTGCAACTGAACATCAAGCGATTGATGGACATTGGGTGCCAACGAGGAATACGTCACAGACTCGGATTACCTTTAAGAGGCCAAAGAACGAAAAACAATTCTAGAACCCGTAAAGGAAGAAGAAAAACTGTTGCTAATAAGAAAAAGGCAAGTAAATAATCGTTAGAATTATGGCAAAACAAAATAAAGTAGTTAAGAAAAGAAAAGTAAAGGTAGAGGCCATTGGTGAAGCACACATCCAGGCGTCTTTCAATAATATTATTATTTCTTTAACAAATAAAGCCGGAGAGGTGATCTCTTGGGCTTCTGCCGGTAAAATGGGTTTCAGAGGTTCTAAGAAAAACACTCCGTTTGCAGCTCAGATGGCTGCAGAAAACTGCGCTGCTGTAGCCCACGAAGCGGGACTCAGAAGAGTAAAGGTGTTCGTAAAAGGTCCTGGTCAGGGTAGAGAATCTGCCATCAGAACGATTCACAATTCCGGAATTGAAGTTAGTGAGATTGTAGATGTAACTCCAATGCCACATAACGGTTGCAGACCTCCTAAAAGAAGAAGAGTATAATTTATACACTTTACATTTTGGAGTTTGATTTTAAGGATCATTTCCTTTAATAATCCAAAATCCAGAATCTATAATCTAAAATCTAAAAAAATATGGCAAGATATATTGGACCTAAAACCAAGATTGCAAGAAAGTTCGGCGCCGCTATCTATGGTGACGACAAAAGCTTCGAAAGAAGAAAAAACCAACCACCGGGACAGCATGGACCTAACAGAAGGAGAAATGCCAAAAAATCTGAGTATGCAGTTCAGCTTATGGAAAAGCAGAAAGCTAAATATACTTACGGTATCCTGGAAAGACAGTTCTCAAACCTTTTTGACAGAGCGACAAGAGCAAAAGGGGTAACAGGTGAAATCCTTTTACAACTTTGCGAATCAAGATTGGACAACGTAGTTTACAGAATTGGTTTCGCTAAAACCAGAGCCGGCGCAAGACAGTTGGTATCACACAGACACGTAACCGTGAATGGTGAGCTGGTAAACATTCCTTCTTATATCCTTAAGGCAGGTGATGTGGTAGCAATCAGAGAAAAATCCAAATCTCTGGAAATTATTGCAGATGCTTTGGCATCTAAAGCAAACTACGAATGGTTGCAGTTTAACGATGAGAAAAAGGAAAGTACTTTCCTTTCAGCTCCTGAGAGAATTCAGATTCCTGAAGACATCAAAGAGCAGCTTATCGTCGAGCTTTACAACAAATAATAATTATAATCCAATCTTTGCTCAACCAATAATATGGCAATTTTACAATTCATAAAACCCGATAAAGTAATTCTATTAAGCTCCGACGATTTTAAAGGTCAGTTTGAATTCAGACCTCTTGAGTCGGGTTTCGGACTTACGATCGGTAATGCTTTGAGAAGAGTTTTGCTTTCTTCTCTGGAAGGATATGCTATTTCTTCAATCAAAATAGAAGGGGTAGAGCACGAGTTTTCAACAATTCCCGGTGTTATTGAAGATGTTACAGAAATTATTCTGAATCTGAAGCAACTGCGCCTGAAGGCTCTTGGAGAAAATCAGACCGCTGAGCAGGTAGTTGCTAAAGTTTCCGGACAGTCAGTTGTTACAGGTGCAGATCTTGGTAAATCCATGAACGGATTCGAAGTTCTGAATCCCGATCTTGTGATCTGTAATATGAACGAGGACGTAAACTTCGAGATTACTTTCAATATTGAAAAGGGTAGAGGTTATGTTCCTTCCGAACAGAACAAATCCGGCACAGCTCCTTTGGGAACCATAGCCATCGATTCTATCTTTACTCCTATCAAGAAGGTGAAGTATGCAATTGAAAACTATCGTGTTGAGCAAAAAACAGACTACGAAAAACTGATACTTGATATTGAAACCGATGGTTCCATTACTCCGCAGAATGCTTTAACTGAAGCTTCCAAGATTTTGATCTATCACTTTATGCTGTTCTCCGACGAAAGGATTACCCTGGAAACGGAAGCCGTAAAAGCATCAATTCAGTATGACGAAGAAACTTTACATACAAGACAGCTTCTTAAATCCAAACTTGCCGATATGGACCTTTCCGTAAGAGCTTTGAATT
>JAEWIR010000021.1 GCA_023386965.1 Bacteroidota bacterium
GAATACGTGCTACCATAGCTACCGGCGAGGTAAACGGAATAATGGAAAGCCAAAAACCAAGCGGACCATTCGGGTTATTAATGATGGTGATGCTGCCATACATGCCCACCATCAGCGGTATAATCGCAAACAGGGTGAATTGCTGTGTCTCGGTCTCATTATCTACCGCCGAACCGATTGCCGCATACATGGAACTGTAAAAGATGTAACCGAAAAGGAAGAAAAACAGAAACACGGCGATCACCACCGGTACATTCATCTCCAGCAAAATATGCGAAACTTCACCCGCGATTTGGGCAAAATCCACTTTCTCCACCACCTGTTCACTTCCGGCAGGCAGATTATCCTTCATGGCAGAAAATCCGGTATTCAGGAATACCGCTCCTAAAATAGCCATCGTAATCCACACACTGAACTGGGTAAGGGCGACCAGGGTAACTCCCAGAATCTTGCCCATCATCAGCTCAAAGGGTTTCACTGATGAAATCAGGATTTCAACCACACGGTTGTTCTTTTCTTCCAGTACGGAACGCATAACACGTACACCGTAAATGATGATGAACATAAACACGGCATACATCAGCACCATCCCGAGACCATACTTCACACCGAAATCCAGGTCGGTATCTACCTGGCTTTTATCGTTTACATTGCTGCTCTTAAGTTCAAAATTCTTATCAAGCTGAACGATCTGTTCTTCATTGATATTCAGCTGCTTGATCTTGGCCTGACGTAAAACCTCCGATAAGTCTTCCACAATCCGCTGTTTGGTCTCAAAGCCAATCTTATCATTCACTAGCAGTTTGGAATTCTTTTCCAGCATATCGAACCTGTTATCCTGCAGGGGCGCCAGGACCAGCAGGCCATTGGTTTCCTCCATGTCTTTCAAGCTGTTTACCAACTGGTTTTCAGACGCGGGATTTACATAAACATATTTCAGCTTATCATCCGATTTCAGCTTGCCGGCGAAGAGTCCGCCTTTGTCAATAACATTAACGGTATACTGGGTTTCATTGGCCTTCAGCATCACGGCGATAAAAGCGCCGAATGCAATCATAATAATCGGGGCCAGAATGGTGAGGATGATAAAGGATTTCTTTTTTACCTGCGTCAGGTATTCACGTTTAGTGATCAAAAATATATTCTTCATGTGGAATGTAATGCAGTCTTAATTATTAATGGAAGTAACCGGTTCAGGTGCGGCGTAAGCATCGCGCACAGCGGTAATGAAGACTTCATTCATACTCGGAATCTTTTCGTCAAAGGAGCGTATTTTGCCAATTCCAACCAGTTCAGAAATAAGATGATTCTGATTACCGGTATTACTGATGTCAAAGGAAACAAGTTCATTTGCTGTAGTGAAATGGCTGATTTCATGAATGTTGCGGAAATTTTCAAACTGTTGCTGGTCTACGTCCGAAAGTGTGACCCCAAAAATGTTTTTCTTGAACTGTTCGCGAACATCAAAAACTTTTCCGTCCAGGATCTTTCTTGAATTATTGATCAAGGCTACAAAGTCGCACATTTCTTCGACGCTTTCCATCCGGTGAGTGGAAAGGATAATGGTGGTGCCCCGTTCCTTTAGAGCCAGTATCTGGTCCTTGATAAGATTTGCGTTCACAGGGTCGAATCCCGAAAAGGGTTCGTCCAGAATTAAGAGTTTTGGTTTATGCAGTACGGTAACCACGAACTGTATCTTCTGTGCCATCCCTTTGGAGAGTTCGCTGAGCTTTTTTTTCCACCACTGATCTATATTCAGCTGCTCGAACCAGTATTTGGCCTCATGCAGGGCCTCGCTCTTGCTCATTCCTTTGAGTTCGCCAAAGTAAAGAAGTTGGTCGCCCACAGTCATATTCTTATAGAGTCCGCGCTCTTCGGGCATGTAGCCGATATCGCGGATATGACCTGGATTCAGTTTTTCACCGTTGATGAAAACCTCACCGCTGTCGGCCTGGGTAATTTGGTTGATGATCCGGATGAAGGTGGTTTTTCCGGCTCCGTTGGGGCCCAGCAGTCCGTAGATACTGCCTGTGGGAACATTGATGCTGAAGTCCTGCAGTGCGGTCTTCCGTCCCGCATCATACGACTTTTTAACCTGGTGTGCTTCTAACATTTCGGCGGTTAATTATTTTAAAATTTAAAGGTGAAAGTTACGGAAAATAATGAGATAATAAGGACTGAACTTATGGGGTGAACCGCCTGACTTTTGCGGAAATTACGGATAGAAATAAAAAAAAGCATTCACAATTACAAAAATAATAGTTTAATTAAGAGACTGTAAAATAATACCTTATCCGTTTACAAACGACTACAAATGATAATAAATATTTTTTAACCGAATAAATTTTCCGCACCGTTGAATCTTTGCAGCAGAGATTTGAGAATAACAGTGAGTCTCTTATCTAAGTCTAACAATTAAATTTTAAAGTCATGTCACTAAGAAACAGAGTAACCCTTATCGGTCACACAGGAAAAGAAGTAGAAGTTATCAACTTTGAAAAAGGAATGAAAGCCAGTGTATCGCTCGCAACCAACGATTTTTACACCAACGCCATGGGCGAGAAAGTAGAGGAGACCCAATGGCATTCATTGGTAGCCTTTGGTAAAACCGCCGAGATTATGCAGAAATACGTACAGAAGGGTAAGGAAATCGCGGTAGAAGGCAAGCTCATGTACCGTTCCTATGAAAAAGACGGTCAAAAAGTGTACATCACCGAGATACGTGTTGAAGAACTCCTGCTACTGGGAAGTAAATAAAAAGTTGTGAAGCCGGATGACGGAGGTGTGGTCCGGCTTCACTATCTATTTCAAGTAAAAAATCCACAAAAACACCAAATCATGAAAGTTAAAGTTTTAAAGGTCCGGATTGACGATGCCTTCATCCGCGCCGATCAGCAGAAGTTGGATAAGTTCCTGGCAGAGCACCAAATCCTGAAGTTCGAGTCCGCTTTTATAAAGGAATCGGAGTGTTGGTCAGTAATCCTTTATTTTGAGGAAAAAAAGCCCATATTGAATGAAGAACCAGGCAAAAAATACAGTGCGCCGAAGGAAGATGAACTCAATCCGGATGAAGTGAAAATACTGGATGCCCTTCGCTTATGGCGGAATGAAAAGGCCAAAGACCAAAAGCTGCCGTCCTATTTTATCGCGACCAATAAGGAGCTCCTTTCTATTGCCAAATACAAACCTGCCAAAAAGGAAGAGCTTCAGGACATCAAAGGTTTCGGCAAACATAAGATCGAAAATTACGGCGAGGAAATTATCAGTCTGGTTGAGATGATCTGACCGTGAAATCAATTTAGCTTCCAGCCATTCATTTTCTGAGCATATTTTCAGCGAACAACCTGCCAGTCCTTAGCAAATCATTATTTTTGCATTTGGAAACAGGAGGTTTCCACTCCCGATAACCTAAAGATTAATAATGAAGCCAAGTTTAGCGAAAGGAACCCGCGATTTCAGCGCCGGAGAAGTGATAAGAAGAAGACAGATTATCAATACACTTCAGAATAATTTTGAACTTTTCGGCTTCCAGCCGCTGGAAACACCTAGTTTTGAAAACCTTTCCACGCTGACAGGCAAATACGGGGAAGAAGGGGACCGTCTGATCTTTAAGATCCTGAACTCGGGAGATTATGCCTCAAAAACCAGGCAGGAAGACTGGAATACAAAGAATTCGCAGAAACTTATTTCACAAATCTCTGAAAAAGCCCTGCGATACGACCTTACCGTACCATTTGCACGGTATGTGGCCATGAACCACGGTCAGATGGTGTTCCCATTTAAACGTTACCAAATCCAGCCGGTATGGCGGGCGGACAGGCCACAGAAAGGACGGTTCAGGGAGTTTTATCAGTGCGATGCCGACGTTGTGGGTTCCGAGAGCCTTTGGCAGGAAGTTGAACTGGTGCAACTGTATCTGAAGTCTTTTTCAGAGCTTCAGATTCCCGTAACCGTACACCTGAACAACCGCAAGGTTCTAACCGGACTTGCGGAATATGCCGGTATCGCAGAACAGCTGATAGATTTTACGGTTGCCCTGGACAAACTGGACAAGATAGGGAAGGAGGGTGTCGTAAAAGAGCTTCTCCAGAAGAATATTAGTCAGGCGTCCATAGATAAACTGGATTTCCTGTTCGCACAAAGTGATGATGCTCTGCAGAATGTTCAGCAATTGAAAACAAAATTTGAAGGAATTGAATCGGGACTCAAAGGAGTGGAGGAACTGGAGTTTGTCCTTACCAGATGTCTTGAGCTGGGTATTGGGTCAGCACAGTTAAAATTTGACATTACGCTTGCCCGTGGCCTTGATTACTATACCGGAGCTATTTTCGAAGTGAAAGCCAACGGTGTGGAAATGGGCTCCATCGGGGGTGGTGGCAGATATGATAACCTAACAGAAGTTTTTGGCGTAAAAAATATTCCGGGAATAGGTATTTCGTTCGGCCTGGACCGTATTTATCTGGTGATGGAAGAACTGAACCTGTTCGCGGCTGATGATCATACAGGCGTACATTATCTTTTTGCCAACTATGGTGAATCGGAGGCCCTGGAAGCATTAAAAGTGATAGCCCAACTCCGGCTGAAAGGCATATCTGCTGAGCTCTACCCCGAAGCAGCCAAACTTAAGAAACAGTTTACCTACGCCGAAAAGAAAGGTATCCCAATGCTCGTTTTCTATGGTGGCGAAGAAATTGCCGGCAGTAAAATCACGGTTAAAGATCTGAAAAATGGAGAGCAGCAAACGCTTATTCTTCAGGAATTCCTTACCTAAAAGCAACGGATTTCAAAGCAGAAGGGTTGATGGCGGAACAAGAACAGCACTAAAAGATGGAAAATTATCTCAATATCAACCGAAATACCTGGAATGCTAAGGTGGAGCATCATCTTAAATCAGACTTTTATTTTGTGGATGAGTTCCTGGCAGGCCGGACCTCCCTCAATTCAATAGAGCTTGAAATTTTAGGTGAGCTGAAAGATAAGGAAATCCTTCATCTACAGTGCCATTTCGGACAGGATTCTATTTCACTTTCCCGCATGGGTGCACAAGTGACAGGAGCCGATCTTTCGGACAGGGCTATTGAAGCAGCGCGCGACCTTTCAATAAGAGCAGGAACCGATACTGAATTTGTAACCTCAGATTTATATGAGTTACCAAATGTCCTGAACAGAAAATTTGATATCGTATATACCAGCTACGGAACTATAGGTTGGTTACCGGACCTTGACAAATGGGCAGGCGTTATCTCCCATTTCCTGAAACCCGGCGGTAAACTCATCTTTGTAGAGTTCCATCCTTTCATTTGGATGTTCGATGATGATTTTACGCACATCAAATACAGTTATTTTAATACGGAAACCATTGTGGAGTACGAACAGGGAACCTACGCGGATCAGTCTGCAGCCCTTCATCAGAAATCCGTTACGTGGAATCATCCTACTTCAGAAGTTTTAAGCGCACTTCTGAACAATGGTCTTCAAGTTTCTACCTTCAAGGAATATGACTGGTCACCATATCCCTGCTTCAGGCACAATGAAGAATTCGAGCCCGGCAAATACAGAATTCCGCAGTTTGGGCAGAAAGTTCCCCACGTTTTTTACTAACAGCCATAAAAAAACTGCCTTCAAATGAAGACAGTCATAATTTTCTCTGAATTAAATTCTTAAAGGTTGCTGCTGTTTACATCAGACCTTACATCTTCAGCTTTATTTTCGGCTTTGTTTGCAAATTCACCGGCCTTGCTTTGTACCTGAGAAGCCATGTCAGAAGCCTTGCTCTTCAAATCGTTCCCCAACTTCCCTAAGTTATCCTTAGCAGTGTTGAATTTATCCTTAACTGCCTGCTGCTCTTCCGGTGTAGAGTTTTTGTATTTCCAGAAAGCAAATGCTCCAAGTCCAAGCAGTGCCAATAATCCATTTCTTCTAGTGCTCATAGTTTTAATATTTGTTTGTTAATAATAAATGTTACACTACTGACTGTAAATTCTGTGCCAAAGGGAGTGTACACTGTCTTAAATTTATATTAAAAACTATTTAATTAAAAACAATTAATTCCTGCAGGATCTTTAGTTAAACATTATGTGTTTTTCTCCGTCATACGCAGCAAATACCATGATGGGGTGGCTCTCCTGAAAATGGATATTTCCATGCCTATCTATTCCGATAGCACCTGCGAAGCCGTCAATTTCCGCCAGCTCAGCGAATGTTTTCCTGAATGCTTCTTTCACTGGTTGGCCATCGCTTACCCGGGTAACAATTTTTGCAGCCGTGGCATTGCTTACGATATCTTCGCCAACTCCTGTACAGCTCACTGCACAATAACGGTTGGCGTAATTGCCAGCTACCGTGGCTGAATCTGAAATTCTGCCCACCAGCTCAAATCCTTTGCCACCTGTTGACGTTGCTGCTGCCAGCTTTCCGTCTTTATCCAGGACAACGCAGCCTACAGTACCCAAACCGCCATTCCTGAGTTTCTCCTCATATTCCGCGCGCCGCTGCGGTATTTCAGTAGAATAATCCTCAATCCCATGTTTGGCTGCGTAAATCTTTGCACCTTCCCCTCCCAGGACACGGTCATCTTCGTCTTTCAGAAGTTCGGCGACCTTTATCGGATTTTTTACAGATTCAATGTTGATGACACCCGAAAACTTTTGTGTTTCACCGTTCATTAGGGATGCACTCATCCTTATCTTTCCGTCGCTCTGGATTTGTGAGCCGGTGCCGGCATTAAAGAGTTCATCGTCTTCCAAAAGTGAAACTGCAAACACGACCGTTTCCGCAGCTGTATGCTCCTTCAGATAGTCCCAACTGCGGTCAATTATCCTTTTAAGCGACTGCTGCTTGGCAATTTTCGTTTCAGCTGTCTGGCTGCTTTCCGAGAAGAAGCCACCATGTATTATTATCTTCATTAATGATACGTTTTAGAAGGAAATACTATTTTCCGTTTAAGGTGGGTATTGGACTGTATTGAGTGTTTTCTATGGTAAGTTCCTTGGTCTTCAGGTTAAACCTGTCGTTTACCGACATTACGTGAACGATTAGATTATCTATCGAAACAGGTTCGCCCAGATTGACGTTCGTAAGGTTGGTATCTTTAATAAAGCGTCCATCCACCAGTATTACAAGCCCGGAACCAACCGCAGTCATACAGTCGTCCTTAATGAAGAGGCCGGTATCTTCTCCAAGTCCGATACCGAGGGTCCGCGGGTTGCTCACAACTGCCTGAAAAAGCCGGCCTATCCTTCCGCGCTGTACAAAATGAGTATCAACTATTACATTGTCTATGAAACCAAGACCCTGCGTAGTTTTTATTTCGCCCTTCAGCAGGGCTTCACTGCTGGAACCCTGATAGATCATATTTTCGGAGGCTGCGGCTGCGCCGGCAGAAGTCCCGCAATACAGGAAATCGGTCTCCTGGTACTTTATCAGGATGGCTTCATGGAATCGCGTACCACCTAATATTGAAGTCAGACGAAGCTGGTCTCCACCCGTGAACATTACCACATCAGCATTATTGGCACGGGCAACAATCGCATCAGAATTGGCTTGCTCGCGCGTCTGGATGTCAAGTATATTTACATGTTTGGCTCCTAAAAACTCGAAAGCTTTTTTATATTCAGGGCCTACGATCTGAGGAATCTGTGATGCAGTGGTGATGACCTCTATTACAGATTCTTCTTTATTTTTACTTTCATTGATGATCTTTCGAAGGATACCCCGCTCAAAGAAGTTCAGGTTTTTCTCTGCACTGTTCTCATACTCCGTCTCGGTGAAACTTCCTTTATTCACCGCTCCGCCGATGATCATTAATTTTCCTACAGGCTTCATACCTTGCAAATTTAAATAAATTATAGCTGCTGCGTTGCTAATGCAGCAATTCATACCCACTGAACGCTAATTGTTTTTTTCTGGTTACTTTTTGCCAGACAATGGAGCACCTTGTGCAGTAGCCCCTAAATCCGCAAAAATTTCACCCGGCCGCGCCAGTTTTCAATGATTTCAATTATCTTTGATATTGAAAGCATTCAAAAATAAATAAACGTTAGCGTTATTACACATGAAAATCGAAAAAATACAGGCCCTTCGCGGACCAAACATCTGGAGTATCCGCCGCAAAAAACTGATACAGATGCGCCTAAATCTGGAGGAGCTTGAAAATTTTCCAACCAATAAAATTCCGGGATTCCGGGAACGTATTGAAAAACTTATGCCATCCCTGTTTACCCACAGATGTTCGGAAGGTCATGAGGGAGGCTTTTTTCACCGTATTGAAATGGGTACGTGGATGGGGCACGTCATAGAACATATCGCGCTCGAAATACAGACCCTGGCAGGTATGAACACCGGATTCGGCAGGACGCGGGAGACAAAGACCCCCGGTATTTACAATGTGGTTTTCAGTTATCTTGAAGAAAGTGCCGGCCTATTTGCAGCTGAAGAATCTGTGAAAATTGCCGAAGCTTTGGTTGCCGGTACGGAATATGACCTTGAAGCATGTATTCAGAGTCTTCGTGAAATACGCGAGCGCGTCCGTCTTGGTCCGTCTACCGGAAGTATAGTCGAAGAGGCAGTTTCAAGACGAATTCCCTGGATCAGACTCGGCAGAAATTCACTGGTTCAGTTGGGTTATGGCGTAAATCAGCAGAGGTTCCAGGCTACGGTTACGGGAAAAACCAGTTCCATAGCAGTGGAGATTGCCTGTAATAAGGAGGCTACCAAGAAAATGCTTGAAGAAGCTGCCATACCGGTACCGTCAGGAGATATTGCCGTACAGGTGGAGGATTTAAAGAAAATCATAGATAAAATAGGTTACCCTATAGTTCTGAAACCACTCTCCGGAAACCATGGCCGTGGACAGTCCATTAATGTACGCGACTGGGAAACAGCGGTTTTGGGTCTGGAGCACGCCAAAACTGTTTCAGAGAAAGTGATTGTTGAAAAATATATTACGGGTTTTGATTTCAGGATACTGGTGATCAACCATAAAATGGTTGCAGCAGCAAGACGGGTTCCTGCCCATGTGGTAGGAGATGGTGAGCTGAATATTTCCGAACTGATTGACAGGGAGAATCAGGATCCGCGCCGGGGCTATGGACACGAAAATGTACTGACAGAAATATCCATTGATAAAGACACTTCCGAGTTGCTAAGCAAATTGAGCTATACGCCTGAAACAATACCGCAGAAAGGGGAGATCGTTTATCTGAAGTCTACCGCTAATCTTTCTACGGGTGGTACCTCCATTGATGTAACAGATATGGTTCATCCGGAAAATATCACCATGTGCGAACGGGTGTCCAAAATTATTGGACTGGATGTTTGCGGAATTGATATCATGGCCGAAAACCTTACCCAGCCACTTAAGGAAAGTGGGGGAGCGATCCTGGAAGTTAATGCTGCACCGGGTTTCCGTATGCACCTGGCACCCAGCGAAGGTTTGCCGAGGAATGTGGCCGCTCCTGTGGTCGATATGCTTTATCCACCGGGGAAACCATTCACCATTCCTATTATTTCGGTTACAGGTACCAACGGTAAGACAACTACTACCCGACTTATCTCACATATTGTAAAAAATAACGGATACCGTGTAGGTTTTACCACATCAGACGGTATTTATATCCAGAACACCATGCTTGCCAAAGGGGATACCACCGGCCCGATGTCTGCAGAATTCATCCTCAAGGATCCGACTGTGGAATTTGCGGTACTGGAGACCGCACGGGGAGGAATCCTTCGTTCCGGACTGGGCTACAGCCAGGCAGATATTGGCGTACTGACCAATATTAAGGAAGACCATCTTGGTATGGACGATATTCACAGTCTTCGGGATCTTACGCGTGTGAAAAGGGTAGTGCTGGACAGCGTGAAGAAAAACGGCTGGTGTATAC
>JAEWIR010000017.1 GCA_023386965.1 Bacteroidota bacterium
ACCAAAGACAGGGTTATGAAATCCTGATGACATTATGCCGCGGTACCAAAGAGCAGAAAGACCTGGCACAGGAAGCGTTGAACCGCTTCTGGTGGCCGGCACTGATGATGTTCGGACCTAATGACGATGCCTCACCAAACTCTCAGAAATCCATGAATTACCGTGTGAAGCGTGAGAGTAATGATGCTTTGAGACAGCGTTTTGTTGATGTTACAGTAGGTCAGGCGGAATTTTTGGGTCTTAAGATCCCGGATGAAAACCTGAAGTGGAACGAGGAAACTCAGCATTATGATTTCGGCGAACTTCCGTGGGATGAATTCATGGAAGTGCTGAAAGGCAACGGCCCATGTAACCGTAAGCGTTTGGAAACAAAAAGAAAAGCGCAGCGTGAGCACGCCTGGGTTAAAGAAGCAGCTATGGCCTATGCCGCAAATGAGGAAAAAAGAAAAGTAAGCTGAAGATACAGTCAGCAGAACGATTAAAATTACGATTGAATAATGAGCAATTTAGAAATGTGGGAGGTCTTTATCCAGACCAAACCGGGACTTTCACACAAACATGCAGGAACCGTGCAGGCACCGACGGCCGAAATGGCACTGCAGAATGCCAGGGATGTTTATACCCGCAGGATGGAGGGCACTTCTATCTGGGTGGTACCCAGCAAATATATGGTGACCTCCGAAGGTGTGGACAAGGAAGCTTTCTTTGACCCCGCTGATGACAAACTATACCGTCATCCAACCTTCTATACCATCCCGAACGATGTGAAAAATATGTAAAACAGAGGTGAGACATCAGACACCAGATATCAGATTTTAGACCGTGTGTCTTTATATTCTGATGTCTGAAATCTGAGGTCTGAATTCTGAAATCTATACCAATGAATCCACTTTACAACTATACCATAAAACTGGCCGATGATACCCTTATTTTCGGACAGCGTCTGGGCGAACTTTGCGGGCAGGGACCTTATCTGGAAGAAGATATTGCCCTCACCAATATCGCACTGGACTATCTGGGACAAAGCAGCAATTTTTTCAAATATGCCGCGCAACTTCAGGGTGAAAACCGTACCGAAGATGACCTGGCGTTTCTTAGGCTTGAGAAGGAGTACCTGAACTGCCAGCTTTCCGAACTTCCGAACGACGATTATGCCAATACCATCCTGAAAGTATACTTCTTTGCATTATATCAGAAGTTGCTGTACACGGAACTGATGAAAAGCCCTGACGCTCAGTTGGCAGCCATTGCCGAAAAATCCTTGAAAGAAGTGAAATACCATTACACCCATTCATCAACGTGGGTGAAGATGTTTGCCGGCGGCACGGAAGAAAGCAGAGCGCGTTTGGCTGAAGCCGTGGCAAATCTTTGGGAATACACTCAGGGAATGTTTGCGGAAACACCGGGCGAGCAAGATCTCATAGCTACTGAAACTGTGCCGGATTCAAAGATTCTGCATGAAATATGGATGGCTGCAGTAACCGAAGACTTTGCCAATTTTGGGATTCAGATTCCTGAAAGCACTTTTATGCAGAAAGGCTCGCGCACCGGATACCATACCGAGTATTTCGGGTTTATCCTCTGCGAACTGCAATACATGCAGCGTACCTATCCCAACTGTACCTGGTAAAGTGTTCGGTTGAATATTCAACAGAATAAAACCTCTTAAGCCGGGTCCTTTAAAATAAGTGAACCGGAAATAAAGTATGCAGAATTTACTGGAAATATTAGCTGAAATTCCGGATCCGGAAATCCCGGTGATCAATATCGTGGAACTCGGTATTGTGCGGGAGGCAAAGATGACCGCTGAAGATGAGGTGGAAGTTGTAATCACGCCCACTTATTCCGCATGTCCGGCCATGTTCAATATTGAAGAAGATATTATTAAGCTGTTTCGTGAAAGAGGTATAACTGCGAAAGTTATTACAAAGATCTCACCTATCTGGACCACTGACTGGATGACTGATGAAGCGCGTGAGAAACTGCGTGCCTATGGAATCACGCCACCTGAAAAAGGCGCTGATAAAGATCATCTGGACATTCCCAAGAAATGTCCACGCTGTGGATCCACCAACACGGCGCAGATCAGCCGTTTCGGTTCCACACTGTGCAAGGCAAGTTACCAGTGTAACGACTGTCTGGAGCCCTTTGACTATTTTAAATGTCACTAAATCTTAGTATCTTTAAGGAAATAAAAAAACAGACTATGTATATCTATTCACAATTTGATGTGGAATCTCATTTTGGAGGCCGGTTAAAGATCGCCTACCTGAACCAGCCGGAAACCATGAATGCGCTTACCAAGCCACTTTTGGCAGAATTGCGTGATTTTGTTGAGTTTTATAACAAGGATGAAGATACACGCTGCATCGCAATAGCAGGTCGCGGAAAAGCTTTTTCTTCAGGTCAGAACCTGGCAGCCATTGATTTTATGGATCCTGAGGTAAATGTTCCCCGTGAAGTGGAACGCATCGTACTGGATTATTATAATCCACTGGTGATGTCCATCGCATATGCACGGAAGCCGGTTATTTCCCTGGTGAACGGTCCTGCTGTGGGAGCTGGTGCTATGCTGGCACTGATCTGTGACTTCTCAGTGGTATCAGACAGCGCTTATTTTTCCCAGGCATTCTCAAACATAGGTCTTATTCCGGACACCGGAGGCACGTATTTTCTGCAGAAAGTTCTGGGCAGACAGATGGCTCATTATCTGGCTTATACCGGAAAGAAACTTGGTGCGGAAGAAGCACACCGACTCGGAATGGTAGCCGAAGTATGGCCCGAAGCTGAATTTGAAGCGAAAGCCATGGAAATGCTGGAAACCATCACCAACCAGCCCACCACAGCACTTTCTTTAACAAAGAGGGCATTACGCAAGTCTTATGATAACAGCCTGAAGGAGCAACTGGATATTGAAAGCAGGTACCAGTCCGCTGCCTCGGCCACAGAAGACTTCCGTGAAGGAATACTGGCATTTTCGGAAAAAAGGAAGCCTGTTTACAAAGGCAGATAGTTTAAATTTTATAACATTTCAAGATAGTTTTGGTGATTCAAAGCTATCTTTTTACATTAAGGTCTTATGAAACAAATAGGAATAATTGGTTCCGGCACCATGGGAATCGGTATTGCACAGGTAGCGGCTACCGCGGGAAGCACTGTTTTTCTTTATGACGCAAACTTCGGACAAACTGAAAAATCGCTGAATGGTTTGCAAAAGACCCTGGCAAGGCTGGTTGAAAAAACTAAAATTTCACAGGAGGAATCTGCAAATATATTCGGAAGGATAAAGTTTTGCCGGGAAATTGCAGAACTGAAGGATTGTGACCTTGTGATTGAAGCCATTATTGAAAACAAAGAGATCAAAACAGAAGTTTTTCGTAAGCTGGAGCAAACAGTTTCAGAAAACTGTGTGATCGCAAGTAATACCTCTTCAATTTCCATAACATCGCTTTCGGCAGAGTTGGAGAAGCCGTCCAGGTTTATCGGTATTCATTTCTTTAATCCCGCACCGATAATGCCGCTGGTAGAGGTGATTCCGGGCTTGCTTACGGAGCAGGAACTTCCTCAGCAAATTTATGACCTGATGAAGTCCTGGGGCAAAGAGCCCATCATCGCCAAAGATGTTCCCGGTTTCATAGTAAACCGTATTGCCCGGCCTTTTTATGGGGAAGCATTGCGGATTGTCGAGGAAAATATAGCCACCCCCGAACAGGTGGATGATGCCATGAGAACTTTAGGTAATTTCCGGATGGGACCTTTTGAACTGATGGACCTGATCGGAATTGATGTTAATTTCTCGGTAACAAAAACAGTTTATGCCGATTATTTCTTTGATCCAAAATACAAACCGAGCCTACTGCAGCAGCGAATGAGCGAAGCCAAACTGCACGGACGCAAAACAGGCCGTGGATTTTATGATTACAGTGAAAGTGCGGTAAAACCGGAACCTGTAAAAGAGGATAACCTGTATGCTGAGATTTTCATGAGAATTATTTCAATGCTCATCAACGAAGCTGTAGAAGCCAAACGATTGGGAATCGCCAGCGATGCCGATCTTGAACTTGCAATGCAGAAAGGCGTTAATTACCCGAAAGGCCTGCTGGCCTGGGGCAGCGAGATTGGCTACCGCTATGTGGGCGCTACATTACAGAGGCTGTATGAAACCTATCAGGAAGAAAGATACAGACAAAGTCCGCTGCTTTCTAAACTGTAAACCCATGACGAACCTTACTAAAATGAATTGATATGATAACGAACATACTTCTTAAAAGCCTGGGCGGAACCATCACTTTCGGCTTGCTGTTTTTTTTGCTTCAGTTTATTTGGGACGGGTTCAGTACGGAAACGCTGAATTCGGTATTGGCCGATACTCCGCGGCACCTGTTCATGCTGCTCTTTATGTTTATTGTTCTGATACTGCAGAATATTATCATCCAGCAAAGGAAAGTTAAGCTGCAAAGTGACTTAAATAAAAAGGTTCGCCGTTAATTACTTTTTACATTTGTTAAACTTTTACACTGACACATTAAACTACATGACTCCATTTGAAACCGCACAATATATGCTTAACCAGGACGAATTCTCAAAATGGATGGGAATTAAACTGGTGGAGGTCCGCGAAAAGTATTGCCTCCTGGAAATGCCGGTTAAAGCCGAAATGATCAACGGCCTGAAAACCGTACACGGCGGCATAACCTTTTCCCTGGCCGACTCTGCGCTCGCATTCTCCAGCAACAATACCAACGAAGCTTCCGTAGCGCTGAACTGCGTCATCAACTTTACAAAAGCGGTCAGGATGGGCGATGTCCTTACAGCAGAGAGTATACTGATTTCAGATACACGGAAAACAGGAATTTATGACATTTCGATAAAGAATCAGGAGCAGGTTTTGGTAGCCTCTTTCCGGGGAACAGTTTATAAAATTGAAAAGAAAGTGACGGATTTATAGAATATAAATATTTTGCCAGATGAAGGAACTTAAGTTAATGTACTCAACAATCCTAATTGATGGTGATGAACTGGTCATCAAAGACCGCTTAAAGTATCAGAAATTGTTTTCCATCATTGCAGGAACGTCAGTGGTATTGTTTGCACTTACCAATATTATGAATACAGGCCCGTTATTTACTTCTGAAAAACTGTACTTTTATTTCCTTTTTTTGTGTGGAATCTCCATAGTTTTTTTCAGTTTAAAACTGAATGTTAGAGACCGGTTCGCGAAAAACGACATTCTGGCCGTGAATTTTCAGAAAGACGTCGTGCGTTTCGAGCATGCTTATTTTATTCTGCAAAACGGTAAGAAAAGAAGAACCTATTTTTTCCCGGATGAAAAGGAAAAATTGACCCGCTTTTTAGAATTCAACAATATTAAGATTTATAATTCCAAATACATTAGATTATAAAATGGTAGAATGTTTTCTGCCAACCTCATCATTATAAATTAACCAAAAATGAAACTAAAAAATTATATATACGGCCAGTGGACAGAAGGTTCCGGCGAAGAGATTCCATTATACAACGCTGTAAACGGTGAATTGGTAGCCGTTGCCGATACAGGCGGTATTAATTTTCAGCAGGCCCTGGACTACGGTAGAACTGTAGGTTATAAAAACCTGTCGTCCATGACCTTTTACGACCGCGGCGAGATGCTGAAGAAGGTGGCTCTTTACCTGTTGGAGAGAAAGAAAAAGTATTATGAGCTTTCTTATAAAACCGGTGCCACCCACACCGACTCCTGGGTGGATATTGAAGGGGGGTTCGGTACCTTCTTCACTTATTCCGGTCTGGCAAAAAGGATGTTGCCCAACACCCCGTTTTGGGTAGACGGCGATACCCAGAAGATTTCGGCCAACGGAACCTTCCTAGGAACTCACATCCTGACGCCCAGCGAAGGTGTTTCGGTTCAGATCAATGCCTATAACTTTCCGGTTTGGGGTATGATGGAAAAACTTTCCACCTCACTGTTGGCCGGAGTGCCAAGTATTGTAAAGCCGGCAACACCGGGATCCTACCTTACCAATGCGGTGTTTGCAGATATGATTGAAAGCGGTCTTCTGCCCGAAGGTGCGGTTCAGCTGGTATGCGGTGAGCCCGGAAATATGCTGGACTATGTCCAGGACGGTGACTCTGTGCTGTTCACCGGATCGGCCAGAACGGGTAAGAAACTTAAATCCCTTCCGTCAGTATCCACCAATGCCGTACGCTTCAATATGGAAGCCGACTCGCTCAACTGTTCCATCTTAGGTTTGGATGCAAAGCCGGGCACGCCGGAATTTGATCTCTTTATTAAGGAAGTGCGCAATGAGATCACCACCAAGGCAGGTCAGAAATGTACCGCGATCCGCCGAATTATGGTGCCTGAGAATTTGGTTGATGAAGTACAGAATGCTTTAGGTAAAGCCCTGGATCAAACTAAAATCGGTAATCCGCTGAACCGGGAAACACGCATGGGCTCACTGGTAGGAAAACAGCAGTATGAAGAAGTTCTGAAAAATGTAAATCTGCTGAAAGCCGAAACCGAACTGATCTATGACGGACAGCATGAACTTCTGGATGCCAGCTACGAATCGGGATCCTTTATGAGTCCGAAGATCTTTTATAATGATAAACCTTTTGAAAAGAATATCTCTCACGATGTAGAAGCGTTCGGACCTGTTTCTACACTGATGCCTTACCGCGATGCCGAAGAAGCTGCGGCATTGGCAAAGCGTGGAAAAGGCAGTTTGGTAGGTTCCATTGTTTCCAACGATGAAAAATTTGTGGCTGAAACTTCCTGGAGAATGGCCTCGCAGCATGGTCGTATCTTCGTACTGAACCGCGACAGTGCCAAAGAAAGCACCGGACACGGCTCGCCGCTGCCTACACTTATGCACGGTGGTCCCGGCAGGGCAGGAGGCGGTGAGGAGATGGGCGGACTGAACGGTCTTCATTTCTTCCTTCAGAAAACAGCTATTCAGGGCTCTCCGGATATGCTTACGGCCATTACAAAAGTGTATCAGCAGGGAGCAACCCAAAAATTCTCAGACAAACATCCTTTCAGTAAGTTCTTCGAAGAGGTTGAAATCGGTGATTCCCTGGAAACTGCCGGACGCACTGTAACTGAGGCTGATATTGTCAATTTTTCCAATGTTTCCTGGGATCATTTCTACGCGCACACTGATGCCACCAGCCTTAACGGAACTATATTCGACAAAACGGTGGCGCACGGCTATTTCATCCTTTCGGCGGCAGCGGGTCTGTTTGTATCGGGTAAAAAAGGTCCGGTGATTGCCAATTACGGACTGGAAAATGCCAGTTTCTTTAAGCCGGTGTACGCAGGAGATACTATTACGGTTTATCTGACTGCAAAAGAAAAAATAAACAAAGGTGTAAAAGGCCGCAACATACCAAGTGGTGTGGTGAAATGGCTGGTGGAAGTGGTGAATCAGCGTGATGAAATCGTATGTGTAGCTACCATCCTTACACTTGTTGCAAAACAGTCGCCTTTTATGGAGCTGAATGCGAAAGAAATTCTAAAGCGCCTGAACGGCCTCACAGAATCTACTGAAAGGAAATTTGGCGAAATGACACCGCAGATGATGGTAGAGCACCTTGATGAAGTGATGCGAAATGGATTCAGCAAACTGGATCCTTCAGACTTCCCCGAAATTCCGGCCGAGAAAATGGAAAAGCTGCAGGACTGGATCTATACCGACCAGAAAATAAGACCCGGCGCACAGTATCCATTGCTGAAAGAAGGCGAAAAACCTGCCCTCAGATTTAAGAATCTTGCCCAGGCAAAAGAGAACCTGATGCAAACCCTGAAGGAATATCTGATCTACTACCGGGAAAACCCCGAGGCCGAACATTTCCACCCGCGTTTCGGAACATTGAACAAAGAAATGATGGAGTTATTCCACAGAAAACATTTTACGCATCATTTCGAGCAGTTCGGTTTGTAAAGAGTTGCACAGAAGGGTTTAAAATTATTTTATCCTACGGATTCGCGTTGGTGTTCCGTAGGAACACCATCAGTGTAGAAATAATCATTTGATAAATTTGCGCTCCGTAGGAGCGCAATCTGATGTTATAAAATATTGAGAATGCCAAATACCTACTCGCAAATATATTTGCATCTGGTTTTTGCCACGAGAGGCAGGGAAACTAAAATAGTATCTGCAATTAAGGATGAACTTGAAAAGTACATCTGTGGGATTTTTCGTAATAAAGGTCAGAAGGTAATAGCTATTTATGCCAATCCCGATCATATTCATATTCTTTTAAGTTATAAAAATCTTCAAATAGCTATTCCTGATTTAGTAAAAGTTGTAAAAACTGAGTCCACGAAATTTATTAATGAAAAGAAAATGGTTGTTGGACATTTTTCGTGGCAAGAAGGTTATGGTATATTTTCATATTCTAGAAGTCAGAAGGAAGTAGTAAGAAACTATATTTTAAATCAGGCTGAACATCATCAGCGAAAAAGTTTCAAAGAGGAATATCTGGATTTCCTGCAGAAATTTGCTGTAGATTATGAAGAGAAATATCTTTTTGATTTTTACGACTGATTAGAGATAGCGTCCCTACGGGACGCCCTTTCACACCATCTCAAAACCTCTACACAGGTACGATTCCTCTGGAATCTCTAGAAGGAAACGTTTGTAGAAATAATAGAAGCATTTGAAAGCTATAATTACATAATAAATTAAATGCAGAAATCGTTCGGCCAGAAAGTAATAACCTTCAACAAAAACCTAAAGTACACCGGATCTCTCCCGCCAGGGTTTGATGTCCTAAATCCATTCTTTGATAATCCGGAAACATTGGAGGTGATGACTGCCTTCTACCAGAAGTTTTATAATGACAGGTCCGGGCGCAAATTCATCATTGGAATTAATCCGAGCCGGCATGGCGCCGGAGTTACGGGTGTTCCCTTTACGGATACGAAACGTCTTGAAACAGCGTGTGGCATACAAATGAAATCGGCCCATACGCACGAGATTTCGTCAGTGTTTTTATATGATGTCATCAGTCAGTATGGTGGTCCTGAGCGGTTTTATGCAGATTTTTATATAAATTCGCCGTTCCCTTTGGCTATCATCAGAAAACAAAAGAACGGCAGTTGGCTGAACGCGAATTACTACGATGATAAATCACTGTTTGAAGCGGTTAAGAGTTTTATGAAGGAAAGCATCCAGTGCCATATCGGTTTAGGTTTGGATACATCGGAAGTGTTTGTTTTGGGAAAGAGGAATGCTGCTTTCATTGAAAAACTAAACAGTGAAAACCGGTTTTTTGACAAACTGACGGTTCTGGAACATCCCCGGTACATACAGCAGTATAAGAGCAAAGAGAAACAGCTATACATTGATAAATATTTAATTGCGTTAAATAAAGAATAATGAACAACGGATTTGTAAACCACGAAATCAAAAACAATATTGCCGAAATTACTTTCGGACATCCAAAAAGTAACTCACTACCGGGTGAAATTCTTGAAAAACTGGCCCAAACTATTCTGGACAACGGAAAAGAGGAAAGCGTGAAAGCGATCCTGCTGAAGTCAGACGGTGAAAAAGCCTTCTGCGCAGGTGCCAGTTTTGATGAACTTTTGGCTATTGAAGAGCTTGCAGCATCTACAAAATTCTTTGGCGGATTTGCAAAAGTGCTTAATGCCATGCGCAACTGCGGTAAGTTGGTAATCGTGCGTGTGCAGGGAAAAACAACCGGTGGTGGAGTGGGAATTGCCTGCGCGGCCGACTACTGTTTTGCTGTTGAAAATGCAGCAATGGCACTTACAGAACTGAATCTTGGAATCGGACCGTTTGTGATCGGACCGTACGTGGAAAGAAAAATAGGTAAGTCAGCTTATGCAGCCATGTCCATTGATGCCGATTTCCGCAGTGCTGACTGGTGCATGAAGCACGACGTTTACCATTCGGTTTCACCAACAATTGCTGAGATGGATGCGCAGCTTCAGGAGTTTCTGAACGGACTTTCTGCCAGAAGCACAGACGCTCTGGCCTTAATCAAGAAAGTTTCGTGGGAAGGAACCGAACATTTTGAAAACCTGATGCCGGAGAGAATCCACATGAGTGCAAGTCTGATCTTGGAAGATTCTGCAAAGGAAAATATAGCAAAGATTAAGGAAAGACTACGCGCTAAGTAATTTCCAACTACTGTAAACGAAAAAAAGCAAAGATTTTGGTCTTTGCTTTTTTTGATTTATGCCTTCAGCAGGTTAATGGAAACCGTTGCCAAATCTGAGTCCGGGTATTTTTTAAAGAGATCCTTATCCACCGTCAGTCCTACTTCATTGCATATTTTGTGGAAAACGTCAATCTCAACAATATACTGATCCGAAAATCCATGGGTGGCATCGTAAGCAGTTGCGGCCGTCTCGCCAAGATGCTGGCGGGTAAGTTCAGGATTCAGCGTATGAAGTTCAATTACCAGCAAACCGTTCTTCTTAATATAGGGCAGCCAGAGATTCAGGTGTTCACTCAGATTTTCTTCCACCAGTTTGTTGGGAATCCTTGTCCCGCGGAACGCAAATGCGCCGCTTGATGTAGAAATCCGGTCGGGATTCATATTCGCGGGATCTTTCCATATTCTGTTGTGATCCAGGAAGGTGCGGATGTTCACCAGATCAGACAGGTCTATTTCATAGTTTTCTTTCAGGTCTTTTGCCAGTCGGTCTGGATCGCCAATATCGCCCCAGATTACCTTTGCCCATATGTCATTGTTGATGAGGTTTGCGCGCGTAACATTAAGTGCCGCCTGGTTGTAATCGGCGCCAACGAGGAAAAGTGGGTAGTCCTCCAGCATTCTTCCGCGTAAAGTATGCCTTTCAATAGTTTCAAAGATGTGCTGTATAAAGGCACCGTTGCCACAACCCATATCCAGGATACCTTTCGGCTGCAAATGTATGGGCTGATTGAAAATGGAGACAATGAAATCTGTAACTACTTTAAAGTAAGTAGAGTGGGCGCCACCGCTTCCCCAAACGTTCATCTTCCTGTCCACGTGGATTTCATCCTCTCCTTCGGCGGTTTCGCGTAACTTTTTAGGATCACCGAAAAGCAGGTCTTCCAGGCGGTTGAAGAGGGGCAAGTAGGAGACGGTTACACCATACGAGGCAGCGCGCCGCGCAAAATACAATCCGCTTTCGGTGAATTTATAATTCTGATTGTTTTTAGTAAACCAGCCCAGGTCGGTCAGGAAATCGAGAATCTTTTCAAAATTGTCCGGGTTTTTGTGAAATTCTACGGCTTGGAATGAGGTCTCCATGAAATATTTATGGAACATCCCGTTCATCCCGAGCTGAACAATGATAGGGCCCACCAGACAGCCTTCAATATGTTTCAGAACCTGCTCCTGAATTGCCAATGCCTCCTGTTCCCCCGATTTCTGGATGCCGAATCCGTTCCGGAACTCATCAAACAACAAAACCAGATTATTGAAGGACTGAGGTTCAAGCTGCTGAAAATCGAAAGTGGTGGATTCGCGCTGAAATGGGATGACCTTTTCATATAAAGAAACGAAAGAAAGAAGCTGATTAGTTTTGTCATTTGCAGAAACGGTAACCGTTTCATCGTGGCTGTTCAATTGGTAATCCAGAAATCCCTGCGATGCCAAAACTCTCAGAGCTACATTCAGATAACCTTCATTAGCACCTGTTTTTTCTGTAAGTTCCTGAAGTGTTATTGTTTTTTTCCCGGTGATGAGGTTCAGGATCTGTTCTTTCTGCAGCGCAGCAACCACCGGCGCGGTTACAATGCCGTCCAGATGTCTGAAAATGGAACTGCGCAGTTCTCTTTTATCCATATAATTTTGTTGAATGATGTTGTTAAATATAGTCATATTTTGTAATTGTGCAGATGTACCGGCAGTGATAATTTCAGTTTTTCGCTTGCCTTAAAAAAAAAAATAATCAGTGAACAGCTTGCCGAATCAGAATATAATTTAACTTTGTAATTCAAAGTGCTTTTTATGAAATCAAAGAATTATCACGAAGACCTGGCGCATATCCGCAGCATGATGGAGCGCAGTTCCCGCTTTATTTCCTTAAGTGGTCTCTCCGGGGTCTTCGCCGGACTGGTGGCCTTGATTGGAGCAGTGTATGTTTATTTTGTACTCAAGCGGGAGGGAATTGATTACTTTGACGGGAAAAGAAACGTTTTCACTGAAGTCCTTGTGAGCGAACTGGTGATAGTTGGTGCTGTAATACTTATTTTGGCTATATTTTCCGGTTATATTTTTACCGCCCGGAAGAGTCGGGAGAAAAATCTGCAGATGTGGGACCAGACTACAAAAAAACTGCTGTTTAATTTTTCGGTGCCACTCGTGTCCGGTGGGCTATTCTGTTTGGGTTTGCTTTACCATGACCTGTTTGTCTTTGTTGCGCCTGCTACCCTGATCTTTTACGGACTTGCTTTGGTGAATGCCTCAAAATATACTTTTACAGACATTCAGTATTTGGGATATTGCCAAATTGTGCTGGGCCTGATCGCTCTCTTTATCCCGGGTTGGGGACTGCTGTTTTGGGCATTTGGTTTCGGCGTTCTTCATATTGTCTATGGTTTGTTGATGCATAAAAAGTACAGGTAATTGCAAGAGTCAAGAGCCTGGAACAAGAGTCTGGAGCGAAGAGTCAGGAGTCAAGATTAAAGAAGCAAGAATCAGTAATCAACAGGAACAGCACTTCATCAAAAAATCCAAAATTCAAAATCCAAAATTTTCTCAAAGTCTCAATTAAATCTTTAACTTTTTAAACGCTAACCTCAAACCTCTAACATCTACCCAATGATAAGTAAACTCAACAAAGAATTCGAAAGCCGTGTCAGACTGGGCATTATGTCCGTTCTGATGGTGAACGACTGGGTTGACTTTACCGAGATGAAAAATTTGCTTGAAATCACGGACGGTAATCTGGCGAGTCACAGTGCCGCACTGGAAAAGTCAAAATATATAGAAGTGAAAAAAGAGTTTGTGGGCAAAAAACCAAAGACTTCCTACCGCGCTACGGACATCGGAAAAGAGGCCTTCAGAGAACATTTATCGGCACTTGAAAAACTGCTGGGCAGGTAGTCATATATTTTTTTGCTTTTGTACTTTGAAAAACAAAGTACTTTGAATTGCACCTATAAAGAAAGAAACTCCTCATATGTAAAATATAAAACCTTAAAAAATGAAAACACATCAATTCATCCTCCTCACCACCGTATTGTTTGTAACCTTATTTTATGGCGAAGATATGGGCCTTAATTTAGGGATCTTAGGAATTTTCTATGCGCTGCTGACGCTTTTCCGTACACCGGAAACCATGCGCACCCGTACTTTTCTGCTCCTTTTTGTACTCAGCATCCTGTCCAGCGTTTCATTTGCCTGGTACGGTGATTTCGCTTCCTTTCTGGCGGTATTTACTTCACTTGCGCTCCTCACTTTTCATTCGCGGCACCACGGATTAAAATCCCTTTTTGTGATTCCGGTTTTCGGCTTAAATTTCATCACCTTTATTTACAGGGTCTTTCAGTTTGGCGAATGGCTGCCCACAAATAATACCTCCTCAGCTTTTAAAAGACTGATTGCGGTGATACTCATTCCGGCATTTTTCATTCTGGCCTTCTTAGGCATTTACTCATTAGGGAGCACGCACTTTGCAGGAATTTTCGATAATTGGGAATGGGATTTCGATATTTGGCAGTTTACTGTTCTAAGTTTGTTGGGATTCTTTTTAGTCTTTAACTTCTGGAATTTTAAGATCTATAATTTCTTTCCGGAGTGGAATATCTATTTGAAAAATGATTTTGATGCCGCAGACCAGGCACAAACGCCTACTTCGTCTTTTCTTGGTATTGATGCTGAACGAACCAGTGGAATTATATCCTTTGGTGCCCTGAATATCCTGCTGCTGATCTTTATAATCACCTTTAATTTTGAACAGTTTTTTGAAAATTCCTCCTCTGCAACTGAATTGTCCAGTGAAACACATGAGCGCGTAAACGCCGTAATCCTGTCCATTGTAATGGCGGTGCTGGTCATTATGTTTTACTTTAAAGGAAGTTTTAACTTCGATCAGAAAGCCCGGCCATTGAAGGTTCTTGCGCAAATCTGGCTTGGGTTGAATGTGGTACTGGTATTATCAGCTGTGATTAAGAATTCGGAGTATGTGCTTCATCTCGGCCTTACCTACAAAAGAATGGGGGTTTATGCTTTTCTGATCCTGTGCATTATCGGCCTCCTGCTGACTTTCATCAAAATAAAAAAAAGGAAAACCAATGCTTTTCTCTTTAATCACATGGCCTGGTATTTTTATGGAACAGTATTGGTGGCAGCCTTCATCAACTGGGGGTATCTGGCGACCTCGTATAATATCAGCAATAATAAAGCTACTTTCGAATTTCACCGGACGATGAACTATAATGATGATCTTCTGCTTGAAAAATATCCGATTGAAGCAGACAAAGCCCATATTATAGAAAAAATTAAGGACCAAAAGGACAAAAACTTCCTCTCCAGGATCCTGTATTACCAAACTATTAACCATTAATAACTATGAAAATATACGTTCTCGCATTTTTTGCCTCGGTTATTACAGCATGCAGTAAAAAAGAACTGAAGGAAGAACATGACACAGGAACTGATTCCAGTACTTTTAACGGAAAATCAGCCGCCCAACAAAATGTACCTGTTCCGGATGGGGTAGTATCAATTCAGGAAATAGCTGATTCGACCGTGATACCACAAACTTTCCGCGTAATAGAAGGTAATAAAATCATAAGAACAATCAATGGGGACATGATTCCGCTTACAATAGAGGACGAATTTATCAATCCCAATCAGCAGCTTACTGTCAAGGTAAAGAATTTCACAGCCTCAAAGATATCCGCCACGGTCATCCCGTCGATTCCTGAAATGAACATCCGCATCAATCAGCTGCGTCTGCCCGACGGTCAATGGGATGGTCCTTTCGGCAGAGAATTTTCCTATGAAATAGAAAAGCCGGGTGAAATCTGGCTGGTCGTGGGGAAGAGCAATATGGCATCAGGGCAACCTTTAGGCAAGTTTAAACTTCATCTTCAGTAAATAATGTTAATTACTGTTAAGAATCTAACTCTGGTACAATATCTGAAGTAGGGTTTTCCAGAAAATCAACACTATGAAAAATACATTCCTTACCGCAGTTTTCGCTACTGCAACTTTAGTAAGCTGTTCCACGGTTTCGTCCATTATGCAGAATACATTTCCCTATACTACCAATATCGTTGTAACGCAGGCTTCTCCTGCAAACACGACGCTCAGCGCGGTAGGTGCAGGTACCAGCATCAATCAGTTGGTTGGTGCTACTTCCAATGTGAAAGATATACGTGTTGCCAGCGCTAATATGACAGTTAGTTCCGGTGGGCAGAGTATGGGTGTTTTCCAGAGTGTTAAAGTATATCTTTCTTCCGGAGGCAGTGAAGTCCTGGTGGCTTCCCGGGAAAATATTGCCGATAATATTGGCAACACGCTTTCACTGGATGTGAATTCCAATCAGGTTCTGGACAATGTAATGAAGTCCGGCAATGCCGTGCAGCAAAGAATTGTTTATGTACTGAAAAGCAGTCCGGCCACAGATTTGGGCATCAGAACTTCAATGAATTTCAGCAGCCTGCCCGTGACAACCAACTAAGCACCAATTTCTCATATATATTTCAGTAGAAGGTCTTCATTTTTAATGAAGGCTTTTTTGTTTACGGCCTGCTGTCCATGGTGATGGTCACCGGTCCGTCATTGAGAAGTGAAACCTTCATGTCGGCACCAAAGATGCCGCTTTGGACATTTAGCTGCGATTTTGAAAGTTCATTTTTAAAATATTCAAAAAGGGGAATCGCTGTTTCTGGTTTGGCAGCTCTTATAAATGAGGGACGGTTACCTTTCCGGTAATCGGCTATCAGCGTAAACTGGCTGATGCAGAGGATTCCACCGTTAATATCCAGGACAGAACGGTTCATCTTGCCTTCTCCATCGGCAAATATGCGAAGGTTGATAATTTTCTGTGCCAGCCATTCAGCATCTTTTTGATCGTCTGTATCTTCAATACCAACAAGAAGCAGGAGTCCATTTCCGATTTTGCCTGCAAATTTTCCGTCTACTTTCACGCTGGCTTCTGATACCCTTTGAACTACTACACGCATTTGTTTTTAGTCTAATTATAAATGTTCAGGATGTTTGTTCCGGCGTTATAGTTGGATTGATAGGTCTTGGGTGGAACCTGCGCGATCTGGGTGGGCTCGCCGGTATATAAAATCCATTCAGCACCGTCCTTGGCACAGGTGATCTTTATATTGTCCGTAACCATAAGTGTGGTATTGGAATCCGGACAAAGGTGCGGCGCGTTACGGTCATAGACTTTAAAACCGGTAGTGGTACGCACTACAATCAGGCCGCGGGTGCCGGGACTTTGTTCATTGACGTAGATCCAGCCACCTACATTTTGAAGGCTTTGGTATGCGGGCAAATTCAGGTTAAGGACTACATTGATCTGGGTGTCGGGAAAACAACTTACAGTTTCAGCAGTCCGGCCACAGGAATTTAGATTTAATGCGCTGAATACCAGAATAAATACTGCTGTTATTAGGGTTCCGACCTGTTTCATATTAAATTAAATTTTATATATTTGTACAACGAAATACAAATATAATCATTGTCCGGGCTGTAATGGTCGGATAATTTTTTTTTACTTAATATAAAAATAAGATCATGTCAACATACGTAACGCAGGAGGGACTGGATAAGATGAAATCCGAACTGGACAAACTTGAGAGTATTGAAAGACCAAAGATTACCCAGCAGATCGCTGAAGCGCGGGATAAGGGCGATCTTTCCGAAAATGCAGAGTATGATGCCGCAAAGGAAGCACAGGGTATGCTGGAAATGAGAATTTCTAAACTGAAAGACCTGATTGCCAATGCGAAAGTGATTAACGAAAACCTTCTGGATACATCTAAAGTATCTATACTTACAACGGTGCGTCTTAAAAATAACGGAACAAAACAGGAGCAGAAGTTTACCCTGGTTCCTGATAACGAAAGTGATCTTAAGAGCGGTAAGATATCTGTGAATACACCGATTGCAAAAGGACTGTTGGGTAAGGCCGTTGGCGACCAGGCAGAAATTGAGTTGCCAAACGGCAACAAACTGTCTTTTGAGGTGCTGGAAATCTCACTGTAATATTAAAAAGTTATTTTAGGGATTAAAATATGAGCACAGTATTCACTAAAATTATAGACGGCGAAATACCGGCATATAAAATTGCTGAAGATGACCGCTTTCTGGCCTTCCTGGATGTGATGCCTCTGGTAAAAGGACATACACTGGTAATTCCGAAAAAAGAAACGGATCTTATCTTTGATATGGAAACGGAAGAATATAAAGACCTTTGGGCTTTCGCGCAAAAGGTCGCAGCCAAAGTGGGCAAAGCCATCCCCTGTGTCCGCGTTGGAATCGCGGTTGTGGGCCTCGAGGTTCCGCATGCACATATTCATCTCGTTCCGTTAAATTCAATTGGGGATCTCAATTTTGCAAATGAGAGACTCAAACTAAGCGAAACAGAATTCAGGGACATTCAGGAAGCTATAATTAAGGCCTGAACATAAATTAAGTCGTAAAATTTATTTTTTTACGACTTTTTCATCCGGTGAACAGCACCATTTTACCTTACAAATTATATTTAAGAAGAAACATGAATAAAAATCAGTGTTCATTTTGTGGCAGGAAGAGAAACGAAGTGGAGATGCTTGTGGCCGGTCAGGAAGGCTTTATCTGCGAAACCTGTATTGAACAGGCGCACGGTATTGTAAAGGAAGGCACAAAAAAGGATGGGGCAGCACCGGCTCAGAAGCTGGAGGATCTGAAAAAACCGAAAGTGATAAAAACTTATCTGGACGAATATGTAATAGGACAGGACCAGGCTAAAAAGCAGCTTTCCATTGCTGTATACAACCATTACAAAAGATTACTTCATTCCAAGGTGGAGAACAGGGAAGTGGAGATTGAGAAGTCCAATATAATCATGATTGGCGAAACCGGAACGGGTAAGACCCTTTTGGCCAAAACTATCGCCCGGGAACTCAACGTACCTTTCTGCATTGTTGATGCAACCATTCTTACTGAAGCTGGTTATGTAGGCGAGGATGTCGAAAGTATTCTGTCCAGACTCCTCATGGTGGCCGATTATGATGTTGAAAAAGCGGAACGCGGAATCGTTTTCATTGACGAAATAGACAAGATTGCCAGAAAATCAGATAATCCAAGCATCACCCGCGACGTTTCCGGTGAAGGTGTACAGCAGGGTTTACTGAAACTTCTGGAAGGAAGCATTGTTAATGTACCCCCACAGGGCGGACGCAAGCATCCGGATCAGAAATACATTCAGGTAAATACACAGAATATACTTTTTATCGCAGGTGGAGCTTTCGACGGTATTAAAGAAATTATCGAAAGAAGACTGAACAAGCAGGCAATTGGTTTCAGTGCCGAGAAACTGAACAGTACAGCTGAGGAAAGTTATATCCTGAGCCAGATCAATGCAATTGACTTAAGAAAATTCGGACTTATTCCCGAACTCTTGGGCCGCTTTCCAATCGTAACACATCTTGATGCCCTTACAAAGGAAACCATGATACGGATTATGACCGAGCCTAAAAACTCCATTGTAAACCAGTTTGTGGAACTCTTTAAGATGGACGGAATCAAGCTTGAATTTACTGAAGGCGCGATTGAAAGGATTGTGGAGGAAACCATTGAAAAAGGTTTGGGCGCCCGTGGTCTTAGAGGTACTACTGAAAAGGTCCTGGAGGATCATATGTTTTCCATCGGCGAGCATGATGAAATCATTCTCACTCCGGAAGATATTAGGATCAGCAGTTAAATTTTATTGCAGCGTAATATTCCGAAAATTTAACCATCGCTGTCAATTGCAATCCATACAACTCGGTAGTATTAATTATTTCGAAGACTTTATATTTAAATATGAGCAAATACGCATTTTTTATCGCCATCATTACAGGGTTTTTTATACAGGCACAGTTCTCGGTTACCGTTGAAGCTCCAGCTGCATTTACAGCAAAAGAAGCAATTCTTTATACACTGAACGGTTCCAAGGATATTATTGTGTCCAGGGAAATGAAGAAGAATACGGGCTGGACCTTCAAGGTTCCGCAGCGTTATGTGGGGATGATGAAAATTTACTTTCCGGAGAACAACGCTTCATTCAGTATGATTTCCGAAAATAAGGATGTTAGTCTTAAACTCGAATCCGAGGGCAGTAAAGTAAATGTGGTGTACGTTGATCCTGTAAATATGCTCATGGAAAAGGTGCAGGATCAGCAGAAGAAGAAAGATCTCATCTATCCGGCTCTTGTACAGATTAAGGACTATTACAGGCCGGGGAGCGATTTTGGAAAAGCGTTGGAGAAGGAAATCCGGGAAATTGGCCGAGCCTATACCGTAGATGCGTCCAGCAATCCTTTTGTGAGTTTTTACAACACCAATTACAATAAATTTTTGGTGGAGAGATCTCCGGAAACGATGCCGGCACAGAAGGAAATTGCCGACTTTATTGCGAATTCCGGCGAGATGCTGGAGTCATCGTCACTGCTTCGCCCCTTATTGGTGAATTTCCTGAATTCAGCCGGAAGTGCTAATGTGGATACCTCCGTTGACGCCTTACTTAAAAGGTTGAACGTAGAAACACCGCGAGGACAGACGGTAATGTCGGAACTCATTGACATTTTTGATGTTTACGGAATGACTGCTTTAAAAGATAAATATCTTACACAGGCCAAAAATCTTAAATGCACGATCAACGACAGGCTGGCTTCTACAATTAAGGCGAATAATAATGTGGAACTGGGAGCGCTTTTCCCCGACTATAAATTTGCACGTGCCGCCAATACATCTTCCAAAAGTCTTCACAGCGTAAAAGCAGACAAAAAAGTGATTGTTTTCTGGTCCAGTACCTGTTCACACTGTGAAGCTGAACTTCCTAAACTCTTGGAAAAATACAACGCCATGAAGGCCCAAAACATTGAAGTAGTTGGATTTTCTCTGGATACAGACCGCGGTGTTTACGAGAATAAGGTGGCGGCACTGCCCTGGATTAGCGACACTGAACTGCGCGGCTGGAACAGTTCCTATACGGAAACCTATAATATCCATGCTACACCTACCTACTTTGTTGTGGATGCCCAAAACCGCATCATTGCGAAGCCTGATCATGTAAGTGATGTTTTACAGTTTTTAAACCTAAAATAATTTTGTCAGATTTTAAAAACTTTATATATTTGCACCACTTTAACGGCGAGGTAGCTCAGTTGGTTAGAGCGCAGGATTCATAACCCTGAGGTCACGGGTTCAATTCCCGTCTTCGCTACACAATCCCACCCTCATTCGGTGGGATTTTTTTTGTTGATGAATGAATTTGTAGTTTACATATTATATAGCCGGGCGCATGGGCGTACTTATATTGGATTCACCTCGGATCTTATCAACCGTTTTCATTCGCATAATCATTATTCAAAAAAAGGCTTTACAGCAAAGTACCGACCGTGGGAAGTAGCGCATGCTGAATTTTATACCACCAGACAGGAGGCCATGCAGCGTGAACGCTGGTTGAAGTCTGGGATTGGCCGGGACTGGATCCGGACGAATGTCATATTTTGAGCAGGATTTCTATCCGCCGCGGCGGACCGGGTTCAATTCCCGTCTTCGCTACACAATCCCACCCTCATTCGGTGGGATTTTTTTTGTTGATGAATGAATTTGTAGTTTACATATTATATAGCCGGGCGCATGGGCG
>JAEWIR010000029.1 GCA_023386965.1 Bacteroidota bacterium
CGCTGAGGGCAAGGAAGATTATGACCTCTTTACTATTGATGAAGATCCTGCCGATCAGGCCGACCTTCAGGCACAGTCTTTCAGGTTTGAAACTGAAGACAGACCGAACCCGGCTGATAATTCAGCTTCTGCTCAGGAAACTCCTGAAATCCAATCATTCAGTGAGGAAAAGCCAATGGAGTTCAGTTTTTTCGTAAACGAACCGATTAATGAAACCTTAGCTGATTTCAGTACGCCTAAGGAAGAAGTTAAGCCGGAACCGGTTCAGCAGAAGGAAGAAATTAAGATAGAAGAGAAAGCGGAAGTTCCAGCCGCTAAAGCACCTGAAATCAAAACGGTTGAGGTAGAGGAAGAATTTACTTTCATCAACAAGACAGTTAATCAGGAAAAGGTTTTCGAGAGAAGGAATAAACTGAAGGAATTTAATTCCCGCTATCAGGTTTCCGAAAGTGAAAATGATTTCGAAACCGTTCCTGCCTTCAAAAGAAAGAATATTTCAATTGAAACCTCAGGTGCTTCACAACACAGGATCAATACCTATCTTTCTGAAAACAGCAGCGGTAAGATGCAGGTTCGCGAGAACAGGTTCCTGAACAAGGACGTAGATTAAGCCCTTCTGTTTAACTTAATAATTTAATTAAGATGAGTTTAGAACACAATATTACAGAAGCTATAAAGACAGCGATGCGCGAAAAGGACAAAACAGCTCTGGACGCACTTCGAGCGGTGAAAGCACAGATCTTACTGCTGAAAACTGAGGCTAAAGGTGCTGAGGTTTCCGAAGAACAGGAAATTGCCATTCTGCAGCGTATGATCAAGCAGCGTAAGGATTCTTTCGAACAGTTTTCGGCTCAGGGCCGTACGGACCTGGCTGAAGTTGAAACCGCGCAGACAGCAGTCATTGAGAAATTTCTGCCGAAGCAACTTTCTGCTGAAGAACTGGAGACAGAGATCCGCAGTATCATTGCCGAAACCGGTGCTGAATCCATGAAGGATTTGGGAAAAGTGATGGGAACGGCCTCCAAAACCCTTGCCGGCAAATCTGACGGCAAGAGTATTTCAGAAATGGTGAAGAAGCTGCTTACCTAACCGCCCGCGGATTTTATTATCCGCACTATTAAGGATATCCAACCTTTGCATATCGATTTGATTTGAACCCGGAGCATTGCCGCTTCGGGTTTTTTATTATCTTCGGAAACTATTATTCCTTTGGCAAAAGGAAAAATAAGCCTTAATATTGGCAACAATCCTGTATTGTCGTGTTGGACCGGAATGAGTACGGGAAATGAAATAATTATGAAAAGTAATAAATTGCTCAATTCGGCAGATTTTGTTCGGAATGTGTTACGCAATCGGCTGTTTCTTCTACACTTTTAGTACGATGGGCATATTAAAAGAAATGTCCGACTATATTTATTATCGTGTTTATAAATATTATTTTAAATGGGGTAAAGAGCAAGGTATTACTGCTGCTGTATTGTTAAGTGGCTTTCAATCATTATCCGTATTAATACTTATGTTGGTAATATTGGAGACGGTTTACAGAGTAACAGGAAACGACTATCCTACAAAAGTTGTTTCAGGGTTTTGGGTTTTCTACTTTTTAGCTTTATGCTATATTAACGAAATTTATTACTCCCAAGAGGTTCTAAGATCCCTTGATGATAGATGGAAAGATGAACCCACGGATCAAAAGCAAAGGAAAGGTTGCCGGGTTATCCTGATGTTAGCTATGCCCTGGATTACATTGATAGTACTAGGAATATTGAATAAAAAATAAATATATATAATACTGTTGAAGGGGTAAGTAGCCATTTTGAACTATAGTAGCAAGACCGCCGACAAATTTCCCCGCTGCGAAAAGACTCCTGACCTTCAGCATGTATTAGACGGAAATTGATTTTTCAGCCCGAAATTACACCTGGAAAAGGCACTGTGGATAGCATATTGGCTATAGCTTCCGGCGTTTAACCAGGGTAAAAGTAGTAAGTTTGGAAATTCAACAACTATGATGAATTATTCGATAACAGTTGTGAAATACAATATAAGTGCGATGCTGGAACGGCTCAAAATCAGAAGACTTGGCAAAGGACAGAATGTAATTTATTTTATATTTCTTTTTATTTCTTGCACCGTATTTGGACAACAGGATTTAAAATTGCAGATAATTAATGATACGATTAAGAAAGTGTCGTCCTATGATGATTGCAATATCTTCTATTCTATAACCAATACTTCAAATTCCGATTATTATTTGATTATTGACCCCTCTGAATTTAATGAAACTCCTGATTACAGCGTGGAACCACTATTTGTTGGACTGCCCGATTATTTTCTGTACGAGAAGGACAATTTTTTACAGCCACATTTCTCGTTTGGTGCTTCAGGAATAAATAAAAATAACTTACCTGCTCACTGCGACGGCATTGATGATAGTCTGGGTAGAAGAAGAACTTCGACGCTCATCAATTGCCGCATTTCTGGGTTATTGCTGCATTTACGGCCCGGTGAGCAAAAGGTGTTTCGGACGAGAGTTAATTTCCCAAACTATAAAACACGTGGTTATGATTTAACAAATAACGACAACTATTTCTTCCAAATTGGCATTAACATCCCTGTCCACTTTCATAATATAATTAATAAGTTAATACCAAAAAGTGATCGAAATTATAAAGTATTCAGCGGTAAATTAGTTTCTGACAAGATTCCATTAATTTTTCAGGTCTATAATTAATCTTGAGAGCGCAGATTAGTATTCCGCGCATCCGCTGCGCAAAGTCTCCTGACTTTGAGCCTGCAATAATACATAGTTATTATCAGTCTTATAAGAATTATTATCTCTGGTTAAATGTGCCCCACAAGTTAGCTTTCAAATGCAACAATTATGATGAATGATTCTCGCTATGCAAAACTCACGTAAGAAAAAAAGTATATATCATGGAATGTCAATCAAATAATAATTTAGAAGTGATGTGCTGTTTTTGTGGAAATTACCTCCCAATAAGTAAAGCATTGGTCTTAAGTATTGTTCCAACCATTTGCAGTGAAGAAAGTCAACAACTTTTTTCGCATAAAAATCACTTTGTAGAAAAGGTTGTAAAGTCTATTCCTTTACATCCTGATTTTTTTGAAGCGGATGAAAGTGAATAATGTTACGAATTGACTACAGGAGACCCGCTGCGCAAAGTCTCCTGACTTTGAGCAAATTTCATTTCTTAACATTCCATAAATCATTATCTTTGATCAAAGCCGGCTCTTACAAAACCTGTTTGAAATAGTTGGTGGTTCCCTTAAATACAGAGCAATTTTTTAATTTTTTATTAAAAGGATTAAATCATTCATGTTCTTTCGAGCAAGAAGTTATTTGGAACGGCTCAAAGTCAGGAGACTTTGCGCAGCGGGGATAAATTAATTAGGATCAAAACGAATGATATGGTGGGATTTGTTTTTGGCGCATTTGGCGCATTTATAAGATGGATTTTTATTTATAATCTTAACTCAAAAAAAATGGGAGAAGCCTATAATACTAATCCACAAGTGGAAGATGCCAAGAACAGCTATGCTGGTCTTTTTTTGGTTCCGCTAGGCATTATTGTTGGCATTTTTATTAAATATTAAATTTAGTTAAAGGTATATCAGTTTATACCAAATAATAAGCAACTGCACCAATCCCCGCTGCGAAAATCCTCCTGACTTTCAGCATGTATTAGAGGTAATTTATAATCCATGCTAAGGTCAAAAACCTTAAATAATTACCTGTTCAGAAATGCATCCCAGCCCTGGGCGTTCAGTGCGATCAGTTCGTTACTTCCCGCTGCAACCAGGTAATTGCCTTCTTCCACGGGAGTTACATGACCGATAATAGTAAAATCCGGGTGATTCTTGATCTTGTCATAATCTGCCGCCGGTATCGTGAACAATAGCTCAAAATCCTCACCACCGTTCAGTGCGCACATCACAGGATTAAGGTTGAGTTCATCTGCAGTGGTCATTGTTAAAGGATCCATCGGTATTTTGGACTCGTAAAGCCTGAAACCTACCTTGCTTTGGTCGGAAAGATGCAGGATTTCAGACGAAAGTCCGTCTGAGACATCAATCATGGAAGTCGGCTGTACGCCCAGTTCCTTTAGGGTGTTTTTGATGTCTGTACGGGCCTCCGGTTTCAACTGCCTTTGCAGGATGTAATCGTAGCCTTCCATTTCAGGCTGCATATTGGGATTGGCCAGATAAACCGAATGCTCACGCTCCAGGATCTGTAATCCCATATAGGCGCCACCCAGATCACCGGTCACCACCAGTAAATCACCGGCTTTGGCACCGTTCCGGCTTACCAGGTTTTCAGAATGCTCCAAACCGATTGCAGTAATGCTCATCACCAGACCCGAAGTGGAACTTGTGGTATCGCCACCCACCAAATCTACCTTATAGCGTTCACAGGCCAGGGCAATACCTTCATAAATCTCCTCCAGCGCTTCTACAGGAAATCGGTTGGATATCGCCAGGGAAACCAATATCTGTGTAGGCGTGGCATTCATGGCAGCCAGGTCACTGATGTTAACTACCACCGCTTTGTAACCCAAATGCTTCAGCGGAACGTAACCCAGATTAAAATGTACTCCTTCTGCCAGAACATCGGTGGTAACAACGACTTTCTGACCCTGCGGGTTGATGACCGCAGCATCATCACCAATGGAAATCTCCGTAGACTTATTTTTGAAACTAAAGTTTTCGGTCAAATGCTTTATCAGGCCGAATTCCCCATACTTCGAAATAGGCGTTAACTGTGGATTTTTATCTTCTAGCATAATTTCTGGGTTTGGTGAGTCGGTTAGGGAATCAGATGGAATTTAAGAGTGCAGGATCAATGTCTTCCGCACGGAAAGGCAGAGCTTTGATATCCTCGCGTGTGAATATTTTATGATTTTCGGATTTATACTTGGTCAGTACCTCCAGGATATCATCCGGTGGAGTTGTGGATTTTCTCAGCATCATGTCAATCCATACACCAAAAGCTTCCGAGGTAGCGCAATGGGTACCGTCCGGCAGATAGAATTTGTGCAGGAACTGGTAGATGGCTCCGTCTTCAGAAAAGCCGTCGATTTCCAGGGTGACATAAACCTCCTGGTCCATCAGGATTTCCCGGAAGAAGGAATATCTTTCATGCAGGATTACCGGACCGATTCCCCAACGGTTCAGTTCTTTTAGGCCCATCCTGTTTTTAGACATAAAGGACATTCTGGTTTGTGCACAATACTCTACGTAAGACGAATTCGCCAGGTGACGGTTGGCGTCAATATCGCTCCAGCGGACTTCAAATTTATGGTGATATACGGACATTTTTAACTGTTTATTTAGGCGCCAAATTTACGATTAAATGGCCGGTTCTAAAAATCGTATTTTTGCCGTGTTTTATGGATAAGAAATCAGTCATTATTATTGGAGGCGGTGCTGCCGGTTTTTTTTGTGCCGCAAATCTGGATGAAACAAAGTTTAGGGTAAAGATTCTTGAACAGAATTCAGATGTGCTGCAGAAGGTCAAGATTTCCGGTGGCGGCCGCTGCAATGTGACTCATGCCTGCTTCGACCCAAAAGAACTTGTAGGTTTTTATCCGCGTGGGAACAAAGAGCTTATCAGTGTCTTTCACAAATTCCAGCCCGGTGATACCATGGATTGGTTTGAGCAGCGCGGTGTGGCACTGAAAATCGAAGCCGACAACCGGATTTTTCCCGAAAGTAATTCATCACAATCCATTATAGATGCGCTGTTGAATGCCGTGAAGCAGAAAGGGTTTGAGATACTGACCAAAACCGTAGTGCAGAATATTGAACAGAATGAGCATGGATATGAAGTGTCCACCACCAACGGAAGTTTTTCTGCAGACTATATCGTATATGCACCGGGCAGTGCGCCGAAGTCACTGAAGATGATTCAGCAGTTAGGTCATAAACTGGTGCCGGCTGTGCCTTCGCTTTTTACATTCAACATAAAAAATGAAGTCCTAAAGGATTTGATGGGTACCAGCTTTACGAATGCCGTAATTACAATCCCATCGCTAAAGACCGATGAATCCGGACCGATGCTCATCACGCACTGGGGGCTCTCCGGGCCGGCCATCCTTAAGATTTCTGCCTGGAAAGCCCGCGAGCTGGCTGATTGTGGCTACAAAACAGAAATCGTAGTAAATTTCCTGGGAATGGATACCGAAGATGCTTTTGATGCGCTCCAGAACTACAGGAAAGAAAATCCAAAGAAAACGGTTGGCGCTTCCAGGATCTTTGATGTAACCACCCGTTTCTGGCACCGTATCCTGTGGCTTTCAAAAGTGGATCTGGATAAGAACATCTCCAACCTTACCACCAGGGACATGGAAAGCATAATCGGAAATCTTTGTGCAAACAGGATGCAGGTCACCGGAAAATCTACTTATAAGGACGAGTTTGTAACGGCGGGTGGTGCAGAACTGAAGGAAATAAATTTCAAGAATATGTCTTCACGCATTCTGCCGGACTTTTATCTGGCTGGTGAAGTCCTGAATATTGATGGCGTGACGGGAGGTTTCAACTTCCAGGCGTGCTGGAGTGAGGCCTGGCTGATCGCTCAGGATTTGAACAGTAAATGAGGGTTAAATAATAAATCTGCATTTTAAGATTTTAACAGACTGAATTTGTAGTGCAAAGGCTTGTTATTCAGAAAATTTTATTACTTTTGCACACTCAAATATACAGATAACAACCAATAAATTTATAAACAATGTTTGCAATTGTAGAAATAGCAGGGCTTCAATACAAAGTTGAGCAAGACCAGAAGTTGTTTGTAAACCGTTTGAAAGGTGAAAAAGGAGACAAGGTATCTTTTGATAAGGTTCTTCTTACCGTAAACGGTTCAACAACAGTAGGCGCCCCGGCTGTAAGCGGTATCACAGTGGATATCGAAATTTTAGACCACGTTCAGGCGGACAAGGTAATCATCTTCAAGAAGAAAAGAAGAAAAGGTTATGCTAAGAAGAACGGTCACAGACAACAGCTTACTCAAATCATCGTAACGGGTATCACCGGTTTCGAAGGTGAGAAAAAGACGAAGAAAGCTGAGCCTAAAGCAAAAAAAGAAGCTGCAGCAACTGAAGAAGCTAAAGCAACAAACGACAGCGCAACAGCTGAATAATTTAAACCGAAAAACCTTAGAATAAAATGGCACACAAAAAAGGAGTTGGTAGTTCCAAAAACGGCAGAGAATCGCATTCCAAGAGACTGGGTGTAAAGATTTTCGGAGGACAGGCAGCGATTGCCGGAAACATTATTGTAAGACAGAGAGGTACTCAGCACCACCCGGGTGAAAACGTGGGTATGGGTAAGGACCACACTCTTCACGCACTTGTAGACGGAAAGGTTGTCTTCAGAAAGAAGCAGAACAACAGATCTTTCGTATCTGTTGAGCCTAACGCATAAGTAAAGCGTTCCGGTTTTACCGGCGTAAAATATAAATCCCTGATTCTTAATGAGTCGGGGATTTTTGTTGAATACTTATCAATCGGGATCATTCTAGTAATTGTTAAGGCACAAAAAATCCGGCAATAAGCCGGATCATAATTCGTTTACCACAAAGTTGCAGCTATGCGTTGCGACGCCTGAAACCATACAGCAGGAAGAGGGCATAGGCCATGATCAGTATTCCTGACACCATTATTGTATTGTACATAAACCCACTCTCCTCCGTTCCGCGGATCATTATTCCTGCTCCTGTCAGCACTGTTACAGCTCCCAGAAGAATCATCCTTACTATCTGTTTCATATATGTAGTTGCAGTCATTTCTGTGTATGAAGACCTGATAGCCTTCTGACTGAAATAGGACTTAAAATCGTGCCAGACTTATAAAACTACAGTGAAATTGTGTAAATTAAAAAGGTAAGTGTTTGATAATGACCAGGATTAGAAGAGTTTGCTAATAAAAGAACTGGATTCCGGCCTTGATTCCGAACTTCTCCACATCAGGCCTGTTCAGGTAATTGCCCCGCCAGTTGAAATCAACACGCAGAAACCTGAGGTTGCCCCAACCGATGTTTTCAATCCCGAATCCGTATTCATAATAGATGTTCCGGTCTGGAGCTGAATATTTATGTCCCTCCAGGTTAATGTTTTTTGAAGCCTCGCTCAGGGTACCGTACGCCCCGCGGATAAATGCGACTTCGCGTAGTTTAAGTTTCTTGATTAAAGGAATAAATGAAAGGATCTTACCGTTGAAGTGATGTTCCAGATGCCCTGTGGTGTAGGTGTCTGCTACGAATTCATAATAATTCAGTTGAGAAAAAGTGTTAGCTACCAAACTGTAGGACTGGTTTCCCGGGATCACATTCTGCAGCGCCAGCGGTACAGGATCGAAATTCTTGCCGGCCTCCAGATTAATAAAAGATTTGCCCCAGCTGCCAGTGAGTATGGGTTTAAAAAACATGAACTGCAGTTTGTTATATCCGTAGTCGGCATTGAAGAGGTTTTCCAGTCCGCGGGTATATTTCAACACAATGGTAGGTGCCAGCGTGCTGTGCTCATAACGGTCTACACCGGTTTGTGAGAATTTTGCGCCGGGTCTTGCGATCAGGCTCAGCGTAACATGGGAATCATTTACAGTTTTCCGAAGCATCCCGTCGTTATCATGATAATAAAGGTTGAATACTTCCTCATTAGCCGATTTTATACTTTGCAGCGTCCCGTCCAGTCTTACTGTGAAGTTTTTTAAAGGATCTATGGAAGCGAACAGGTTGGTCTGGTTTACGGAGCTTAAAGAGGCGTTCTCACCTCTTCCAAAAACGGACGATGAGGCAAAGCTCCGGGACATGATCCCGTCGTCTGTAGTAAGCTGTACGCCCAGCTGCATCACATCTCTGCGGGTGCCTGCTCCCAGGGTGAATCTGTTTACCTTATTGAACATGTATTTGGCCTCGGCGCCATACTTAAACTTGCGGTCTTTGAAGCCGTAAGCGCCATAACCCTGGATGCGCCAGTCGTCATTCTGCGAGAAGTAGGTACGGCCGCCCAGGCGGATACGGTGTCCTTCTACTTCATTGTTACCGTAAACTGAATAAAGATCGCCTATATCAACCGCATTTCCCACATTATAATATCCGGAGGCAAAGGTCTCATAGGTTTTTGTGATGCGGCGGAAACGTGGTGTCTCCTCCAGTTTTTCCAGCATTTCATAAATTCCCTTTTCCTGTTGGTTTAAAGAGTCCGTACGGGCTGCCTCCCAATATTGCTCATCTTTACGGACAAAGTCCTCGCTTAGCTCTTCTTCTTTGGTTTCAAAGTCAGCATTTGTAAGCGCCGGATTGAATTTATAGTCCGTATAGTCTACACTTCGGGTGGCGGTAAGGCTCTTGGCATCTTTATTTTTGGAAAAGGCTGAAAGATCAAGTACAGTCCGGTATTTTTTGGGGATAAAGGTGCTGTCGTCAGGATTATCATATTCCAGTTCGGTGAATATCCCGTTCACGAAATTTACGCTCATCTTTTTGGTGGAACGCAGGGTAGCCTGGGTCACGGCGTAGTGGTCTGCGGAAATGTAAAGCTGTCCTTCAAAAGCGAGGACATCGGAGCGGCGGGGTTCGTAACGGATATGGTAAACCTCCTGCCCGTTTATGGTCAGGGTATCCATAAGCTCGTAATTATAGGTGCTGAACCCGTCGCGTGATACAGGACTTTGAAAACCGATGTCGAAGTAATTGATCGTATTGTCATAAATGTCGATCTCCCTGTAAAGGTTCTTAGCGGTGAGGGTGACAATCTGGTTATCCTCGAAGCCGGAAGTTTTTTGGGCCACCAGGAGCCGTTTCTTTTTTTTGGAAGGATTGTTCTGACCTATATTGGTGTACACCGATTCATTAAGGAAAAGGGGGAGCGCAAGTCTGCCGTTGGCTGCAGAATCGGCATAATCAAATATAAAATCGAGCTTCCTGAAGATCCGGCGGTTCATAAATGCACTGTCCAGGTTGGCCATATCGAACTGGATCTTTTCGTATTCGCGGAAGGAATAGGTGTCAAATTTATCAAGGCCATTGTTGCGTTTGCGCTTCCAGACTTCCTGCATAATGGCATAGGCTGGGTTTTCTTTCTTATTTTTATATACCTTTTTGCCTTTCTTGAGGATGATTTCGTCCATCTGTCTTTCATCAGTCTGCGCTGCAGAAAATAATGACAGCAGAAGCAGTGCAGTTGTCAGGAGCCGTGGCCAGTAGGTGTTATTCACTTTAAAGTCTGTGTAAAATCATGGAACTCTTTGCAATAACTATGCTAAAGAAAAGGAAAGGATATAGGCTGAAAAAACAAAAAACCATCAGATAATTCTGATGGTTTTGCTCCTCTTGCTGGGCTCGAACCAGCGACCCTCTGATTAACAGTCAGATGCTCTAACCAACTGAGCTAAAGAGGAGTGTTGCTCTTTGCTGTAAGCGTGTGCAAATATAGCACTATTTTTATTTGCCGCAAATTTTTTCGGCGAAAAATTAAATTTTACCCGTAAAAATTTTGAAGATGTCGTTGCCGAAGATCAGCAGCATCAGTCCCAACAGGAAAATCACGCCTATCATCTGCGCATTTTCAAGCACTTTCTGCGGTACAGGCTTCCCGGTGATGATTTCCCAAAGGGTAAACATCACATGTCCGCCATCCAGACCCGGAATAGGAATCAGGTTCAGGAAAGCCAGCCAAACAGAAAACATAGCTGTAAAACTCCAGAATGCAGGCCAGTTAATGCTGAAACTTCCGTCTGCATCAGTTTCTACAGGCATCATTTTTACAATGGCAATCGGTCCGCCCACACTTTTATATCCCTGAATTTTGGAATTGAAGATAATTCTGAACTGCTTTACCTGTGTCGTAAGTGCATCGATGGTTCTGGTAAAACCACGCGGAATCGCTTCAAGGAAACTGTATTCTTGGGTTACCTTAACAAGCTCATCGGCTTTCTGAAGTTCATCAGCATCAAAGGCGAATCCTAATTTCCCGTCCTTTGTTACATTGGCAGTTACCTGGGTAGGAGTATTGGATCTTAAAATGCCCAGACTTACTTGTTTACCTTTATTGTTGCTGAGTTCTTGTGACATTTCATCAAAATACTCAGTCTTCTTACCATTTACGGATACGATCTGGTCGCCTTTCTGCAGTCCGGCTTTCATGGCGGCGCTGTTGGGCAGCAGGGAGTCCACAACCGTCTTAAACCTTGGTGTAAGATACAGTTTGGCCTCGCGCTGACGGATCACCTCGGCAATTCCGTCTTCATCTACTGTAAAAGTATGTTCCTTGCCGTCTCTTTCTACGGTAACTTCATTACTGAAAAGGATATTCAGTGATGCGGTTTCATATCTGTCCACCGGTTTACCGTCCACTTTTAGGATCTTATCGCCGTTGCGGAAGCCCATTTTCTGTCCGGAACCCATGACGCCGATACCGTTCTCAAATTTATTAAGGTCGCGGTAAGTTTCACCGTTGAAGAAACTCAGGCAGGAATAGATTAACCAGGCCAGAAAGAAATTAACGGTAACTCCGCCTAACATGATGATAAGTCGCTGCCATGCCGGCTTGCTGCGGAATTCATAAGGGGCTGCAGGCTTCTTCAGCTGTTCCGTATCCATACTTTCATCCACCATACCCGCGATTTTCACATAGCCGCCTAATGGCAGCCAGCCGATGCCGTACTTAGTGCTCTCCGGATGTTTGCGCCAGTCGCTGTCCGGCAATGCATCTATATTGATGGGAACTTCCTTTCTTTCTCCGTTTATCAGAACGGTTTCAGTATCCGGCAAGTTTTGGGAAATAAATTTGAATTTCCACTGTCCGTTGATTTTCTTCATGGAGAAAAGTGAAAAATAGGGATCGAAAAACAGGAAGAACTTCTCTGCGCGGGTGCGGAACCATCTGGCGGGCAGGAAATGCCCAAGTTCATGAAGGAGCACCAGAATGGATATACTTAGGATAAACTGAAAGATCTGAATCGTTAATTCCATTAAAAATTTTTATTAATTTGCGAAGGTACTAATTATCAAAGGCATGCCAAAACGAAACTTTTGATATTGCTTAAATTCTCACTATCTTACCGATCAGGCTTTTTTGTCTGAACAATTCATCTCCAAAAGAATTATTTATGAAAATAGCAGGTCTGAATCTGGACATCAGCTGGAAGAAAAAGGAAGAGAATTTCTCCAAGATTAAAGAGCTTTTCAGTGATGTTGTGGCCGACATTTATCTTCTGCCGGAAATGTTTGCCACAGGATTCTGCATGGAGCCGGCTGAAATCGCCGACCGGAATGGGGAGACATTAAAGTGGATGCAGGAATTTGCCCGTAAGAAAGACGCAGCCGTGTGCGGAAGCGCCTCTGTAGAGGATAGTGGGAAATACTATAACAGAATGTATTTTGTAAAACCCGACGGTTCCTGGGAAAAATACGACAAACGCCACCTCTTTTCCTTTTCCGGGGAGGATAAAGTGTACACAGCCGGGAAGGAGCGGGTAGTGGTGAATTACCAGGGTTTCCGGATTTTACTGCAGGTCTGTTATGACCTCAGGTTTCCTGTGTTTTCGCGGAATAAGGGTGATTATGATCTGGCTCTCTATGTTGCCAACTGGCCGGAGAAAAGGGTTGCCGCCTGGCAGCACCTCCTGAAGGCACGTGCCATCGAAAATCTGGCGGGTGTTTTTGGACTGAACCGAATCGGTACGGATGGCAATGACCTCATTTACACCGAAAGCTCGCATGCCTTTTTCGCCGATGGAACTGAACTGAGTGAAAAGGAAGGTAACCTTATTTCGGCTCAATTTAATCTGACCGAACTGCAGGACTTCCGCAGTCATTTCCGTTTCCTGGATGACAGGGACCATTTTGCGATCGAAGATTAATTGTCTGAGGCAAACCCCGTAAGCAGCTGCGTAAGCGTGTTCACGTCATGAACACCGCTTTCTTTCCATAGAAGTTCACCTTTTTTAAAGACAGCAAGTGTAGGAACACCACGTACTCCGTACTGCGCGGCGATAGCTGGATATTGGTCCACATCGATTTTTATGATTCTGGCTGCATCGCCAATATTGTCCTTTACCGTGGTCAGAACAGAAGACTGAACTTTACAGGGACCGCACCACGTAGCGAAGAAGTCTATGAGCACCGGCCGTTCAGACTGTATTAATTCCTGAAATTTCTGTGACATCTTTCTAAAATTAAATGGTTAAATCAATTTTTTTCTCAATTTCCTTTGGCTCCGGAAGTTCCAGTTCAGGGGTATCTTCGTCGGAGAATTCGTCGCGGTACACCTGAATTAGCAGTACCGTCATGGAAACCAATATAGGACCGAAAATAAGTCCCATAAAGCCGAAAAGGTTCATTCCCATAATGATACCAAAAACGGTATTTAGCGGATGGATGTTTTCCAGTCTCTTCAACAGCGTAAAACGCAGCACATTATCAGTTAAACCGACAACGATCATGCAGTAAATCAAAAGGCCGATTCCACCGGTGGTATCGCCCTCTGCAACCATGAATATGCAGACTGGGACATAAACCATTGCCCCGCCCACGATCGGAATCATGGATGTTACCGCTGTAAGTGCAAATAAAAGCATGGGACTGGGCGCATCAAAGATATAATAACCTATAAGCGCCACCAGACCCTGGCCCAGCGCCACAACCGGAATTCCAACGGCATTTGCGATAACAAGTTTCCGGAACTTCTCTGCGATAAGGTTGATGTTTGCTTTTTTAAGCGGAGTTGCCGATCCGATCAGTCTTTCAAACAGTCTTGGCTTCTCCAGCATAAAGTACAGCATGAAAAACATGGAAAGAACTATGGACAGTGTATTGAAAGTGCTGCTGAGAGCAGATGTGGAGAGTCTGCCAACGTAATCTTTTACTTTGGTCAGGTTCTCTCTGCTCAGGATGTCAAACTTCGTTCGGGAATAGATATAATCGTGTATCTTGTCCAGGAAGACATTGAATTTCTGCATGTATTCTTTGGAGTCTCCCATTTTGCTTATGATCATGTCGCCTATAAGGTATACCGGAATGACCAGCACTACAACACAGATAAGGATAATCAGCATTGAAGACCATACCGGCTTCCATTCTTTTTCTTCCTGAAGATAGAAGTTAAGCCGCCTGCACACAATGTACAGGGTAACAGCTCCAAGCAGCGACGGTATAAAGAGGGTGAGATTGCTTACTATAAGTGCAAGTAAAGCGGTAATGATCAGGATCAGGAAAACCTGTTTAATCTTTACGCCACTGATCTGATGCTTTCTGTTAGGCATTTCGGGAAGGGTATTAAAAGGCGGCAGTGATGTTTACTGCCGCCCCGGTTATGATTTTATTAGTGTTTCGTTTATCTGGATGTGTTCTGGATTTCCCGCGGAACTCCGATGTAGGCACAGTAGGCAGAATACATGGCTGCATAGAAAAAGGGTGCCGTAAGCAGAATTCCGATACCACACAAAATAACCCCTGCTATGGTAATGATTAGTGAGATGAAACTTACCGCCAGGAAACTTCCGTAATTGGAGGCTGCTGTACTGAAACTTTTCTTCAGAGCGTCTATGGCTCCCGCATTTTCAAAAAGGATGAAGGGAATTCCCAGGAAAAAGAACGGGATAATAAAAAATACAGGTAGTACACACAGCATAAAACCTATCATAACTGCGATTCCCATTATAAGTCCATAGATCATATACTGTAAGGCGTTCTGGCGGAAGCCGATGAAAAAATCAGCCAAAGAAACCGTTTGGCCAGTATTTGCACGGTGCATGGCATACACATAACCGGCATATACAGGGTACATCAGCAAGCCGAGGACTCCGGAAAGAAGCATGCTTTCCGCATATCCCGGAATTTGAAACATACGGGTAACGAAGCTGCCGTCTGCAAAAGAACCGTCTTTCACCAGTTCTTCCATCTCGGCTTGAGTTTCCAGGCTGTTATAGCCCATCAATGGTCCCGTAATGCTTGATATCAGGATGCTTACTACAAAAGTCAGGAATGTTACCAAAATACTCCATCCAAGAATCTTCATATAATTATTGAATGCGTGACCGATAATGTCGCTGAAATTGCGCTGGGGAGCAGTTCCCTGTAAATCAAATTCGCTGAAATTTTCCATAGTTATTTTTTAAGTATCTAAAATATCATTTTTTTCTTAATCCTTACTGCACTTCTTCATGCTCTTTAAACAGAGCCGAATAAAGCGCATAAATCATCGCCGTTGGAAAAGCCATAGTAAACGGCAGTCCGATTATCGTAACCATGCCCGCATATTTAAAAATAGCTGCCACTAGAAGACCTACCAGCATAGCAGGAAAAAAGTTGCGCCAGACCCGTATATTATAGCGGAAGGTTTCGAAAATCTTCCTGTTCATAAAGAACATCAATGGTGCGGTGAAAACGGTTAACGCGATCCACACCCCGGCAAGAATAACGGTGGGCGCAGTATAAAGGAAAACCATGAACCAGAAAACATAATAGCTGATGTAAATGAAGAAATTAACTCCCATATAACCGGCAAACAGGTCGTGAACGGTTATTTTCTCACCCAGGTCTATTTTCCGGTACATTTTCAGCAGACCCAAATTCAGTGGGTACAGGAAGATGAACGTGCCGATGATAATCCATGAGAAAGTGATATAGTTCGGATTTGAAACCAGCACTTCCTGAGCCTGGGCATAGGTAGATCCGGAATTTACCATCTCAACGGTCCTTAAGTAATCATTAAGGATGCCGTAATGCTCAGCAAAAAGAAACCATACAGTAATGAGTACGGAAAGGTAAACCAAACTGAACATGATCTGGTAAACGAGGGTCTTGCTCCAATAAAAGAAGGCCTGTTTTAGTATAAAGGAAATATCATTTTTCTGGGGGTAATTCTGCTGCATGAACTTTTTCTATTTTGTGCAAAGTAAGGGTAAAAAAAATTACTTTTGCCCCATGATGCCGCCTTTTCACCCTAATTTCGATAAAATGGACGGGCTTTCCCGGCAGGGAGTTCCCTTTTTTTTTATCACCGATTTTTTGATGCAGACTGTTGAGGTTTATACCCTGGATGAGCTGGCTGATGCCGGTATTTCAATACATTTCCCAAAATTCTCTTACGGACAGCTTGAAGAGGGAGAGTCTGATTTGGACTTGCAGTCATGTCCCGAAAGCCTTGCGGTGTACAAACAGGGTTTTGATATTGTACAGCATCATCTGAAAATCGGGAATTCATACCTGATGAATTACACGCGGAAAACGGAAATTACGGTAAACCGCACGTTAAGTGAGATTTTCAGTCTGGCCGAAGCAAAGTACAAGGTGCTTTATAAGGACAGCTTCGTTTTCTTTTCCCCGGAAACATTTATTGAAACTGTAGGAGACGCTATTTTTACGCATCCCATGAAGGGTACGATAGATGCCTCACTTCATAATGCAGCAGAAACGCTGAAGAACGATATAAAGGAGCGCGCAGAACATTATACTGTTGTAGATTTGCTCCGCAATGACCTCAGCATGGTGGCAGATGAGGTGCAGCTGGACGAATTCCAGCGGATTGACTTTCTGAAAACCAAACAAAAAGACCTCTATGCCATGAGTTCTGAGATTTCGGGTAAATTGAAACCTGAGTTCAAAGGTAAGATCGGCAGCATCCTGAAAACATTGCTGCCCGCGGGTTCCATATTGGGAGCTCCCAAGAAAAAGACGCTGGAAGTCCTGCTTGAAGCCGAAAACTATGACCGCGGATTTTATACGGGGGTCTGCGGCTGGTTCGACGGTGCTAACCTGGATTCCTGCGTTATGATCCGGTTCATGGAGAAAGAAAGTGATAAAATGTACTTTAAAAGTGGGGGTGGAATCACTCACCTGAGCCAACTTCAAGATGAATATGAGGAAATGAAAAACAAGATTTATGTTCCGGTTTCTTGAAAGTATAAAGGTGTCAGACGGCCAGCCCTTCCTGCTGAACCTTCATCAAAAAAGGGTAAATGATACATTTGCCTGTTTTGGTGAAGAGGGCTTTATAGATCTTCAAAGTATTTTGCATGATAGGTCCGTCCAACCAAAAGGGCTTTACAAATTCCGAATCTCATATAGTTTGGATAACGTTTACAGTACTGAGCTGATTCAATATAAACGCAACGAAATCAGCAGATTTCTGCTGGTAGAGAATAATGAAATTGATTACCATTTCAAGTTTGAAGAACGTAAGGAATTTGAAACGATGAAAAGTAACGCGAACGGTGCCGAAATCATCATCGTTAAGGATAACCATATTACCGATACATCCTATTCCAATCTGCTCTTTCTGAAAGATAATGTGTGGTTCACCCCATCTGCCTTCCTGCTAAACGGTGTGCAGCGTCAGCATCTGCTTCATTCAGGAAAAATTAAAACAGCTGACATTACTCTCAATAACCTGAAAGAATTTTCACACGTCAAGCTGATTAATGCACTGAATGATTTTGATGATGCGCTGGTCTATCCGCTGTCACGAATTCTTAACCTTCACGGGAACTAATCTCCCGAAGCTTATAATATTTACGCCAAAAACTCAAAATAACTCTTCAGAATTTCGGCATTCCCAATTTGGGACGTATCTACTTCCAGGATTTTAGGTTTGCTGTCGGGATTGAAGAAATTATCCAGCACACGAAGCAGCGTATCCTCTTCATCTACTCTGGTGTAACCAAAGCCGAAGTTTTTCGCCAGAAGTTCGGCATTCCGTTGATGTTTCGTCAGGATAAACTCGTCCAGGGCATTGGTTGAGCTCGGACCGGGAATGATTCTGAAGATGTCGCCACCACCGTTATTGAATATGATGATCCTCGTATACGGCGGAATGTACTGGTTCCACAGACCATTAATGTCATACATGAAGCTTACCTCGCCCGTAATAAGCAGAGTAGGACTTTTGCTGCGCATTGCATATCCCATGGCGGTACTTGTGCTGCCGTCTATGCCGCTTGTCCCGCGGTTGCAGTGAATCCGGAATTGCTGGAAATTAAAGAGCTGCGCATACCGGATAGCAGAACTGTTGCTGATGTGGACGTGGTAGTTGGTGGGTATCTTTAAAGAAAGTATTTCAAAGAGTTTAAAATCTGAGAAAGGTGCGTCCGCACAATACTGGTCATGCTTTATATCGCGTCTATCGCGCAGTACATCCCAAAGATTATAATAGGCTTGGGGCTCCAGATTTACATGGTTCAGCAGTTTTCCGAAAAAAACCTCAGCACGCGTTTCCACCTGATGAGTTAGCGAAAAGTAGGTATCGGGCTGCCAAACTTCGTCAATATGCCAGTGGTTCTGGGGGTGGGCTTTCCTGAGGAACTGCTTTACCTTTTTTGAAACTACATTTTGCCCCACAGTGATCAGCAGGTCTGGCGCATATTTCTTAAAGTCTTCTTCGTCAAATTTAAAGACATAACGGTCTATATGGCTGAAGAATTTTTCGTTGTTCAGGTTGGAATTTGCTTCTGTAAGGACTACCGCACTGTGGTTTTTCACCAGTTGGCTCAGCTGCATCTGCAGTTCTTCACTGTAGTCACGCGTACCCACCAGGATCAGTATGCGGCGTGCCAGGTTCCACCCGGCCACCAAAGCCGGCGAAAGGTCAAAGGCTTTACGCTGCAGGGTTTTCTCCACCGAAGGATAAACCGGGATTTCGGGTACCAGTTCATACAGCGGCTCAGCCAGGGGTATATTAATATGTACCGGACCTTGCTTTTCAAAACAGATCTCAATGGCCTTTTTTATCAGGCTGTAATTTTCATCGTCTGCGTTTTCACGGTCATCTTCCAGCAATTGAAAATCACCGTATGAATGTTGCCTGAAAATTTCTCTCTGCCGGATGGTTTGTCCGTCAAAAATATCAACATAATCAGACGGTCGGTCGGCCGTAAGGACCAAAAGTGGAATGTTCTGATAAAAAGCCTCAGTAACCGCGGGGTAATAATTGGCCGCTGCTGACCCACTTGTGCAGGTTACGGCTACAGGCATCTTCTCGCTCCTGGCCATTCCCATACCTACAAAAGCCGCACTCCTCTCGTCGGTGATACTGTAACAGTTGAAGCCGTCTGTTTCAGAGAAATGTATGGCCAGCGGGGCATTACGCGAACCGGGAGAAATTACGATGTTGTGAATTCCGTATTCCTTCAGGAGGTGGGCTAATATCTGTATGCTGTGTTTGGAAGAATATTGTTTCATTAGGAAGATCAAATTTTCATTTCGGCCAATCTCATTTTGGCGGTGAATCTGAAACCGCGCAAATTTACTGATAATTAAATCTTAATATTTTAAATTCTTCTAAATTTGCAGTTCAATCTTAATTTAAAATCTATGAAACAGATTCCAAGTGTGGATTTGCGTGATTTCCTTTCGGGTGACCCGGAACGCAAGCAGAAATTTGTAAATGAAATCGGAAAAGCATACGAAGAAATCGGTTTTGTAGCCCTGAAGGGCCATTTCCTGGATGATAACCTAGTTAAGAATCTTTATAAGGAGGTTAAAAATTTCTTTGATTTACCCGTAGAGACCAAGCAGAAGTATGAGATTCCGGGCATTGGCGGCCAGCGCGGCTATGTAGGTTTCGGAAAAGAAACTGCAAAGGGTTTTAAGAAAGGTGACCTGAAGGAATTCTGGCATTTTGGCCAATACCGTGAAGACGGATCTGCATATGCATCTGTGTATCCGGATAATGTGGAGGTTGCTGAAGTTCCTGAATTCAATAAAGTAGGTAAAGAGGCTTATAAAATGCTGGAAAAAACCGGAATTTATGTTTTACGCGCACTGGCCCTGCACCTCGGTCTGGATGAATTTTACTTCGATAAGTTTGTGCAGGAAGGAAACTCAATCCTGAGACCTATTCATTATCCGCCCATTACGGAAGAACCCGATAATGCTGTCCGTGCTGCAGCCCATGGCGATATTAACCTCATTACCCTGCTGATGGGAGCGCAGGGCAAAGGACTTCAGGTTATGAATCATGACGGCGAATGGGTAGATGCAATTGCCGAACCGGACGAACTGATGATCAACGTGGGCGATATGCTGTCCAGGCATACCAATAACAAGTTGAAATCGACCATTCACCAGGTGGTGAATCCACCGCGTGAGCTTTGGGGCACTTCCCGTTACTCTATACCGTTCTTCATGCATCCGGTAAGCGAAATGCCGCTGAACGCGCTGGAAAATACGGTGAACCAAGATCATCCGAAACTCTATGAAGATACAACAGCAGGTGAATTTCTGCACGAAAGACTCGTAGAACTTGGACTGATTAAGATATAAGGCAGTAGGGCGGACGAAAGTTCGCCTTTTTTTCTTTTAAAATAAGCGCAGCTGCTGATCACGCGAACCTGTAAAATGCTCGGTAGACAGTTGCCGCTGTTCCTGATGGGGAAAATATTTCCTTTTGCCCAAAGCAAAGGTATTGTGAATCATCTCTGCAATATTTCCTTCACCCCTATAACGCTCATGAAATCTTTTTTCACCAAGCTGCCCACCACGCATAGACCGGATTAAATTGAGCACTTTCTGCGCACGCTCCGGGAAAGTGGCATTGATCCAGTTGATGAAAACAGGCTCCACAGTGTCGTTAAGCCGGACAATGATATAAACGAAACTCTTCGCTCCGGCTTCGGACACGGCTTTCAGGATATTCAGGCTCTCATCGCTTGTTAAACCCGGAATTACCGGTGCTACCATCACCCCCGTGGGAATATTATTTTCAGAAAGGATCTGTATGGCTTTCAGTTTATTATTTACTGAAGACGTCCGTGGTTCCATCTTACGGCGGATTTCTTCGTTGATCGTGGGAATGCTGAATGACACGGAAACCAAATTTTTTTCCGCGAGTTGGGTTAGGAGATCAAGGTCCCTCAGGACCAGTGCATTTTTGGTGAGTATGCTCACCGGATGCCTGTAATCCAGACATAACTGAAGAATTTGCCGGGTAATTTCAAACTTTCTTTCTGCAGGCTGATAACAGTCTGTATTTCCGGACAGCGAAATGGTTTTGGGAACATAATTTCTTTTCCTGAAGAATTTCTCAAGGAGCTCAGGTGCATTTTTCTTCACCATGATTTTTCTTTCAAAATCGGTCCCTGCAGAGTAACCCCAGAATTCATGAGTGGGGCGGGCAAAACAGTATGAGCACCCATGTTCACAGCCCTGGTATGGATTTAGTGAATATTCCATGAATAGGTCCGGGCTGGTAATTTTGTTAACTACCGTTTTCGGAAATACTTCTGTGAACGAAACTTTTACATTCTCCACACCGTCTTCTTCCGGCTCATAAGTATATCTTTCAAAGCGGTTTAATTCGTTGCGCTGAGCTCCCTGGCCTTTCCTATAATTACCATCCATAAATTCAATTCTGACAAAAACAAAAATCCTGCTTGGAAACAGGATTTGTATAATTTATGAATAAGAAGCTACAGGGCAGAAAGATATTCTACACCATGGTGAGCTTCATCCCGATACCTTTTGTCGAAATGTCGGTGAAAATCAGAGTAATAATCGTCATATTCTCTGCCTTTCTTATGCATTATTCTGCGGAATCCATAAATTCCCAAACCTATAATAATTCCGACGGTTCCGGCCAAAATAATCCCCGTTCCTGTTTTCATACTGATCTTTTATTTAAACTTCACGAGCAAATCCTGTACCTTTTCAATTGTTATGACATTAACAACCCGTTAAATTTTGCTAAATTTGAAAAAAGTAAACGTATGAAAATTAAAGCTGTTATACAGTCTGCCGTCGTAGTATTCCTGGCTTCGTGCACCACTCAACAAATGAATAACCCCCTTAAATATCCTGATACCAAAAAGGTTTCACATACAGACAGCTATTTCGGAACGGAAGTGGCCGATCCCTACCGTTGGCTGGAAGACGACCGTGCCGAAGATACCAAAGATTGGGTACAGCGCGAAGTAAAGTTCACTCAGGACTATCTTTCAAAAATCGGTTTTAGAGAGCAAATCCGCACGCAATTGAAGGACCTCTGGAACTACGAGAAAATCGGCGCTCCGTTTAAAGAAGGAAATTACACCTATTTTTATAAGAATGACGGCCTTCAGGCGCAATCGGTACTTTACCGTACAGACCGCACCGGTAAAACTGAAGTCTTTCTGGATCCAAATAAGTTTTCGGAAAAGGGAACCACTTCCCTGGCAGGTGTTTCCTTTAACAAGAAAGGAAACCTGGTAGCCTATTCCATATCGGAAGGGGGAAGTGACTGGAACAAAATCATCATCATGAACGCCATCACCAAAGAGATCATTGATGAAACTATTGTTGATGTTAAATTTTCCGGTGCCAGCTGGCTGGGTGATGAGGGATTCTTTTACTCAAGTTACGATAAACCGAAAGGCAGCGAACTTTCTGCCCAGACCGACACTCATAAAGTGTACTTTCATAAACTTGGAACCAGGCAAAGTGCGGATCAGCTGGTTATTGGCGGGCCGTCCTTTAAAAGAAGATATATGGGTGTCGGGGTTTCCGATGACGGGCGTTTTCAGGTTCTGAGCGCTTCAGAAGCTACGAACGGTAACGAGCTTTATATCAAAGATCCGAAAAAACATAAGGATTTTGTCGCTGTACAGAAAGGCTACGACTACAATACGGACTTCATAGACTCCAAAGGTGACTGGATCTATGCCCTTACGGATAAAAACGCACCGAACATGCGGCTTGTGAAGTTCCATATAGACAAACCGGACGTGTGGACGGATGTAATTCCTGAATCCGACAATGTGCTGAGTGTCTCCACCGGTGCTGGTTATATTTTTGCGCGCTATATGAAGGATGCGGTTACGTCTGTAAAGCAGTTTGATTATGACGGAAAACTGATCCGGACCGTAGAGTTGCCTGGAATTGGTACCGCAGCAGGATTTGGCGGGAAGGATGAAGCTGCTGAAGTTTATTATTCCTTCACCAACTACATTACTCCCGGAACCATTTACAAATTCGATCCGAAAAGCGGAAAGTCGGAAGTGTATCAGAAGCCAAATGTGAAATTTAATCCGGCGGATTATGTCTCGGAGCAGGTATTTTATACAAGTAAGGACGGCACGCGTATACCGATGATGATCAATTACCGTAAAGGCACTAAGCTTGATGGTAAAAATCCGACCATTTTATATTCCTACGGAGGTTTTAACATCAGCCTGCAGCCGGCTTTCTCTGTGGTAAATGCAGTTTGGATGGATAACGGCGGTATCTACGCGGTTCCCAATATCCGTGGTGGCGGCGAATATGGTAAGAAATGGCACGATGCAGGAACCAAGCTTCAGAAGAAAAATGTGTTTGATGACTTCATCGCTGCAGGCGAATATCTTCAGCAGAAAGGCTACACATCGCCGGAATATATGGCTCTGTCCGGAAGGTCCAACGGTGGTCTGCTTGTTGGCGCTGTAATGACCATGCGTCCGGATCTGGCCAAAGTAACCTTCCCGGGGGTTGGTGTGCTGGACATGCTGAGGTATAACAAATTTACCGCAGGCGCAGGCTGGAGCTACGATTACGGTACTGCCGAAGACTCCAGAGAGATGTTTGAGTATCTGAAGTCCTACTCACCGGTACATAATGTAAGAAAAGGAGTTTGCTATCCTTCCACAATGATCATTACAAGCGACCATGATGATAGGGTAGTTCCTGCACATTCCTTTAAATTTGGAGCGGAACTTCAGGAAAAACAGTCCTGCGCGAATCCTGTTTTGGTACGTATCGAGGTCAATGCCGGTCATGGTGCCGGCCGGAGTACGGATCAGGTGATTGCTGAGAATACCGACCTCTTGAGTTTTGCCCTTTATGAAATGGGTTTCCGCGAAATAAATAAGTAAAAATAATAGGCTTCCGGCGTGGAAGCCTATTTTATTAAGTTCGTTAGGTTAACCTCTCAACCTTTTTTTAATTGGGACCAGAAGTTCTGTAAGTCCGTTCAGTTTTATCTCATAAATCGTCGAAAGTTGCATTCCCAACTTTCCTGGTGGCATTCCCTGGCCCTGAAACCATTCCAGATAGGAAATGGGCAAATCGGCGATGGTGACGCCTTTGTATTTGCCAAAGGGCATCTTTTCCGTACATATCTCTACCAGGATCTGTGGATTCAGTCCGTCTGTCATTCGCTGTCGGGATTGAGTTCCTTTGTAATCAGGAAAAGGTTTTTCTCCATCATCCCCTGTACACTGTGTTCCACATCCACAGGTATCTCATAAACGTCAAGTTCCTGAAGGTCCAGCTGCAGGTCCGGCAGATTAAATTTTAAAGCTCCCTTCAGGACCACTAGTGTGGCGGGAACAGAGGTGGTATGTTTTTTAAGGACGGTTCCCTGTCCCAGAGCCACTGCGAACTGCTGGATGTGATCTGTTTTCTTGATCTGGAAGACAGAAGGCTTGTGCAGCAGGAAATCGGTGTATTTTAAGATATTCATCACTTTTTATTTTAAGGTCTTGCTTTGGCAGACAAAATTAGAAGTCGGTATGGAGGTTTTCTTTATCCCGTTAAAACCGCCTGCTATTTCGGTAAAATTGCGTATTCCCCGGGAATTCAGGATGCTGGCTGCAATCATGCTTCGGTAACCACCGGCACAGTGCAGGAAGAAATGACCCTCCTCTTCGGCGAGGCTACCAGCCCATCCGGCAATTCCATCCAGAGGTGCATTATATGCATCTTCAATGTGTTCTGCCGCAAATTCGGCTTCCTTACGTACATCAATCACTTTCGCATCCTTTGAAAACCGCCCGGCAAATTCCTCCGGAGTAATACGGTTCACACTATCGGTCTCCAGTCCCTCAGCTTTCCATTTTTCAAAACCTCCTTGCAGATAACCGATTACTTTGTCGAATCCGACACGTGACAGCCGCGTGATTGCCTCTTCCTCAGTGCCGGGCTCACACACCAGGGCAATAGCCTGCTTTACATCAACGATCATTGCACCTACCCATGGCGCAAAATCTCCTTTCAGGCCGATATTGACTGAGTTGGGTACAAAACCCTGATGAAAATCGGCCGCGCTTCTGGTATCCAGAATAAGGGCTCCCGTCTGTTCCACAACAGATTCAAAATCCTGCGGTGCAATGGGTTTCATACCATTGTTCATCACTTCTTCAAAACTTTCATATCCGCCTTTATTCATGGCTACGTTCATTCCGAAGTATTTCGGCGGGGCAGGAAGTCCGTCCAGGACCGCCTCAATAAAGGATTCCCGGTCAGGCTGCAGCAGGGCATAGTTGCTTCTTCTCTGATTTCCGAGCGTGTCCACAGTTTCCTTCTGCATATTCTTGCCGCACGCAGAACCCGCACCATGAGCTGGATAAACCGTGATCTCATCCGGCAGCGGAAGTATTTTGCTTTGAAGGCTGTCGTACAGCATCCCGGCCAGTTCCTCCTGAGTCATGTTGGCGGACTTCTGTGCAAGGTCCGGCCTTCCAACATCGCCTAAAAAAAGAGTGTCGCCGGAAAATATGGCGTGCTCACTGCCTTTTTCGTCAAGCAGTAGGTAGGTCGTGCTTTCAAGCGTGTGCCCTGGAGTGTGGAGGGCTTTTATCTGAATATCGCCGATGTTGAAAATTTCACCGTCTTCCGCAATGATGGTTTCAAACTCCGCCTCGGCATTAGGTCCGAAAATAATGGGAGCGCCGGTCTTTCTGCTCAGGTCCAGATGTCCGGAAACAAAATCGGCGTGGAAGTGGGTTTCAAAAATGTATTTCAATGTAACCCCGTCTTTTTCCAGACGGTCCAGGTAGGGCTGCACTTCGCGCAATGGATCTATTATCGCGGCTTCCTTGCCGGAAACAATATAATATGCTCCCTGTGCCAGGCATCCTGTATATATCTGTTCTATCTTCATTTTTTTATAAATTGATGGTTGCAAATTTCGGTGTTTTAGTTTTATATGTTTCCGCCTCACCAGATGTGCTTACTTTTTATCATACAATCTGCTTCAGAAAAAGTTCATTCAGGATGATGAAGACCGCCATCGCCAGGACAAACCAGCCGAACAGCGGCCGGAGTTTACGGCCTTCAATGCGTTTCGCCAGCTGAACTCCTATAAGAATTCCCAACACGGACAGTGCACTGAAAAAGAGCAGAAAAGGCCAGTCAACATCCACTTTATCCAGCGATGATACGAAGCCAATCATTGAATTGATTGCGATGATGAAAAGTGAAGTCGCAACTGCCTGTTTCATAGACACGCCCAGAAGCATGACCAGGGCCGGCACAATCAGAAATCCCCCGCCTGCACCTATGAATCCGGTAATGATTCCTACCAGCAGCCCCTGTGAGATAAGCAGGGTGTAATTTACATCTTCTGATTTCCTGATGCGCTGCCGGTCTGTTTTGCTGATCATTTTAAAGGCTGAAATCAGCATCAGTAACGCGAAGAGTACCAGGATGAACATCTCTTTTGTAATGGTGATGCCCCAGCGGTTTATGATAAATGGCGGCAGATGCGGAAGTACCACGCGCCGGGAGAAAAGAATCCCCAGGACGGAAGGCAGACCAAACATAAATGCGGTCTTAAAATTGATGCTGCCCTGTCTGAGGAAACCCACAGAACCTGCTGAACTGGTGACTCCTACAACAAAAAGCGACAGCGTAGTGGCTGTTATGGCGTCGATCTTAAAGATATACGCAAAAACAGGCACGCTCAGAATGCTTCCGCCACCGCCTATGAGGCCCATAACGAGCCCAATAACGATTGCAAAGAAATACCCCAGAACGTGCATGATGATAATTTTTAATGTTTTTCTGTAATTTGGAATTAGGAGATGCCGATTATTTCAAGGGTGCGGTCACCCATCTGAAGGGAGTCACCCTGCTTTTTTCCTCTTATTTTAGCGTAGATAGGTGCTTCCGGAGAGATGCAGTAAACATCTTTATCATTATACTTAAATGCAGGTAAGGCTACGCCCAGGAAAAAATAGTTGTTTTCAGTTTCAACCAATGCTCCATGTTCGGCCACAGCATAATTCTTATCTTTTTCACCAAGTACAAAGTTCAGGTCAGCCTTTTCTTTACTGAGCATCTTCTCAAATCTCAACTGCATGTCTTTTGCTTCAGTTTGACGGGCATAATCGTCGGGGTCAGAAGTATCGTCCTCATCCTTATCCGATTCTTTCTTATACAGGTTTACAGAATTTTGCAGGTTCGAAATCACCTTGTACTGCTCTTCCAGAATTCTGGAGAGTATCTCTTCTCTTTTCATTACTCTTGGTTTATAAATGTACCAAATATAGGGAAATAAAAGATCTTTAATAACTAATAGGTCACCATAAAAATGACCTTATTTAAACATTTTATCAGGTTTTTTTGTAAATAGATTTTCATGCACACCTTTTGCGGATTATTTGTCTTTTAAGCGTTGTTCCATATTAAACACATTGCGCCGGCTCTGCACGGCACAGCATTTTAAATTTCATTCAAAAAAAATTACCTTTAACAATTCAATTCACAAACTATGGATAACCGGGCAAAATTTATACAGGACCTTAATGCGCGCTATGTACCCAAAGGAGAACATATTATCCTGGGAAAAGGGATGCTGGATGGCGAAGTGGTAAAAGAAGTGGATGTAATGCTGCCTCTGAAGACCATTAACCGCCACGGACTTATAGCCGGTGCTACAGGCACAGGTAAAACCAAGACGGTACAGGTGTTCGCCGAGCAGCTTTCACATGCCGGAATCCCGTCACTTGTACTCGATATTAAAGGTGATTTTTCAGGGATTTCCCGCGCCGGCGAGAGAAATGCCATAATAGAAGAGCGTTATGCCAAGACAGGACTTAGCTGGAATGCGCAGGATTTTCCCGTAGAACTGATGACCATTTCCGGCGAGCAGGGAGTGAAGCTACGGGCCACGGTTACGGAGTTCGGACCCCTGCTGCTTTCAAAAATACTGGACCTCAATGAAACCCAAACGGGTATTATGTCCATCGTTTTTAAGTACTGTGATGATAAAGGCCTGCCTTTAATTGATCTTGAAGACCTTAAGAAGGTGCTCAAATATGTAACTGATACGCCTCAGGGTAAGGCCGATATTTCCAATAACTACGGTTCAGTTTCTTCGGCCTCGTTAGGTGCAATCCTGCGGTCCATTGTTGCCATGGAGCAGCAGGGTGCGGCAGAGTTTTTTGGCGAACCGAGTTTTGATGTAGAGGATTTGCTGCATAAAAAGAATGGTAAAGGGGTAGTAAATATCCTGCGTGTGGGAAACATCCAAAGCCAGCCCCAGCTTTTTTCTACCTTTATGCTGTCGCTTTTTGCCGAGATTTATTTAACTTTTCCTGAAGAAGGGGATACCGGCAAACCCAAACTGGTTCTGTTTATAGACGAAGCACATTTAATTTTTAAAGAGGCTTCCAAAACCCTGCTGAACCAGATTGAAACCATGGTGAAACTGATTCGTTCAAAAGGAGTAGGAATATACTTTATAACCCAGATTCCTGGCGATGTGCCGGAAAACGTCCTTAGCCAGCTTGGTCTTAAAATCCAGCATGCCCTGCGCGGTTTCACGGCCAAGGACCGAAAGGAAATAAATAAGGCGGTGGAAAACTATCCCATTACCGAATTTTATGATGCCGGCCAGCTTATTCAGAATCTGGGTATTGGCGAGGCTTTTGTTACAGCACTGGACGAAAAAGGGATTCCTACTCCTTTGGTTCATACCTATCTGATCTCGCCGGAAAGCCGCATGGATGTTCTGACAGATGCTGAGGTTGCTGAACTGACCTCCCGCTCGGCTTTGGTGGCCAAATATGAGCAGTCCGTAAACAAAGATTCGGCATACGAAATGCTTACCTCGAGGATGGAGCAGGCAGTAGCAGAAGCCGTGCCGGGGCAGAAGACAAAGCCGGTGAAGGAACAGCCGGGAATGTTTGAAACCGTAATGAAATCAAGTGCCGGCCGAACGTTTACCAATACGCTGATGCGCGAAGGTGCAAAAGCGATTCTGGGCATGTTCGGACTGAAACGAAGAAGATAAACACAATAAACTTGAAAATCATTATATGAAAAAACATCTACTTATATTTTTTGTTCTGCTTAGCGGGATTTTTAATGCACAAAACTGGACCAAACTTGCAGGGGGAGAGGGCTATCAGGGCTATACGAACTCTTCCGGTGGCGGGCCATATGGTCACAGTGAAGTCCTGAACCAGTACTCACCTAAGAATTTACCTTATTTTTACTCGTATCAGAATGCTTATGGATATCTTAGCGATAATGCACGCTGGAATGTTAATGATGAGTTTATATACGTGTTTGAAAACAATTCGGGGAATATAAATTTCTGGCTGTTTGACACCAATATAAAGCAATGGAAAAAGCTGAATGCCACCAGTACTGAAAACTACGGTACCAAAGGGGTGGCGTCCCCTTCAAATTTTCCCGGACCGCGCATTGGCACAGTAACCTGGGTTGATAATGACGGAAATCTATGGATGTACGGAAATGCGTGGTGGCCCAAGCAGTCCGATATGTGGAAATATGACCGTACTACCGGGATGTGGACCTGGATGAGCGGTACAGAGTCAGATAGCAGCAGTCTTCCAGCCCAACAGGGAGTAGCCAGTGCCACTGCACTCCCAAAAACGTACAACAATGCTTATTCATGGGTGGACAGTCAGAATAATCTCTGGCTTTTTGGAGGAGATAGGCAGAACACCAGCAGTTCCAGTTCCAATCAGGTCTGGAAATACAGCACTTCTACCGGCTTGTGGACGTGGATGAAAGGAAATTCCGATGTTGACAACCAGGATGCCGGTCCTGTTCTCGGCACCGAAAACGTTGAAGCAGCGGCTAATTCCCCAGGGGAGAAGTACATGTTCAAAGGTGCTTTATGGCAGGCTAATAATTATGTCTATATTCTAGCGGGGGATGACCGCCCTGTAATGTGGAGGTATAATATGCAAACTAACAACTGGGCGCATGTAAAGAAAACAGCGACTGCAACAACATACTACGATTACGGATTGCAGGGAGTGGAAAACGCTTCGAACTTTCCACCCACGGTGGAAAACCCAACTTACTGGAAGGATGACAGTGGCAATTTCTGGATGTTTGGAGGGCAGATAAGGGACAACAACTCAAATTATACCGGTTCCGTAGGAAGAAGGGCGTGGGTAAATACGCTTTGGAAATATAATCCTACGAGTAACAACTGGACGTGGATGCGGGGTAAAAATCCGCTGACCTATACCGTTAACGTAAACAGCATCAATCCGATACCATTCAGTCCCGGCTATTACGGATTAAAAGATGTGACCTCTGACCTTAATTTGCCGGCCAGCCGTAACAGACCTGTTTTCTGGAAGAAGAACAGCGAACTTTTTTTTGGTTATGGTGAATCTACACTTAACCTCAGTTCAAATCCTCTAAAATTTACGGATCTCTGGAAATATGATATTTCAAGTAATAATTTTACGTGGATTGGAGGTAGAACAGCAGCATCCAATAACCTGGAGTATATTGAGGACCTTGTGAATCCCTCCGTGTATAATGTTCCTTTAGTAAAAAATTACATTTTTGACGGTCTTCATACCGTGTACGCCTTCCGGCAGTCGCAACCGAACGAAATCTGGGCTTTCGACATGGTGCAGAGTACCTGGCAGCGTGTAAAGGCCGGGCAACCCGCCAATTATGGAACAATAGGTGTGGAATCTCCTACAAATGCGCCGTACCAAACCCAAAATACCTGGATAAAGGACGGACATCTGTATATTCTTAGTACAGAAATCGCGGGCACGCCATATGCACTCTGGAAATTTGATGTCACCACAAAAAATTATACCTGTCTTAAAATGGGTAGTTATACTCCGGGAAATATTGACCTGCCCAACAGTAGCAATTTCCCAGAAGCAAATTATGAAGCGGCTAATTGGGTGAATGACAATAAACTATACACTTTAGGAGGGGGGGATTCTGACAACTCCTCCACTGATTTTTGGGAATACGATTTCGCGTCCAACATGTGGGTAAGAAGAAATGGTCTTCCCACAAAACTTCACTCAATGTCCTATGCGAAGGATTCGGGAAAGAATTTATGGATCTTCGGAGGCAGTTATGATACCGATGCATCGTATCAGGAATCCAAGAAAAACAATAACGTCTGGAAGTACGACTATGTAACCAAAGTATGGCAGCAGTTGCAGGGTGGTCCGGTAAATGCCACCGGTCATTATGGAGCCCAGAATATTTCAACCCAAAGTACAAGACCGGGATCCAGAACTCCCGTGGCCTACTGGATGGATGAATATGACCGTTTTTGGATTTATTCGGGCCAGGGCTACGCCGAGGTACCCGTTTCCAATTACTACGACAGGTTTCTAAATGATCTCTGGTATTATGATACGAATCTGAATAGATGGTTTTGGGTTTCGGGAGTGAATACCAATATCACTCAGAATGAGTATTCAAATGGGTACTATGACAACTCCAGATATATTTACTCGGCACATCGGTACGACAATATGATCTACCCATTTGTATATAATAACAAAAAACACATTTTTGCCGCAAAAAGTGCGTATTCAGACAACATTAACGGATTGTGGCAGATGGATATAAACAGCGTTCCGGCGTATAATTTCATCAGCGGGACTGCCACATTTGATATTGACAGCAATTCATGTTCTACTGCCGATCCAAAGTACAAATCATTGAAGATTATGGCTCAAAACGGCGCCAATTCTGCTGTTTCTTATACAGATCATGCGGGAAATTATCAGGCTACGCTTAACCAGCTTTCCGGTGCCACCCTTTCGGCAATGCCGGAGATGCCGTCGTATTTCAGTGTAACTCCGTCTGCAGCAAATGTTATTTTTCCTCCAGGGAGCAATACCGCCGTTCAGGATTTCTGTATTACCCCGAGCGGTGTACACAATGACCTTGAAATTAAAATCATACCCTTGACACAATCGCGGCCGGGGTTTGAGTCTAAATACAAAATTGTATACTTTAATAAAGGTACCACCACGTTATCGGGATCGATACAGTTTCAATTTCCTAACAATTATGTGTCCTACTTTAATTATACTGTAGCGCCAAGTAACAACGCTAATGGGGTGATGACCTGGGATTTTACCGCTTTGGCACCATTTCAGCAAAAAGAAATCACGGTAGGACTAAACTTAAACACGCCCATGCATACCACCTATCCGTTAAACGGCGGTCAGGTGATTACTGTAAACGGCGCAGTGACTCCTACGACCGGAGACGGGACACCAGCCGATAATTCGTTTGTCCTGAATGACACGCTGGTAAATTCCTTAGACCCGAATGATAAGGTATGTCTGGAGGGAAGTACTATAGCTCCCGCAATGGTAGGAGAGTATCTGCATTATTTGATTAGATTTGAAAATACGGGTACTGCAAATGCGATTAATGTAGTACTGAAAGACGTTCTGGATACTTCAAAACTGGATATCGCTTCACTTCAGCCCATCAGTGCATCTCATCCGTATCACGTGAACATCACTGACGGAAATAAACTTGAAGTTGTATTTAACGGTATCCAGCTGCCCTATCCCCCTTCTTACCAAAGATATGGTTATTTTCTGTTTAAAATTAAAACGAAATCAACTGTGGCCCTGGGCGACGTCATCCAGAATAAAGCAGATATTTTCTTTGACTATAATTATCCTATAATTACGAATGAGTACCAGACCACCGTGGCTCAAAACCTGTCGACCCAGGAGGTACAGCAGTCGAAAATAGGGTTGTATCCCAATCCTGTGGACTCATATTTGTTCATACAGATTAAAGAACGTATAAAAAGTGTCGGCATTTACGACACTGCTGGAAGACTGGTAGCTACATTCATAAATCCAGGGAACAGAATTGATCTCAGCAATCTGAAAACAGGTAGTTATGTGATTAAAATTACCACGGAAACAGCAAATTATCAAAATAAAATTATAAAAAAATAGGATTCGGATTAAAGTTAGGCTGTTATTTGGACCCAAGTAACCGCCACCACAAACTACACTTTTTTTACAAGTATATGAAACCTTAACTTAAAGAAATATTCCTGTGTAAAGATGACCGTCATTCACCAATAAAAAGAATAAAGATTGTATTCAGTAATAGACATAGAAAGTAACGGAGCAGGATTTCGGAAGGAAAGCATTATCGAGATTGCCGTTTATAAATATGACGGCCACGAAATCGTAGATCAGTTCATGTCCCTGGTTAATCCGGACAGTGATATCACGCCTTTTGTACAGAAACTTACCGGTATTACACCCAAAATGGTGCGTACAGCACCGCGTTTTCATGAAATTGCCAAAAGGGTGGTTGAAATGACAGCCGGTACAACGCTTGTGGGACACAATATCGAATTCGACTACCGTATGCTGAGACAGGAGTTTAAACGCCTGGGTTATGACTATCGTATCAACACACTGGATACCATCCCTTTAGCTAAGAAACTAATTCCGGAAGCCGAGAGTTATTCGCTGGGAAAACTGGTAAAATCACTCGGAATTCCGTTGGTAGACCATCACCGTGCAGCAGGTGATGCCAGAGCTACATTAGACCTTTTTAAACTATTGATAATTAAGGATAAAGATTCCGAAATCATTCAGCAGCAGCATGAGCACCTTAATGCAGATACCTATCTGAACAAAATCCGCGACCTTACTCAGGATTTGCCTTCAGAAAGAGGAATTATATATTTTCAGAATGAAGAAGGGAAAATCATCTATTCCGATTTTACAGATGACCTCCGCAAATTTGCGAAAAGTGTTTTCATCTCCAAACTGAAAAAATGGAAACAGATTCAGGACGATGTAAAACAGATTCATTATGAGCTTACCGGAAATGATGTGCTGGCGAAGCTCATGATGCGCACCAAAGGACTGTACAGGAAAGAAAGTCTTCCATTTGGTCTTTTCTTCCGGAACGGAAAATACGTCGTGGAGAAAATTAATCCCCGGGAAGAAAGTTTGCCCATTCTAAGGTTTAAATCTTTTACACAGGGTCTTAAAGTGGCGAGTTTTATTAAATCCCGTGAGGAGTTTCAGAATGCAGACGAATTAATAAAACTGTTGTCTCTTCAGGACCGAAGCGAAATGTGGATTTGCGAAGGCCGTACCCGCGGCGAAAAGGCATTTATTATCCTGAAAGAAGGAAAAATAACCTCCTATGGTTTTTATGATCTCTATACGCAGATTCAGACCTGGAGCAAGATTTCTAAGATTAAGATTGACCTTTCCAAGCCTACCGGTGATCTGCAGAATGATCTCCGGCTCCTGCTGCTGAAAGGTGACTGCGAGATTCAGGAGGTACCGGCATAAGCCGAAGTTAGAGTGTTGCCCACGTATATGATGGGCTGCATATATTCAATAAAGACGAAATAAAATAATGACAGACAAAGACTTGCTTAAGATTGCAGAACAGTACGGAACCCCGGTATATGTGTATGATGCGGAAAGTATAAAAATTCAGTACGAAAAACTTACTTCATCATTCCACCGACATACCCGTTTTTTTTATGCCGCCAAGGCGCTAACCAACATCAATATCCTTAAATATATTGAAAAACTGGGTGCGGGTTTGGACTGTGTATCAATAAATGAAGTGAAACTGGGGTTGCGTGCCGGCTTCACTCATGACCGTATTCTGTTTACGCCCAACTGCGTAGACCTGAAGGAAATTGAAGATGCAATGGAACTTAAGGTGCATATCAATATAGACAACATCTCCATTCTGGAGCAGTTTGGCAACAGACATGGATCTTCTTATCCAATTTTTATAAGGATCAATCCTCATATTTATGCAGGCGGAAACCATAAGATCTCAACCGGACATATTGATTCCAAGTTCGGAATCTCCATCCATCAGCTAAGGCATATTGAGCGGGTAATGAAATCCACGAATGTTTTGGTTGAGGGGCTTCATATGCATACCGGAAGTGAGATCAAAGACCCGGATGTATTCCTGCAGGGTCTGGAAATCATGTTTGAACTTGCGGAACATTTCCCGGACCTGAAATATCTGGACATGGGCAGCGGTTTCAAAATTCCCTATCAGGAAGGTGATCTGGAAACAGATGTGAAGACTCTGGGGAAAAAGGTGGAGAAAGCGCTTTCAGTTTATCAGAAGGAGACCGGCAAGAAATTCCAGCTCTGGTTTGAACCCGGCAAGTTTCTGGTGGGAAACAGTGGTCATTTTCTGGTAAAGGCCAATGTGATCAAGCAAACCACAGCAACTGTATTCTGTGGTATCAACTCAGGCTTCAATCATCTGATAAGGCCCATGTTCTATGATTCCTATCACCATATAGAAAATCTCAGCAATCCTAAAGGCGCACAGCGTATTTACACTGTAGTCGGCAATATTTGTGAAACGGATACCTTCGCCTGGGACCGCAAACTTAACGAAGTGCGGGAAAGTGATTTGCTTGTGTTCAGAAATGCCGGAGCCTACGGTTTTGAGATGAGCTCCAACTTCAATTCCCGTTTGAAACCCGCCGAAGTACTTTTTATGGACGGTAAAGCGCATCTGATCAGAAAGCG
>JAEWIR010000006.1 GCA_023386965.1 Bacteroidota bacterium
GCCGCATCAAAGCACGGTCGCTGCTCAGATTATTGATATATCCCACTAAAAGTATTTTGAAAAAGACAGTAGGATCAATGCTTTCCTGACCACAGTCGCCGTAGTACCTGGAAGTCTTACGGTAGAGAAAGCTAAAGTCGGTTTCCCTGCCTATCATCCGATAGAAATCATCCTCGGGAACCAGCGCATCAAGGCTGAGTTCGTAGAAGATTTTTGGTTCAAATGTTTTCTTTCCCTGCATACGCTAATATACGGAAAACAAACTTTATATCAAATTGAATATCAATTAATTAATGCATTTTTTCGCGGTTTAAAAGAATAATTTATATCTTTATTTCTGAGTTGTGCAACAAGGACATTGTATTGGCAAAATGCGGGAATTAGGTATAATTGAACTACTCTACTTGTTTTATTCGCCGCTGCTTTTCATATTGTTTTTTCTTTAATTTAGACAATCTGAAAAAGCATCGGCTAAAAGCAGTCGAAATTGAACTTTTTGTCCAATTTAGCCCGCACTTCGCCAATACTTTTTCCGTTATCAGCCACGGCACCCGAGATTCCTGCATATTCATCTTCCGTTTGGAGGGTGTTTTTTTGCGCAATGATGCAGCTGAGAAGCCGCGGCAGATAACAGCGATTTGGCGAAAAAGCGGGAAAGGTTTGCGTTGGGAAAATTTGTTTAGATTTGGAAGGTGGTTTTGTGGCCGGAGATTTCGCGGGAAAGCCCGCTTCTTCGCCAAGCCGCCAAACATTATCTGCAATTATATGAAAAGAGCCGCATTAATATTTGGAATTATCACCTCGACTTTATCATTTTCGCAAAATAATTCTGAAATTGTTGATGTTGTTGTGAATGGTAAAGTTCAAAGCCAAGAAGAAAAAGATGCACAAAATTATGTTGCAAATTATCTAACTAACTTCTTTGAAAAAACGTATGAAAAAGAAAATGGTTTTTATTTAGTTTCTGAACAAAAAACTCAAAATAATAGAAGAAATTCACTAAAAATGGATGAATTCCCTTTTCTATATTCAAAAGATATTAAAAAAGTAACATTAAAAAGTAATGGAAATAAATTTCCAACTGTAATTTTTGAATTGAAAAAGAAAGCAACTGAAAAATTAAGTAAACTAACTTCAAATAATATTGGAAACGGAATTGCCTTAATTATTGATAAAAAAATTATTGCGATGCCAATGATTTCACAAAATATTTCTGACGGAAAAATTGAATATAATAGTATGATTAATTATGAAGAAACCCAAAAATTACTTAAAAAAATTAAAAAATAACTGCACATAACATTGGTAACTGTTGCACAACCCTCAATTTCTAAGAATTTTCTGAAAAGAACCACCATATCCAACCTCTTTTAAAGCAATTTAAGAGAGGTTTGTGTTTTTTGCACGGTGATGGACGTTGATTTTTGATGGGCTTAATTCCAGAATATGGAAGTCGTGGGAAAGAGTTTTTCAGAAAGCCGGAACTTTCCCTTTGGTAACTTCATTATTTGAGCATTGGACTTTACTTTTCGGCTGATGAATTTCAGATATTTCTTCAGATTGTAGGTTAAGGAAGCCATGTACCTTGTCTTTCACTACACTTGCCCAATTCTGCAATTTTTTGCAATTTCAGTTCTCAAAAGAAACTAAACTACCCATGAAATTCTACTGGAATATGCCTGCCGGGCTTAAAGCCTGTTATAACGATGAAATAAGATCCTACGGACAGCAAATGGAACTTGGTAATCTGCCGGCGGCCTGGCGGCATCTGGAGCGGGCGCATGTGCTAGGACAGTCCTGGCCGCGAGAGCATAATTACAGCCATTGGCTGATGCTTAAATTTGGGATTAAGATAAAAGACCGCCGTGAAATCATCGGACAGATTCCCAGGCTGCTTGTGGGTGGAGTGAAATCATTTGTGGGTACCATTCCCACAGGAAATACCGGTGGTGCCAATGTACCCCCGCTCAGACCCATGGAAATTCCGGAAGATCTGGTTTTACTCCTGGACAGGTATAAAAAACCTTAACAGTACACAGCTTATCAATATGAAAAAGGTTTTTACTGTTTTCCTGATATTCACAGTCTCTTACTGCCTGCATGCACAAACCGTGTACCTTGATCCGGATAGCCGAAAAATTACGGAACATGAATTTAACGCATATAAGCGCGCCAACCTGTTAATTGTGAAAAATGACTCTTTGAATCTTGAAAAGGCCGTGTTCCGCTCCCGCTGGTCGGAAACCGGAACTATAGCAAACTACACAGAGCTTAAGAGAAGTATTGAGTCCAGAACAGGAACTTTGATTGATGATATGAAGCCTGTGATCGTTATCTACCATCCCGGGCCAGACAAATGCAACTCTTCCGGAACTGCAAATACAGCTTACAAAATAAAATGGTTTAAAGATCTGGAAAAGAAAACATTAAGAATAGCCGGAGTAAAGGCGCTTTATTTTTATAAAACAGAGAAAGGCATTGTTAAGGAGTTAAAATCTATAGCCTGGAAAAAGGACCCCAAAGCAATCATAGAACATACTTTTTTTGATTTTCATTACCCGTGCAGTTCATTATTTGTCATCTTTAATTCAAAAGGCAAATACAGCTCATATTTTGGTGAGTTTTCTCAGGCTCAGGTTCTTGAGCAACTCGCCGGAATGGTAAAGGAAAATTAGCCATTCACCTCTTGCAGGAATTATTCGTGATCTAATTCACCAATTTCCCGGATAAATGCCTCCACACTTTCTTCTGTGGTGGCCCAGGAAGTAATAATCCTTATTCCAGATTGATCCGCATTTATTTTTTTCCACACATAAAAATCGAAATAAGTGGACAGTTGTTCAATCTGAGTGTTCGTGAGCACAGGAAAGATCTGGTTGGTATAGGTATCAGACAGGAAGCTGCAGCCGGCCTGCTGAAATGCCTGTTTAATCCGCATGGCCTGAGTGTTTGCATGCCGTGCGAGATCGAAATACAGATGATCGCGTAACAGTTCCTGAAACTGAATGCCCAGGAGACGACCTTTGGCCAGCATTCCACCTTTCTGTTTGATGTGGAAGCCAAATTCATCCTGCAAAGAGGTATTGTTGATGACGATGGCCTCGCCAAGTAAAGCGCCGTTCTTGGTTCCACCCAAATAATAGACATCGGTAAGCCGGGCTACATCTTCAAGGGTGAGATCGCTGCCCTCAGCCGTTAGGGCATTTCCCAAACGTGCCCCGTCCATGAAAAGGTAGAGCCCGTGCCGGCGGCAAAAGTCAGAAAGCTCCTGCAGTTCACCTTTTGTGTAGAATGTACCCACTTCGGTGGCATTGGAGATGTAAATCATTTTCTGCTTCAGCTGGTGCGGTCTATTGGCATGCTGGTCCAGTACGTTTTGGATGTCCTGCGCACGAAGCTTGCCGTCAGCTGAAGGAACGCCGTGAACTTTATGTCCGGTGGCTTCAATGGCGCCGCTTTCATTGGTGAAAATATGCCCGGTGTCCGCTGCGATTACGCTTTCGTGCGGCCTCAGCAGTGCAGAAATGACTATGACATTTGCCTGCGTACCTCCCGAAACGAAATGCACCTTGGAATGGGGGCTTTTACTTAAATCAAGTATCAGCTGTTCCGCAGCCAGACTGAATTCGTCTGAACCATAACCGTTATGCTGCTGCAGGTTTGTCCTTACAAGTGCTTCCAAAATACGTGGATGAGCGCCTTCGGCATAATCATTTTTGAATGAATACTTCATACTGTAAAGGTAAGCAAGCTGCAGTAATTTTAGGATAATTTGAAATGCTTCGGGGTTTAAAAATTAAAAGTTAGCTTTGCATTAATTATAATCTAACATTTTGAGAAACACCCATACTGAAGAGAATTACCTGAAAGCCATTTTCCACCTGGCTACGGAGACGCATAGCGTGACCATTAACGAGCTGAGCAAAATTCTGGATGTCAAAATGCCTTCGGTGAACAATATGATGAAGAAGTTCGCCGAGAAAAAATGGGTGATTTACGAAAATTACAAACCTCTTATCATTACTCCTCTGGGCATGAAGGAAGCCGCTTTAGTAGTGCGCAAACACCGGCTTACCGAGATGTTTTTGGTGGAAAGGATGAATTTCGGCTGGGAAAATGTGCACGAAATCGCTGAACAGCTGGAACATGTGCACTCCACCCTATTTTTCGACAAGATGGATGAGATCCTGAATTATCCTAAATTCGACCCGCATGGCGAGCCTATTCCTGATAAGGACGGTAATATTATCGCTCAGGAACTTAAGAAATTGAGTTCCTGTAAAAGCGGTGACTCTGTACTTTTTAAAGCAGTTACTTATTCCGACAATGATTTCCTGCATTATCTGAATGACAGGAATATACAGCTGGAAATGCAGTTGGAGATAGTTAAAGTTGAAAATTTCGATCAGTCGTTCCTGGTAAAGACACCCGCCGGAACTGTACACCTAAGCAGTAATGCCACCGAGAAGATGCTTGTAAAATAAAAAAGCAGTGCATCGCTGCACTGCCTGAACTGAATATAAATCAGAACTATTTTGCTTTTGCTTTCAAAGCATCTTCCTTCGCTTGGAATTCTTTCTGCTTGGCTTCGTTACGAGTTGTGAGATACATTGCCCTGAGCATGCTAACGGTGTCCAGATTATCAGGCTGCAGGGCATGCCACCGTTCAACAAATGGTAAGGCAGTTTCAAAACGTTGACGCCTTGCATCCATCACTTTATTTGCCTGCTCAACTTTGCCCGCTTTCCTGAGGGTTTTATATTCATTGATAGTGGCTTCATCGTCTCCCATAATGAGATACGCCAGGTTCTGGTAGGCGTTAGCCATCTTCGGATCAAGTTCAATAGCTTTCCTGAATGCTGTCTCAGCATCCTTTTGATGTTTTGGGTCGTTACTCTGAAGCACGCCCAGGTTATACCAGCTTACTGCATCATTTGGATTTTTGCTAATAATTTCTTTTAAGGAAGCAGTAAATTCAGCTGTTTTTCCAGCCTTAAAATAGGAAAGACCTTTCTTTTCGGAAAGTTTGGTACTGGCGGGGAATTTCTTCAAGCCTTGTTCAGTGAAGGCAATTGCCTCATTGTACTTTTCAGCGTCAACTAAAATCGAAGCGTACATTTCGTATAAATCCTGTTCAATACTACGTGAGGTAGCCGTTTTAAAGTCGGAATAATCTGCACTTTTCTTTAAAGCATCCCAGGACGCTTTATCAAAATCCACTACATTACCCGTTGCTTTCTCTTTGGCAGTGTAAGTGGTTTCGACCCCGGTATAACCAATAGCGATTAGTTCCCCAAAGCTCTCTATTGCTCTGTTCAGGTTTTTGGAATATACATCACTTAATGCGGAATTGTATAACAACTGACCGTTTACCTGGCCTGCCGCTTTAAGGAGGGTAAAAGCCTCGCGAAATTTATCGGCCGCGAGGGAAAACTTCTCTGAATTATATGCTTCCAAAGCGATCTTATTGGCCTCCTGTATTCTTGGATTTATTTCTACCGCGAGCTTGGAACCCGTGGTGGTCACATAGGTTTCTTCCTTGAGTCCACTGATACCGGAAGCATCTGCTGCAGATTTACCCACAAAATACACTTTAGTCTTTCCATCCTTACCCGAGTAGATTTTAGATTTACCCAAATCGTTTATTTTGGAGAGGTAGGCTGCACCTTCTGTGGACTTACCGGTTTTTAAAAGCGCTAATCCTTTAGCGTAGTAATACTGCTCCAAAAGGGAGGGTTCCAGCAACTGAGTCTTGCCACCCATTGCAGCTTCCGCCGCAGCGATCTGCGCATTGGCGCCGGCAAAATCATTGGATTCCACCGCCTTTACCGCATTGGCTATTTCCTTTTTTTGCGCGGTTGCGAACGTCAGCGAGACCAACGCAAGGCTTAAAAATATTTTTTTCATTGTTAATCCTTATTTTAAAATTCTGATAAAATTAATAATTAATTTTAAGAGTCAGCCTCTTCTTCATCAGTGTCATCCTCTTCCGCAGTGTCCGTGCGTTCGTCCGGAGTATAGTTTTTCTGTTCCTTCGCTTCCTCCTTCTCCACTTTGCGCAGGAAGCTTTCATCTCCCATATTGGTCATCGAGTTATCGCCTGACTGCGGCACATCACTGAACGCTACCTGGTCACTGACCACCGCGGCCGGCATGCCCTCGCTGTCCAAAGATTCGGCTTCTTCCACCTCCTTATCCATTTCTACTTTGGCAATGGCCGCAATTTCGTCATTTCCTTTCAGATTAATGACCTTTACTCCCTGAGTGTTACGGCCCATGATGCGGAGTTCGTCTACACCCATGCGGATGGCTACACCGGATTTGTTGATGATCATCAGACCGTCGCCGTCCTTTACATTCTGGATCGCAATCAGGTTTCCTGTTTTTTCGGTGATATTAAGTGTGATCACCCCTTTTCCGCCACGGTTCGTGATTCTGTAATCCTGCACCGCTGAACGTTTACCGTATCCTTTTTCTGAAACTACCAGCACACTTTCATTGGCAACGTCATTGGCTACGACCATTCCAATCACTTCATCATTATCTTCCAGAGCTATACCCCGCACTCCAATGGACCCACGACCTACGGCACGTGCCTTTTCTTCAGGAAAACGGATACATTTTCCGTTCTTGGTGGCAATCATAATCTCGGAAGTACCGTCGGTAAGCCGCGCTCCCAAAAGCTGGTCATTATCGCGGATCTCAATGGCATTGATACCGTTTGTTCTTGGTCTGGAATACGCTTCAAGCGATGTCTTCTTCACCGTTCCGTTCCTGGTGATCATCACCACATTCATTTGGTTTACATATTCCTCATCCTTCAGGTCATTTGTGCGGATGTAGGCTTTCACCTTGTCGTCCGGTTCAATATTGATGAGGTTCTGGATGGCCCTGCCTTTTGATATTTTGGATCCCTCCGGAATCTCGAATACTCGCAGCCAGTAACATTTGCCCTTTTCTGTAAAGAACAGCATATACTGGTGGTTGGTGGCTGAGACGATATATTCCAGGAAGTCTTCATCGCGGGTAGTTGCCGCCTTGTTACCCACTCCTCCTCTACTCTGCACTCGGTACTCAGAAAGCAAGGTCCTTTTTATGTATCCGGCGTGAGAAATGGTTACTACTACATTTTCGTTCGGGATGAAGTCCTCAATAGACATATCGCCGCCGGCATAATCGATCTCAGTCCTTCTCTCGTCGCCATATTTTTCCTTGATCTCCAGCATCTCAGTCTTGATGATTTCAAACCTGCGGGATTCATTGGCCAGGATATCTTCAAAATCGCGGATCATGTTCATGATCTCTTCATACTCGGCCCGGATCTTATCCAGTTCCATGCCTGTAAGACGGGCCAGTCTAAGATCGAGGATGGCCTGTGCCTGAAGGTCTGAAAGATCAAATTCAGCAATAAGCCCGTCTTTGGCGTCGGCTGGGTTGGCACTGTTGCGTATAATGGCAATTGCCTTATCCAGGCTTTCCTGTGTAGCAATCACTTTCATGAACCCTTCCAGGATATGTGCCCTTTCCTTTGCTTTCTTCAGCTCATACTCTGTACGGCGGATAACCACTTCATGTCTATGCTCCACAAAGTGATGGATGATGTCTTTAACATTAAGCTGCTCCGGCCTGCCGTGCACCAACGCAATATTGTTTACGCTGAAAGAGGTTTGAAGCGCAGTATACTTGTACAGGAGGTTCAGGACTACATTTGGTATGGCATCGTTCTTAAGCTCGTAAACGATACGCATACCGCGGCGGTCGGATTCATCACGTATTTCATAGATTCCCGGAATCTTTTCCTCTTTCACCAAATCAGATGTACGCGCAATCATTTCAGCCTTATTTACCTGATAAGGGATTTCGGTAATGATAATGGCATTTCTATTATGAACCTCTTCAAAGTTCACTTTGGCACGGATCACGATACGGCCGCGGCCGGTATGGAAAGCATCCCTTACGCCGTCATAACCGTAAATAATTCCTCCCGTAGGAAAATCCGGTGCGATGATGTGCTTCATCAGCTCATCAATGGAAATCTCGCGGTCGTCTATATAGGCACAGATGGCATCTACAGTTTCAGAGAGATTGTGCGGCGCCATATTGGTGGCCATACCAACAGCAATACCGGATGCACCGTTTACCAAAAGATTAGGTATCCGGGTAGGCATTACAGTAGGCTCCGTAAGACTGTCGTCGAAGTTATTCTGGAAATCCACAGTATCCTTATCCAGGTCTGCCAGGACTTCATCAGAAATCTTCTTCAATCTTGCTTCCGTATACCTCATCGCCGCGGGCGGGTCGCCGTCCATGGAACCGAAGTTACCCTGTCCGTCTACCTGCGGATACCGCAAACTCCAGGGCTGCGCCATCCTCACCATCGCATCGTATACGGAACTGTCGCCATGCGGGTGGTATTTACCCAAAACATCTCCCACAATCCTGGCCGATTTAAGATGCTTCCTGTTGGAAAATACATTTAAACCGTACATTCCGTACAGAACTCTTCTGTGTACAGGCTTCAGACCATCTCTAACATCAGGCAATGCTCTGGAAACGATCACAGACATTGAATAATCAATGTAAGACGACTTCATTTCATCTACAATGCTGATCGGTATCAACCGTTCTCCTTCTGTATTCATATTTAACTATTAAAATGATTTTCAGCGCTTTAAAAAGGCTGCAAAATTTTGTTGATTTTCAATTAATAATAACGGGCTAATTTACGAAAATATTACCGATTTTTGCGGCTTAACCCGGGAGCAATCTTCATAAAAAACAGTTAAATAAGATGAGTATTTTAAGCCTAACCTTCCACTGCATTGAGTCTACTGTGCCGCAATGGGAACAATATGCCAGAACCGAACTAAAACAGTTGGCCCACAACCTCTACGATGTGGAAAAGTACATCCTCTCGGATGTTGAAAGCGAAATGCTGAATGAGGGAAGAAACACCAATCTCCTTCTGATTTTTGAAACGGTAGAACTGCGTGCCTCATTTCTGGAAAATGAGTTTGAGAATATCCGTGAGCGGGTGGAAAAGCGGTTCGGGGACGAGGTGATGATATTTAAAACGTTACTGAATGAATTTAAGGATGCCGATGCCGGCACTGACTTGCATTAAATTGATTACAGAAACAGTTACGTTATACATTTACATGAAGCGGGCTCCCGATGGAAGCCCGCTTTATTTTAGGTTATCTGTGATTTTTGTGTTTTTTATGAGACTTTCCTTTTTTCTTTCCATCATCCCATTTCCTGCTGTCCCAGTTGCCATTTTTCTTCTTCATCTGGCCTGGCGCATAATCTTTGGCATTACCGCCATACACCTTCTTGGCCTGTCCCGGAGGAAGATTTCTGTTGTTTCGAGGATACACGGTGCCTACCTGATTGCGGCCACGGGTGTTATTGTACACACCACCTGAACTGATTACCCTTCCGTTTTGATACACGTTACCGTTACGGTCTCTGTATACATCGCCCTGACGGTATACAGTTCCATCCGGACTTCTGTAAACTGTACCGTTATTTGGATAATTATTTGGGTAATTATTTCCGTAAGGATCGTTCAGGGTGCCACATGAAGTCAGTGTAAAAGCCAGTCCTGACGCTAAAATTATTTTGAAGATGCTTTTCATTTTTTAAAGGTTTTAAATGTTGGAGTATTGTTTTCAATCTTAATGCCAAAGACTGTCCCCGGCGATTTTTGGATAGCTGCAATTTCCTAAAGTTAAACCCCAGTTTAAAAAAAAATGAAATATTTGTATCAGAACACTGAACTTCGGCGCTCCATCAGTACAACATCCCGCCAGCGGCCGTTCATTTGCGCAAGCTTTTCGCGGGTTCCCACGACCCGGAATCCCAATTTGGTATGGATCGTAATGGAGGCAGCATTTTCCGGGAAAATACCGGATTGTAATGTCCAGAATCCCTCCTCTTCACTGTCCAGTATTAACTTTTTGAGCAATACAGAACCCAACCCACGTCCCTGAACTGAATTATCAAGGTAAATACTTACTTCGGCCACTCCCCGAAAACATTCGCGGTCACTGACTGGCTTCAGCGCTGCCCAACCTACCACCTTTTCATTTACGTCCTCCACTACCCATCGGCAATGATGAAAATATCCCACATCCCAGTTTTCCCAATTGGGCGCATCTTTGTCGAAAGTGGCATTACCACCATCAATCCCTTGCTTAAATATGCTGATGACCGAGTCACTGTCAGCGGATTTCATCCTGCGGATTTCGTAATTCATGATGTTAATTAAGTTCCTTACGTAAAAATTTACCGGTCAGGGATTTTGAGTTTTTAATCACCTCCTCCGGCGTACCCTTAGCTACAATCTTTCCTCCATGTTTACCACCTTCAGGACCAATGTCAATCATATGGTCTGCCAGTTTGATGACATCCATATTATGCTCAATAATGATAAAGGAATTGCCAAGGTCTACGAGTCTGTTGATGGCATCCATAAGTACTTTAACATCCTCAAAGTGAAGGCCTGTAGTTGGTTCATCCAAAATATACAGCGTATTTCCAGTCTGGCGTTTTGCAAGTTCCGTGGCAAGTTTGATACGCTGGGCTTCACCTCCTGAAACAGTTGTGGACTGTTGTCCCAGCGTGATATAACCTAACCCCACATCCTGCAGCGTTTTCACCCGGCTGAAAATCCTGGGAATAGGTGCAAAGAAATCCACTGCTTCATCAATTGTCATCTCCAGCACATCTGAAATTGATTTTCCTTTGTAGCGTACTTCCAGCGTTTCGCGGTTAAATCTTTTCCCGTTACAGGTTTCGCAGTGCACATACACATCGGGCAGGAAATTCATCTCAATTACTTTGAGGCCGCCTCCCTGACAAGTCTCACAGCGCCCTCCTTTCACATTGAACGAGAACCTTCCGGGCTTATACCCTCGGATTTTACTCTCCGGCAACTCCGAGAAAAGGTTTCTGATATCCGTAAACATACCGGTATAGGTGGCAGGATTGGACCTTGGTGTGCGCCCAATGGGGGTCTGGTCTACATCTACAATCTTATCAATATGCTCAATTCCTTCGATCTTCTTGTAAGGCAAAGGTTCCTGGACGCTGCGGTAGAAATGACGGTTGAGGATGGGATAAAGTGTACCGTTGATCAGTGAAGATTTTCCGCTGCCCGAAATACCCGTAACCACCACCAGTTTGCCCAGAGGAATTTCCAGGGTCACATTCTTCAGGTTGTTGCCCGTCGCACCTTTCAGTACAATGCTTTTCCCGTTGCCTGGTCGTCTTTCAGCAGGAATTTCAATCTGCCTTTTACCGGTCATGTAATCGGCGGTTACGGTATCAGCTTTCAGCAGGTCGTCCGGATGACCCTGCCATAAGACTTCGCCACCAAATTTGCCTGCACGCGGACCGATGTCCAGCACGTGATCTGCGCCCAGGATCATATCCTTGTCATGTTCCACTACCAAAACGGAATTGCCGATATCCCGCAGATTCTTCAGTGAGTTGATAAGTCTTTCATTATCCCTTTGGTGAAGACCGATGGAGGGCTCATCCAAAATGTAAAGGACATTAACCAACTGCGAACCGATTTGCGTAGCCAGACGGATCCGCTGACTCTCGCCACCGGACAGGGTACGCGAACTGCGGCTCAGACTCAGGTAGTCCAGTCCCATATCCAGGAGGAACTGCAGACGGGTCTCAATTTCCTTGAGGATTTCATTGGCGATAAGGGCATTTTTGCTGGAAAATTTCGGCTTTACCTGGGCCAGCCATTCCTTAAACTCCGAAAGCGAAAGAGCACTGATTTCGGCAATGTGTCTGCCGTCTATCTTAAAGCTGAGACTTTCCGGTTGCAGTCGGGTTCCATTACATTTAGGGCAAATTTCTTCGGTTGTAAAATGCCTTTCCAGCAGCACCGCATCATAACTTTCTTTGTCATTGATTATGTCCTCAATAAAAGCCACCAGACCTTCAAAATTCACCTTGATCTTCTTGGAGATTCCTGCATACTTAAGGTCCTTGCTAATTTCGCGTGACATCCCGAAATACATGAAATCCACAACTTCCGACGGAATATCCTTAAACGGTGTGGTAAGCGACAGATTAGAAATTTCAAGAATATTCTTGAGTTGAGCGAGTACCCATTTATTGTTTTTGATATCCTCCAGCGGCAAAAGTGCCCCCTGACCGATTGAAAGTTTAGGATTATCCACAAAGTAATCCGTGTTGATCTTGTTGATGACACCAAGTCCCTTACAGTTAGGGCAGCTTCCTTTTGGTGAGTTGAAGGAAAAAGTGTTCGGTTCCGGTAAAGCCAGCGACTGGCCGGAATCGTCGTCCATCAGGTTTTTTGAAAAATACTGAATATCACTGTCGCCAAGTTTCTGTATACCGATAACACCTTCGCCCATATCAAGAGCCGTGCGAAGCGATTTCTCCATACGCCCTTCGGTCGCATTTTCGCCAATGATCCAGCGGTCAATTACAATGTCGATGTCGTGCGTTTTGTACCTGTCTAGTTTCAGGTCGTACTCCAGGTCCTGCAGAACACCGTCAATACGTGCCTGACCGTATCCTTTGCGCGCCATCTGTACAAAAAGCTCATGATAGTGTCCTTTTCGGGAGCGCACAACCGGAGCTAATAACAGGATTTTCTCGCCCTGATAATTTTCCTTGATGGTCTCCAGGATCTGCTCTTCGGTATAACTTACCAGTTTTCGGCCCGAAGTCAGGGAATAGGCATCCGAAACCCTGGCAAACAGAAGTCGGAGAAAATCATAAAGTTCGGTTACCGTTCCTACGGTGGAACGCGGATTTTTATTTGTTGTTTTCTGCTCTATGGCGATTACCGGAGACAGTCCTTCAATCTTATCCACATCCGGTCTTTCCAGACCACCCAGGAACTGTCGGGCATAGGCCGAAAAGGTCTCAATGTAGCGGCGCTGGCCTTCGGCAAAAATGGTATCAAATGCCAGGGAAGATTTTCCGCTGCCGGATAAACCTGTAATCACTACAAGTTCGTTACGCGGGATGCGAACATCAATGTCCTTTAGATTGTGTTCCCGTGCCCCGTAAATTTCTATATATTCTTTCTTTTCGCTCATTATTGATGCCGCTTTCGTTATTGAAAACAGGAAGATGCAAAAATACGGAAATTAATGAAGAACAGTATAAGAGTTATACAGCCCAGGAAATGCTACACCAAGGACAAAAGAAAGACTGACGCTATGAACTAACGTCAAAAAAACTGTTAGTTCGACCTGCTGATAAATCCTACTTCTTGCGGCGGGCCTTGCTTTTCGCTTTAGCCTGCCCGCGGTTTGTGCCCGGCTTTGTCTTTGGAGGATTCCTTTTATGCGGTCCACCCCAGTTTTCCTTCCTGTTCTTTTCCTTTTTCTCGTGAAATGCACCACCACCTTCAACGATCTTCACGGTATGTGCATTTTTCATCACTACCTCATCCTGTTCGGACGCGATTTTAGTGGGATTTACCTTCACTGTTTCAGGAAATGGAAGGACTTCCAGCTGTCTGTCCATCAGGATCTCAATATCAAATACCAGCGGTTCTTCTTTTTCGGTGAAGAAAGATACAGATTTACCGTCTTTATCAGCACGTCCTGTCCGACCAATACGGTGGATGTACTGTTCCGGAACTTCGGGGATCTCGAAATTGATGACATGGGTGATATCTGAAATATCCAGACCCCGGGCCATTACGTCAGTTGTAATAAGTCCGCGAATCTCACCGTTCTGAAAGCGCTTCATGGCTTTCAGCCTGTAGTTTTGAGATTTGTTGGAGTGAATAACATCAAAAGCATCAGGAAACAGTTCGTCAATCTTGGTAAAGAGAAGGTCTGCGTGCTTCTTGTTGTTTGTAAACACCAGGACCCTGGACATTTCAGCATCTGCTTCCAGGAGGTACTGAAGGAGATTCACTTTGGTGTTGAAATTGCGCACGAGGTAGGAGGTTTGGGCAATTTTCTCCAGCGGTGTTCCCGATTTTGCCAATGAAATTTCAACAGGATTTGCAAAATATTCGTCCAGCATGGCATCCACTGCCTCTGTCATCGTTGCCGAAAACAGGATATTCTGACGTTTGGCTTTCATCATCTCGAAGATGTGGGTAAGCTGAGGACGAAATCCCAGACTCAGCATCTCATCAAACTCATCGATAACGAGCTTCTGCACTTCCTTCAGAGAAATGGCATTGTCTATTGCGAGGTCCATTACACGACCCGGAGTTCCTACCAGGATGTCGCAGCCATCGTTAAAGAGAAGCTTTTGGGTGTTGATGTTTTTGCCGCCGTAAATCCCAATGATCCTCGCGGTAGTATTCACAGCCAAAGATTCCAGAACTCCGGTAACCTGAACTACCAGTTCACGTGTAGGCACGAGGATCAGTACAGTTGGATTACCCGTTTTGTTATATCTCCACATTTGCAGAACCGGAAGCAGATAAGCAAGGGTTTTACCGGTACCGGTTTGGGCAATTCCCATAATATCGCGGCCGGAAAGTATGGCTTTAAAGCTTTTTTGCTGAATGGGTGTTGGTTCAAAAAGACTGAGGTCTGCCAGAGCATCCAGTAACTTTCCGGACAGATCAAAATCTGCAAAAGTGGTTTTCATGGGTATTCTAAATTAAACAGCGCACAGAAAGCGCATGGAATGTGGTGCAAAGCTACTGAAATTAATTTTTAGCGTGTATAAAGCCGCTTAGGCATTACGGGGTATATATTTTTTGTATTTTTAAAAATAAAAGAATTGACAGACTTGCTCTCCTTATTTAATTCAAAGAAAAGAAAGAAATCTTACCGCGAGGTCTCACTTGTGCTCTCGGGTGGTGGCGCCCGCGGATTCGGACACATAGGCGTCATTGAAGTGCTTGTAGAAAAAGGGTTCCGCATCCACAGCATAACCGGCACATCCATGGGCGCGCTTGTAGGCGGGCTGTACGCAATGGGTAAACTGGAGGATTTTAAAACCTGGGTAACCCACATGGGAAAGCTTCAGGCTTTGGATCTGATTGACCTGTCTATCCGGCGACGGGGGCTGCTGAAAGGCAACAGGGTATTCCGCAAAATGAAAGCCCTCTTCCCTTCTGTAAATATTGAAGATCTTGAAATTGGATTTTCAGCGATTGCAACGCAACTGTATGCGAAAAAATCAGTTTGCATCAATAAAGGTGATATTTATGATGCTATCCGCGCTTCGGTAGCCATCCCCACGCTGTTTTCACCTGTTGAAATTGAAGGAGATGTCTATGTGGACGGCGGTGTGCTGAACAATATTCCCATTGAGTATGCGCGGAGAAAGAAGAAGGACCTATTAATTGTGGTAGATGTAAATGCCTTTATTGAATTTGAAGGCGCTAAAAATACTGCTGTGGATTTGGGCTCAAGCATCAATGTGCTTTCGCACTCCCTGAGCCTGCTCATTGAAGCCAATGCCAGAAATTCACTTACCGCTTTTCCGCCCGACATTTTGATACAGCTGTCGCGGGAGTCCTGCAGTATGCATGATTTCTTTAAGGTTAAACAGCAGATCGAATATGGCAGGCAGTGTGCTGAAAAAGCCATCAACGAATTTCTGAAAGATGATTAATGATGAAATTTAAATACCTCTTACTCCCCGGAATACTCATTTGCATTTCCTGTACGGATAAAAAAGAAACTGTCCCGAAGACAGCTGTTCCGCGCGACAATGAAACTACAATAAAAACAGCAAAGAAACTTCCGGAAAATCTGGAACGGTGGCTGAATTTTTATAAATCAGAAAATCCCGATTTTTCAGAAGACAGTTTTAGTTTAGTGGACAGCGCAGACCTTAAGTACAGTCCATCTCAGGTGAAAGCTAATTTTGAAGAAAGTTTCGATCGGAGATACGAACCGTTTCTGGTGTACAGTCCGGACAAATCGAAATATATTGATTTCGACAGTTACCACTGGTTTACAGACGATAACGGAAATCCCGGATTTGAAGCGGACCAGCAGGTATCGCTTGTACATCTGCCATCCAAGACGGTCCGGCAGATTTCGTACTTCGGACCTTCGTTCACCATTGAAGATGCGTATTGGGAAGGTGACAGTGCGGCTGTACTTATGGGAAATACCTATGAGAAAGTTCCCTTTTACATTCGGTATAACTTTAACAGAAATATGACCTATACTTACAGATCCACGGACACACTGAAAGTGGCCCGTTCATATACCGAGGAAAGACTGAGGAAAAAGGGAATCGGCGGAAAATAATAACCTGTGAATGTAAAAAGATAAGCCCCGGAGTACCGAACCCGGGGCTTAAATTATAAATTCTGACCGTAATTACTCCCACTCGATGGTTGCGGGCGGTTTACTGGAAATATCGTAGGCCACGCGGTTAATTCCGCGGACTTCATTAATAATACGGTTGGATACGTTTTCCAGAAATTCCCAGGGGAACTTACTGAAAGTAGCCGTCATAAAGTCGATGGTATTGGCCGAACGAACCACTGCGGTATATTCATAAGTACGCTCATCGCCCATCACTCCTACAGACTTCACCGGCAACAGCACCACAAAAGCCTGAGACACCTGCTCATACAGATTGTTCTTGTAGAGTTCTTCAATGAAAATATCGTCTGCTTCCTGAAGGATCCTCACTTTCTCCTCATCAACCTCTCCGAGGATTCTAATGCCAAGGCCGGGGCCCGGAAACGGATGTCTCATCACCAAATGATGCGGAATTCCGAGCTCCTCGCCTACTTTGCGGACTTCATCTTTAAAAAGTTCGCGTAACGGCTCTAAAAGATCCATCTTCATTTCCTCCGGTAATCCGCCTACATTATGATGCGACTTAATTACCGCAGAAGGCCCTTTTACAGACTGGCTCTCAATTACGTCGGGGTAAATGGTGCCCTGTGCAAGAAATCTGGCACCTTCGAATTTGTGGGACTCTTCATCGAAGACAGCCACAAACTCATTGCCGATAATTTTACGTTTTGATTCAGGATCAGAGACCCCTTTCAGTTTGCTCAGAAAACGGTCCGAAGCATCCACCATATCAATCTTCATATGGAAATGCTCACCATAGTTCTCCATCACCTTACGGCCTTCATCTTTACGAAGCAGCCCGGTATCCACAAAAATGCAGGTAAGCTGATCTCCAATAGCTTTATGTACCAACACTGCAGCTACCGAAGAATCCACACCTCCGGAAAGCCCCAGGATCACCTTCTCGTTTCCAACTTTTTCGCGGATTTCGGCTACGGTTTTTTCAATATAATTGGTGAGTTTCCATTCGCGGGGTGCTTTACAGATCTTAATTACAAAATTTTCGATCATGCGCGTACCTTCTTCGGTATGTGAAACCTCTGGGTGGAACTGCACGCAGTAAATCTTTTTCTCTTCGTTTGAGATCGCTGAAATTACATCCGTTGTGGCGTTCACATTGAATCCCGGGGGTACGGTCTGTACTTCATCAAAATGGCTCATCCAGACAGTGGAGAACCTGCTTACGCCGGCTAAAAGTTCATTGGACTTATCGATCTGCAGATTAGCTTTACCATATTCGCCTTTCACCCCTTTTTTCACCTGGCCACCCAAAAGATGTGTGGTAAGCTGCATTCCATAGCAAATGCCAAGTACTGGAATATTCTGCTCGAACAGCGCTTTGTCTACCAAGTGCGCGTTCTCTGCATTTACAGAGCTGGGACCGCCGGAAAGCACGATACCTGCGGGTTCTTTGGCAAGGATATCTTCCAGTGGAGTGTTATAGGGAATTACCTCCGAATACACTTCCATTTCACGAATTCGGCGGGCTATAAGTTGATTGTATTGGGAACCGAAGTCCAGAATAACGATACCGTTCTTCATAGTGTCTTAAATAGTTTGCAGTTGTTATTAAACAAAAAAACGTGAAAACTCACGTTTTATTTATTAGAATTTCGCGATGTCGTCCCGATAGAAAGCGTAGTCGAACTGTATCGCTTTCGCGTCGCTATACACTTTCTTCCTGGCTTCTTCAAAATCTTTTCCTGTAGCAACAAGGTTAATTACCCTGCCGCCGGCAGTGTACACACCACCTGCTTTCGTGGAGGCGCCCGCCAACAGGACAGTACTTTCAGTAGCTCGGTCCAGATGAGTAATCTCGTAACCTGTTTCGTACTTTCCGGGATATCCACCGGAAGCCATTACAAGGCAAACCGCTTTTTCATCCTTAAACTTCAGTTCAATATCTTTCCCTTCGATACAGTCGTTAATGGTGTCCAGCAGGTTATTTTCCAAAAGCGGCAGGATTACCTGAGTTTCAGGATCCCCGGAACGCATATTATATTCCAGTAAATGGCAGCCTTTGTCTGTAACCATCAGTCCGAAGAAAATAAATCCTTTGAACATCAGGTAATTGTCTTTGAGACCTGCGATGGTTGGTTCAAGGATGTTTTTGCGGAAGTCCATCTCATGTTCTGCCGTAAACTCCGGAGTTGGAGCCACACTGCCCATACCGCCAGTATTTGGTCCGCGGTTTCCTGCACCTACACGCTTATAATCTTTCGCCGCGATACATGGGAACAGGTCTTTACCGTTGGAGAAGCAAATTATCGACGCTTCAAAGCCACGAAGATATTCTTCAATAACCACCTTGATACCTGCATCACCATAAATCTTGTCGATCATGAAATCGTGAATGGTTTTCATAGCTTCATCCTTATCTTCGGCAAGAACCACGCCCTTACCCTGAGCCAACCCTGATGCTTTGATGATCAACGGATAATTAGCAGTTTCCAAATAGGCTTTAGCTTCTACATAGGAATTGAAAATCTGGGCATCAGCCGTTTTCACACCGTAATCCTGCATGAATTTCTTGGAGTATGCTTTACTGCCTTCCAGTTTTGCCACTTTCTTGGAGGGACCAAAAATTTTGAGTCCTGCTTTGGTAAACTCATCTACAATTCCACTCACCAGAAATGCCTCCGGGCCTACAATCGTAAGGTCAATAGCCTCTTTAGTCGCAAAATTCACCAGATCCTGGTTATCGGTTATGGAGATATTCTTGCCAATCTGCTCTGTTGCGGCATTCCCTTTGGCAAAAAACATTTGGCTAACCCTGCGGTCTTCCGCAAGTTTACGGCCTATTGCAGCCTCGCGGCCACCGTTTCCTATGATTAGTATTCTCATATTAAAGTTTATTTTTTAGATGATACAAAATTACTCTTTTGGTTGAGTAATTCAAATTCAACAATTAAAAGATTAAGCGTTTCAACCGCACATTTTAGTGAAAAAAGTGGCGCATACCTGTAAACAGCATCGGAATACCATGCTCGTCTGCGGCAGCTATACTGTCCCCGTCGCGCATACTTCCGCCGGGCTGAATAATCGCTTTAATACCTTCAGCTGCGCAGTAATCCACCACATCGCGGAAGGGAAAAAAAGCATCGGAAGCCAGTACCAAGTCACCCTGAAACTTTTCTTTAGCACGCTGAACCGCGTGTTCCGTAGCCCAAATACGGTTTACCTGTCCGCCGCCGATACCGAGTGCCTGCACCCCGTTGGACACTACGATAGCGTTGGACTTTACATATTTCACCACACGCTGAGCAAAAAGCAGTGCTTTTTCCTGTTCTGCAGAGGGTTTTGCGGAAGTTACTGTTTCAATTTTATCTGAAAAGTCGCTGTCTGATCCCTGAACCAGTATTCCGCCGTCCACCTTGACCCAAGTTTGCGCATCGGACACGGGATTTTTGATTTTAATGATTCTGAGATTTTTCTTTTTCTTCAGAATTTCCAGGGCACCCTCATCAAAGTCCGGTGCCATTACAATTTCAAGGAAGGTTTTATTAAGTTCCGTGGCAGTAGCAGCATCCACTTTAAAATTCATGCCAATAATGCCACCAAAAATGGAAACAGGATCACATTCGAAAGTTTTGGTGTAGGTTTCCAGAGCAGAAGTTCCAACCGCCACTCCGCATGGTGTAGAATGTTTCACCGCACAGCAGGCCATTTCTTCTTTAAATTCATTAACTACTTTCCAGCAGAGATCCATGTCCCGCAGGTTGTTAAAGGAAAGTTCCTTTCCGCCCAGGATTTCAAAATCCTTCATGGCACCGTTTTCGGTCGTAGAGGTATAATAGGCCGCTGACTGGTGCGGGTTCTCGCCATACCGGAGGTCAGAAACTTTTTTATAGGAGGCATTCAGGTATTGAGGGTATTCTTCATCCAGCAGCATTCTGGAAATTGCCGCATCGTAAGCGGCAGTCAGGTTGAAAACCTTTCCGGCCAATTTCTTTCTGGTTTCAGCTGTTGTGTTACCTGTTTCAGCCATCTCCTGCTTCACCAGATCATAATCCTGAACATCCGTAATTACAGTTACTGAATTGAAATTCTTGGCTCCGGAACGCAGCATAGACGGTCCGCCGATATCAATGAATTCCACTTTTTCGTCCAGTGAAATATCTGCATTTGCATTCTCGAAGAAAGGATAAAGGTTTACAATCACCATATCGATAAGGCCGATTCCGTGCTGCTGCACGGTGGACATATGTTCCTCACTGCTGCGAACCGCCAGTAAACCTCCGTGAACTTTGGGGTGAAGAGTTTTTACACGACCGTCCAGCATTTCCGGAAATTCCGTTACCTCGTCAATCTGAATTGGGTTGAGTCCTGCTTCGTTCAGGTGTTTGAAAGTTCCGCCTGTGGAAACCAGTTCGTAGTTCTGCTCTTCTAAAAATTTTGCAAAACCGATAAGTCCGGATTTATCCGAAACTGAGATCAGTGCTCTTTTCTTTGACATCTTTCTTTCTTTTACTTTTTATTTGACTGTCCCAATGTCTGCCGACCGGACATTTTTCTAACTGTTTCTGAATAAATTGCAGCTGCTTTCAAAATCAATATCATTCAGCTTTATCCAACTTAAATACATCGGAATGAATTCCAATGCAGACATCGTTCGTTCCTACGGAACTCACCGCCCCAGAACCTTATTAATTGCCTTGGGGAAAATTTCATATTCAACTCTGTGCACTTTTTCGGCTAAGCTTTCTACAGTTTCATCTTTCGAAATTCCAAATGATTCCTGAAGGATTATTTCACCTTCGTCAATCCCGGGCGTTACAAAATGAACCGTTGCACCACTTTCAGTTTCTCCGGCATTCAGCACAGCTTCATGAACATGATGTCCCCACATTCCCTTTCCGCCATACTTCGGCAGCAATGCGGGATGAATATTGATGATTTTTCCTGTGAATTTTTCACAAAACTCTGTGCTCAGTATGGAAAGGAAACCTGCAAGGATCACTAAATCTGTATCCTCGGGAACCAACTTAGCCAGTTTGGATGAAAATTCTTTGCCTCTTTTAATCAAATGATGCGGTATTCCATGATTTTCGGCGCGCTGCAGTCCGAAGCATTCACGGTCTGCGACTACCAGGGTGACCTTAGCATCAGGAATCTCACCATTTTCAGTGCAGTCTATGATGCGCTGAAGGTTGGTGCCGCCTCCGGATACCAGTACAACGATATTCTTCATAAAGGAGTTCGAAACTTTATATTTGGTCAGCGGCTAACTAATTGAGCACTATTTTCTCTTCGCCTGCGGTAATCTCTCCGATCTCATAGGCATCATCCAGAAGGTTCAGGACTTTTTCCGCATGGTTGGCATCAATTACGATCACCATACCAACACCCATGTTAAAGGTCCCGTACATTTCAGTGCGGTCTATATTTCCGCGTTTCTCAAGCTCCAGCATGACAGAAGGAATCCGGATTGCAGAGGTATCGATCTGTGCAGATAATCCGTTCGGAATGATGCGGGGAATGTTCTCAATGATCCCGCCACCTGTAATATGTGCGATACCGTCTACCTTTACTTCTTCCAGCAGTTTATGTACCGGCTGATAGTAAAGTCTGGTTGGAACTAAAAGCGTTTCGTAGAGCGGTTTGCCTTCAAATTCTTCGTTAAAGTCAGGGAATATCTTTCTAACCAATGAGAAGCCGTTACTGTGAAATCCTGAGCTGGGCAGTGCGATAATTTTATGACCTGCCTTAATCTTGGAACCGTCGATGATGTTCTCTTTCTCCACAATCCCAACGCAGAAACCTGCCACGTCGTAATCGCCGGGCTTGTACATTCCGGGCATCTCCGCAGTTTCGCCGCCAATCAGTGAACATTCATTGTCTTTACAGGCTTTCACCATGCCCATTACGATCTCGGCAGCTATTTCAGAATCCAGTTTCCCACAAGCGAGATAGTCCAGGAAGAAAAGAGGTTTTGCACCGTGACAAAGGATATCATTGGCACACATTGCAAAGCAGTCCACACCAATCGAGTCATATTTCTTCGAATCGAGCGCTACCTTTAGTTTAGTACCCACACCATCTGTTCCACTTACAAGAACCGGGTTTTTATAGCCGGCGATCTGGTAAAATGCTCCAAAACTTCCCAGGTTGTTCAGTACATTCTCATTATGGGTTTCTGCCACGGCAGATTTTATCTTGTCAACGGTTTTGTAGCCTTCTTCCTTATCTACACCGGCGGATTTGTAAGTGTTACTCATGTTCATTCTGATTATACTAAAGCCAAATAAAAAAGCCGACAATCATTCAGACGTCGGCTCACTATTATTTTTTGGAGGAGATTGCGCATCCCAAATCCTGGAATTTTTCACTTAGGGAATGTAATCTCTGCGGCTTCAATGTTAAAAAATTTTGTTCTGCGAAAGTAAGATTTTTTAGCGGATTTAAAAAATGGATTCAAAAAAAATTACGCTTCGTTTTAATTCATTTATCTATTTTTGCTGCCAAATAAACAGACTATGGCTTCAGGATTTTTTGCGATTTTAGATGATATTGCAGCGTTGATGGACGATGTAGCGGTAACGGCCAAAGTGGCTACCCAAAAGACCGCCGGAATTCTGGGGGATGACCTGGCCGTAAACGCTGAAAAGGCGACCGGCTTCCTGGAGTCGCGGGAAATTCCGGTTCTCATGAAGATCATGAAGGGTTCTTTCATCAACAAAATCATCATCGTTCCGGCGGTTTTCCTGCTTCAGTGGCTGTACGCACCGGCGATTACCATCATCCTCGTTTTCGGCGGATTTTACCTGGCCTATGAAGGTGTCGAAAAAATCATTGAATTTCTATTTCACCGGAATAAAAAAGGTGAGGAAGTGATTGCGGAAAATGTGGCGGATGATTTAAAAGGGGACGAGCTTGAAAAATCCAAGATCAAGTCGGCGGTTACAACGGACTTTATCCTGTCGCTGGAAATTGTCATCATTGCACTTGCCTCTGCAAAAGAGGGATACGAAGCGCTGAAATCGCAGTTCAACCCTTTACTTGTTGAAATTGTCTCGGTATCAATTGTGGCCATTATAGCAACAGTGGGTGTATACGGAATCGTAGCATTGATAGTACGGATGGACGATGCCGGATATAAAATCATCAAGAGATCGGGAAAAGAGAAGGGTTTTCTGGTATCGGTAGGAACTTTTCTGGTTAGTGCACTTCCGTGGGTGATCAAAGGACTTGCGGTAATTGGTACTGTTGCCTTAATATTGGTGGCCGGAGGCATCTTTGTTCACAATATTGAGTGGATTCATCACCATTTCCTTCCAAATGCCAATTCGTTACTCAGAGATACTCTGGCAGGTATCATCGGTGGAATCATTGCCTTACCGGTGTTTCATTTTGGCGGGAAAGCACTGTCTATGCTTAAAAAATAAATAGTACAATAAATAAACAGAGAAAGCGGGTGGATTCCCGCTTTCTGTATATACTGGTTAGAGTTTAATTGATAAAAAACTCCTTAACAGTGTCCACTTTTTGTTTCAGTTCATTGAGTTTTTCTTCATCAGTAATTCCACGACCTTCCTCAAATCTATCCCTGAAATTGGGTAAGGAGAAAGTTTCAATGATGTTGGCACCGCTGAATGGCGCACGTTTCATAAATACCTCAATAACATTCTTACCGCCACCGTTTCCCGGCGCAGTTGCCATCAGGAATATTGGTCTGTCACCGAAATGCTTGCGGTCTTTAATGCGCGAAACCCAGTCGAATACGTTCTTGAAAGCTGTTGAATAGGCCGAATTATGTTCAGCCAGCGACATAATAATAAGGTCGGACCCATCGATTTTAGCTGCAAAATCTTTTGCTAACTGAGGAATGCCATTCTGCAGTTCCCGTTCATGTTTATAAATGGGCATCTCGAAATCATTAAGGTCAAGGATTTCAACATCATCTTCATTAAAGAATGAACTTACATAATTGATCAGTTTTTTGTTGATGGAGACTTCGGAATTGCTTCCGGCGAAAGCCAGTATTTTCATATTGAGGGTTGGGTACAGGTTAAGTTTAAGATTAAGGTTGAGTTATTTGTTCAGTTAAATATAAGCGAAATCAAACAACCATCGGGACTTCCATCAGTAAGATTTCTGAAACTTCAAGGGCTTCCAGTGTGAAAGCCTCTGTTTCCCAGATTCCGAAACCGTCCCGGGTTTCCAAAATCTGATCCCCGATCTTTGCGGAACCTTTCAGAACAAAAATATACACTCCATTACCCTCTTTTTTCAGTCGGTATTCCTGGCTGTAGCCTTTTTCAAAATTGGCAAGGTTAAACCAGGCATCCTGATGAATCCAGACACCCTCATCATCGGGATCAGGCGAAAGTATCTGTTGGAACGCATTTATTTTCGCCTCTTCACCGATACTGATCTGGTCATAGCGCGGCTGTACATTCATTTTATTCGGAATGACCCAAATCTGGAGAAATTTCACAAGTTCGTCCTTGTTCCGGTTGTATTCGCTGTGCTGCACACCCGTTCCGGCACTCATTACCTGAATTTCGCCTTTACGGATAACGGCAGTGGTTCCCATGGAATCTTTATGTTCCAAATCACCTTGCAGCGGAATTGAAATGATTTCCATATTGCTGTGCGGGTGTGCGCCAAAGCCCATGCCTGAGGCCACCTGGTCATCATTCAGCACCCTAAGCGCTCCGAAATTCATCCGTTCTGGATTGTAATAATTGGCGAAGCTGAAGGAGTGATAGGATTTCAGCCAGCCATGGTCTGCAAAACCTCTTGTATCTGCTTTGTGATAAACTGTTTTCATATATTATGGATTTACAGCACAAATTTACGGCGCGCAATCGTTCGGAACATTGACGTAGGTTAAGTTTCATCCTCCACTGGTACAAGAGTGTTTTCCGATACCTAAGGTTAATTTTTGAGCGTAGATATCATGTAGATATTTCCTGTTAAAACTACTTATTTCAGTTGATTAAGATAAGTGTCCTCCAGCGGAGCTTTAATCTTAACAACATCGTCCACCACATCATTGGGTACCGTTACTGAAAGAACATATTGCTTAATTTTCCACCTGTTCCCAACCCTTTCCAACACTCCGGAACCGCGGCAGATTTTCATCTGTGTATCCAGAATCTCATCAAACCAGGCAAGCATGCCGTCTTTACTGAAGAAAATGTTCCTTTTTACTGATTTAAAATTCCAGGCTTTACCCTTATCAAAATAGGGCTTGGAATACGCCATAAACTGGTTTTTATCCCAAACCTCCGTAGCGTCTGTTCCGATAAATGTGGACTCTTCCGCAAAGAGGTCAAAATAATTTTTGAAATCTGCCTGAGCTGCAAAGGTATTAAGGTCGTCCAGAACTTTACTCACGTTCTTTTTCTGGACATTTTCGTAGAAGCCTTTATTCTGGCCGTTTACTGAAGTGAGAAGTCCAATAATCATAAAGAGCACCGTAATTAGGTTAATTTTTTTCATGACCGAATTTTTAACTGTTAGTAATTCCACTCTAAAAGTAATGAAGTTTCAGTTTATAGAGGATGTAATTTCAATATCAATTGACAGATAATTTTGAAAAGAGATACTCCGATATACTGTAGAAACAAAACTGTAAAACCTGCCTGGGATTCATACGGCAATTGAGAACTTCATTTCAGCAAAACAAAAAAAATTATTACCTCTTATCTGTTTGACTGTATTTTCTGACCCTTCTACCCCATTTTTCACGGTAGGAGTAACAGCGAATCCACATCAGAAGCCTATCTTTGCATCTTTAAACAGCTTCAAAGAAATGTCAGATAAAAAGTTAATCACGGCCGCGCTGCCCTACGCTAACGGCCCCGTACATATTGGTCACCTGGCCGGTGTTTATATTCCTGCAGATGTATACGCGAGATTCCAGCGAAGGTCGGGAAAAGACGTCGCATTTATCTGCGGATCTGATGAGCACGGCATTCCTATCACCATACGGGCTAAAAAGGAAGGTGTGACTCCTCAGGATATCGTGGACCAGTATCATGAAGTGATCAAAAAATCCTTTTCCGACCTGGGAATTTCCTTTGACGAATATTCAAGGACTACTTCCAAAAGACATCGTGAGGTAAGTCAGGGCTTTTTTAAGACACTGTATGATAAGAATAAGTTTACAGAAGAGGTATCTGAACAGTATTATGATGAGCAGGCCGGCGAGTTCCTGGCTGACCGGTATATTGTAGGCACCTGTCCCAAATGTTCCAACGATGGTGCCTATGGAGACCAGTGTGAAAAATGCGGCGCCACACTTTCGCCATCGGAACTTCTGAATCCAAAGTCGATGCTGAGCGGTAACGTACCCGTGCTGAAAGAGACCAAAAACTGGTATCTGCCACTTAATGAATACGAAGATTTCCTGAATGAGTGGATTATTGAAGGTCATAAGGACGACTGGAAACCCAATGTTTGCGGACAGGTGAAATCGTGGCTGACGGACGGCCTGAAACCCCGCGCCATGACCCGTGACCTTAACTGGGGAGTACCGGTTCCTTTGGCAGATGCAGACGGGAAGGTACTTTACGTTTGGTTTGATGCTCCTATTGGTTACATCACCTTTACCCAGGAATGGGCAGAGAAAAACGGCAAGGACTGGAAAGAGTTCTGGCAAAATGAAAATTCGGATCTTATTCATTTCATCGGTAAGGACAATATTGTATTTCACTGTATTATTTTCCCGGCGATGATGAAGGCACACGGCCATTACATTATGCCTGCCAATGTTCCGGCTTTTGAATTTCTGAACCTGGAAAATGAAAAGATATCCACCTCGCGCAACTGGGCAGTCTGGGCACACGAGTATGTTCAGGAATTCCCGGGCCAGCAGGATGTACTGAGGTATGCCCTGTTGTCTTCAGCACCCGAAACGAAAGACAACAATTTCACATGGAAAGACTTCCAGACCAAGAACAATTCTGAATTGGTAGGGATTTTCGGAAATTTCATAAACAGAGTCGCGGTCCTGATCCACAAATACTATGACGGCATTATCCCTGAAGGTACTTTAGGGGAAACGGAAAAGACAGAAATTAAAAAAGCAGGCAGCGAAATAGAAACCTACCTGGAAAAATTTGAGTTCCGGAATTCCGTTTCGTCACTTATGAATCTGGCGCGCTACGGCAACCAGTTCCTGCAGATTGAGGAACCGTGGAAAACAATAAAAGAAAACCCGGAAAAGGCCGCCAATTCACTCTTCAATGCAGCACAAATCGCTGTAGCGTTGGCTCAGTTTTCAGAACCGTTCATACCTTTCACCTCAGAAAAGCTTTTGAAAATGTTCAATTGTAACCAACTCCAATGGCAGGACCTTAAAGACCGTGAGCTGATGATAGAAACCGGTCACCAAATTAATGAGGCCACACTTTTATTTTCAAAAATAGAAGATGAGACGGTTGACTTCCAAATCCACAAACTGGAACAGACCAAAGCATCCAATAAAAAAACAAATCCAAAAGCCAATCCCATGAAAGAAGAAATACAGTTTGATGATTTTATGAAGATCGATTTAAGAACCGCAACCATCCTTACTGCCGAGAAAGTGGAAAAAGCGGATAAACTCCTTAAATTTACGGTAGACACCGGCGTTGATGTGCGCACTGTTGTTTCAGGTGTTGCCGAAAGCTTCACACCTGAGGAATGTGTCGGAAAGCAGGTAATGATTTTACTGAATTTGGCGCCCAGAAAAATCCGCGGTATCGAATCACAGGGTATGCTGTTACTGGCCACTAAACCGGATGGTAAACTAACCTTCGTTACTCCGGAAAACCAGGTTGAAAATGGCGTTGAGGTTTCCTAAGAAAATTCAATAATAAAAGAAAGGCAGGTCGCGGTGACCTGCCTTTCTCTTTTTACAGTGCAGAAGAGTTATTACCACTCAGTAGTGTTCTTAATTCCCAGCTTTTCCGGTTCAAAAACAGGGTCGCGGCCCTCTTTCTTCTGCTGCTCGTAATCTTTCAGTGTGATCAGTGCTTTTTTCTGAAGTATAAGCACAGCTATCAGGTTAAGCCAGGCCATCAATCCAACACCGATATCGCCCAGGGCCCATGCATTGCCACCTGTAGTTACCGAACCGAATACCACACTGGTGAGGAACAGTATACGCAGGGTCCAAAGCACGGCAGGATGCATTTTTTTCTCTCTCAGATAATAGAGGTTGGATTCGGCTATAAAGTAGTAGGCAAGAATGGTGGTGAAGGCGAAAAAAAGTAGCGCGAAGGCTACAAATCCATGGCCTAAAGCGGGAAAATGAGCGGAGATGGCCGCCTGGGTGAAAAGAGCCCCCTCTTCTACTCCCGGCAGGTTTTGGTAAAGGAATCCCCCGTTACCGTCAGTTACATTGTACATTCCGGTGAAAAGGATCATTAAGGCAGTAGCGGTACAGACAAACAAGGTATCAATATAAACCGAGAAGGCCTGCAGAATTCCCTGTTTTGCCGGGTGAGTTGTCGCAGCGGCGGCGGCGGCATGTGGAGCGGTTCCCTGGCCGGCCTCGTTGGAATAAATACCCCTTTTTACGCCCCAAGCAATGGCTGAGCCCATGATACCGCCGAAAGTAGCTTCGGCACCAAATGCGGATGAAATGATCAGTTTAATCATGGCGGGTAACTGCTCAATATTTAGCCCGATGATCACCAAAGCCATCAGGATATAGGCCCCAGCCATAAAAGGAACTGCTAATTCAGAAAATTTGCCGATTCGTTTTACATCTCCTATGATAATAAGTACCAGGAAAAGTACAACTCCAAGACCCACCCAAAGCTGATCAAAACCAAATGCGCTGTTCATACTCTGCGCAATGCTGTTGGACTGCACGCCCGGCAGGAACAGGGCACAGGCAACAATAGTGAAGACTGCAAAGAGTACGGCGTACCACTTTTTGCCCATACCCCTCTCAATATAATACGCGGGCCCACCACGGTAATTGCCATTTTTCTCAACTTTATAAATCTGCCCAAGGACGGCTTCAACAAATGCGGTGGAACTGCCCAGGAAAGCAATGGCCCACATCCAGAATACGGCACCCGGCCCACCCATGGCAATGGCCGTAGCTACGCCGGCAATATTCCCTGTACCCACCCTGCCGGCGATGGCAATGGAAAACGCCTGAAACGGTGAAACACCTTTATCACTGGAACCTTCGGAAAACAACTGAGAAATCATGTCCTTCATAAACCGGACCTGTACAAATTTGGTCCGGATGCTAAAGTAAATACCTGTACCGATGCACAGGATGATTAAAGCATTGGACCATATCAAGTCATTAGCTGTTAAAATAAGTTTTTCGAAAAATTCGGCCACAGACAGTGTTTCACTCATACATTATTAATTAGGAGCGTAATATTACAAATTTCTGTTTTTTCTGAAGGCAAAAAGTTCAACGAATGCAGGTAGGGTGTCAAATAAACGACATACGGCAGATAAAAAGAATGGCCAAGGTCTAAAAACTATAAAATATGATTACTGTCAGCATTCCCAAATTCATCAGCTAAACAAAATACTTTGCAGGATAATTTGACTAAATTTGGGTATAAAATTACTTAAGATGACTACTGTAAAAACATTATTTTCACGACTGTTTCTGCCGGCCTTTTTTGTAACTGCGATGTTTTCCTGCGACAGCCGCGACGACGAATTTTCGAATGAACAGTATGTGGGAGCCTGGGATTGGGTGGCTACAACCGGAGTGAACGTAAATGAAAATCCTACAAATACCGGTAAGACAGCGCAATTAATTCTAACGCCTGAAGGGACTTACACGATTAAAGAAAATGATGTCGTTCAAAGTCAGGGAAATTATTCACTTTACAAAGGTGTAACCTCTACAGATCATGTGGATAAAATGTATATAGACTTTTCCAATGATCCGGATAAAATGGTGAACAGCGTAAATGCGACCGACCTCTCACTGGGTGACGATTCGGTGAATGGCCTTACTTATCATTATAAAAAGTAAACCCTATTTGCCAAGAACAAACACCGCCGGAATTTTATGAAGTTCTGGCTTGTTTTTTTGCCACTCTTTAATGCTGAGCGTCCGAATAAATTCGGTTTCCGGATCATTGATGTTTGCTGCGATACAAAGTTTGGTGTTTGGTGGCAGGAATTTGCAGAGATCCTCAAATAGTGCATTATTCCTGTAGGGAGTTTCCATAAAGATTTGTGAATAGCCCGTTTTCTGTACCTGTGATTCCAACCAGAGGATCTTTGTTTTCTTCTCACTGCGGTCTATGGGCAGATAGCCGTGGAAAGTGAATTCCTGACCGTTGAAGCCACTGGCTATAAGGGCCAGAATTATTGAAGAAGGTCCGTTCACAGGTATGACCTGAATTTTGTTCTCATGACACCATTTCACCATGAGGTTACCGGGATCCGCAATACAGGGTAGTCCGGCTTCGGACAGCAAACCAAAGTCCTGACCTTTCCGCATAAGGTCCTGCGCCTCCTTCAGGTCGGAGCTTTCAGAGTACTTATCCAGAAGATACAGTTTCAGATCAGCCTGCTTTTTTTCCGGAGCAAAAAATTTGATGACTTTACGTGCGGTCTTTTCATTCTCAACAAAAAAGAAATCCGTTTTCATGATGTACTCCTGGATTGCAGGTGCAAAATAGGACGAAGGCGAATTCTCGGAAAGGTAAGCAGGGATTAGTAAGAGCATAATTACTTTGCTTTAGTGGTAAGTTGATTACAAATCACTTCGGAAGCCTGGTCCAGCAGTTCAAAAGCTTCCCGGAAACCCTCAGCATCACTCCAGTAAGGATCCTTAACTTCAAAATTATTTAAGTCCATACCGGCAGCTTCAAGAAAAAGCGAAACTTTGTTTCTCTCATCTTCACTGCCTGTGAGCTCAATTACGTCGTGAAGTACAGTCCTGTCCATGCAGTAAATATAATCGTAAATCTGAAAATCATTTGGCGTAATAGGTCTTGACTTTTGTGCGGAGATATCAATTCCATATATTTTGGCGACAGCGACTGCGCGTTTGTCAGGATGCTCGCCTTCATGCAGCGAAATCGTTCCGGCTGAATCCACCACAAAATGGTCCGGCAGTTTAGACGCCAGAATTCCCTCTGCCAACGGACTGCGGCAGATGTTCCCCAAACATACGACTAGAATCTTCATTAACTTTATGTTTTAAATTTAAAAAAACCCTTTCAGCTGGATTAAAAGTTGAAAGGGTTCCTGTCTTTTTGAGTACGGCAAAAATCTTAGTGCTTTAATTTTTCCGTAAGCTCCTTTACATATTTTTTAATCTCTTTGTCAATTTTCGATACATCCTTAATCGTATCGCAGGCATACATTACCGTTGAATGATCCTTACCTCCCATTTCCTCACCAATTTTGGTGAATGTCGCATTGGTATATTCCTTGGCAAAATACATGGCAAGCTGTCTTGGCAGGGCAATCTCACGCTTTCTTGTTTTGGACAGCAGCTGATCGCGTTCTATACCGAAATATTCGCAAACCACCTCCTGAATATAAGGAATATTGATGACTTTCTTCTTGGTTGATGAAATCTTGCTGATGGTTTCCTTCAGCAGTTCCAATGTGAGATCCGATTTATAAATGGTAGAATAAGCGATTACAGAGTTTATCACACCAATAAGGTCCCGAACGCTGCTCTTCACTTCATTGGCCAGAAAATCAAGCATGTCATCAGACAGTTCAATACCGTCGCGGCTCAGCTTGTCGATGATGATCTTTCTTCGGGTGTCGAAATCCGGCGCCTTAATCTCGGCAGTAAGACCCCATTTAAAACGGGATACAATACGTTCCTGTATATCCATAATATCTACAGGTGCACGGTCCGAAGTCAGTACGATCTGTTTTCCGTTCTGATGCAGATAGTCGAAGATGTGGAAGAAACTGTCCTGCGTAGCCGATTTTCCCGAAAGGAACTGGATATCATCAATGATCAGGACATCTACCATCTGGTAAAAATTGGCAAACTCAGTTTGCTTGTGTGCTTTGGCGGCAGAAACAAACTGCTGAATAAATTTCTCAGACGAAAGGTAAAGAACCACTTTGTCCGGTAGTGAATTTTTTACTTCTAGACCGATGGCATGGCCAAGGTGGGTTTTTCCCACTCCGTAACCTCCGTGAAGGAAAAGTGGATTAAAGGCGGTTGCACCCGGTCTTTTGGCAATTGACTTTGCCACGGTAGAAGCAAACTTATTGCTTTCACCTTCCACATAACTGTCAAAAGAAAAGTCGGCCTTCAGGTTGGAATCAATATTAATCTTCTGGATACCCGGCACCACAAAAGGATTAACAATTTTGTCCGATGAAAAATGCTGAGGCATGGTTTCCTGCGGCTTAGGAGCAGGTGTAGATTTGCCTTTTACGTTTACAGTAATTGGCTTTTCCTTTCCGGCGGGCTTGTTTTCCATTACCTGGTACCACAATTTTACGCCTTTCCCGATGTACTTTTTCAGAGCAGCCGAAAGAAGGGACAGATAATTGTCCTCAATATATTCCTTGTAGAAATCGCTCGGAACCATTAAAGTAAGGTTGTTATCAACCAGGGAAACCGGCTGAACCTTATCAAAAAGTAAATCGAAAGAATTCTCGAGCTTTTTCAGGTTGGAAGAGTCTTCGGCAGCGTTGAGATTGTCCCTCATAAACTGGAGGCATTTCTCCCAAATCAGTACTAAATTTTCATTCATTTGTTCAACTTCAATTAGGCCTCTTGTTATTAATTTTTATCGGGAAAGCAAAGATGGATAATTTAATCATTAAAAAAAAACAGTTGTACCCTTGATTATTAAAAAATATATTTGTATGTCTAAAAGAAGCCTCTGAATGATACACTCAACTAACACATTACGAGTACGTTACGCCGATACTGATCCTATGAAATACGTGTATTACGGCAACTATGCCGAATACCTGGAAGTGGCCCGCGTAGAACTTTTTCGCGGAATCGGAATGTCGTATGATGAGATTGAAAACCGTGGAATTTGGCTGCCTGTTTCTGAGTTCAAAATTAAATATCTGCAACCTGCAAGATATGACCAAATTCTGACCATCCACACTTATGTGAAAAAAATTCCCGGCGTTCGAATTGAATTTGAATATGAGATTTTTGGCGAAGAGGGTGAAAGGATTTCGGAAGCAAGCACCACTCTCTTTTTTCTGGATTCGGCCAGAAATAAAATTGTAAAATGTCCCGATTTTCTGATGCAGCTTATTCTGAATCACTGGAAAGTGCAACAAAATACCGATTAACAGCTACAATGCGTTAACCGCATTAATTTTTGCACAAATAATCTAATAAATCAATTGTTTTACTATTTTTGTAAAAGAAATAAATCAAAGCTTATGAAAAAATTATTTTACTTCTTCGCCATTTTCGCCTCAGCTACTGCTTTTGCCCAGCAAAATTCCGGCAAACCTGTAGTTCTTGTAGACGGAATGCTGGCCTCCAGCAGCCTTGTTGCACAGGATAAAAAAAATGTTCAGACTACCAACACCTATAAATCTACCAACCTTCCGCAAAACCTAAAGAGTTTTGAAAGTCTTGCAGCTAACGGTCTTACTGCAGTAAAGGTGAGGGAGAACTATTATGACAAGATTTCGCTGAAAGAACTGAACGAGGGTTTCAAACTTGACGGAAACACCCCTGTTAACTTTGACGGTAACATAATTACCAATACCGATCTGATTGTTCTGGGAAATGTTCTTGAACATATGGAAGTTACTGAAGTAAACGGTAAGAAAATGATTACAATTTCTACTACGCCAAAAGCAACATCGGCAACTGCACTTAAATAAAGTAACTGTTTTATAATACAAGAAAGCGTCCCCGGGGACGCTTTTCTGTTACGTTTTTTCTAAGCATCAGTACTTACCTTTCCATTTCTTTTGCAGTTCAGATTCAATTTTATTTTCCGTAGAATTATTTCCCGGTTTATAGAACTGTGTTTCTGAAATTTCTGCAGGTAAAAATTCAAGGTCCACAAAATTACCGGGATGTGAATGGGCGTAATCATAATCCCTACCATAATCCATTTCCTTCATCAGTTTGGTGGGCGCATTGCGCAGATGCAGAGGAACGGGCAGGTCACCGGTTTTCTTTACAAAGGCCATCGCTTCGTTGATCGCAGTATAGGTAGAATTACTTTTAGGCGAAACTGCCAGATATACAGCAGTCTCACTGAGGATGATCCTCGCTTCGGGATTCCCTATCACGTTCACCGCCTGAAAACAGTTATTGGCGATGACGAGGGCATTTGGGTTTGCCAGTCCGATATCTTCAGCAGCCAGAATGAGCATTCTGCGCGCGATGAATTTCACATCTTCGCCACCTACCAGCATCCGGGCGAGCCAATAAACAGTTGCATTGGGATCTGATCCGCGCATGGATTTAATAAAGGCCGATATAATATCGTAATGCTGCTCGCCATTCTTGTCGTAAAGCGCCATGGTTTCCTGCAGAACTTCCAGCACATCCTCATTGGAAATATCTGTCTTGCCGCTGTTCAGGAAACTGTTCAGCACATTTTCAACAGAGTTGATGAGTTTGCGGGCATCACCTCCGGAATATTTTATGAATGCCTCCTTTGCCGAAATATTAAACTGTGTACCGTGTTCCACATTATAATTATGAAGCGCGGTCTCTGCCAGTTCCTCTAGCTTTTCGTAGGTTAGGGATTTTAAGACATAGACCTGCGACCTTGAAAGTAATGCTGAAACAACCTCAAAACTCGGGTTCTCCGTCGTAGCACCTATAAGCACGATCCAGCCTTTTTCCACTGCATGCAAAAGTGAATCCTGCTGTGATTTGTTGAAGCGGTGAATCTCGTCAATAAACAGAACAGGTGATTTACCTGAAAAAAGATTCTGCTTCTTTGCCTCATCTATAACTTCACGAACATCTTTGACTCCGCTGGATACTGCCGAAAGTTTAAAGAATTTCCGCCCCGACTGCTGCGAAATTATTTCAGCCAGTGTTGTTTTACCGGTGCCCGGTGGACCCCAGAAAATTAGTGAATTCAGCGTATCATTCCTGAGCATTTTGCGGATTGCCCCATTCTGACCTGTAAGATGCTCCTGTCCCAGCACCTGATCCAGATTTTGGGGGCGCATTTTTTCGGCCAGCGGTGCATTTGCATTCATAAATTCTTAATTAAGTCTCAAAGTTAATGAATCCTACCAAAAAGGAATTCTGCACAAAGGTTTCAAAAATTTCAGACTGTTGATTAATTAAAGTATTTTTGCACTGCTTTGAAGTTTAATTTTAACAAGATAACTACCTTCCCTTTGCTCCTGCTGATCCGTTTTTATCAGTGGTTTATCTCACCTTTACTGCCCAAAAACTGTCGCTACGAGCCTACATGCTCACAGTATATGGCAGAGGCGCTTCAGGTACACGGAGTTTTCAAAGGCCTGTGGCTAGGCGCGAAACGGATCGGAAGATGCCATCCGTGGGGAGGCGAAGGTTATGATCCCGTGCCACCAAAAAATAAATAAACGATAAAAAATATGCTTACACTTTTATACACGACCTGGGACCCGTCTACAGGAATTCATTTAGGACCGATAACGCTGCACTATTACAGCCTGATGTTTGTGATTGCCTTCGGCCTCGGCTATTACCTGATGACTAAGATGTATAAGATTGATAATGTAAACCTGAAATATGTGGAGCCAGTCTTCACCTGGACTTTGGTAGGAACCATCCTGGGTGCAAGGATCGGGCATGTGGTTTTTTATCAGCCGGAGCTGTTCAGGCAGGATTTCTGGTCGGTATTCCTTCCGATTCAGACCGTACCGGAATTTAAATTTACGGGGTTCTCAGGTCTCGCCAGTCACGGTGCCACCATTGCTGTAATTCTTACTACGTTATATTATTCCTATAAAATTATAAAGAAGAATCCGCTTTGGGTATTCGACAGGATTGCAATTGTAGTAGCCATCGGTGGAGCATTTGTAAGGATAGGCAATTTCTTCAATTCTGAAATCATCGGTAAGCCGGCACCGGAAAACTCACCCTTTGCAGTGCTGTTTTCTCAGCAAAGTACGGAGTATGGCGCAATTGTACCGCGCTACCCGACCCAACTGTTTGAAGCTACCGGTTATGTGCTTCTTTTCATCCTCCTTTGGATACTCTACCGTTATACCAACCGTAAATACCAGCAAGGGTGGTTATTCGGACTGTTCTTTATCCTGCTTTGGGCCATCAGGTTCTTCGTAGAATTCCTGAAAGAACCTCAAGGCGACGAATTCATACAGTTTGCGGGGTTAAACACCGGCCAGGTCCTTTCAATACCTTTTATGATTGCCGGCGCAGTAATTATGTGGTACTCGCAGAAAAACAGGATCACACAGGCAGAAAACGAAAAGCCTGACTGATAAAGCAAATGCCTCTCTTTTCGGGAGGCATTTTTTATGAGGCTACTTCAGATCCGTAATCCGTATCAAACCTTCGTTCTCATGATACATCATGCAGAATATTTTATCAGCAAATTCAGGACACTGGTCGGTTTTTATAAATTTTGCAGTAACCACAGCACCATCTTTATGCTTGCTGAGGATTTCCGCATTGCAAACCAGCCAGTCCTTTGAGTCCACTCGAAGATATGTTCCGGTACAGTCCCGTGTTACAATCGCTGTTTTTGAGGCACCACCGGCAGCGCATGACCACAGCACAGCTGTTATAGACGCTGAAAATAAAAGTTTCACTAATTTCATTTCAATTTTTCGGAAGCAATATCAAAATTCACACCTCACTGGCCAAAGCCTGAAAAACATTGCCAATTTCATCAAGCAGATCAGTAGCCAGCATAGCCTCATGAGAGCATTTTACGGCAGCCAGATCGCCGGCTTTCCCATGAATCCACACACCCAGTAGAGCGGCCTGTTCAGTGCTGTACTTCTGAGCTAAAAGTGCTGTAATTATCCCTAAGAGAACATCACCACTACCACCCTTGGCCATGCCGGCATTACCGGAAGTATTGTAATACACCTTTCCGCTGGATGTGACGACCTGTGTATGGTGGTCTTTCAAAACAATGCATATATTCAGTTCTGCAGCCTTTTGTATGGCTAAAACGGTACGCTTGAAAGAGTCGGAAGTTTTCCCGAAGAGACGCTCAAATTCCCTGGGATGGGGTGTAATAATGCTTTGTGCGGGAAGTAATTGTATCCATTCCGGATATTCCGCCAGAATATTAAGGGCATCTGCATCCACTACCAGGGGCTCACTCCATTTACGCAAAAAGTCATGCAGAGCAGCTGCGGTTTCCGGATGTCTGCCCACACCGGGACCCACACCCACCACGGTGTCCTCCCCAGCGTCAAACGCCGTGAGGTGTGTGGTGCCAAAGGCTTCAAACATTGCTTCAGGACATGCAGTCTGCAGGATTTCATAGCCACAGGAGGGGCCGGCCGAGATTGTAATACCGCTGCCAGCCCTTAGGGCGCCGCGAACCGCGAGCACCGCAGCACCGTTCTTACCGTAACTTCCGGCCACGATCAGACTTTTTCCATAATTGCCCTTATGCGAAAAGGAGCTTCTTATACGGTAGACTTTGCGTATTAAAGGTTCATCTACCGTAAATTGCGCGGTGGTTTCGGCTTCATTAAACTTTTTGGACAGACCTATATCCAGTACGACAACCTTTCCGCAAAAAACTCCGGTTTCAGGATGTAGAAAAGTCTTTTTCGGCGACTGAAAAGTCAGTGTACAATCTGCTTTAACAACCACAGGTTCAAGACCTGGATAATCATCAGCACCAAGACCGGAAGGCAGATCAATTGATACCTTCAAGTTTTCCAGTGCATTTAACTTATGGACAGCGTTCTTATAAACGCCTCTGAGATTACCGCTGAAACCGGAACCAAAAAGTGCATCGATAATAATCACTTTTCGGTCCAGCCCAACTTGCAGAAAAATGTTTAAATCATATAAAGTTATACCAGATACCTGCTGCAGCGCCTCCAGGTTAGACTGCGCATCTTCTGTTTTAGGTAAATTTTGCAGCTCTGCATACACAGTGACATCAGCACCTTCAGAGTGAAGCAAACGTGCAACAGCAAAACCATCGCCTCCGTTATTTCCGGGTCCGCAGAAAACGCAATATTCCGCACTGATTCCAAAACGGTTGATGAGCCAGGAAGTACAGGACTTGGCAGCGCGCTCCATTAACTGAAGTGAGGATATCTCTTCATTCTCAATGGTAAAGCGGTCCCATTGCCTGATCTGGTTTGCCGAGAAAATTTTCATTATTAATTTGAATATCTAAAAATAATGATTTAAAAGTTAAAATTTCGGAAATGAATCTTTCAACTTATCTGAAACATGGTTATTCTCAGTAATATTTCATTAAATTTGAGTGAATAAAAACTTAAATTATGGGCTTTATACAGGAATTTAAAGAATTTGCATTTAAAGGAAATGTGATGGATTTGGCAGTCGGTGTGATCATTGGTGCTGCCTTCGGAAAAATCGTAACCTCCTTGGTGGAAGATGTCATCACACCACTTATACTGAATCCAACCCTGGAGGCTGTCAATGCCGAAAACATCGCACAGCTCTCGTGGAATGGTGTAAAATACGGCAGTTTCCTGTCGGCAGGCATCAGTTTTCTGTGTATTGCCATGGTGTTATTTTGGCTCATTAAGGCAGCCAACAAGGTGACGCGCCCAACCCCGCCAGCTCCGGCAGGACCAACCAAGGAAGAACAGCTGCTTACCGAAATCAGGGATTTGCTGAAGGAAAAAAACACCAACCCGTAATACTTCTGCTTCCCTGTTAATTACGGGACCTGAAGTATACTGCAAATTTGCTGGGCCAGGGACAGACCAATTCTGTCCTGTGCTTCCAGCGTAGAGGCTCCGGTATGCGGCGTTAATGATATGGCTGGATGCTTCAGCACTGCCTCTGAAGGAGTCGGTTCATCTGCGAATACGTCGAGACCCGCAAACCTGATCCTCCCGGAATCAAGGGCCCGCAGCAGAGCTTCCTCATCTATCACACCTCCTCGCGAACAGTTGATTACCGCTGCACCCTCCTTCATCATGCCGAATTCCTTTTCACCGATCATAAAACCGCCAGCCTGGCCTGGAACATGCAGGGTGATAAAGTCTGCGTGCTGCAGGACACCCTCCAGCGGTTCAGTTTCAATGTCTACATTGATAAACTGGCTGTTGTAAAATTTGACTTTAATGCTGGCCCTGCCCACATTACTGTCGGCTGCAACAACGCGCATTCCCAGCCCCAGTGCAATACGGGCTACTTCCTGACCAATCCGGCCCATACCTATGATCCCAATCGTCTTGCCGCGAAGCTCAATGCCTTTCTCATACGATTTTTTAAGTTGAGTAAAATGTGTATGTCCTGTTACCGGCATCTTGCGGTTGGAGTCCTGAAGATAGCGGCAACCCGAAAAAAGATGGGCAAAAACCAGTTCCGCCACCGATTCGGATGAAGCGGCAGGCGTATTGATTACATGAATCCCTTTTTGCCGAGCATAATCCACATCAATATTGTCCATGCCTACGCCTCCCCGCCCAATAATCTGCAGCGTGGGACACCGGTCAATAAGGTCACGCCGGACCTCTGTAGCACTGCGTACAATTAAGGTGCGGATGCTGTTTGCGTTAATGTATTCTGATAAGAAATCCTGCGGGATCTTTTCTGTGATTACCTGAAATCCTTTGGATTCCAAAATATCAATCCCGGACTGGTCCAGTCCGTCATTAGCCAAAATTTTCATAGTCGTATAAATATCCGGTTGGGTAAAATACTGCCAGGCAACCGTCAACAGATGACTGCCTTTGGGCGCTGTCAGCACCTTGAAAACCTGAATACCGCTGCCGGGTTCAGATTTGATTACAATTTTACAATATTTACTGTTGTCCCGTACGCCAACTGCTAAATTATATTCAAATATTTCCCCAATCCCCTTTTAAGTCATAAATTTGTAAGGATGGAAGAACATGTTGTGCTGGTTTCTGAAAATGATGAGGTTTTGGGAACCATGGAAAAAATGAAAGCTCATGAAAACGGTATTCTGCACCGTGCTTTCTCGGTTTTCCTCTTTAATGATAAAGGTGAAATGTTGCTGCAGCGCAGGGCTTCAGGCAAATACCATTCGCCTAACCAGTGGACCAATGCCGTATGTTCCCATCCCCGACTGGAGGAAACCTATTTGGAGGGCGCACAGCGAAGGATGAAGGAAGAGTTAGGTATTGAGACCACACTTGCCGAAAAATTTCATTTTATATATAAGGCCGATGTAGGTCAAAATCTTTGGGAACACGAGCTCGATCATGTTTTCACGGGAACTTACAATGGAGAAATTCATCTAAATAAAGATGAGGTGAGTGAAACCCGTTATATTACAATGGAAAACCTCGATCTGGAGATGCAGGCCAATCCGGAGCAATTTACGGAGTGGTTCAAAATAATCCTGGAAGAGTACAAGCACCATTTGTAAATTTTTGAAAAATGACGGAAAGGGTAGAAATTTCCGCGTCCGAATTAGAATAATTAGAATTAAAAACTTAAGCAATGACTAAAAGAACTGCGCTGTTTGACAAGCACGTATCGCTTGGAGCGAAAATGGTACCTTTTGCAGGATTTGATATGCCTGTTCAATATTCCGGCGTTACGGAAGAACATTTTGCAGTGCGCGAAAAAGTTGGGATTTTCGACGTTTCCCATATGGGTCAGATTTTTGTTGAAGGTCCCGCAGCAAAGGATTTGTTACAATACGTAACTACCAATAATCTAGATACACTGGAAACGGGTAAAGCGCAATACACCTGCCTTCCGAACGGCAATGGAGGGATTGTGGACGATCTGATCATCTACAAAATGGCAGATGAGAAATATTTTGTGGTGGTGAACGCCTCGAATATTGAAAAAGACTGGAATCATTTGGTAAAGCATAATGAGAACTTTGGTGCAAAACTGACCAACGCTTCGGACGACATGTCGCTTATCGCCATTCAGGGCCCTAAGGCTACTGAAACACTTCAAAAACTTACCGATATCAACCTTGCAGATTTGCCTTACTACCACTTTACCGAGGGTACGGTTGCAGGAATGCAGGACGTCATCATCTCCAACACGGGATACACCGGCAGCGGTGGTTTTGAAATCTATTTTAGAAACGAGGATGCGGTTAAGATCTGGGAAGCTTTAACAGAGGCTGGTGAGGAGTTTGGTCTTATACCATGTGGACTGGCATCAAGGGATACTTTAAGGCTTGAAAAAGGATTCTGCTTGTACGGAAACGATATTGATGATACTACATCACCGTTGGAAGCCGGCCTTGGCTGGATTACTAAATTCGACAAGGATTTCGTGGATAAGGAACGGCTTGCAAAACAGAAAGAAGAAGGAATTACCAAAAAACTTGTTGGTTTTGAGATGCAGGAAAGAGCCATCCCAAGACATGACTATCCCGTAGTAGATGCGGAGGGTAATGTTATTGGCCGTGTGACTTCCGGAACCATGAGCCCTATGAAATCAACAGGAATTGGACTTGCTTATGTAGATAAGCCACATTACAAGACAGGAACGGATATCTTCATACAGATTCGCAACAAGAATGTACCTGCTAAAGTGGTGAAGACCCCTTTCGTATAAGGTTCTATGCTTAAAGAAAAGCGGCCCCCGGCAATTACCCGCGGCGCGTTTATTTTATGCTTAAATATA
>JAEWIR010000045.1 GCA_023386965.1 Bacteroidota bacterium
AAAGTGATTTGCTTGTGTTCAGAAATGCCGGAGCCTACGGTTTTGAGATGAGCTCCAACTTCAATTCCCGTTTGAAACCCGCCGAAGTACTTTTTATGGACGGTAAAGCGCATCTGATCAGAAAGCGGGACGAATTTGAGGACTTGCTAAGGAACCAAATTGAAATATTGTAATGAAAAAGATTCTGTTTTTACTTGTCATCTGTTTCGGCTGGGCTTCCGGCCAAAGTACGGAGAAACAGGTACACCAAAAGATCGTTTATACAGAACCCGCGACATTTCCCGGTGGTGATCAGGCTTTTCAGGCAGAACTTCATAAGATGGTTTACAGTTATCTGGATATGGACCAGTATGCGGCTAACGGGCTTTTTAATTTTCTTTTGGAAATTGATGAAAAGGGGAAAATTGTCAATGTGAGTATATTGCCCAAAGTTAAAAACAGTGACATGTTCGTTGATGATATGACTTTCGCTGTAAAACGTATTAAGCCACGGTGGACTCCCGCAATGACGGACGGTAAACCGGTAAAGTCTAAACGGTTGGTGCGGATTCATTTTATATCGGATCATTTTGATCATGATTAATTGATGCAAGTTCCCATTATTCCAAGTAAACCTTAACTTTACCAAAAAATACGAATTATGAAAAATCTGATATTCATTTTATTGTTTGCTTTTGGTCTGATGCCGGCTCAAACCCTGATTGAGGACAGCGAGATTTCTGAAAATTCTGAAGAATTTGTCCGTGTTGCCATTTCATATGAACTGGATTATCCAACGGAGTATTACCGCCTGAAGTGCAGTTCGCCGGTCTATGCGCGGTTTACCGGTGGTGAAAGTGCATTCAAGCAGAACATCAGCAATCACATGAAAGGTTTTCTGGATACAGGTCTTTATACTGTAAACGGCAATTTTGAGCTTATTCTTTTCATAGGAAAAAATGGTTCGCTGCAGCGTTTTCAGTTAAAGCCTGAAGTTCCCAACGGTCATCTACTGGAGCGCGACGTGGAACTGGCTCTAAGGAATATGAACCCTTCCTGGACACCCGCAAGCTGCAACGGAATGCCTGTCGATTCTCGCATACGCCAGAAAATTAATTTCCGGACAGACAGTTTTGATCTGTAAGCCAGCTTTGAGAAATATTTTTAGGGGTATTTTCCAATAGAGTTTAAAATGCCTGTGAGACAGGAGTTTACTTTTGAAGAAATTAAAAAGGACAATTCCGGTTTCCCCTCCAGGCCTTAAAAACACTCTTTAAACCCATTTTCCCGTTCCTGCCATTCTGTCACAATAATTCTTATCTTTGCACTTTAATTGAAGTGAATTCAGCGCTTTAACCTGAATTTACTCTAATAACGATTACTGTGCAGGATAAATATATAGATGAAACAAAACAGGGCGAAGCTTTTGTCATAGCGGAAAAACCCAGCAATTCCAAAAAACTCTTTTTGGAAAGTTACGGTTGCCAGATGAACTTTTCTGATTCAGAGATTGTGGCTTCCATCCTTAATGAGCAGGGTTATAATACGACGCTAAACCAGGATGAGGCAGATCTTATTCTGCTGAATACCTGTTCCATTCGCGAAAAAGCCGAGCAAACGGTAAGGATGCGCCTTTCGCAGTTCAAAAACCTCAAGAAAGCGAAGCCTAATTTAACCGTTGGTGTCTTGGGCTGCATGGCAGAACGCTTGAAGACTAAATTTTTGGAGGAAGAACAACTGGTAGATCTTGTGGTGGGCCCGGATGCTTACCGCGACCTGCCCAATCTCCTGAAGGAAACGGAAGGAGGGCGAGATGCCATCAACGTTATTCTTTCTAAGGAAGAAACTTATGCAGATATTAACCCGGTGCGCTTAGGCGGGAACGGAGTTACTGCATTTGTGACGATTACGAGAGGCTGCGACAATATGTGCACGTTCTGTGTCGTTCCTTTCACCCGCGGCCGCGAGCGCAGCAGGGATCCGCATTCCATCATCTCTGAATGTCAGGAACTTTGGAACAGCGGTTATAAGGAAATAACCCTGCTGGGTCAGAATGTGGATTCATACCTCTGGTACGGCGGCGGAGCTAAAAAGGACTTCAAAAATGCAACGGAGATGCAGAAACTTACCGCGGTCAACTTTGCGCAGTTGCTTGATATGGTGGCTGTGGCGGTTCCGGAGATGCGCATTCGTTTTTCCACTTCCAATCCGCATGACATGACCATGGATGTCTTCACCGTGATGGCGAAGCATAAGAATATCTGTAAGTATGTGCATTTACCGGTACAGAGCGGCAGTAACAGGATCCTGGAACGCATGAACCGCCAGCATACACGTGAGGAATATCTGGAACTTATCCGGAAAGCCCGTGAAATCGTTCCTGAAATCGCATTCTCCCAGGACATGATTATCGGTTTCTGTGGGGAAACCGAAGCCGACCATGAACAAACACTCTCACTGATGAGAGAGGTGGAATACGATTACGGTTATATGTTCGCTTATTCGGAAAGACCGGGAACCCCGGCACATAAGAAAATGGAGGACGATGTCCCTGCAGAGGTGAAGCAGAGAAGGCTTTCAGAAGTTATCGCACTTCAGGGCGAACTCTCGCGCAAGCGGATGGAGAGTTATGTGGGCCGTGAGCATGAAGTACTTATTGAAGGCGTTTCCAAAAAGAATGAAAATCAGTGGAAGGGCCGTAATTCGCAGAATGCAGTTTGTGTGTTCGATAAGAAACCGGGACAGAAACCGGGAGACATTGTGACCGTATTGATATACGGAAATACACAGGGTACACTTTTAGGGGCGTGCGAATAGACAGATTCCCGCCGGGACTTCTATAATCATAAACTTTTGATTTTAAAATGACAGACCTACAATCCATAAAGACCCGTTTTGGGATCATTGGCAGCTTTCCGGCACTACACCGTGCGCTGGAAAAAGCCATACAGGTAGCGCCAACCGATATTTCCGTTTTAGTGATGGGTGAATCCGGTGTGGGCAAGGAGTTTATTCCGAAAATTATACACGGAGAGTCACGACGTAAGCATCAGCCTTATATTGTTGTAAATTGTGGAGCCATTCCTGAAGGTACAATCGATTCTGAGCTTTTTGGCCACGAAAAGGGCGCGTTTACAGGAGCCACCGCCACGCGTAAAGGCTATTTTGAGGTGGCCGACGGTGGTACCATTTTTCTGGACGAGGTGGGCGAATTGCCGCTGCAAACTCAGGTGCGCCTGCTTCGGGTTTTGGAAAGCGGCGAATTTATGAAGGTTGGTTCCTCCCAAATCCAGAAAACCAACGTGAGGATTGTAGCTGCCACCAACGTAAATATGCTGAAGGCCATTGAAGACGGTCGTTTTCGGGAGGATCTCTATTACCGTCTGAACACAGTTCAAATAGACATGCCGCCGCTGCGCGAAAGAAAAGGCGATGTGCACCTGCTGTTCAGGAAATTCGCCATTGATTTTGCCGAAAAGTACCGAATGCCGGAACTTGTTCTCACCGATGACGCCGTGAACTATCTCGAAAATTATGCTTTCCCCGGAAATGTGCGTCAGCTCCGTAATCTTGTAGAACAGATGACAGTGGTAGAGCAAAACCGGACCGTAAACTCCACCAAACTGGCGGAGTATATTCCGATGAACGCGCATCTCCCGGCCGTGGTTCAGAAATCCGGTCCCGGTCATGTATCCAGTTCTGAGTTTCATTCTGAGAGGGAAATTATGTACAAAATCCTTTTCGATATGCGTAACGACCTTAATGACCTTAAGTCACTTACTTCGGAACTGATTAAAAACCGTGGCAGCGAAGACCTCAGCAATCAGGAAAAGAATCTGATTAACCGCGTATTTACGGGAGAAAGCAATTCTCAGAATCAGAACTCACTGCTTTATTTTGAAAATGGAAATCAAAACCCCACTAGCCGTGCCTCTATTTATACTGAACCCAGCGGCGAGTATGATGATGTGGAGGACATTGAAATTGAAGAAAGTCATTCACTGTCTCTGCAGAATAATGAACGTGAACTTATCGTGAAGGCATTGGAAAAACATAAGGGGCGCCGGAATAAAGCCGCGGACGAGCTGGGTATTTCCCAGCGTACACTTTACCGAAAAATAAAACAGTATAACCTGGAAGATTGATATGAAAATAAACCGAATTTTAAACACCTTCCTCGTATTGGCAATGCTTGCTGGCGGGTTGCTGCAGTCCTGTTATACTTTCACGGGATCCTCGCTGAGTCCTGAAATAAAGACCGTACAGATCAACGAATTCATCAACAATGCACCCCTCGTTAATCCTACCCTGGCGCAGCAGTTCTCCACTGATATCCAGAACCGCTTCCTGCAGCGTACCACACTGAAAGGTACAAAGGAGAACCCTGATCTGCTTATTGAAGGCGAGATTACCGACTACAGTATTTCGCCCACTACAATCTCATCAAATGTTGATGCAGCAGGAGGAAATATCCAGGCGGCCCAGAATAAGCTCACTATCTCTGTAAAAGTGCATTACGAAAACAGGATTGAACCCGATAAAAGTTTTGACAGGACATTTTCAGACGAAGCTGTATTCAGCAGCGACCTGGACATAAATGCCATTGAAGCCTCACAGGTTAAACTGGTTAATGAGCGGATCATCAATAAGATTTTTAACGATATTGTAGCCAACTGGTAATATGAACACGCGTATACTGGACCTTTTAGAAAACCCAAATCTTTTACAGGCGGATGATCTTAAACTGCTGAATGAGCAGATCAAGGCCACGCCTTACGTGCAGAGTTTTCGTGCGCTCGCACTGCTTGCTGCCTCACGCTTCGATCCTGAAGATTACCGCAATGTTCTTTCAAGAACCGCCGCCTATACTACAGATAAAAAGATTCTGTTTCAGCTTGTAAATGGCCGAACTACAGCGCTTACCGTGGCTGGGGAAGCTGGAACTCCTGCGGTTTCTGCGGAACAGTCCGGATCAACCCATGGTACTGACGAAAAGTCACAAGTTGATGATGTTGTTGCAGATATAGCGGCCAACCTTCCCGCCGGCAGGCCTGTGAATGCAGAAACAGACAACACCACTGCGGTTGAGGATGCCCCCGGGCTGGCAGAAAAGGCTGAAGAGAAGATATTTACAAAAATCACACCTGCCGAAACCAGTGCTGCAAAGCCCGTTTATGTAAATGGAGAACTGAACAGAATCTTATTTGAAGGTGAAGAAGACTTTCTGCAACAGGCTACTCCGTTGATTGATAAGGAAGCCTCGGCGGAAAGTGGTAAGTTAGTTATCGCAGATGCAAATGTGACGGCACCGAAGGTTTTCAGTGAAGAATCGGCACCGGTTAATGAGCTGGCTGCCAGGGAAGATGAAGTTTTTGAAGCTGAGGAAGAAGCGGTTTCAGATGCTACCCCTGAAACGGAAACACATGAAGATGTTCAGAAATCGCCGGAAGCATACGTGGAGGAACCGGCAGCTGATGTGAGTTTCCACGGTATCGCTCCGTTCCTGCCGGAAGTAAAGATTACCGCAACACCAAAAAAGGATGAAACCACAGCTCCTCCCGCGCCGGTATCCAATAAACATGAAGAAGAAATGCAGCGGCTGATTGCCGAAGTCGAGAGGAAAATCAAGGAGAAAAAGACCGCGCAGATACAGAATACTTCGCTCGAAGAAGAAGAAGCTCAAAGTACCGAAATCAGTTTCAGTGATACTCAGGATTTTTTGGTCAAAACAGAAACGCCTGCAACCGAAACTCCAACTCCAGTCACGGAAGAGCTTAGAAAATCAGATTCCAGCTCTGACGAAACACATTTGGCTGAAGTTCCGGTTTCCGTTGTTGATGAAACAGGTCAGAGTCCAGAACCCGACGCGGATAACCCGTCAGTAAGCACGGGCTGGAAACCAATGATTGTACCTTTGCATACACCAGATGCTCTGCTTAAAACCGAAGAGCAGCTACCTAAGGTGCAAACTGAAATTACGCCGGAGGTATCCGAAGAGGTGAAAGCGGTAGAGGAAACTCCTGATATTCAGAAACAGCCTTCGGAAATCGGGGCAAATTCATTGGATCAAGACACGGAGCCAACTCAAAGCGTTGCCGATGACGACAGTAATGTGCCTCAATTTATCAATACATGGCAAAACTGGCTCAAAATCGAACGGAAAGAGGCTGCTCCGCCAGTTGTGCCGGTACCGGAAGAGGACAGGAAAACAGAGATTATTGAAAAATTTATCGAAACTGCGCCCCGTATCTCACAACTGCGTGAAGAAGGAAACTTTGTCATTAAAGAAAAGAAGAGTGATATTTCCCACCTGATGACAGAGACATTGGCTAATATTTACGTGGAACAGAAACTTTACGCGCGCGCTATTCATGCTTTCCATATCCTGGCCGAAAAACACCCGCAAAAAGCTGACTATTTCAAGTCGAAAGTAAAGGAAGTGCGTGATTTGAGAAACAATTTCCAGTAACCCAACCCAAATGAAGATGGACAACACCACATTAGTGATCGGACTTATCCTGCTTGGCCTGCTGGCTGGGTATCTTAGCGGCCTTGTAGGCATAGGCGGCGGTATTGTAATGGTTCCTGTACTCGTACTACTGTTTGGTTTTACGCAACATAAAGCCCAGGGTACAACACTGGCGCTCCTTATGGTCCCGGTTGGCTTTTTTGGGGTGATGAATTACTACAAAACCGGTAATGTGGACATTAAAACAGCACTTTTACTGTGCTGCGGCTTCGTGCTGGGCAGTTATTTGGGGAGTAAAACAGCTATCTCGCTTTCGCAGGATATGATCAGAAAAGTCTTTGCCGTATTGATGTTTGTGGTGGCGGTTAAAATGTTCTTTCAGAAATAGTGGTGCAGAAATGGACGGTCCTGGTGGCTATGCTAATGTATACTGCGGCATTCGCCTGTAAATGCAGCCATCATGATATTGAAAGTTCCTTTAAAACTGCCGATTTTGTGTTTGTTGCTGATATTTACAGTGCAGCTAACGAATTTCCGGGTATTCAGCCAAATAATCCAATCCTCCTTAGTAAAGCCAGGCTTGTAAAAAGTTATAAGTCACCATTAGATTCATCTTTCTTTCAAACCCGGGAGGTAACTTTACTTTCTTCCTCTTTAGATACATGTGATTACCCGTTCAGTGAGCTGGGGAAACACCTGATTTTCGGATTCTTCGATTCCGACAGTGATTTTGTATATTCAAGCCATTGCCTGTCAACAAAAGCATTCTCTCAACTTTCAACGTCGGAGCTGGCGACCTTAAGCAGGCTCACTACAGAATATCAAAATGCAGATCAGGACAGAATGCACGCGGATGAAAATGTGGTTGAAATTGTGGACTGGAGCTCCAGCCGTAAAATGAATACATTACTGTTGGAGAACAAAAGGCTGATTTCAGAAAATAAGATCCTAAAATACGGTCTCATTTTTATTACTGCTTTAGGGTTCATTGCGCTGTTTTTATTAATGCGGAAAAAACAGTAGCACATACAGCCTATTCCAGGTTCTTACGCTCTACAACTTCCACATCAATTACTTTTGAATTTCTGTCCGATCGGAAATTTCTGAACTTATTCCACAGCTTTTTTCCCAGTACAAAAACAGTGATCACCAGGATGATGGCTGCAATTGCGGCGATTATTGGTGCCGCCAAAGCCAAAATGGACATTATACCTGCGCCGGCAGTTTCAGTGGTGGCAACTACGGAATTACCGAGTCCACCCGTGGTGGCCGTGGATGCTGCCCGCGTGCCCGCAAACCCGGAGCTTATGGCTGCTGCTGTGCCGCCACCTGCGATGAGGGCAAGTGCCCATTGCGGAAATGTACCCAAATCTGCAAACTGACTTGCAAAGAGTACCGAGCCTGCAAGTGTGGCCAGGGGAACCGATAGTGTGTCCAGCAAATGATCAACAATAGGTATATAATAAGCCAAAATTTCAAAGATCATGGCAATCCCGGTAGTTATCAATGTAGGAAGCCCTGCGAGCCACTCAAAAGATTCACTCATTGGAATCCAGCCCATATAGGAAGCCAGACTAACCGTAAACATTGGCAGGAATACGCGGAAGCCGGACGCAGCGGCCAGTCCAATACCGATAAAGGCGCTTAGAAGATAGGGTAAGTAAGGAATTTGGTCCGCCATTTCGCAGTTTTGTTTGATTTAACCAATCAAATTTACAAAAAGGATAAATACCGCAGTATTATTTTTTAGACCCGCAAAGTTTCAGAAAAGCTTCCAGTACTTCGTTGTAATCTTTGGGCATTCCGGATGAAACCCAAAACAGCATGAAATTACCTTTCGTGCCAAAAGCTTCGGTAAAGGTGCTTTTATTCAGCCTGTAAGCTTCCCGTAAAAGTCTTTTTATGCGGTTGCGGTGCACTGCCTTCTTAAAATACCTCTTGGAGACGGAAACACCAATCTTAATCCCGGTAAGGTCGGGACTGCTATAAGTAACGATCCGGAGGTTGCCCACCGTTTTCCACTTGCCTTTTTCAAAAAGCAAATCCAGCTCGCGCTTTGATTTCAGTTTTTGGGCTTTAGGATAGCGCGTGTCGCCTGCTGCTGAATCAGTCATTCTGTAGGAGATGGTTTATCACTTCGGCCGCGGCATAAAGACCGAACATTGCCGGAATATAGCTGATGGTTCCGTAAAAGGACTTTTTGTAATTGGTGCCGTCAGTTAGTTTCAGGCTGTCTTCCTGTTGTATCTCATTTGAGAAAACACAGCGAATACCTTTGTTTATGCCTTCTTTCTTCAGGCGTTTGCGTACCTGTTTCGCCAGGAAACAGTTGTGGGTCTTGCTGATGTCGCGTACCATTACTTTGCTTGGATCCGACTTACCACCCGCCCCCATACAGCTTACCACTTTGATCTTTTTTCGTCTTGCTGCCTTAATGAGCGTGATTTTAGGAGTTACACTGTCTATGCAGTCCAGCACGTAATCGAACTTTTCAGCCTCCAGGATTTCTGTCATGTCTTCAGGTTCCAGAAAACGGCTTACCTGGGTTAGTTTCAGCTGGGGGTTGATGTCCAGCAAGCGCGTATTCATGAGGTCCGCTTTGGAAAGTCCAATGGTACTGTGAAGCGCCGGTAGCTGGCGGTTGATGTTGGTAATGTCCACTGTGTCGCCGTCTACTATTGTCATTTTACCTACGCCTGCACGGGCCAGGAATTCGGCGGCAAAGGATCCTACACCTCCCAGACCAATAACGAGTACATTGGATTCCAGGAGTTTCCGGGCTCCTTTTTCCTTTATCAGCAGTTCTGTACGTTCCAGCCAGTTTTTTTCCATAAAATTTGATCAGGGCAAAATTGCCTTAAGGTTTTTTTCGATTTGAAGTATCAGCGTTTCTACGGAAATACCTTTCAGGGAACTGACCATTTGGTACAGTTCATCAATACTGCCTTCTTCAGAATCAGTCTCAAGAAACATCTTCTCAAGCGGGAAATCCTTCAGCAGCAGCTGCAAATTTACATTTTGTAACAGTGACTTTCCAAAACTGAGATAGAAATCATGCTTACTGAGTTCATCTGCAACAGACTGTTTTTTATTGAATCCGTGAATCACCATTGGCACCTTCGCTTTCCTCTTAAAATGGGGCAACTCTGAAAACCTGCGTACACAGTGAATAATGAGGGGTTTGCGCAGTGCATTGGCCAACTCAATCTGCCTGCCGAAAATCTCCTTCTGCAAAACATCATCACTTACCCTGGCATCCAGTCCACATTCTCCGATCGCTGCGCAGTTGGGATGTTGACTTACCTTCACAAGCCATTTCCATTTTTCATCAGTTTTTTCAGAAACCGTCAGCGGATGTATCCCGGCCGAGAACAGACTGTCGGTTGGCAGATCAGGATAATTCAGATTGTAAATGCCGTTTTTACAGCGACTGTTATGATGATGTAAGTCAAAATAATTCATAGTCAAAAATAAATTACTTTGTTTAAACGCTTGTTTATTTGTTAAGATTATGTTAATTTTACTCAAAATCACATGAATGGGAAAGAAGTTTACGGAGAAACAGAAGCATATTCTGAACATCGCTGAAGAATTAATTGCGCAGAAAGGATTTGAAGGAACCTCGGTTCGTGATATCTCGGCCCGGGCAAATATCAATGTAGCCATGATCTCTTATTATTTTGGCTCCAAAGAAAAGATGATGTATCACCTGTACCATTACAGGGTTCAGCGCACACGCGAGCATTTTGCCGAATTTGCAGACATCATAAAAGACGGAAAGCCCGAGATGCAGATGCGTGAAATCATAAAGTATATTGTAGGTCAGCTTTTTAAGTACGGACAGTTTCACGGATTTGTATCACAGGAATTAAGGCACAACGAAATCTTAAAGCAGGAGCTGCTGGCCTTCTATCAGTTTTGTGCGAAGAAAATAGACGAAGTCCTGAAGAAGGGTATAGCTTCCGGCGTATTTACCTTTGCGCCTAAGCCCGAAGATATCCTTTCAATCATCCTCGGAACCACTCTTTTTTCCATCCGGAACAAGAATTTTATGGAAGTTTATGTGCGCCACAGCGACGAGCAAAATTATATAAAGGAAGCCGAGAAAAAGGTGAAAGCCAATATGATGCTTACTGTTTTTGCACTTTTGGGCTACGTTCAGGATTAATTCGAGTTAAATAATCATAAAACCGAAAGTATTGCTAAAAATATTATATTTTTGCAGGCTGACAGGCTTACAGTCATAACTTCGTAAGCTGCACGAAAAATTCTATGAAAAAAATTGTTTTAATCCTTCTTACAGCGATATTCGTTACGGCCTGTAATACTGTTCACGACCAGGCACTTAAAAGTGCAGACAAGGATTTTATCCTGAAGGTGGCCAATGAACATTTTGCCAATAAGAAGTGGGCCAAATCCCTGGCGTTATACGAAAGACTCTCAAATCTTGTAGCCGGTACCGATGACGCACCCAATGTGGTTTTCAACTCCGCCTATGCCAACTATTACGATAAAAATTACAAACTGGCAGGACATCAGTTCAAAAATTTCGCAGTAACCTTCCCTCAGGACCCCAGAAAGGAAGAAGCCGCGTATATGTCCGCGCTTTGTTATTACGAGGGTTCCATGGATTATAACCTGGACCAGACAAGTACCGAACTGGCCATAAACGAACTTCAGAACTTCCTGAACGAGTATCCCAACTCTGAGCGTTCTCGTAACATCAGCGAGCTTACAGATGAGTTAAGCTATAAACTGGAGTACAAAGCGTATGAAAATGCACGTCAGTATTTCAAAATGGGCGAGTACAAAGCTGCGGATGTGGCTTTTGAGAATGTTCTCGAGGACTTTCCTTCTACCAAACTGAGGCCTTCCATCTACGATTATATCCTTAAATCGAGATATGAATTAGCGGTGAACTCCGTGTTCAGCCTGAAACAGGAGCGTATTGAAAATGCTATGGCCTTCGCGCGGTTGGTAGAAAAGGAAATGCCCGGCACGGAAAATGCCAAAACTGCCGAGGCTCTCCGTAACCGCCTTGTAAAGGAGCAGGAAAACTTCGCACGTCAGCAAAAAGAGTTTGAAGCACAGAAGGCAGCCCTGGTCGCAAGACAGCAGCGTGAATCAGAACGTGCTGCCACAGATGCCGAAAAGCAAACGAAACAGGCTTTAAGAGACAGTGCCAAGCTGAATACACCTCCGCCGGCAGTGACTTTACCACTTGAAAAATAATCACTATATTTGCACCCTTAATTATAAATAACTCTCTCAAAATGAGCGCAAAAGATACAAGAGCAGAACTGAACACCATTACTTACGACAGAGACAAGATTGAGCAGAATGTTGGTTCTATCTATGAAGCTATCGTAATCATGGGAAAACGCGCGGAGCAGATCAATGCTGAAATCCGTACTGAACTACACGGAAAACTGGACGAGTTTGCAGTACACAATGCTACTCTGGAGGAAGTTTTTGAAAACAGAGAGCAAATCGAGATTTCCAAACATTACGAAAAACTGCCAAAACCAACTTCTATTGCCATAAGAGAGTGGTTGGACAGCGAAATCTACTATAGAAAAACAGAAGACAGAGCATAGGCTCTATTTTGGTCAGAACACATTGTCACAGCGGTTTCCGCTGTGATTTTTTTATGCACTTTAGCAAAAAAGGGGTAATTTAGTGGTCAAACATTTTCAATGATTCTGCAGGACAAAAAAATATTGATCGCGGTAACCGGAGGTATCGCAGCTTATAAAATTAACCTTCTGGTACGGCGGTTGGTTACAGAAGGAGCGGAAGTCCAGGTGATTATGACGCCGGCAGCTTCAGCTTTTGTTTCAGCGCTTACGCTTTCAACTTTGTCCCGAAAACCTGTATATTCAGATTTTTATTCAGAAAACGGTACCTGGAACAGCCATGTGGATGTGGCCCTTTGGGCAGATCTGATGCTCATTGCACCCTGTACTGCCAATACTTTGGCTAAGATGATGCACGGCCAGTGCGACAATCTGGTCATTGCAACCTACCTCTCGGCCAAATGTCCGGTTTTCATCGCACCTGCAATGGACCTGGATATGTACGCCCATCCTTCAACCCGTCAAAATCTCGAGATGGCGCAGGACTTCGGGCACCTGATCATACCTGCTGAAACGGGAGAACTCGCCAGCGGTCTGGTAGGCGAAGGAAGGATGGCTGAACCGGAAAATATCCTTCAGTCCATTACGGATTATCTGAACCTGTATAAAGATTCCCAGTCGTTTTCCGGAAAGACCGTGCTTATTACCGCAGGACCTACTTATGAAGCTATAGATCCCGTTCGTTTTATCGGCAATCACTCTTCAGGCAAGATGGGATTCGCCATTGCGGAATCTGCGGCTGCACGGGGTGCTCAGGTCATCCTGATTTCGGGGCCAACCTCCCTGCAGGTGAATCATGAGGGTATTCGATTGGTTAAGGTTACGTCGGCACGCGAGATGTACGAACAGGTATTTGAATTTTATGATCATGTTGATATTGCTATTGCCAGTGCAGCAGTAGCCGATTATGCCCCCGTAAATGTAGCCGCTCAGAAAATAAAGAAGTCGGATACCCATCTTACCATCGAACTTGTAAAGAATCCGGATATCCTGGCTGAAATGGGGCTTCGGAAAAAGAGTCAGTTTCTGGTAGGATTCGCTTTGGAAACCGAAAATGAAGAAGAAAACGCCCGTGGAAAACTTCATCGCAAAAATCTGGATATGATTGTTCTTAATTCATTGAGCGATGCGGGTGCAGGTTTCGGCAAGGACACCAATTTGGTGAAATTCATTACGAGCGATGGGGTATATGAATTCGGATTGAAATCCAAAAAGGCCGTTGCTGCGGATATTCTGGAATTCATCCAGGAAAAAACATTAAAATAATATGAGTATTTTTCCGTTTTAAAACACAATTCCTAAAATGAAAAACTTCCTTTCGATATTCCTGTTGTTCTTATTCTCCGGCTCTGCATTCTCGCAGGAGATTATGGCTAATGTAACTGTGAATGCGCAGCAACTTTCCGGCAGTAACCAGCAGGTTTACAGGACACTTGAGAAAAATGTGCGTGATTTCATCAACAAAACCAGTTGGACAGGCAAAAGGCTTCAGAACTTTGAAAAAGTCAAATCCAATTTCGCTTTTGTTATCACCGGCCGCGAAGGCAACCGTTTCAACGGGACCCTGGTGGTACAGGCTGTAAGACCGGTGTTCAACTCCACCTACGAGTCGCCGCTTATGAATGTTAATGACACAAAAATTGATTTTGAATATGTGGAGAACGAAAACCTCATCTTCAACGAGCGTCAGTTTTCCGGCAAGAACCTAACGGACATCATCAGTTTTTACGTTTATTTGATTCTGGGTTATGATGCCGACAGTTTTCAGTCCATGGGAGGGCAGCCTCACTTTACCAAAGCCCAGCAAATCTCGCGTAATGCCATGAACAAAGGCTACGAAGGCTGGTCTGTAGTGGAAGGTCCCCGTACGAGAGGCGCACTGATTGACGGGATTATTGCACCTTCGTACAATCCGGTACGAACTGTTTTCTACAATTATCACCGCTCCGGTCTTGATAATATGTACAACCAGGACCAGTCCAGTCCGAAGAAGGTGATTGCAGATGCGCTGATGGCACTCAGACAGTTTGAAAACTCCTTCCAGCAGAATTACGCCATTAATCTGTTCCTGGATACTAAAGCAGCCGAGATTTATAATATTTTTGATTCCAGGAGTAACGGTGCGGTCAACATGAATGACCTCAAACAGCTTATGATCACGCTTTCGCCAAAGAATACGGAAGCGCGCTGGAATAACTGGAAATAACTTGCGGCATCAACTATTAACCAATATTTTTGTAGAGCTTTAGGAATTCTTAAAGCTCATTTTCATTATGCTGAACCGAATTTTTATAAAGAATTTCGCCCTTATAGACTCGCTGGAACTCCAGCTGCATAAAGGTTTGCAGGTAATTACCGGTGAAACAGGTGCCGGTAAATCCATCATCCTGGGTGCACTGCGTCTTATCATGGGTGAGCGCGCAGATGTGAAAGCCATTCAGGATTCAGCCACCAAAAGTGTTGTAGAAGCAGAATTTCTCCTGGACGATTCTTACCGGTCATTCTTTATGAATAATGACCTCGATTTTGAAATTCATACTCTGGTACGCAGGGAGTTGCTGCCCAGCGGCAAGTCACGCGCTTTTATCAATGATGTGCCGGTAACGCTGGAAGTTCTGAAATCCCTGTCCGGCAAATTAATAGACATTCATTCCCAGTTTGAAAGTTCTGATCTTTTTAATGAAGAATACCAGTTCAGTATTGTAGACGGTCTGTCCGAGAATAAATCGCTGATTGCTGAATATAGGACTGCCTTCGAAGCTTTTGGAACGCTGAAAACACAACTTCAGCAATACAGGAACAGGTTGGACGAAGGTAACAGGGAGGCCGATTATAAGCAGTTCCTGCTCACCCAACTGAATGAGGCCAACCTGGACGATGTGGATTGGGACGATTTGCTGAGCCAACTGAAAAAGCAGGAGAATGCGGATGCCATCACCGAAAACCTGAAGGAAATCTTTTTGAAACTCGATGCTGAACAGATTGGCTTGCTGGATACCATAAATGATGTAAAATCCAAGCTGAACCGCATTGCAGACCTCTCCCATGAATTTACACTGCTGAACACGCGGCTGGCTGAAAATATTGTAGAATTCAAGGATATTGTTTTTGACTTACAGAACGAAGCCGAGAAAATTGAGACGGATCCTGGGGTTCTGGAAAGGCTGAATGAAAAGGTAAACAGCATCAACACACTCTTTCTGAAACATCAGGCCGCAACTGTGCCCGAGCTTATTGTGATCAGGGACAGACTGGTTGGTGAGCAGACCGGTATGGAGGAGCTTCAGCAGCTTATTGAGGCTACACAGACTCAGATTAAGGAACAGGAGAGTAATCTTTCCCGTTTGGCCGGCTTGCTTGCAGCAAACCGGAAAAAAGCGACGCCGGTATTTAAAGCAAAAATGGAAGCCTTGCTTAAGAAACTGGGTCTGGATAAGGCCAGGATTGAAGTAGAACTCACGCCACGGCCGGATTTTGGCCGGTTTGGAAAGGAAAATATCAGGCTGCTCTTTCAGGCCAATAGCGGATTTCCCCTTAAACCCGTTGAAACGGCAATATCCGGTGGTGAACGTTCACGCGTCATGCTCTCTATAAAAAAGCTGATGGCCGAGAACGCGGAACTGCCTACCCTGATCCTGGACGAAATTGACACCGGTGTATCGGGCAAGATTGCTGAGGAAATGGGCAATGTGATGCGTGAGATGTCGCAGAATATGCAGCTGATCGTAATTACGCACCTGGCGCAGGTAGCTGCTAAAGGCGATAACCATTTTAAGGTTCACAAAGAAGAGATTTCCGGACGCACCCAAAGCACCATTCGCCCGCTGGACGATACGGAAAAACTTCAGGAAATTGCCCAGCTACTTTCCGGAGCCCAGGTAACACAGGCAGCTCTGGAGCAGGCCAGATTGCTTATGAAATAAATTTCATTACATTTATAGGATATGTACATAAGACTAATTTCTCTGGAATTAAAGCATTTCCTGCGAAATCCGCAGTTTGGCGTAAATCTGATCATGAAATTGCTGGTGGCCTTTTCTTTTTTTTGGATGGGTGCTGCATTTGTTGGAGGTGCGTTTCTGCTTTATTTCCTAGTTAAGGAAGAATTTCAACAGGATCCAATCCGTATTTTCAGCAGATATTTCCTGTACTATGCGGTCCTCGACCTGGTTATCCGCTACTTTATGCAGCAGATGCCAACTCAGAATATTAAACCATTCCTCGGCCAGAACATCAGGAAAAAACAACTGGTCAATTATACTATCCTTAGGATTTTCCTGCATTTCTTCAACTGGGGTTATCTGCTTTTCATGCTGCCCTTCTGTGCTCTGCTTATTTTTCATGGAGGTTACTCGGTTCCCGGTGTACTCATGTTTTTGTTGGGCATCATGGCCGTCTTCTATTTCAATAATTTCCTGAACATTCTGCTAAACAAAAAAAATGCGGTTCTGTTCGGTGTGGCAGCGGTGGTTATAGGACTGGGCGCCCTGGATTATTACGGTCTGGTGCCTTTTTCATCCTATTCTGAGGCTTTTTTCTATTCGTTTTATGAGATTCCGGGCATGTTCCTTATTACTGTTGTTCTGGCCGGACTTGTGGGCTATCTGTGTTATCAGGCTATTCTGGGTAATTTCTATCTTGACAAGGGTCTTGAGCTGGAGAAAGCGGAGGCTAAAACGGAGGATATCAAATTCCTTCAGCGTTTTGGGACCATCGGGACATTCATTAACAATGATATCCGCCTCCTGAAGCGAAGTAAGGCGGCTAAGGTTACACTCTATATGAGTATTGCGTTTCTCTTTTACGGTTTGCTGTTCTTTAACGGAGCTTATCAAACCGACTTTATGAAACTCTTTGCTGCTATATTCGTGACCGGAGGATTTATGCTGATGTTCGGACAACGGGTGCCGGCCTGGGACTCGTCCTATTATCCGCTGATGATGACGCAGCAGGTGCCTTATAAGAAATTTCTCATGGCTAAATGGTCGCTTATCATCCTCAGTATTGTTATTGGAATGATTCTGTCCACAGCATATCTGTACTTCGGCTGGGAGATCTACCTTACCGTACTGGGTGCGGGGCTATATAACCTTGGTGTAAATTCCTACCTCACCTTACTTGCAGGTGCCTATAACAAGCAGGCAATTGACCTGAACTCTACAGCAAAAAGTTTTGGTGGAGGGAAGAACAGTTTCAATATGAAGGTACTTCTAATTGCAATACCCCAAATGGTTTTGCCTATGGCCGTCTTTGCAACAGTAAAATACTTTTTTGGTATGTACGCGGCTGTAGCGGCACTGGGTCTGTTGGGAGCGGTCGGTTTTATGCTTCGGAATTATATTTTTGAATTTATTGTAAAGGTGTACAGAACCCAAAAATATTCCACACTTGAGGCCTTTAAAAAAGAAAACTAATAATGATGATAACAGTTCAGAATATTTCTAAAGTTTACGGCAGTACTGAAGTTTTAAATGTGCCTTTTCTGGAAATCGCCAAGGGTGAAAGTTTCGGTTTGGTAGGGAATAACGGCGCGGGCAAAACCACCCTGTTTTCGCTGCTGCTGGACCTAATTGAACCCAGTTCGGGCAAAGTGCTTATAGCAGGTGAAAATGTGGCTGAAAGTGAGAACTGGAAAGCGCGAACCTCTGCATTTATTGATGAGTCTTTCCTGATTGGCTACCTTACGCCCGAAGAGTATTTTTATTTTCTGGGCGAACTGCGGGGGCAAAACAGAGCGGCTGTCGACCTTTTTCTGCAGCAGTTCACAGATTTTTTTAACGGTGAGATCCTGAACGGCAAGAAATATGTTCGTGACCTGTCTAAAGGAAACCAAAAGAAGGTAGGAATTGTAGGTGCCCTCATCGGAACGCCGGAAATCATAATCCTGGATGAACCTTTTGCCAATCTGGATCCAAGCACACAGTTCAAACTCAAGAAACTGATCCGTGACTGGTCTCAGACCCACCAGGTCACTTTTCTGGTCTCCAGTCATGATCTGGCACATACCACCGAGGTAAGTGACAGAATTGTGGTTTTAAACCGCGGAAAAATTGTTAGGGATATCGCTACCAGTCCGGAAACGCTTAGGGAGCTGGAAGCCTTTTTCTCAGGGGGAGGACATGAAGTTTTGTAGGTTACATCTCTTTCCTAACGCAAATAGTCCCAAAGGAATTTCCGCTGCGATTCAAAGGCAAGTTCTTCAAGGTCAATTTTAGTGTGGTCTATCCAGAGTGTGTCTGAAATTTCTGAAAGCTCCAGTTCCACTTCAAATTTTTCGGAGACTTCATATTCATAAAAGAGGTCCAGAGTATTATAACTGATGTCCCTGAACCTGTAGATGTTGGGTAAGGAGGCAAGGTATTTCAGTCGGCTTATATCAATCACAAGTCCCAGTTCCTCAAACAGTTCACGGCAGCAGGTGTCTTCCGCAGATTCGTGGGGATCGACAAAACCGCCCGCCATGTCCAGTTTCCCTTTTTGGGGCTCCCGGTTCCGTCTCGTAAAGAAAAGTTCGTTACCGTGCCGGATCATAACTGCCACCGCAGACGCGACATTATGGTACAGGACAAATCCGCAGCCACAGGACCATTTCCTGTCCTCTGTCCATTCCAGACTTTCCGTACCGCAACTGGGACAGTATTTCAGGGAAGCGTTCATGTAATATTCCGTGGATGGTAATTTAAGATGACATCCCGAAGTTCCTCGGTCTTCAGGTGGGTATAGATTTCAGTGGTCGTAATACTTGAGTGGCCCAGCATTTCCTGGATATAGCGAAGGTCGGCGCCGTTCTGGAGCAAATGTGTGGCAAAGGAATGCCTGAAGGTATGAGGAGAGATACGTTTGCTGATGCCGGCTTTTTCCGTAAGTTCTTTTATGATGATGAACACGATTACCCTGGACATGGCAGAGCCACGGCTGTTCAGGAAAAGAATGTCTTCAAATTTTTTGTTGATTTTATACTGTGACCGTACATTCTTGATATAATCACGGATAAGTCTTGTAGTATAGTCGGCCAAAGGTACAAACCTCGATTTATCACCCTTACCGTCCACTTTCAGGTAATTTTCCTTGAAGTTGATATTGGAAATCTTAATATCAATAAGTTCAGATACCCGTAATCCACAACCATACAGAACTTCGATCATGCACTGGTTACGCTTGCCCAGGTCTGTTGATACATCTATTGCGGTGACGATGCGTTCAATGTCATCAAAAGAGAGGGTGTCCGGCAGGTAAAGGCCCAGTTTGGGTCCTTCCAGAAGAACTGCCGGGTTATCTGTCCGGATCTCGTCTTCAACAAGATATTTGAAGAAGGCCTTAATGGATGAGACCCACCTTGCCTGCGAGCGTTCGCTGAATTTCTGTTTCGAAAGCTGGTAAAGGTATTCCTGCAGTTGTGGAAAGGAAATCTCTTCCGGCGTGGAACCTGCAAGATGGCTTTCGGCGTAGGTTTGCAGTTTCCGTATATCCCGAAGGTAGGCATCCAGCGTATTGTCGGAAAAATTCCTCTCAAATTTCAGGAAGTTTTCAAAATCTTTGATCTTTTCTGTCCAGCTCATGTCTTGTGTGTCTAATTAATTTAGGTGCAGGTTCTCTTCGGCAATCTGCAGAATATCTATCCCATGGTTACGCAGGAAAGAGATTCCTTCTCCGTCTGAATATTCGCTAATGTAAACCAGACGTCTGATCCCGGCCTGCAGTACCAGTTTACTGCATTCCTTGCAGGGTGAAAGGGTTAAATATAAAGTGGCACCTTTCGCCGAGTTGGTGGATGCAGCCAGTTTCAGGATGGCATTTGCCTCCGCGTGTAACACATACCAGTGTGTTTTTCCCTCGGCATCTTCACAGGCATTTTCAAACCCGGAAGGCGTGCCGTTATAGCCGTCGGAGATAATCATCCTGTCCTTTACAATAAGAGCCCCAACCTGTTTCCGGTGGCAATAGGACAGTCGGGCCCATTCTCTGGCCATCCGTAAATAGGCAATATCAAATTTATTAAGTGTCACAGCAGTTCAGCTTAGATGTTCCGGAACAGGAATGTTAAAAATTGGGCTTCCTCTTTTCCAGAAAAGCGGTGACGCCCTCTTTTTTATCTTCCTTTTCAAACAGGACCCCAAAGGATTTGATTTCTGCTTCATACCCACGGTCCGTATCAGAAAGATTCACTGCATTGATAGCTTCCGCAATCGCCATTGGCGAGTTTGCCGCTATGCCTGCAGCCAGTTCCTGCGCTTTCGGAAGCAACTCTTCCAAACTGAAAACATCGTTTACGAGCCCAATCTCGGCAGCACGTGTGGCACTGATCATCTTAGCCGAGAAAATGAGTTCATTGGCAAGGCCTTTCCCAATAAGTTTTGGAAGCCTTTGGGTTCCTCCGTATCCCGGAATAAGACCCAGGGTCACTTCCGGCAGACCTAATCTTGCATTTTGGGACGCATAGCGAATATGACAGGCCAGCGCCAGTTCCAGACCGCCGCCCAGTGCAAAGCCGTTAATGGCAGCAATAACCGGTTTGGTCATATGCTCTATTCTGCTGAACAGGGTACGCTGCCCGTTGCGTGCAAGTTCTTCCGCCTCCGCGGTGCCGAAATCACTGAATTCTTTTATATCCGCACCCGCGACAAAGGATTTCTCGCCGCTTCCTGTGATAATAACCACTCTGCATGACGCATCCGAATCAAGGCGGTTCAGGACATCTCCAAGTTCGGAGATGGTAGCTGCATTAAGTGCATTTAATGCCTGTGGACGGGATATGGTGATTACCGTTGTCTTTCCTTCTGAAGAAACCGCAATATTTTCGTAATTCATAATCATTTATCGTTAAAATCAGCAATGGATTGCAAATTACGAATAATTTAAGAATATTGGTGCCGTATCTCCTTTGTTTATTGTGCATGACCTTCTTTTCCGTGTGTAAACATGGCTGCGTCTATTTCCACCTTTAGTCCGGCGGCAATCCGCATCCCTAACTCAACATTCGCACGGAAAAAATGGCAAAGCTGTCGGTTGATGATCTCGACACTTCGGCGTCCGGAAACCTGTTTCATACTATTCACGATATTTTGTACCAGAGAAACTCTGTCCTCTTCCTTCAATGCTTTCGAATAAAACAGTCCGGGTTGGGTGTAGTGATCATCTTCATTTTCACTGCGGCTGTATTCAGCCAAAATCTCCGGATCGAAATTCCTGCCTGCACTCCGGCCGGCGGATCGGTCTTCAGTAGCCGGAAAAGGGCAGCGGTTTACATCCAGCTGTGACCCGTTAAGACCCACCCTGTGCCGCTGTGCGTCTCCATAGGTGAACAGGCGGGCCTGCAACAGCCTGTCCGGTGAAGGTCCTATTCCCTCAATCAGATTCGACGGCGTAAATACGGCTTGCTCCACGTGATTGAAATAGTGCGTCGGCATTTCACTGAGCTCAAGAATCCCTACTTCCTGGAGAGGGAATTCGTTGTGGAACCACACCTTTGTTGCATCAAAAGGGTTCCAGCGGAAGGATTTTGCCTGGTCTTCAGTCATTACCTGAACGTACATTTTCCATTTCGGGATGTGGCCACTCTGCAAAGAATGGCAGAGATCTTCCTGGAAAAAATCTGGGCTGGGTACGGTCATTTCATTCGCTTCCGAATCCGAAAGGTTCCGGATACCCTGCTGGCTCCTGAAGTGGAATTTAACCCAAACCCGTTGACCAGCATCATTGACCATGGAGAAGGTATGGTTTCCGTATCCGTGCATATGGCGGTAGCTACCCGGGTTACCGCGGTCAGACATCAACATAAGAAGATAGTGAAGGCTTTCCGGGTTTAAACTCCAGAAATCCCACATCGCGGTGATGCTTTTCAGGTTGGTGGTCACATCTCTGTTCTGCGCCAGCATCAGGGCAGGGAATTTTTCGGGATCTTTAACTGCGAAAACGGGTAAGTTGCTGCCGGCAATATCCCAATTCCCCTGCTCTGTGTAGAACTTCAGCGCGAAACCGTGCAGGTCACGGGTTGCATCGGCTGTTCCCTTTTCCCCCGTGAATCCGGAGAAACGTGCAAAGACGCGGCAGCTCTTACCTATTCCTGAAAATATCTGCGCTTTTGATAATACTGAAATATCATGGGTGACGGTAAATGTTCCGTATAATCCCGATCCCTTCGCTCCAAAATTCCTTTCAGCAATCCCTTTCGTGGTATGATGCGCCAGATTTTCACGCAGGATATGATCCTGCCGTAACTGAGCTGAAATTCCGCTTAGAGGATGGGTCTGGGCTACGACAGAGGGCAAATGCGGTTCCGGATGGTTATGTATTGCGTCCATATTCAATATTTTGCTTTACAAATTTACTAAATTACGGTTTGTAGGACTTGCGCAAGCCACCCTGGATGTAATGAAAAACAATGTATATTTGTCCTAGGTAAAAGTCTTAAAATGAACATTCAGCAACTAGAATATTTAATCGCAGTAGATAAATATAAACATTTTGGAAAGGCAGCGCAGGCCTGTTTTATTACGCAGCCTACGCTAAGCGCCATGATCCAGAAATTTGAAGATGAGCTGGATGTAAAAATCTTTGACCGTACAAGCCACCCCATACGTACCACAGATGTAGGCGTTCAGATGGTGGCCCACGCCAAAAGTATCATTGATTCGGTTAATGAACTGCGCAACAAAGCCGATTTACTGAACAATGTCCTTGGAGGCAAGATCAACCTGGGAATTATACCTACCGTCTCCACTTATGTTATTCCGGTTGAGATATTTTCTTTCCTGAAAGAGAATCCGAAAGTAGAGATGGCTGTAAAGGAAATGACCACGGATAATATCATCAAAGCACTTAAGTCTGGTGAACTGGATGCAGGAATCATTGCGACGCCATACGACGGTGCCAACGAATTCTATCAGGAGTTTCTGTTTAATGAGGAACTTATGCTCTATGCTTCAGACGTGCCGGAAAAAAGTGACAGTTTCGTAGTGCCGGAAGAAATCGATGTAGAGAAAGTTTGGCTTTTGGAGGAAGGTAACTGTCTCCGGACCCAGTTTGAAAACATCTGCCACCTTAAGGAGAATGCTCTGAAACCCAAAAATCTGGACTTTAAAGCTTCCAATATCAGTACACTTGTACAAATGGTAGATAAGGTTGGCGGTATTTCCATTTTACCGGAACTGGCTGTTCTGCAGCTTACGGATGAACAGACGCAGAAGGTGTCGCGATTCCGCAAGCCCTTTCCGTATCGTGAGATCAGCATCATTTATTATAAACCTACCTACAAACAGAAAATTATTGATGAGCTTCTTGCCACCATACGTGATTCAGTGCAGGCAAAGCTTAACTTCACCAAAGCACCGGCAGATTATGTGAATGTAAAACCACAGTAAAGGTGGTCTCCATTTTTGGGCAAATGTCTTTTTGCTCTCAGAAATAGTCGTAAATTTGCAGCACTTTAAGGGAGGATAAATTTGACTGATTGCTACCTCAGAAAAAAAATGCTAAAACAGAATTTCTCTTTTTCTGTGTGTTTTCTTTCAGATTACCTCTATTTATTAATACAGTTAAACACACAAAATATGTCTTATTTATTTACGTCTGAATCCGTTTCCGAAGGGCATCCGGATAAGATTGCTGATCAGATCTCAGATGCACTTATCGATAATTTTCTGGCTTACGACAAAGAGTCGAAGGTAGCATGTGAAACCCTTGTAACCACGGGTCAGGTGGTTTTGGCTGGTGAAGTAAAGTCAGATGCTTATCTGGATGTTCAAACCATTGCGCGTGATGTCATCAACGGAATAGGGTATACCAAAGGTGAGTATATGTTCAATGGTGATTCATGCGGAGTAATTTCGGCAATCCATGAGCAGTCTCCCGATATTAACCAGGGGGTAGACAGGACTACCGAGGAGGCGGATTTTGAAACCCGTGCCAACCTGCAGGGAGCCGGCGACCAGGGAATGATGTTTGGTTATGCCACCAATGAAACCGATAACTATATGCCGCTTGCACTGGATCTGGCACATTCCATCCTGAAAGAACTGTCTGTTATGCGCCGCGAAGGATCTGAGGTTTCGTATTTGAGACCTGACGCAAAATCACAGGTCACCATAGAGTATTCGGACGACCATAAACCCATCCGTATAGACAGTATTGTCATTTCCACCCAACACGACGAATTTGGCAGTGACGAAGCAATGCTGGCAAGAATCCGCAAGGATATGATTGATGTACTTATACCCAAGGTGAAGTATAAGCAGAAGCGCGAAATCCAGGAACTCTTTAACGACCAGATCAAATACCACATCAATCCAACCGGCAAATTTGTAATCGGAGGACCACATGGAGATACCGGTTTGACGGGTCGCAAGATTATTGTGGATACCTATGGCGGCAAGGGTGCTCACGGAGGCGGAGCCTTCAGCGGGAAAGATCCTTCAAAGGTAGACCGCAGTGCTGCGTATGCCACACGTCATATTGCCAAGAACCTTGTAGCTGCCGGTGTGGCCGATGAGGTGCTGGTGCAGGTTTCATATGCGATCGGTGTTGCCCAGCCTTGTGGTTTGTACATCAATACATACGGAACATCCAAAGTAAATTTAACAGACGGCGAGATCGCAGAACGGGTACAAACCCTGTTTGATCTTCGCCCATATGCAATTGAGCATAATCTGAAACTGCGTAACCCTATCTATCAGGAAACCGCTTCATACGGACATATGGGGCGGGAACCTTTTACAGCGACGCGTGTCTTTAATAAGGGCCGTAATGATGAGAAGGTGATAGAAGACCTGGAATTCTTCACCTGGGAAAAACTGGACCGGGTGAACGATATTAAGAAGGAATTCGGACTCCAATAATCTCTTTAGTGAAAAAACTGCTTCATCAGATGATTGAAGCAGTTTTTTTTAACTTTGCCATCCGCATACAATCTATATTATGAAATCAAAGATCTTCGGTTCGTTACTCTTGCTTCTGCTCTGCACAGGTCTTTCTAAAGCTCAGTTTACTGTGCATAAGCTTGTAAATGCTGGATATGTGTATCAGAACGGAAGTTTTGGAGAGGTAGGAGGCAAATTGCTTTTCCTTAAAAATGATGATTTTATTTTCCGGGTAGGTGCCGGTGCCATGTTGGGTTCAGTGAACGGTAAATTTGCTGCGATGCCCAAAGTGCAGGGTGATGTACTGGTGAATTTTGAGCGTAATGTGGACCTCTATCACTCTTATTATTTTTTGAGTGGTGCCGAGGTGACCACCAAATATATAGCCCCGAAAGTTGGAGTGAGCTTTTTCGGTTTGTTGGATCTCAGTGGCGGCTATGCTTTTTCTTTAGACAATAAAGGACTGAACGGAAAGGAGATGAAAGGCCTTAACATTAATGTAGCCCTTAATATCCCTACGGTTCTGATTCACGATCTTCTGAATTGAATTATCAACAGATTGGATTCATTTCGTGTAAATTTGGAATCATAATGAAATAATTTTTATATTTACAACATTATAACAGCGCCTATAGATAAAATTTTACTTCTTTAAATTAACATAAAACCGCGGTCCTATTTTGGGTAAGGGCTGTTGGCTGCAATATTGAAGTAATTATGAAATCTAAATCGGACAGTTCACTAATATCACAGTATCAGTCGGGTGACGAAAAAGCACTTGCTGTACTTATCGAAAGACATCAGAACGAATTATATTCCTATATATTTTATAAGGTAATGGATTCGGATCTGGCTAATGACATTTTCCAGGATGCATTCATGAAAATTATCGTCACGCTGAAAAGCGGAAAGTATAATGAAGAAGGCAAGTTTATTCTTTGGGCGAAGCGTATCTCGCATAACCTCATCATCGATCATTACAGGTTAAAAGCCAAGCACAATAAAGTTTCCGAAACTTCCTATGACAACGAGGAGTTCTCCATCTTCGACCTTATCCGTGAGCAGGAGGAGAATATAGAAGAGCGCTTGGTAACACAGCAAATCCACAGTGACCTTTTCAAACTGCTGGAATTTCTGCCCGAAAACCAACAGGAGGTAATCAGGCTCCGCTTCTTCGACGGGCTAAGTTTCAAGGAAATTGCCGACCAGACGGACAGCAGTATCAATACCACCTTGGGTAGGGTGAGGTATGCGCTCATCAACCTGAGAAAAATCATGGAGGAAAACAGGATTATTCTCACCAGGTAGCAATATTTTTAAAATTACGGCGTTTTTCAGGTAAACCAAATACTCAAGCCTATGAAAAAAAATGACACCTTAAACGCCAAACTTTTGAAACCCAGAAAATCCACGGTCAGCTTCCTCCTTAACTTCTCCAAGAGCATTATTGTTCTTAAAACCAGAACTAAAGTGGTTGCCGTTTCGCGAAACTGATTTCAAAAACCTAATTTTGTGCTGTATGAAAATGCAGCACATTTTTTTTGACCTGGACAATACCCTGTGGGACCACCGCAGGAACGCCTATCTCACCCTGCAGGAAATTTATTCACGCGAAAGGGTGCAGGAACGCTACAGCATAGGCTTTGAGGAATTCCATAAAGAATATTTTACCATCAATGAAAGGCTTTGGGCTCAGATCCGTGATGGCGAGATTGATAAAGAGCATCTGCGGAAGCATCGCTTCTATGATTCTTTCCTGTTCTTTGGAATTGATGATTTTGAGCTCGCTCAGGTATTTGAACATAATTTCCTGGACGAGATCCTGAATTATAATGACCTTGTAGACGGGACCTTTGAACTTCTGGAATATCTCTCCGGTAAAGGGTATACCCTGCATATCCTATCTAATGGTTTTGAAGAGGTGACCTACAGAAAGTGCGAACTTTCCGGGATAAAGAACTATTTCGCGACCATTACAAGTGCCGATGAGCTTAACATCCGAAAACCGCATCCTGAAATATATGGTCATGCCCTTCAAAAGGCCGGTGCTGCCGTGGGAGAATCGATGATGATTGGTGATGACTGGGTGGCCGACGTGGAGGGAGGAAAAGCGTTTGGACTAAAGGTCGTTTTCTTTGATGTTTTTGATGACAAATATACCGCCGAAGGTGTAACTGTAATCCGCCATCTTTCCGAACTGAAACAGTTGCTTTAAACCAAAAAAATATCCTTCACAGCGGAAGGATATTTTTTTTAGCATCAATTTTTTTATTTAGCTTCCAGCTCTACTTCGTAGGTTTTCTTTTGATATTTTGTGAGGGAGCCTGTGGCCGCATCAACTGCAACGCCAATTGCTCCACCAATAAGAATGTTTACAAGGGTTACCGGATTGAAAGTCTTTTCCAATTTAACACTTTGATCCTGATAACCGTCAAGTTTAAGCTCTGCGGTGGATTTGGATAAGGTGCGCTGCACGGTTACGTTACACGGAGTCTTGCACTTTTCAACGTTTTTTACAAATACGCTGGCTCCGGAGGGATTGGAGGTGAAGGAAACATCATCACTTGTACCTGTCAATATAGTGGCACAGGATACGGAAGACATTCCGATTAGGATCAGAAAAAGTAGATTTCTTTTTTTCATCAAGGTTTAGTTATTGTTTTGTTATATTTAAAAGTGAGTCTGCAAGCATCTGCCTCTTACATTCCAAGGCTTTGTCTGGCTCTCTGAAGTGTACTGGCGGCAATCTTCCTCGTTTTTTCCGCTCCTTCCTGAAGTTTCTGTTCCAGTTCTTCCAGGTTGTCCATATAATAGGCAAAGAGCTCGCGCTCACGTGAAAATTTGGTTAGGATCAGTTCCAGCAACGCATTCTTAGCATGTCCGTAACCGAAATTACCTGCAAGGTATTTTTCTTCCAGTGCAGAAGTTTCTTCCGCTGTTGCGATTAACTTATAGATGGCGAAAACCTTGTCTGTCTCCGGATCCTTAGGCTCCTCCAGTGTTCTGGAATCCGTTTCAATGGCCATGATCTGTTTTTTAAGCTGCTTTTCCGGCAGGAAAATATTGATGATATTCCCTCTGGATTTGGACATTTTCTGACCATCGGTGCCGGGAACATATTTGGTGTCCTCCTGCAGTTCTGCCTGGGGAAGTACAAAGACCTCACCCATCTGATTATTAAACCGTGCACCCATATCTCTCGCCATTTCCAGGTGCTGCAGCTGGTCTTTGCCTACAGGTACCACTTCGGCATCGTACAGCAGGATGTCTGCGGCCATCAGTACAGGATAGGTAAACAGTCCGGCATTCACGTCGGCCAGGCGGTCGGCCTTATCTTTGAAAGAATGAGCCAATGTTAGCCGCTGATAGGGAAAGAAACAGGAAAGGTACCAGGAGAGTTCGCAAACCTCCGGAATATCACTTTGGCGGTAAAAGTAGGTTTTGTCCGTATCTAGTCCGCAGGCCAGCCACGCGGCTGCGATTTCATAGGTATTCCTTTTCAGTTCCTCAGCATCTTTTATCTGAGTCAGCGAATGCATGTTCGCGATAAACAGAAAAGATTCGTTCTCCGCTTTTTTGGAGAGTTCAATAGCTGGAATAATGGCTCCGAGTAAATTGCCCAGATGAGGCGTTCCGGTAGCCTGGATTCCCGTTAGGATTCGTGACATTGAAGCAGTTATTAAGGTTGATCTTTAAAGTGAGGCATTTTAGAAGTCCAGTCCCTCGGGAAAGGCTTTCTTGCGGAATATCAGCAGGAAAATGGCGCCAACAGTGATTGCCGAATCGGCCACATTGAAGATGTATTTAAAGAACTCAATGTGCTTGCCGCCGATTAAAGGCCAGTCGGCAGGTACATACCAGTCTACAAGCGGAAAGTGAAACATATCCACCACACAGCCTTTCATAAATGTAGAGTATCCGTTGCCGAATTCCACCACTTTTGAAATTCCGCCATAATCAATCCAGCGCTGCACGCCTTCGTCATACACCGTACCGCTGTCAAAGATCAGTCCGTAGAACATACCGTCTATGAGGTTGCCAATGGCACCTGCGAAGATCATTGACATTGGAATCAAAAGGTAGTTGGAGGCACCCTGCTTCAGCCATTTCCGGAACAGGTATACCATTCCTCCAATAAGGAAAATACGAATCAGCACGAGTAAATATTTTCCCAGCAGTCCACCGAAGTGGAATCCGTAAGCCATCCCGGGGTTCTCCACAAAAGTGAGTTTGAATCCGGGCATTACATCTACGCTTTCACCCAGATGAAAGTTGGTTTTGATATAGAACTTGGAAATTTGGTCAATTAAAAGGATGATGATGGTGATGAATGCGATCTTCTTCATTATTCCCCTGTCTTTGGTTTATCCCTGAAACTGCCTGATGGTCTGCCGGATTTTTTTTCTCCTGATCGGCCTTCGGAAGCCGAACGCGGTTTCAGTGTCCGGTTATGAAATTTTTCGTATTTAATTCCCATTTCCTTCATCACGCTTTTCAGCGCGTTCAGTTCCATCTGGTTCTTGGGGTGAACGATTAGTGATTCCATTTGATTTTTATTTTTTTGAAAGTTCCTCCAGCCTCTTTCTTTCCTTTTCAGTGAGATCTGCGGTGCCGTTTTTACCCATTTTATCCAGTAACCGGTCAATTTCCAGCTCCCGTGCTCTTCTTTCTGCATTAAAACGGTCGTCTATAGAAGTGAACTTCCCGCTTCTGCCACCAGATTGTTTTGTGGAGTATTTCCTGAAGCAATAAATGATAAATGCAAGTGTGGCAATAATCAGTATGGCTTCCAGCATTCAGTGTTATTTTAAAATTGAAATAGGTTTATAATGCACCGTTTATTTCACATTACAAACCTATTCGGTTAATTATCAGAAAACTTGTTTTACCTCTGAAGATTTTTTGCTTCAATGCTTAGTGTGGCGTGCGGTACAGCCCGCAGACGCTCCTTTCCAATGAGTTTGCCTGTGACGCGGCAGATTCCGTAAGTCTTGTTCTCTATACGGATAAGCGCATTTTTCAGATCGCGGACGAATTTCTCCTGTCTGCCCGCCAGAATTGCATTCTGCTCTTTACTGAGGGTTTCTGCGCCTTCTTCAAAAGCCTTGAAGGTAGGTGAGGTGTCATCGGTACCGTTATTCTGATCGTTGATGAAGCTCTCGCGGATGAGCATTAAATCCTTTTCTGCTTTTTCTATTTTTTGCTGAATAAGTTCCTTAAACTCCTTCAGGTCTGTGTCACTATAGCGTTGTCTTTCTTCTGCCATTATGTTATTTTTTTATGTTTCTTCTTCCGTGACTGATGGATATTCCAATCGAAAACCATATGCCGGAAGCGGTCAAATCCTGTTTACAAATACTTTAAATTTTATTTCATCGATCTCAATTTCATTGAAATTCGAAAGTGAATTTACAATTTCTATTTTATCTGACAATACTTCCTCCGAAATATACTGATTATTGTTAATAAGTTCGGCTTCAAACGGTGAATTTTCTTCAATCTGTATCCTAATCCTGTCGGTTAGGTCGAAGTTCTTTTCCTTTCTCAGATTCTGTATCCTGTTGATGAATTCACGTGCAATTCCTTCGGCTTTAAGTTCCTCCGTAAGTGTGAGGTCCAGTGCCACAGTCAGCTTGCCTTCGCTCGCTACTGTCCAGCCCGGGATGTCTTTTGTGAAGATTTCGACATCGTCCAGCATGATTTCATGACCTTCAATGGTCATCTTTCCGTCTTTCTCCAGTGTGGCTATCTGTTCTGAGGTCATGGCGGAGATCTGTGATCCAACCACTTTCATATCCTTGCCCAGTTTTGCGCCTAGCGTTTTAAAATTGGGCTTAATTTGTTTCACGATCAGATGTGAAGCTTCCTCAGCGTTTATCAGAACCAGTTCTTTTACATTGACCTCCTGCTTGATCAGTTCCGAAACTGCCTTGATCTGCGTTTCACTTTTGGCATCCAGAACCGGTACCATCACTTTTTGGAGTGGCTGCCGAACCTTCAGGTTCTCTTTTTTCCTAAGTGAGAAAACCATTGACGTAATCTGCTGCGCCAGGTGGGTTTTTTCTACAAGATCCTGGTCAATAAGCTGCTCATCGGCTGTTGGGAAATCAGTCAGATGTACGGAATCGGCGCTGTTCTTCCCGGTGCTGCTGTTCAGGTCCTGATAAAGTCTGTCCATAAAGAACGGCGCAATGGGAGCTGAAATTTTAGCTACGGTTTCCAGGCAGGTATAAAGAGTCTGGTACGCTGAAATCTTATCTTCAGAATACTCTCCTTTCCAGAACCGTCTTCTGCAAAGCCTTACGTACCAGTTGCTCAGGTTGTCGTTAACGAAGTTATTGATGGCGCGGGCTACCTTTGTGGGTTCGTAGTCATTATAGAATTCGGTGACCTCTTTTACCAGAAGGTTGAGTTCCGAAAGGATCCAGCGGTCAATTTCCGGACGGTCTTCCATGTCTTTTTCAGAGTAGGTAAATCCATCTACATTGGCATACAGCGCGAAGAATGAATAGGTGTTGTAGAGTGTACCGAAGAACTTCCTTCTCACCTCGTCAATTCCTTCTACATCAAACTTCAGGTTTTCCCAGGGATTTGCGTTGGCGATCATGTACCAGCGCGTTGCATCGGGACCATACTTTTCAAGAGTTTCAAAAGGATCAACGGCATTACCCAAACGCTTGGACATTTTTTGACCGTTTTTATCGAGAACCAGCCCGTTCGACATTACATTTTTATACGCTACAGAATCGAAAACTGCTGTTCCAATTGCGTGAAGTGTATAGAACCAACCTCTCGTCTGATCCACACCTTCTGCGATAAAGTCAGCCGGGAAAGCTTTTCTTTCGTCAATCAGTTCTTTGTTTTCAAAAGGATAATGAAGTTGTGCATAAGGCATCGATCCCGAATCAAACCATACGTCAATAAGATCGGCTTCACGCCTCATTGGCTTACCGGATTCTGAAACCAAAATGATTTCATCCACGATATTCTTATGAAGATCAATTTTAGCATAATTCTCTGCCGACATATCTCCTGTTTCAAAGCCCTCAAACGGATTTTTGTCCATTAGTCCAGCTTCAATGGATTTCTGAATCTCACTCATCAGTTCCTCCACAGAACCGATGATGATTTCTTCTTTCAGGTCTTCCGTTCTCCAGATAGGCAAGGGGATGCCCCAATATCTTGAGCGGGACAGGTTCCAGTCATTTACATTTTCCAGCCAGTTGGCAAAACGGCCTTCACCGGTGGACTTAGGTTTCCAGTTGATCGACTGGTTCAGTTCCACCAAACGGTCTTTTACAGCAGTCATCTTCACAAACCAGGAATCCAGCGGATAATAAAGCACCGGTTTGTCGGTTCTCCAGCAGTGTGGATAGCTGTGAACATATTTTTCCACTTTAAAGGCTTTGTTTTCGGTCTTTAGAAGGATAGCGAGTTCTACATCCCAGGATTTCTCGGGAGCGGTTCCGGACTCGTAATATTCGTTTTTTATATATTTTCCGGCAAAAAGTTCCGGAGTTTGGCCGCCTTCAATAAATTTCCCCTGAAGATCCACAAGAGGAACAGAATTGCCGTTTTCATCCTTCACGAGCATGGGCGAAATTCCGTTTTCCTTCGCTACACGTGCATCATCAGCACCGAAAGTCGGTGCGATGTGTACGATTCCGGTACCGTCTTCGGTGGTTACAAAATCACCAACGATTACTTTGAAAGCGTTTTCCGGATTTTCAGCAGGCAGAAACCAGGGAACGAGCTGCTCGTAATCTGTTCCGGCTAAATCTTCACCAGCTAATTCAGCGATGATTTTAAAAGGAATAGTTTTACTTTCCGCGGTGTAATTGGCAAAATCTTCGTCAGTTCTTTCGGCATATTTCTTACCGAAATTTTTTTGCAGAAGTACTTTGGCCAGAATGATATTGACAGGCTCAAAAGTATACTGATTGAAGGTTTTCACCAGGACATACTCAATGTCCTTTCCTACGGCCAAAGCGGTGTTGGAAGGTAAGGTCCATGGAGTGGTCGTCCACGCGAGAATATGAATCGGCAGTTGGTTTGATGAACCTGCCGCAGCATCGAATTCTTCCCAGTGAAGCGCGCCGCCACAACTTGCGCCGGCAATTTCACCGGTATCAATGGATGCCTGATTTTTATTTATTTTCTGAGTTGCCTTGTCTGAAAGTTTCTTAACCTTAAACTGAGCAACTACTGTGGTGTCACTTACATCACGGTACGTTCCCGGCTGGTTCAGTTCATGTGAACTTAAACCGGTGCCTGCCGCTGGTGAATAGGGTTGGATGGTGTAGCCTTTGTACAGCAGTTTTTTGTCGTAAAGTTGCTTCAGAAGCCACCATACCGTTTCCATGTATTTTGGTTCGTAGGTGATGTACGGGTCTTCAAGGTCCACCCAATAACCAATCTTTTCCGTAAGGTCGTTCCAAACATCTGTGTAGCGCATCACGGCATCACGGCAGGCCTGGTTATAATCCTCAACAGAAATTTTCTTACCGATGTCTTCTTTGGTGATTCCAAGTTCTTTCTCAACACCAAGCTCAATAGGTAAACCATGGGTGTCCCAACCCGCCTTGCGAAAAACCTGTTTTCCGTTCTGGGTCTGATAACGGCAGAAGATGTCCTTCAGCGCGCGGGCCATCACGTGGTGGATACCCGGCATTCCGTTCGCAGAGGGTGGACCTTCATAAAAAACATATTCAGGCTGTCCTTCCCGAATCTGCACTGATTTCCTGAAAGTTTCATGCTGATTCCAGTACTCCGAAACACTTGCAGCCACAGCAGTAAGGTCCAGGTTTTTATATTCGTTAAACTTCTTCATTTTCAGTAAGTTCAATTAGAATGATCCTAATTATTTTAAGTTTGCGAATATAGCGTTTTTTGACGTAAAATTGACGGGTAGTGTGCAGGTTTTTAGCCCTGTTCAGCGTAAAAAAATGTATTTTTGAACACATTTTTCCTAAAGATACCAATTTGAACCTTTTCCCATCCATTGAATACGCATCGCCGGCAGAAATAAGATCGCTGCAGGAGCAAAAGCTGGCAGAATTCCTGAAGTACCTGCAGGATCATTCTGTTTTCTACCAGCGCATGTTTTCTGCGAATGGAATTAATATTGAAAATATCAGGACACTGGAAGACCTCCAACAGTTGCCGCTGACCTCCAAATCTGATCTGCAGCAGTATAATCGTGACTTTTTTTGTGTTCCCGGTCATAAGATCGTGGATTACAGCACGACTTCGGGCACCCTGGGTGATCCGGTTACTTTCGGTCTGTCCGACGGAGATCTGGAGCGGCTGGCCTATAACGAGGCTGTTTCTTTTGCCTGTGCCGGTATTAAGCCTGGTGATCTGGTACAGATGATGACTACGGTTGACAAACGGTTTATGGCAGGGTTGGCTTATTTCCTGGGGCTTCGGAAAATGGGGGCGGGTGTCATCCGCATGGGCCCCGGTATTCCGGAACTGCAGTGGGACAGCATCCTGCGCTATAAACCCAAATGGCTGATAACAGTGCCGTCTTTCCTGCTTAAAATGATTGAATTTGCTGAAAATCATGGTATCGATTACAGAAACTCCTCTGTTTATGGCGCCGTGTGCATTGGTGAGAGTCTGCGCGAGCAGGACTTCACAGACTCAGCGCTTTCAAGAAAAATCGGGGAAAAATGGGGTATAAAGTTGTTTTCTACTTACGCATCCACGGAGATGAGCACAGCTTTCGCGGAATGCGAATTACAGCAGGGAGGCCATCAGCATCCGGAGCTCATCATCACTGAAATTCTGGACGAAAATGAAAAACCTGTGTTGCCCGGAGAGACTGGCGAGTTGGTAGTTACCACCCTGGGAGTTGAAGCGTTACCGTTACTGAGATTTAAAACCGGCGATCTGGTGACTGCGCATCATGAACCATGCGGATGTGGCCGAACCACCATGCGTTTGGGGCCTGTTGTAGGCAGGAAACAACATATGATAAAGTACCGCGGAACTACACTTTACCCACCAGCGCTGAACGATATCCTGAATGGCTTTGACGGAATTACGGTTTATCAGATTGTAATTCGCACCAACAGTATTGGAACTGATGAAATCATCGTAAAAATCAGTACGGATGAAAAGTGTGAGGATTTATTAAACGAAGTGAAAGACCGTTTCCGGGCAAAGCTTCGCGTAAGTCCTAAGATTGAAATTATACCCGCGGAGGAACTGATGCTGCAGGTTCATCATCCAAAAAGCCGTAAACCCTTACACTTTCTGGATTTACGGCTTTAGAATCTGTTCCTCAGGTGAAGAAACAGTAAGTTCTTAAAGTCTCATTTCCTTTTCGCTCTCAATCATGTAAGCCAGATTCCGGATTACATGGTCATGTTTTTTTACGAAGGGATTGTCTCTGTTCCATACATAACCTGCCAGTACAGCACATATTTTCCTTTTGATATCCGGGTTTTCAGGCTGATGGAAAAACAGGGTCTGAAGGTTGCCGGTATACCATTCCTTTACATAAGTGGAGAATACACGTACTCCCGAAAGGATATAGTCCGAATACTCGCTTTCCCAGTTCACCGTTTCACCTTCTATCTGTCTTTTGGCCAGTTTCGCGGCCAGCATGCCCGACTCTGTGGCAAAAGCCATTCCTGAGGAGAAAACGGGGTCCAGAAATTCTGCGGCATTTCCCGTCAGTGCGTAACCGTCACCGTAAAGTTGCTTTACCGCGCAGGAATAATTGGTGAGCCGTCTGGGCTCGAAAAGAAAATCCAGATCCCCATAACGGTCACGGTAATAATCCGATTTATTGATGGCATTCCGCAGCGCTTCAGCAGTGTTGCCGGTGGCCGAAAGCTGGTCTATGTATTCAGTTGGCCCTACGATACCTACACTCGTATTTCCGTTGGAGAAGGGTATAACCCAAAGCCAAACCTCAGTTTCCAGGATATCGAAGGAAATAAGTGTTCCTTCCTGACCCGGCACACGGGTAGTGTCTTTTACATGAGTGAAAATGGAAGAGTGGGGTTCCAGTGTGGATGGTTTTTCCAGGTCCAGCAGGCGGGGGAGCACCCGTCCGTAACCGCTGCTATCGATGACGAACTTAGCGTGGATTTCTTTGCTTTCGCCGTTTTTATCTTTTACAGTGGTAATGGAATTCGTTCCGCTAAACCTGATGTCAGTGACTTCCGACTCAAACTCAAGATCCACACCTTTTCGGATGATTTCCTGAGCCATCACATTGTCGAAATCGGCACGGGGTACCTGCCAGGTCCAGTCCCATCCCACACCGAATTTATCGCTGAAATCAAACACGCAAACTTCTTCACCTCTGATGAACCTGGCACCGGGCTTAATCTCGAAGTTCTGCTTTTTCAGTACTTCCAGAAGACCAGCCTCATCAAAATGATCCATCACCCTGGGAATCAGGCTTTCACCAATAACGAAGCGCGGAAATCTGGTCTTTTCAACCACCTTAACTTTCAAACCATTATTGTGCAGCCAGGCCGAAGAAACACAACCTGAAGGGCCTGCACCAATCACTAATACGTCCACAACTTCGTTATCCATGATTTGTATAGTTTTAATATCTTTGCGACAAATTTAGTCAAAATAGGCTATTTTTTATTTTTTTAAGACAATATTGAATGAGACTAGTCAATAATTTAAAGATTGAAGACTTCCAGAAGGTGATTTTTGAAAATGAACAGGTTGAACTGGACGAATCCCTGGTAAGTAGGGTGGAGCAGAGTTTTCAGTTTTTAAAGGAGTTTTCGGAGAAAAAAGTCATTTACGGAGTGAATACCGGTTTTGGGCCCATGGCTCAGTACCGAATTCCCGAAAAAGATAAATACCAACTTCAGTACAACCTGATCAGAAGCCACGCTTCCGGAGTTGGTACTCCATTGAAACCTGCCGCGGCTAAGGCCTCGATGCTGGCGCGTCTCAACACGCTTTCGCAGGGAAAGTCTGCTGTTCATCCTTCTGTTATTCAGTTGCTTACGGAGCTGATAAATCAGGATGTTACACCACTCATCTTTGAGCACGGTGGGGTAGGAGCCAGCGGCGACCTTGTACAGCTTGCCCACCTGGCATTGGTGCTGATTGGTGAAGGCGAGGTTTTTTATAAAGGCGAAAGAAGACCCACAGCCGATGTTTATAAGGAGTTGGGACTTACACCTATAAATATTGAACTGCGGGAAGGTATTGGCCTGATGAACGGCACGTCGGTGATGTCCGGCATTGGGATCATTAATTCTTATAATACAAAGAAACTCATTGACCTCAGTATCAGGATGAGTTGTGCAATTAATGAAATTGTTCAGGCTTATGACGATCATTTTTCTGAATCCCTGAACAGTACAAAAAGACATAGCGGCCAAAAGAAAGTGGCGGCCAAAATGAGGGAATACCTTCACGACAGCCAACTGATCCGTAAGCGCGAAGACCATCTTTATAATAAGGAAACCCAGGAAGAGATTTTCAAGGATAAAGTTCAGGAGTATTATTCACTCAGATGTGTGCCCCAAATCCTGGGTCCTGTACTGGATACGCTGGAATTTTCAGAAAAGGTTTTGGAGGACGAGATTAACTCTGCCAACGATAATCCTATCATCATTCCGGAAGAAAAACATGTGTACCATGGTGGCAACTTCCACGGCGACTATGTGTCCCTGGAAATGGACAAGCTGAAACTGGTAGTTACGAGACTCACCATGCTTGCAGAAAGACAGTTGAATTACCTTCTGAACTCAAAAATCAACGAAATCCTGCCACCGTTCGTCAACCTTGGCCGTCTCGGATTCAACTTTGGGATGCAGGGCGTACAGTTTACAGCTGTTTCTACAACGGCTGAAAACCAGGCACTTTCAACCTCGATGTATATTCACAGCATTCCCAATAACAACGATAATCAGGATATTGTGAGTATGGGAACCAATGCCGCTGTAATGTGTGAGAAGGTGATCAATAATGCCTATGAGGTGCTTGCTATTGAGCTCATCACCATTGTTCAGGCCATTGAGTATCTTGAATTTAAAGACCGTGTTTCTTCATCAACAAGAAAAATGTATGATGAGGTTAGGGAAATCGTGCCGGCCTTCAAGGAAGACATGGTTATGTATCCCTTTGTGCAAAAAATCAAGGATTACCTCATCAATAATTAAACTGAAAACCATGAAATGTGCAATAGTAACGGGAGGTTCGCGTGGTATTGGCAGTGCCATATGTATAAAGCTGGCGCAGGAGCAAAAGTATCATATCCTTATCAATTATACGTCCAATGAAGCGGCGGCAAATGATACGTTACAAAAGGTAAAGGAGGCAGGCGCTACAGGTGAAATTCTGAAATTTGATGTTTCCAACTATAAAGAAACCCAGTCTGTTCTGAACTCCTGGCAGGAAAAGAATCCTGACGCGATTGTGGAAGTGATTGTAAACAACGCCGGGATCACCCGTGACGGGCTTTTTATGTGGATGCAGCCGGAGGACTGGAGCAGTGTCATTAATACCAGCCTGAACGGTTTCTTCAATGTTACCAATTTCTTCATCCAGAAAATGCTGCGCAACAAATACGGCAGGATCATTAATATGGTTTCTGTTTCCGGCCTGAAAGGAACCGCCGGACAAACCAACTATTCTGCGGCGAAAGGCGCTGTGATTGGTGCTACCAAAGCCCTGGCGCAGGAAGTTGGCAAAAGGAAAATTACCGTAAATGCCGTGGCACCGGGATTTATTAAAACAGATATGACTCAGGAGTTTGATGAAAACGAACTTAAGCAGATGATTCCCGCAAACCGTTTCGGTGAGGCAGAAGAAGTTGCGGACCTGGTGGCGTTCTTGGCTTCAGACAAAGCGGGTTATATTACAGGTGAGGTGATAAATATCAATGGTGGCATTTATTCATAGAAAAGTGCTAACTTATTGGTCATTTATTAAGAAAAATCAGTCTCAAAGATGGAAAACAGAGTCGTAATCACCGGAATGGGAATTTACTCCTGCCTCGGGATTACATTGGATGAAGTTAAAAATTCACTGTACAACGGAAAATCCGGCATCATCTTCAGCCAGGAGCGTAAGGATTTTGGCTACAGATCCGGGCTTACGGGATGGGTTCCTAAACCGGATCTTAAAAATGTGCTCAACCGCCGGCAGCGAATCAGCATGGGCGAGGAGAGTGAATATGCCTATATCGCCACACTTGATGCCTTTAAAGATGCCGGCATTTCTCAGGACTTTCTGAATGCAAATGAAGTAGGCATCCTTTACGGAAACGACAGTGTCTCTCAGGCCGTTGTGGAATCTACCGATATCGTCCGCGCGAAGAAGGATACTACCCTTATGGGTTCAGGAGCGATATTTAAGTCAATGAATTCTACAGTGACAATGAACCTCTCTACTATCTTCGCACTGAAAGGGATTAATCTTACCGTAAGTGCGGCTTGCGCCAGCGGGTCACACTCCCTGGGGCTGGCCTATCTGATGATTAAAGGTGGCCTTCAGGATATCATCGTCTGTGGTGGCGCACAGGAAACCAATAAATATGGCATGGCGAGTTTTGACGGTCTTGGCGTTTTTTCAGTACGCGAAGATGATCCGGCCAAAGCCTCACGTCCTTTCGATACCGCCCGCGACGGTCTGATACCGAGCGGAGGCGCCGCTACACTGATTGTAGAAAGCCTGGAAAGTGCACAAAGGCGCGGTGCGCACATTATTGCGGAAATTGCAGGGTACGGTTTTTCCTCAAATGGAGGCCATATCTCTACTCCCAATGTGGAAGGTCCGGCCCTGGCTATGGAAAGGTCACTGAAAAACGCGGAAATGAGCCCCGAACAGATTGACTATATCAATGCTCATGCTACGTCTACACCCATTGGTGATGCCAACGAGGCCAAAGCCATTCACCGTATTTTCGGAAGCGAGATACCGGTAAGTTCCACCAAATCCATGACGGGACATGAATGCTGGATGGCGGGTGCCAGCGAAATCATTTACTCCGTACTCATGATGCAAAACAGCTTTATAGCACCCAATATCAATTTGGAAAACCCGGATGAAGATGCACGCAATATTAATTTGGTCAGTGAGACCACACACAGCAATATTGATGTATTTTTGTCCAATTCATTTGGTTTCGGCGGAACCAATTCATCACTGATTATAAAGAAATTTGATAGATAAATAAGATACACGATGGAAAAAGAGAAAATTGTTTCAGTTGTCAACGGTTTTTTAATTAATGAATTTGAAGTTGATGGCTCAGAGATTCACAGCCAGGCACCACTTAAGCAGACTTTAGGTTTGGACAGTCTGGACTATATAGACCTGGTAGTCATTATCGAAAGTAATTTTGGAGTTAAACTTGGCGAAGCCGATTTTAAGAAAATGATCACTTTTGATGATTTTTATAACGCTATTCAGGAAAAGATTGGCGAAACAGAGTTGGTATCCTAAACTGTAAATTGAGATCCAGTGGATCTGCATTATTTTTATAATGGCAAAATGGACCGGAAAATCCCGTGGAACCTTATTGGGCTACAGGATTTTTGTTTTTTGTATTAAAAAGTTGGGAGTTAGGGCAGCCTATGGAGTTTTATACTTTGTATCCGCCTGGTATTTCCTGTTTCTTAAGAGCAGCAACCGCCATATTTATTATTACTTTAACCGAAGGCTGGGCTGGAGTTCTCTTAAGTCCCGATGGTCAGTTTACCGCAATTATTTTGTCTTCGGACAGACCATTATCGATAAAACAGCCATTAGCGCCGGCCTTCGCGACCATTTTACCTATGAATTTGACGGTATAGACCACCTTAAGAAAATGATGGCCGACCAAAAGGGTGGTGTGCTCATAAGTGCGCATATCGGAAATTTTGAAATCGCCGAACGTTTCTTTGGTGAGATTGATTTCAATTACCAGATCAATCTCGTAACCACCGATCTCGAGCACAGCATCATCAAGGAATATCTGGAAAGCGTGTCGGAACGTCAGAGTACCATCAAATTCATCTTTATTAAGGAGGATATGTCGCATATTTTCGCCATAAATGAAGCCCTTTCGAATAATGAACTCATCTGTTTCACCGGCGACCGCTATTTTGAAGGTTCAAAATTTCTGGAAGAAGAGCTTTTGGGCAGCAAAGCTAAATTTCCGGCCGGACCCTTCCTGATCGCTTCGCGCCTCAATGTTCCGGTGGCCTATGTTTATGTAATGAAGGAGCCCAACCTGCATTATCATCTCTATACGCGTGTTGCACAGGTTAAACACCGGGACGCGCAGGGATTGCTTCATTCGTACGTTCAGAATCTGGAAAGCATGCTGAAGAAGTATCCTTTGCAGTGGTTTAATTATTTTGATTTCTGGGACGATGCAGACTGAGATTTCTCTGATTTTCATTTAAAGCAGGGTTCACCATGTCTAAAATATTTGACATAGTAGTAATTGGCAGCGGGCTTGGAGGCCTTGTTTCAGCTTTGGTTTTGGCTAAAGAGGGTCTCAGTGTCTGCGTACTCGAAAAGAATAATCAGTTTGGCGGTAATCTGCAGACTTTTTCGCGCAGCAAACTTATCTTTGATACGGGTGTGCACTATCTTGGTGGATTGTCCGAAGGTCAGAATCTGTACAGATACTTCAGTTATTTGGGGATCACGCAAGGTTTGAAGCTGCATAAAATGGATGAGGACGGTTTCGACATGATTAGTTTTGATGATGATGACACTCTTTATCCGCATGCACAGGGCTACGGTAATTTTGTGAAACAGCTGTCCCGACATTTCCCCGAAGAACGTGAAAATTTAGAGAGATATGTTCAGGGAATCCGTGAAGTCTGCGAAGCGTTTCCGCGCTATTATCTGCGGAAGAGTGGCCCGTATTCTGAAGATTTACTTCACCTGAATACGGCGGAATTTCTTAGTTCCGTGACCAATAACAGCAAACTGCAGGCTGTATTGGCAGGATCCGGTTTTCTATATGCCGGTTTAAAGGAAGAGACGCCGCTTTATGTGCATGCGCTCACTGTAAATTCCTATATACAGAGTTCGTATAAATGTACTGACGGTGGCAGTCAAATCTCGAAACTGCTCATTAGGGAACTGCGGAAATATGGGGCTGAAGTTCACAAACATGCTGATGTGAACAGTTTCGTGTATGATACCACGGGCAATTTAAATGCTGTCCGCACAAAAGACGGTAAGCAATATAATGGTCTGCGGTTTATTTCCAATATTGAAATACGCTGTACCATTAAACTTGCAGGTAAAGAAATGTTCAGGAAATCCTTCACCAACCGCATAGCAGAACTAAAACCTACATGTTCCTGTTTCAGTGTTTATCTGGCCTTGAAACCCGGTGCTGTGCCCTATTTTAATTACAATATCTACCATCACAGTACAGATAAGTGTTTATCGGATAACGGTGGTTCCGAAGGTGCGACCTGGCCCGAATCCTATATGCTTTCCTGCACCGCCGACCGTAAAAATCCGGCTTTTGCTGAAAGCATGACCGTTATCACTTATATGGAATTTGATGAGGTAAAGCAATGGGAAAGTACAGGCAATACAGTAGCTGATCCGCAGGAAAGGGGCAGGGATTATGAAAGATTTAAAGAAGGGAAAGCTGACCGGATCATAGCGCGCTTGGAGGACAGATTTCCGGCGCTTCGCGAACATATTGCAGGAGTCTATACCTCGTCCCCGCTTTCTTACCGGGATTATATCGGGAATTACCGCGGGAATATGTACGGTTATGCTAAAGATTCCCGTTATCCGCTTAAAACTATGGTTTCGCCAAAAACAAAGATTCCTAACTTATTCTTAACCGGCCAAACGGTTAATATGCACGGCATCCTGGGCGTAACGATAGGTGCTTTTGCCACATGCGCCGAAATTTTAGGCTCAGAACTTATAGACCAACGATTGGCCACAGTATGATGAAAGCGGAGAAAATAAGGTGGTTCCTGCTAACACATGGTCTTTGTGTGATGCTTCTTTTCTCTGCTGTTTCGTGTGGCGTGCAAAAGTCGGTGCAACATCTTCCGGACCTTAGTTCGTATGCTTTCCAGCAGCCAAAACCTGATAAACTCAACGACAGCACGACGGTGTGGGGCAATAATTTCCTCAGGAAAAACAGACAGAGTCTCTGGGAACTCTATATTTCAGGTAATGCACTGCAATTGGGATATAACCAGGGGGCGCTTACACAGGAACTTATGCAGAAGCAGGAACGCATATTTTTTTCAAAAGTGCAGGACATCATCCCCTCCGAAAGGAAACAGTTGCTTTTAAGCAAGGTGCTGAAGTTTTACAACCGGAATATGTACCGACATGTACGAAATGATTTCCAGGCAGAAATCTACGGACTGTCCCGCTATTCCGGAAACGACTATGATTTTATTGCGCCAAAGTTTCAGCGCAATCTTTATCTGCACGGCGCTCACGATATCGGGCACGCACTTCAGGATCTTATGCTGGTTGGATGTTCGTCGCTGGCGGTATGGGACGGGAAATCTGAAAACGGGAAACTGCTCATCGGCCGCAATTTCGACTTTTATGCCGGTGATGATTTTGCCAAAGAAAAGATCGTCGCTTTTGTACAGCCGGAAAAGGGAATTCCATATATGTCCGTCAGTTGGCCGGGAATGACCGGTGTGGTTTCGGGGATGAACGCGAAAGGCCTCACCGTTACCATAAATGCCGGTAAATCAAAAATTCCGTTCAGTGCCAAAACGCCTGTTTCATTGGTCACAAAGGAAATTCTGCAGTTTGCGGGAAATATTGAAGAAGCCATAAACATCGCTAAAAAAAGAAAGGTATTTGTCTCAGAGAGCATTATGGTGGGCAGCGCTGAGGACCGAAAAGCAGTACTCATTGAAATGTCACCCAATAATTTTGGTGTGTTTGATGTTCAGAATTCTTCCCAACTCGTTTGTTCCAATCATTTCCAGTCGGAGGTTTACAGAAATGACAGGCGAAATAAGAAACATATTGCGGAAAGCCATTCCCAATACCGGTTTGACCGAATGAATGAGCTACTGGAAAAAAATGCAAAACTGAATCCGGCGAAAATGGCTTCCATTCTGCGGAATAAAGACGGTCTGGAGGACATTAGGCTGGGCTACGGCAACGAAAAAGCTTTGAATCAACTATTGGCGCACCACTCAGTCATTTTTTCGCCTGAGGATAGACTTGTCTGGGTTTCCAGCAGTCCTTATCAGCTTGGCGAAATGGTTTGTTATAATCTTAATGAAATCTTTGGAGATGAGACCGGTGGTCTTCATCTCAGTGACAACTTGCGCAATATTAAGCGTGATCCTTTTGCCGACAGTCCTCAATTCCGGGATTATGAACTTTTCCGCGTGGTGGACCGCGAAATGGATATTGCGCTAAGTAAAGGTCAGGTTCTTCCGGCCGAATTTATACAACAATACGGGCAACTCAATCCCGAACTCTGGAGCGTCTGGTTTAAATTGGGCAAATATTACTTTCACAGCAAGGAATATGAAAAAGCCACAGACCAGTTTGAAAAAGCATTAACCAAAGAAATAACTACAGCTCCCGATCGGAGGAAGGTGGAAATCTATTTGCGGAAAGCAATGCGGTTCATGAAGGAGTATTCTCCCTCTCCTCAGAACTGAATCTTTCCAGAAAGTAGTAAAATCCAAACCCAAATAAGGCCGACACCAGAGTGGCCAATACGAGGCTGCCCAAAACATACTGCAGGAAATGCCGCTTCACCAAATCCAGGCTGAAATCCTGGTCCATAAAACTGGTTTCCGTACCCAGTAAATAGCCGCCAATAGCCAGTGATCCGCCTATAATAAGAGGGATAAAGGGCGGTATACTCACATTGGAAAAGGCAAATGCAAGTACTTTATTCAGTTTAAGTAAAACGGCCAGGGAAATGGTTAGGAAAGTCTGCAAACCCCAGAATGGCGACAGGCCTATGAAGGTGCCCAAAGCGATAGACATCGCTTTCTTACGGTTGCTGCCGTCACTTTCCAGAACATCTTCCTTCAGAAACTGTTTAAAGCTTTTTTTTTTAAAATTCCTGATGAACCGGCGGGGCGCTATATAAAAGATCGCAATGAGTACCAATACCGTATTCAGTATACTGATGCGTACAAAATCCCTGAATGGCCGGAAATGGGACACTCTTTCCTCCGGATCGTAGAGTACTTTTACTGGAACGTTTTTTACAGACACGCCATTCCAGGCGGTCCTGACCATAATTTCAATTTCCAGCTCAAATTTGGGTGTGTACAGCTTTTTCGGAATGCGTTGCAGTGGATAGAGCCGGTAGCCGGACTGTGTGTCCTTCAGCGTGATTCCGGTCTCAAACCAAAACCAAAACGTGGAAATCCGGTTACCCAAACTGCTTTTCTGGGGGATGCCCGCCTGCTCCATATTGCGGTCACCTACCAGTAATACTTCGGTGCCTTCTTTCTCCAGCGCCTCTACAAAAACGGGAATGTCATCGGGATAATGCTGTCCGTCGGAATCTATGGTAAGCGCATACATAAAGCCCAGTTTCCTGGCTTCCTCAAATCCTGTTCTCAGGGCATTTCCTTTGCCCTGGTTTTCAGGAAGGCTAATCACGCGGAGGTTCTTATAATGCGACAGAATAGTTGGAGTGCAATCTGTAGAACCGTCATCCACGACAATGACATCCTCTGTATAATCAAGGACAGCATCAAGGACCCGCGAAAGGGTTTTGTGGTTGTTATACGTGGGAATCAGGACACATATCCTGTGTTTATCTAAAAGAGTACGGGTCTCGGCAGGGCTCATGCTCCGTTATTTCAGCTTTTGTTTTTCTGCAGCAGTGAAAGATTTTGAGGTAGCGGCAAATTTTCTGATATGTGACTTCAGGGAAGAGTTTTGTCCACCGTAATTTTTTAGAAGGAAAGCTTTGTCGGCAGCAATGTGACCATTGTATTTAATGAATTTTGGCAGGCTTTCCTGTATGCTCAAACGGATAAGGCGCAGTTCCGCATTGTCAGGATCGGCCTTTATTACATTTTCAAGCGAGGTTGCGCCCGCGGTTATGATTTTTTTGCGGCCCTCACCTTTGGCAAATTTGGCCTGAATAATCTTTGCCGCAGCCTTATAGCCGGACAGGGTTGAACCAGAGCCTTTCTCCACCATTTTGGCGAAACTGTCGGCATTTTGTTTGGTCGTGTGGGCAGAAGGATATTTGGCGCGTATAGCCTCAAGATCCGGGGCCTGAAATAAAAATATAAAAGCGCTTAAGAACGCGATAATCAGTTTCATAAATCAGATGAATTTATAGTTTACAGACATCTTTAGAGCAATTGTCTCTCCAAACGAGGTTACATTCTTTACCTTCACCTGTTCGCCGTCGGTCTTAATTTCCAGATCCAGCTTCAGCCCGGGTGTTCCTTCCGGATTGATGATGGCCATAAATTTTACATTATTCGCTGAGGTCAGGAATAATTTTCTCTCCAAAATCCGCTCCGTTACATCCTTCACGATCTGCATCATACAGACGCCGGGTGCTACAGGGTTTCCGGGAAAATGCCCACCGAAAATCTCATGCTCAGGATCCAGCGTAATCATGGCTGAGTAAGTTCCTTCGCCAGTATTCTCACACGAGTTTAAAATATAAAATCCGTTCAGTATATCCATGTTATTCGTCAATTACCCTTATTCCGGGTCAGGGTTAATTTGGTTAAGCTTAATATTTAGTCTGAAGTCTTTGTGTATCAGCATTATTGAGTCGGCGAAGATAGCGGATTTTCCGTCAAACAGAAAATTAACCTTCTCCTTTCCGTTTTCTGTGATGACTGTTTTCTTCAGCAGACCATCTTCTTTACCGTAGAAAAGAAAATTTCTTAGTTTGTGGTTTTCGGTTGCAAATATTTTAAACTCTGTGTCCTCGGAAACTTCGGTCACTAAATATTTTTCCTTTAACAATGCCCTGAAATCCTTTTCAAGAAAATTTTTCACCACCCTCCTGTCCAAATCAGGAATGAGGTAATTGACCTTGAAACTGATGTCAGAAATTTCCAAATCCAGCATTTTATTACCAAAATCGGTGGTCATCACCACCCGGTGAGTATCATCAGCAATCTTTTTTATAATGAGAATTCCGCTGAGGTTATTGCCATAAATCTCAATTTGCGTTCTGTACAGGTAGTCTGTTTCGCCGGAGCTGAAATATGTGTTCTCCACCACTGTTGGTGTAGAGATGCTTACAGCAGTGCCAGCCGGCGTATAAGATTTGCAGGACTGACTTGTTATAAGGAGGCTAAAGGCTGAAAGCAGCAGCAGGTACAGGCGCATTGACCTTCGTGTTTTTAAAGACAATATTGGTCGTATCGCCGGAGGCTTCCAGCATGTTCACCTGCGAAACAACCGTCTGATTGGGTGCAAAATACAGGTCCACCTGCTTGATATATTTTAATAGTTGCGCAGATTTCGGAATAAACCGGGCCATGTTATTGCTACCGCTTTTAAAATAGGTAACCGAAAAATCCGGGTCATTCAGCAGGTTTCCGTTGGCACTGCCGATTATTAATTTATTAAGTTTTTCAAAATTTTTGGATTTTGCATCAAAAGTGGATTTTTTGCCCTGGTCGTTGATGTGCATTTTTCCGTTTTTGAAGACTACACTGTACTGATAAGGTTTAGTGTACTTCCAGCTTAACATTCCGGGAGTCTGCAGCGCCATTTCACCGGAGGTTACAAGATCTTTGTTGAGGAAATCCATTTTTTTAGTTTGAACGAAACTGGCCTGCAGCGTCTTCATTTTTTTACTTTCAGCCGACATTTTAGCAGTGAACTGCCTGATTTCCGCGGGGTTCATTTTGGTCTGTGCCGATGTAAAAATTCCTAAAAAAAGCAGGATGAATGCTATACTTTTAAATTTCATTTCTTAAAGTTGAAAAGTTCAGATACGGTTACACTTCGGTAGTTTTCGCGCTCCAAAAATAGCAATATTTCCTCCAGCACACGGTAGGATTTATCTGAGGTATCGTGCAGCAGAATTACACTTCCCGGTTTTATTTTTGGCAGAATTCCATTCAGGATCTTTTTTTCGTCGCTGATGGAAGTGTCGAAACTCCGTATACTCCACCCAATGGACTTCTTACCTGTCTTGCTGATGGCCCGGGCAATATTAGGATTTATAATGCCGAATGGCGGGCGGTAGAGATCTGTTTGGATTCCGGCTTTCTTCAGCATGAGTCTGTCATTGCGGATGATTTCCCTTTTCATCTTAAAGGTTGAAAGAAAACCTGTTGCGTTGGAATGCGTGAAGGTGTGGTTGCCCACCTCATGGCCTTCATCTGCAATTCTTTGAAAAATTTCCGGATGCTTTATGATCTGTGTTCCAATGCAGAAGAAAGTTCCTTTTTGCTCATGCCTGGCCAGAAGGTCCAGGAATTTTGGGGTAAATTCAGTTGGTCCATCATCAAATGTGAGTGCAATGATGCGTTTCTCAACTCTTGGATTACTAATATAGCTTTTCAGGAACCAGTTGAAATCCATATTCGTCACGCCTAAGAAAGTAACCAGGCCGAAAAGTCCCAAGGCCACAAAATATATCCATATTTCACCTTCCAGGAAATAGATGGCGATGAGCAGTAAGGTGAGAATTAAAATAGAAATTCGGTGTTTCAACAATTACTGTTTTGCAGATGAATTAGGAGGGAATATCCACCTTAATATATTTGATATAATCACGCCTTACTCAGTAAAATCAAACTGTGATCTTCACCATGAAGGTGGTTGTAGATGAGGATGTGTTTGAAGGAATCTTTTGATAACTCTTTGTTAATTTTCATCACCTCCGGAACTTCCTGACGTTTCAGGATCTGGTTCGCCATAAAGAAGGCAAATCCGCTCGCAGTATTGAATTCGCCGCTCAGGTGCTTGAAATAAAGTTGATCAGCATCCATAAATATTTCCTGGACTGTTTTATAATATCCATCGGTACGCGAATCTCCGCTAAAGCCCAGCAAGACCGCATCAACATCGGATGGATTAAGATTGGTTCTGGACAGGAACTCACCAATGAAATCTGAAACTTCAGATTCTTCAAGTGTGTTGATGAACGTTACTGCCTCCAATTGTGCATATGTGCCTTCAGATTTTTCGGAGCTTACTACGAAAAAGGCCGAACCTTCGCTCCAAACCACGCCTTCAGAAGTTGAATTCAGTACATCTGCAGGCAAATCTTCTTCTTTTTTAATAGTGCCGTTCAGTTGGTACAGTTCCATGGTCCTTGCTGCCTTTTCGTCTGTCGCACCAACCAGAATGTTATTGGCTTCGTCATTTTCAATCTGAAGTTTCGCATCCAGCAGACTCATTTCCAAAGACGAACCCGGATTTACATAGGTGAAATTATAGGCGTGGCAGGAGTTGGCTAAAGCAATCTGTCCCGCTACCGTATTGTGGGTTGACTGGATGAAGTGCGTAGGCGTCAGGAATTCCTCGTTGTTTTCAATTACGTTTTTCAGAAACTTCTCAGAGTCCTCTTCGCAACCCATACCCGTCCCGACGATAATGGCGTCCGGCATCTGCAAACCTGCTTCACTCATGGCTTTCTGTGCAGCCACGGCACTCATCTTCACCGTTTTGGACATCCGCCTGATTTGAGCCGGCGGAATATATTCTTTATAATTCGGAGCAACCGCATTCAGCAGAACCGAGGTTTGGTCGGCTTCCATTGTGTGGAAAAAGTCCGCATTAAGCGTGTCCTGGGCCGAAATACACACGGCACTGTTTATATAAACGGGCTTCATGATTTCGAAAATATTAAAGTGGAACAGTTGCCTCCGAATCCAAATGAATTGGAAAGTACGTGGTTGATTTCCTTTCGCTTAATTTCTGTTACCGGTTTGAGGTCAAACTCCTGCATGGGAGTTTTGAAATTCAGATTTGGAAAGATCACGCCGTTGTTGATGGCCAAAATGGAATACACGGCTTCCACTCCCGCGGCTGCCGCTAGCGTGTGACCCGTAAAGGCTTTGGTAGAACTGAAATCCGGCACCTGACCGGCGCCAAAGATTCTCAGCATGGCCTTACCTTCGGACAGGTCATTGTTTGGAGTCGCCGTTCCGTGCGCGTTGATATAGTCGATGTCTCCGGTATTGAGTCCCGAAATTTTCAAGGCCTGTTGCATGGCCAGATAAGCGCCTGTTCCGTCTTCGGAAGATGCGGTCTGATGATGGGCATCGTTTGCATTGGCATATCCCGAAAGCCAGGCGATAGGTTTTTTGTTGTCTTTCTTTATGATTTCATCACTTTCCAACACTAAAAAAGCGGCGGCTTCACCCAGATTAAGACCTTTACGGTCATTGTCGAAAGGGGTATTGTAAGTGTCTGTTACAATCATAAGGGTTTTAAACCCATTCAGTGTGAATCTTGAAAGTCCGTCCGTCCCGCCTACGATCACACGGTCCAAAACTCCGCTTTTTATCAGTTTGGAGCCCATCATAATGGCATTGGCTGCAGAGGAGCAGGCTGTACTGATAGTAGAGACCATTCCTTTTAGGCCTAACTCGTGAGCAATGGCCAAAGACGATTGGCCGGCATCGTGTGTGGCGATATATTTCTGGTTGTCCGGCTGATTTTCGTAATCGTAGAAGTATTTTTCGGTAACGTCCATGCCGCCCACGCTTGTGGAGGAAATCAGTCCTGTACGGTAGTGGTTGATATTGCTGATTCCGGCACTCTCCACAGCTTCTTTAGCGGCGGCAATGCCCAGCAGGGTGCTGCGTGCGTAATTATTGTCTGTGGGAATACCTAATTCTGAAATAAGGTTTTCATTGGAGATCTTGATCTCGCCAAGCTTTACCTCACCGCGGTGACGGGTCTCAAGAATTTCAATCCCGGAAATTCCATGTCGGGATTCCAGGAGCGAGGTGTAATTTTCTTCTACATTCCGGCCAATGGAGGAAATGATTCCCATGCCGGTGATGGCAATCTTTCGGGCCATGGACTATTTGGTTCTGTGCTGTTCAATATAAGAAGCCATCGTGTCGATGCTTTCGAAGATTTCCTTTCCTTTCTTCGGGTCAGCCAGCTTAATTCCGTACTGCTTGTCCAGTAAAACAATCAGTTCCAGTGCATCTATCGAATCCAATCCCAGTCCGCCACCGAAAAGTGGGGCATCGTTTGCGATTTCTTGCGCCGAAACATCTTCAAGGTTCAGTACTTCTATTATTTTATGCTTTAATTCTTCTCTTAAGTCCATAATTTCTTTTATAAGGTCAACAAATATACAAAACCTTTGTAATTTTCTCCGTACAATTCCGTCCAGCCTACCAGCACACGGTCTGCCTTACCCGACTTCAGGAGCTGTCCGGCATACAGGTTCATAAAGTCTTCATCAAACTTATCGGTGACGAAGAAAGCATTCTCGGTTTGAAGCTGATGCCTGATGCTGATCTCACCTAGACAGATATTTGGTAAAGTATAAACAAATACCGCCGGGCTTGGAAAGTAGTTTTCCGCCGAACTGATGCTGTTCTGATATTTCATATCGGTATCTAAACTTGATGACCGGTTGGCGAAAACCAGAGCGGTGTTTTTATTCTCTTCATCCTTCAGTACCATCTCGGAGGCCATAAAAGCGAGTTTGCTTAAAGCATCCATCTTGTGGAATTTGGGATAGTAAAAACCAAATTCTTTATATAAAGCCTTTGCAAAATCACTGAAAGCTGAATGTACTTCCTGGTAAACCGTTAAACCGTCAACGGTAACGCTGCCATTTTCCATAACGCAGGTCTTCAGTTTTCTCATTGCACACATTTTTTAAGGATGATGGCTGCATTGGAACCTCCGAAACCCGAAGCCGTTTTCAAAATATATTCAATTTCCTCAGCCTTGTTTTCGGTGATGATATTCAGCGATTCAGAAACCCCCTGTTTATTGAGATTCAGGCTGCTGATCAACATATTATTGCGGGCACTTTCCATTGCCATAATAATTTCAAGTAAACCGGAGGCGCCCAAACAGTGACCATAGAAACCTTTAAGGCTGTTCACTGGTGTGTTTTGTAATCCGGCACGTGTAAAGGCGATGCTTTCCATTTCATCATTATAAATGGTGGCGGTGCCGTGTGCAGAAAGGTAATCTATTTTTCCGGCTGAAATCTGTACTTCTTTTAATGCATTTTCAATGCTGCGGAAAAGACCTTCACCCGTCCTGGAAGGCCCGGAAATATGGTTGGCGTCATTCACCGCACTCTCGCCCATAATTTCAAAATATAAACCTTCAAGTGGTGGAGTGGAGGTTACAAAAACTGCTGCTGCTGCCTCACCGATGGTAATACCGTCACGGTTTTCATCGTAGGGTTTACAGGGCTCGGAACTCATGGCCTGAAAAGAGTTGAAGCCGGATATCACGAATTCCGAAACCTCATCGCCGGCCAAGACATAAGCGTCTGAGTACAGACCCGATTCAATCATATTTTTCGCTACCGAAACCGCCATCACTCCCGAAACACAGGCATTCGAAATGACAACAGGTTGGGTCTTACAACCGAAGAAGTCGGCAATTCTCTTTGCCAGTACGGGAAGGTAGGCTTCCTGCGGAGGTGTACTTTTGCCTTTAAGTAACGAAACATTTCCCTTAGTAGTGCTTAGGATAAAGGCGGTCTTATCTTTAATGCCATGTTTATCCACCAGGGGCTTCAGGCTTAGGAGCAGCATTTTTTCAAGCCTTGTGAAATTTCCGGACTCAAATTCCACAGTAAATATATCTTCAAGCTCAGAATTGTCAATGATCCCTGCATGAAAAGGCGGCTGACGTTCAAAAAGATCGTGTTTCCGGATTCCTGATTTTCCGGCCAGAACATTTTTCCAATTGTCCTCCACATTAAAACCCAAAGGCGTAACGCAGTTGTAATCTGTAATATAGGTGGTTTTATTCTCCATTATGAAAGTCCCATTTTATCCTTCCATTCCTGAAAAAAGGGCGGATTGTAAAGCTGAAGGTTACCTTCGGTATCAATAAATACCTGCACAGTTTCGCCGGAGCACACGACTCTATTTTCTTCATTAAAAATCCGGTAGCGGAACATCATCTTTGCAGTGGGCAAATTCACAAACGTGGTTTCTACAGTGATGGTCTCGCCATATTTTAAAGGGAGAAAATGTTCACAAACCGTTTTTACAATTGGGGTGGCGTAACCGTTGTACTGAACGTCCAGATAGGAGATGCCGTGCTCGCGCCCGAAGGCTTCGCGCCCGTCCTCAAAATAAACGATATAGTGGCCGTGCCACACAATGCCCAGCGGATCACACTCGTTGAAGCGTACCCGTACCGTTTGGCGGTTGGTAAGCGAATCAGATGGAGTGTTTCTTTCTTTCATAGATTAAAGCAATAAGCACAGTTACAATATAAAACAGCAGCAGCAGACCAACCCATGGCCACACTTGCGCAATGCCGGCATCCCGCAGAATAATGTCATAATAGGCATTCAAACCCCAGTTCATTGGCGAGAAGCTTGATATCGTCTGCATAAAGTCAGGCATCATAAACACAGGAACCCAGATTCCGCCGATGGCCGCCAGAATCACTACCGAAGTCGCTCCCATAGGCGCCGACTGTTCCTGAGTGTCTGTTAATGTTCCGAGCAGAATTCCAAAACCGATGGCCGCCAATCCGGCGAAAAAGGTTACAAAAAGAAGTTCGGGCAGTTTTCCTGCCACTTCAAACTTCGGCAGGTCCAGATAGGGGAACAGGTAAACGCCCACGGCCAGCATCAGTAAAAACTGTATCATGCAGATCATCAGGTAAGTGAAGGTCTTGCCAAGGACGTGTACATAGTACGGTGTGTGGTTGGCCAGGATACGGATGATGGTTCCCTGGTTTTTTTCTTTTACAAGGTTGATGGACAGCGGTACCACGATGAAGAAGATGGCAAACAGCGCCCAGGCCGGCACATTGTGCTGCACGGAATTGGGCAGCGCCTCGTCCTCGCCTTTAGGTGTGATTTCCTTAAAAGCGATGAATTTCTGGTCGAAGGAGATATCGTCTTCCGTTCCCAGTTGCTCCTGAAAGGCCGCATAAATTTTTTGATTCTCGATGGTGGCTACCATTTCGTTCACCGAACTTTTAACTCCGCTCTTAAAGCCTGCGCTGGTTACGGGATCAAAATACAGGTGGATTTCCTTTGCTTTGGGCAGTTCCCGCTGCACGGTTGTTGTATCCGTTTCGCCCACGCCCAGCGAACTTACGATGGACTGCACCTTGAAGTCGATGTTTTGGTTCATGTTTTCCGTAAGTTTGTCCGGAATCACGATGGCCATCTGGTAATTGCCGCTGAAGACTGCCTGTTGGGCTTTTGCTTCATCTAAATCTTTCGTGATAAGATTGAAGGTGTCGCCTTTTTTAAGGCCGTCGGTTATAATTTTCGACACCTCAGACTTGTCATTGTCCACAAGCAAAAGAGGGATTTTGGTGCCTTCCAGATTTTTGAAGGTAGAATCCTGTATAAGCGTGATGGTGATGATGAGCACCAGGGGCATGATGAAGATGATCAGGATGCCGCCCATGTCGCGTTTCAGCAATAAGATCTCCTTCCACAGAGCACGCCAGAGTTTATATATCATCGCGAAGTTCTTTTCCGGTTAATGAAATGAAAACGTCTTCCAGGTTTTCGGCTTTTGGGGTGTTGGCAATGAGTTCCGCGGGACTGCCGATTGCGTAGATCTGACCGTTGTCAATGATGGCAATCTTGGTACAAAATTCCTCCGCTTCCTGCAGATGGTGCGAAGTGTACACGATGCTGGTTCCGTTTTGGTTCAGCTCTTTCAGGAATTCAATGATCACATTCCTCGACTGTACATCCACTCCCACCGTTGGCTCATCCAAAAAAAGAACTTTCGGGTTATGCATGATGCCGGCGATAAGGTTACAACGGCGTTTCATGCCGCCGGAGAAATGTTCAATTTGCTTATCAGCAAAGTTGGTAAGTCCCACACGCTCCAGCATAGTGTCGATCTTCTGTTGCAGATCGGCATGTTTCAAACCATAGAGTGACCCGAAGAACATCAGGTTTTCCCTGGCGGTAAGCGTAGGATAGAGCGCGTATTCCTGAGGTACGATGCCGGTGATTTTTTTAATGGAGTTCAGCCGGTTCCGTGGTGAGAGTCCGTTAATGGCATAGCTGCCGGAGGTTGGTTTAATCAGCCCGCAGAGCATAGAAATCAGCGTGGTTTTACCGGCACCGTTGGGGCCAAGGATGCCGTAGATTTCATTTTCTGCGATCTCCAGCGAAATATTGTTCACAGAGAACTCGTCTGCGTTTTTATATTTTTTGTAGAGGTTTTTTATTTCTATGATGTTCGTAGCCAAAAGCAATGTTTTTCAGGCTGCAAAATAGTGAATTTAGAAGGAAAGTGAAAGGGCAGCAAATTGGCTGGCAGTTGAATGTACATTACAGACTACTTGCCGATAAAATCAATTCATGTGACCATTCATGTTATACTCTCTCAGACAACTTTAATTTCACTAAACTTGCAGCTTAAAAGTTTACCCCAATAAATTGGGTTTAAAAACACCAACTATGAAAAAAATTCTCCCTTTGTTTCTATTGTTTTTTGGCCTGCTTATCTCTGCACAGGAAATCCCTGTGAAATCTGATTCTGTTTATGCTGAGTTTGAAGAGGCAGCGGAATACCCGGGTGGTCTTAATGCGTTCCGGAAAGTGATCGTAAAAGAGTTGGATGCATCTAAAGTAACAGGCCGCGGCCTAATCTCCTCCGAAACAATCTTCATTGTTGACCAAGAGGGAAAACTGTCCGACTTTAAATCGACAGGGAATGCTTCTCTGGCAGCAGAAATGGAGCGGGTTTTGTCAAGCATGAAAAAGCGCTGGATACCCGGTAAAATTGATGGTCAGCCAGTAAGGACCTATTACAGAATTCCAATGAAGATGAATTTGGAGTAAGGTTTGTAGACGCGGGTACCTTGGCTGCAATCTGCAATCTCATTCCAGAGAATTATTATACCTAAGTCTGTTGGCTTTTATCCTGTTTCTGTATTCAGGGTTGTTCACGCGACCCTGTAAGGGATCACTCATAAACTCATTCCTTTTTGACAGGTACTGCTCACGGGTAACTTCGATACCCTTTTTCTGCACAATTGGCAATGATGCTTTTGTAAGTGAAATCACTTCGAAAACAGTAAAGCTGCCGGTGTCATTTACTTTTAGGATCAAACCCGGCAGCCCTCTGAATTTGTAGGGACCGTCACTGAGCGGAATATCATAGGTAAACCAGGCCACGAACACTTTACCGCCTACCTTTACCGTAGCCTTAGTACATTTGTATCCTGCAATATTTTCCGTTATAATACTTTCAATCTTCCAGTCCAGGACATCAGGACTTTTGAATGTGTAGTAAGCAGTCCCCAGATAATTGGAAATGTACGTGGTGTTGTCGTCTTTATACACGCTGTGTCTAACTTTGGCTTTAGGTAAATTGGTTGGATCAATCGTATTGCCCGTCCTGCCGGCTTCCTTCAACATCCTGCTAAATCCCTCCACAGCATCTTTATGATTTTCGCTATAATACACCGACTTTTTCCCATTGGTAAGCAAAACCATAGGCTCATAAATCACTGATTTCATATCCAGAGTATCCTGAACAAAAGTGAATTTATATTTTACCGCTATTATTGAGGAATCCTTTGGTTGCTGGCTAAAAAGATTATTGCCGCTAATTAATATAATACAAATTAATATTACCTTCCTATAGTAGGAAGTTGTAATCACTGGACTTAACATCATTCTTAAATAAATTAAACTAAAGGATTCTCATAACTCGCATGTCCACAATCCATGTAGTTATACATTTCCCATTCGTTGTAGAGACACTCTTCAGAATCGTACTCAGTGTCAAATATAGTTTGAAAAGTAGTACCGCAGATAGTCTTAATCGTTATTAAGTAGCGGGTTAACTCAATAGAACATACTGAAGACTCAGATGCAACTTGTACATCACTTTTATGTGAGATATTTCGAGCATTTAGGGTTGCCACTAGGCCCAGTGCCGCAAACATTATTAGTTTTTTCATCATTTTAAATTTAAAGTTATTGTCTTTAGGCTTTGATACATACATTCATTTATGAGTTTTAATGTGAACAGTTCCTCCAGTAGTAGGACTGGTCTCCAAAGTGCATGCGAAAGTGCACTCCGCGGATCCCTGCACGCCATCATTTTTCCAAACCCAGCCTACGGGCAGACTGTTTATTTTTGCTGCTTCATCTTTAGTCATAAAAGAGATCTGAAGGTCGTTTTCCATCTGCATTTTACCCTCTTCCAAAACTTCGAAGGCGCCACTCTTCGCATTAGGCTGATGTGGCATAAAAACGCCGAGATTATATTTGGCCAGTTTTGCCATCATTTCCTGTACTTCGGGCAGGTCTATCGCTTTTTGCGCCACCTGAAAAGGTTCCGGTAATAAATCCAATACTTCCTGAGTTAAAACATTATTTTCCATGACTTTGAGTTTTGTTGGTTAATAAATTCAATTAAAGTTAAAATTTATCAATCTTTAAACCAAGAGAATGGAATAATTTACAGCGTTTTACGTAGAGAAAAAATAACAAATGATGGACTTAGAAAGGTTTCAAATCGTATGTGGGTCTTTTACTGGCGAAACGGTCACGGATTACAAATCCGCGACAGTGGGTAGAAGTTTAAATCTTTATCATTGAACGTCCAACTCATCAATATATACTTTTAAATCACTTGAATCTAAAGAAATTGGTATATCACTGAATTTCCAGCCATTTGGTGGAGCTTCCAAGTGAGCCGGTACCTTATGGTTGTAAAGTAGTAGGAAGACAGAAGGTTTCAAAGAGTCATACAAGACCATATATTTATCTCCTTTACTTAGATGAGAATGAGACGTTTTAGAAAAAACAATACCATCTACCATATAAATAAAATCAGTGCCTATCCCATTGTTATTTTTTTGATGCCAATTGCTTGTCATTGTGCCAACTGTGTATTTGGAATGAATTAAAGCAGAACGAATCTGGTATTTACCAACAATATTGGTTACTACAAAAACAAGAATAATTATTATAAGACACCCAGGCAGAAAATATTTTGAAGAATTTTTTTTCATGCTTTATTATTGATGATAGGTGATTAAATACGCCGCCAGACCACTTCCATCAGCAGAGCCCAATAAAGTCTCCGGAAACTCGACGGGAAATGTGGTCAAACCTTTATTTCACCACCTCCTCTGATATCGTGGATTTGTAAACCAGATGTCGCGGATTTACATTCATTTTCTGACAAAAATTACTGCTTGTTTTTCGTTATTTTCACTAATAAAACTAATTTTTACAGAATCCAACTTTTCCCTGTCCTGGAAGTTATCATAGTTAAGTACTATTTTATGATCGACTATTCCGCCACAAGTTTCGCAAGGGAACTTAATAAATTGGTCATAGTGTATTGCGTCATTAAGATCAAGGCCGTATGCGCCAGTTTGCAGACTTTTAATGACCAAAACAAACGCAAAAAAGTTAGTATTTATATTATTATCACGTTTAGAATTAAATTTGGTTGTAGTGAAAGCCTGTTCTATTAAATATCGGGACTTATCAACAGTTAAAATCTTATTGGAAGGACTGAACTCAGATATAAGCAACTGCTTGCTCCTTGCTTCGCCAATATCGTTCGGCAGAAAGGCTGTATCTTTTCCAATGCAGGAAAAAAAAAGAAAAAAAGAAATAAAAAGTGCTATTTTCATTAACCTGATGTCGCGGATTTGTAATCAGTGACCTTAAATGTTACCTCACCACCTCCCTCAATTTCCTGAAGAACGCCTCCTCCAAATCCGCTATGCGCAACATGGATTGGGACAGGTTGTTGTAAATGTCGGATTTGCTGTTGCGGTTTTTGTACACGCGGGCAATGTCCACCGCGAAATCCCGCCAAAGGTCGCCGATGTCGGTGATTTCTTTCGAAAGTTCTTTCAGTTCCGGTTTGTTTAAAATATCTGCAGCTTCAGATAAGAAGGCACCGTAGATGTAACGGAATCCACCGCCGCCGGTACCGATCTCCTCCTGCATACGGATCAGCTGACCCAAATAGTGATTCGTAGTTTTCGCGCCTTTCTTCTCGGCCCATTTCGGGATGCTGCGCGCCACCCAACGGATGGCCTTTACGCCGATAATGGGAACAGGTGCCAGCATTTTGTCGCAGGTATCCTTAATTCCTTTTACAATGGCTTTTTCCAGGTCCAGCGTGGCCGGAATGTCCGTGGGAAAGTACATGTGACCTTTCGGCGCCATTACGCCTTTGGCATAACGCACGCGCTCCAGTTCTTTTTCGGTAAGCGTGGTGGTTTCGTTCATCACCGGATCGCTGATGAGGAAACGGTCGCCTTCCTTGCCGTACACGACGAGGTTATGGGCATTGAAGTGGAACTTATACTCTTCCGGGAAGTATGTCAGATGAAACACACCTACCTGCAAACCGGTCGGGATCTTGTTTTCGAGATTTCTTTCGAGGGCTGCCTGGGCTTCCTTTGGATTGGAAAAACGCTGTCTTTTAATCTTGATGCCGAGCCTTTTGGCGGCTTTGGAAAAGATGGCGCCGGGCATGGGTCGGTAACTGAATCCGGGGGCAAAGTTCACCTTCAGGAAGGGCAGGTACACAAAATACAGCCCCGAGCCAATCCCGAAAATCATGGGTTCGCTCAGGTTAAGTCCTTTGTCCTTCAGCAGGTTGGAGGCAACACCGTTTTCGCAGTGTGCCGTCTGGTGGTGGGTGAAGTTCAGTTGGGTGGTATGGTTCATCTATTTTCCGTCAAAATTCTTGAGTTCCTCTACAGTGATCCCGAAAGCGTCGGCATATTTCTGTAAGGTTTTTTCGCTTAGTTTTCTAAATTTTCCCGGTTTGGTGTGCTGTTTTACAAAGAACGTCCAGATTCCCACATAACTGGAAAGGATGCTGAAATCCATCTTGTTCAGCTCCATAAAGTAAAGTATTGGACTGGCAGTTCCGTTTGCCACAGCGGATTTGGCCTCATTCACGCGTTCGTTAATGAGTTCCATGCTTTCCTCCAGCGCTTTTGCCTTTGCCTCCCAGCCGGTGCTGCGTGCTGTGGTATAGTTGCCGCTTTCATCGGTGACATAGTAAAGGTCCGTCATGTTGGCAGATTCCAGTGCACTTTTTTCCTGCGGAACTTCTTCTTTTTTCATAATCAGAATTTAGTGGTCAATACTGAATGAACACGTTTCGGCTTACAGCGCCTTAATGAAAAGGCTGATTTCAGCTTCCACCAGCAATCGGTCTTCCAGATAGGTCAGGCATGAAATGGTACAGATATCGCCAAACTGTGAGTTAAGGTGCGCTTTGGAGATAATCTCGCTTCCAATCGGCGGTAGTTCATGGATCTTCACTTTTTTAATATTGGTGATGAAGCCGATTACTCTGGAGCCCGGATCTTCGTGGTTGCGGATCTCATCGCCAAAATCCTGGCCGGTAATTGCGGAGCAGGTTTGAGCTACATTTTCAATGAGACCTGATTCAACAAAAAAGCCTTTATCAACAAAAATATTATCAGGCTGTATCCGGAAAGACGTAATTACTTCTTCCTTACTGATTTCCAGGATACGGTCCACCATCAGCATCGGCTCGCGGTGCGGCAGGAAGTCCTGAATGTTGATGTTAGCGGGCTTTTCCAAAATTATTTTACCACAGTCTTCATTTCGGAAGTGGCGATTTCTTTTCCTTTTACCGAACTGCTGATCCTCACCAAAGTTACCCCCATCATTTCGTTCAGGATCTGTACTTCAGTCTCAATCTTATCGCCTACGGCAGGCAAGACCGAGATTTCAAAAGTCTTGATAGCACCGATGTAACCCACAGGCGGTTCTTCATCTTTCAGATAAAACTGATAGCCGGTATGCAAAGCCACACTTTGCGCCTGATGCTCCAGCACACCCGAGGCCTGAAAGAAGCCATTGGCCACCAGAACATGTTCCTCCGGCACCGTGAAGCCCGATTTCAGCGCTGTTTCCTGCCATGACAAAAGGGCGTCCACCATTACAAATGGTTTTTTTTGCGGAATAAGGTTTCCGACAGTATCTTTATCTGTAACCGGAAGTACAATTTCCATTACATTACGGTTAGCAGTGCACAGGAATAGGCAAAACGGCCACTTTCAGGTATGCAGAGCAGTACTTTCTCGTCCTTCTTGAGTTTTCCGGAAGCCATAAGTTCTTCCAGTGCGATATAAATGGATGCCGCACCAATGTTACCCACTTCAGAAAGGTTGTAGAACCACTTTTCTTTCGGGAAATCCAGACCAACGGCCGCGAACTCTTCTCTTAAACCGTCTTTGAAGTAGTTGGAGGAGATGTGGGCCAATACATAATCCATATCGTCCGGATTCAGATTATTTTTGTCGAACGAAGCTCTCAGTGCCTGAGCACCTTTTTTCAGGATGAAATCGCCCAGAAGTTTGGTATCCTGCTTCAGTGAGAAAATCGATTGCTTCAGCCATTCATCCGCCGAATATTCGGCCCATGACTTCAGACTGCCGTCTTCCTGTTTTTCGCAACCGGCGTACATGCAGGCTTCAAGCTCATGGGCGTAGGAGAAGAAATCGATGAATTCAATTCTAAGGTTTACTTCTCCTTCACGCGGCTGTTTTTCCAACAGGAAAGTACCGGCGCCGTCGGAAAGCATCCATCTTAAAAATTCCCTTTTGAAAGCGATAATCGGTTTCTCTTCCAGCTGCTTCAGGTTTTCGGCTTCGTGGTTGAACTTGTCTGCTGTCATCCAGGCCGAGAATCTTTCGGAGCCAACACAAACCGCGTTATTGGAATTGCCTGATTTTACCGACATAAAACCGTATTGAAGCGCGTTCATACCCGCGTTGCAAAGTCCCATGGAGGTATTGATCTCTATGGAGTGGCTTGGTTTCAGTACGCCGTGCACCATAGATGCGTGCGAAGGCTGGATCTGGTCTGCCGATGTAGTTCCGCAGGTTAGCAACTCCATGTCCTCTTTGGTGAAGTTTTCATCAAAGAGTTTCTCTACCGCTTTAGCCGTGATTTCGGCATTGGTTTCGGTGGGTTTATTGTTTTTGTCCAGCGCGTAATATCTGGTCTTGATTCCGTTGTTCCTTAGGATAAGCGCCCTTGCTTTGGAAGGCGTATCATTAACATAACCCAGGTAGTCTTCCATTTCGTCATTAGAAATTGGATTTCCCGGAAGATACTTGGCTGCCCTTGTGATATAAACTTGATTCATATTATAGTATAGTTATTTTAAAGTCCCTGATAGTGTTCAATCTGTTTCTTTCTTTTTCTGAAAAAGAAAGGAGTCAGCAATGTATAAAAAAATAAAACAATGGGCGATACCACCCAAATGGCAAACATGAGATAGAATTTATATACGGCTACCCAAAATTTACGACTCTGAGGTTTTTTGGCAATGATTCCGGAAAACACGGTGAAGAGTTTGTTGCCTACCGTTTCTACCTTAATCAAGAAAGGCCGGACCTCTACCGCACCGCTCCTTACCAGTTCTTTCTGCATGCCTACGTAGCTGCCGTTTTCCGCATATTTCATAATGATCTTGCCGTATTTTCCGGCTTCATCAATTTCCTTTTGGGCAACACCCGCGGGCGGAAGCGGTTTTTTCTGTTCCTTGTTACCGGTTTGCATCCAGTTCAGGATCGTGATCACACTGGTGTAGTTATCATGCCTGTCTACCAGTGCGATATTACCTACAAGTTCGGCGTGAAGTCTTTTCAGGTGTACTTTCAGTTTGTCCTGAGACAGCATCCACATATTCCGCGTTCCGGATACGGTTACTACAGGTGTATGGGCCATCAGCCTTTCTGCAAATTCGCTTTTCAGAAAAGAGATCACCGGAATAGACGGTGTTAGGAACCAGACCTGATATCCAAAAAGGATGAGGTCATATTTCTTATTGAGGATGTCTTCTGATGGCGGTATGATTTCTCTGGGTACCTGAAGGTAGCTTTCCGGAAAGGTGTCGTAGAAAACCTCCGGTTTCCAGGGGAATTCAAAATCTTCTTTCAGTTTGATTTCAAAATAGGTAACCTCAAAATCACTGCGGTCCTGGAATGCCCCGGCAATATTCTTCATGATTTCTTCCAGCTGTCCGGTTTGTGAATAATAGGTAACCAGTATCTTCTTCGGCATTACAGTTTTATGAATTTTTACAAAAATATTAAATTTATCCATTATGTTAAAGACTGTAAGCCCGTCTTTCTGTGCAACGACTTCATACCCTTCGGGAAGCTGAACATCACTCCGGTTCAGCACAATGATGCGGCGTGGCAATACGGGCAGATCATTAAGTTTAGATTCCGGATCACTGATGAGAAGCACGTCCACAACTCTTTCAGTGTATTCCGGAGCGTCCGGGTAATAAAGTTTGCGGCGGCGGATCAAATAGCTTTGCCGCGCCGTATCCCTTTTGTCGCGGTCGCTGTTATATGAAGTGATTTCCCGGCGTGCCTGCTGCAGGACGAGGAGTAAATCCAGCTGGCCATAATCTGCCGAAAGGTGAAGTACGTGCTCCTGCGGACCAATCCATCGGTTCAGTTCGTGATAAAGCGATTTATTTCTTTTCCAGTCGGCATGAACATCCTTTACGATTTCCTTCTCCATATAATGATAGTTCATCAGGATCTGTTTTGTGAAATAATCCTCATTTTCCAGTTCTTTCCTGAGGATGGAAAACTGCTCACGGAACAGGGCATTTACTTTTTTGCTTCTTTGCTGATAGGTTCCACCAAAAGCCATGTCATCCCAGGCAATCCGCTTGCCGGTAACTACCGTAATACTGCCGTCATGAATAAAAAGGTCGCCCTTGGGCATTACTTCGGAATTGCCGTGAATATAAACGGGCAGGATGTCCAGTTTAAGATGTTGCGCCAGATAAAATGCACCTTTATGAAATCGTTGGATAGAATTAGTATTCGAGCGTTCTCCTTCCGGGAAGATCATCAGTGAATATCCCTGGTCCACCTTCTTTTTCAGTCGGTCCATATTACCCTCCAGACCTTCGGAAACCGGAAAGAATCCCAGCCGGCGTACCAACCTGCCAAAAATGGGAGAATGGTATACCCAGTCGTTTACGAAAAATATGAGTTTATGGGTGGTCATGGCCATTGCCAGAATGTCTAGTGAGGACGTGTGATTGGCGATGACTACGGCGGGTTTTTCAAACTTTTCTCCCGTTTGATTGATTACTCTTTTCCGGACAAAAGGATTGGTATAAAGAACCATAGTGAGGTAAGAAGCCACTATTTTCTTCAGTTTTCCTTCATTTCTTCTGCTGAAGAATGGTGCAATTATTCCAAATACAATTCCGCCTAAAGCATAAATAACCAGCGAGAACACGGAATTAAGGAGTACCCTTAAAGTTACAGGCATCAAACCTTTTTGTGAACGCTTACGGATGTATCCAAACATCAGTGGATAGAGGGCAAATGAGATGACCACCACAGCCACCATTCCCACCAGGGCTACTGTAGAAACCGAGTGCAGCGCAGGATGTTTCGCAAAGATCAAAGCTCCTACCGCCAACACGGTGGTGATAAGTGCCAGAATGATGGACACCCTGTAAAGCGGCAGCTGGTCTTTTCCGGTGCTGATCTCTTTCTGAAGTGCCTGGGTAAGGAATATATTGAAATCGACACCGGCACCGAAGATTAACGTGCATACAATAGTACTGAAAATATTGAGTTCAAGCCCCATAAAGTAAAGGATGCCCGCAGTTACGACACCGGAAAGAACGATTGGGATCACGGCCATGACCGTAAGGTCTGTGTTCCGGAAAAAGATCAGAAATATAAGGATAACGGCGATCAGCGAATAATTGATGAGGTTGTTGAAGTCATCCTTCAGTAGACCCAGGAAATTTTCATTGATCTGCTGGCGGTCTATGGCCAGGACTTCATTGTACTTCTCCACATCGCTGATAAATTGTGCGCGCTGCGCTTCATCAACCTTTACAATTGTAGACAGGGTATGCATCCCCGGGCTGGCGCGGTAAAATTCTGAAAGCTGCAGGGCAGGTAATTTGGAATAACCGTTAAGTGAAAGTGGCTGATAATTTCTGTTCAGCATCTCCTCAAATTCAGCGAAAGCCGAGTGATTAAATCCAAGTACCGCACCGCCCATCTTTATCTTCGAAATAACGTCTGCTTTGCGTTTAGCGGTCCAGAATTGATTCCACCGGCGGATCCGTTGTTGCTGTTCTTTTTCTGAAAGTACCACTTCACCCACCGACTGAAAACTCAGTATGTTTTCCTGCTTCTGCTGATCTTTTAGGAAAGATAAAAGCTTTGTGTTCCTGTCAACAGCATCGGAAGGTGTAGTGCCGTAGGAAACCACATGGATGGATTTCTCGGTGAGGTCGGAAAGTTGCTGCAGTTTTCTTTCATTCTGCTTCATTTCTTCGGGTACAAAATTCAGGTCAGAGATGTTTTGGTTGAATTTTATATGGCTGAAGCCAAAAAATGAAATAACAATCAGCAAAGAACAGATAATGACCAACGCCCTGTTTTTTTCATAAGGATATGCCCCGATCTTATCGATGAAAGTTTTCTTTTGAGCTGTTTTCGTTTTACCGGGCCGGTACAGATGCGGTATCAGCACCAAAGTGAAGAGCGCGGAGAAGATGACCGTAACACTGGCAAAAATTCCAAGGTCTCTGAGTGCCTCCGAACGCACAAAAACAAGGCAGAGAAAGGAGACTGCTGTGGTAGATGCACTCATGATTATCGGATGTGTGATCTCTTTCAGTACATCCTCTATATCGTTGTTATGCTTGTAATGCGTTAAAATATGGATGGCATAATCAATCGTGATCCCAATCAGTATTGCGCTGACACTTAAGGAGATTGCGGATATGCTGTCCTTTATCACATAAATAAAAATTAATCCGGTTACGGCACCAAAAACCGTGGGAATGAAGATGATGATGGGTGCAAGTAAATTCCGAAAATAGAAGATAAGCAGCAACAGAAGCACTCCGGTGGAAATCAGTACGGTGGTCTGGATGTCTTTTTTGATTTGTTTGGCATTGGCAGCGGCAATCAGCGGTGCGCCAAAAAAGGAAACTTCGGTTTGTCCCCGGAATTCCCTGTTCAGGCTGTCCTTAACAATATTAAGCTGTTCCGCAAAAATTTCATTGTTTTTAGTTTCGGCACCACCAAATGAAGGCTCAAGGAACAGAAGGATGTTTTTACCGTCTTTGGAAACAATATAATCGTCCTGCAGGAGGAAGTCTTTGTTTTCACCCAGCAGATTAAGCTTCTGCAGCCCCAGCGCGGTAATACCCAACGGATCTTTCTTGATGAAATCCCTGGTGAACAATCCTGCCGGAGATGATAGTGCCCGGTAATTGGCCGCGAGCCGTTGATTGATACTGTCGCCGGAAATGCGGTCTGCAATGATTCCGTAGTCATCTTCATCCAATAGCAGCGGAATATTTTGCTGTGCAAAATCAAATGTTTCTGAGATCTGGTCTTCATCCACTTTGCCCTGCACTGATTTAATGTATGGACTCAGGGGCTCCAGCCTCTCAATGAAGGCATCTGCTGTTTCAGTAAGCTTTACTCCATCGCTCCTGGTGTTTATAAGAACAATTATTTTGTCGCTGAACTCCAGTTGTGACAGTACCTGAGCTGTAATGTCGGATTTGCCGTTCTTAGGCAACATCTGGCTGATGTCTTCTTCAAATTTTATTCTGGAGGCGTAAAATGCACCGGCTGTCAGGAATGCCAGAGCCAGCAATGCCGCAATCAGGCGGTATCTTTCAATCAGATAATATAAAGAAATAAAAATCCTGTGCATAATTAGGTGGCGCAAAATTAATCCTTTAAAATAAACAGGAAACAGATTTATTTGCAGGCAGATCAGGTGACCCTTGTTAAGTAACTTGAAATAACACTTCAGTTCCTTCTTTTTGCATTTCAGCCAGTTGCAGAGAAGGGAAGTTTCGTTTTCAGTGCGTTTATCGTCTGCTGATTTAAGACCTGCAGATGTGGGTGGGATTTTCACATTTAAAAAAAACTCTACTTTTGCAAAAATTTTAGTTGATGCCAAAAAATTTAGTGATTGTGGAATCACCTGCAAAAGCAAAGACCATTCAGAAGTACCTTGGGAAAGATTTTGAGGTGAAATCCAGTTTCGGTCATATCCGCGACCTGCCTAAAAAAGGGATGGGGATTGACCTCACTACTTTTACTCCCGATTACGAAGTTTCGGCAGATAAGAAAAAGATAGTTTCTGAACTCAAAGATGCAGTGAAGAAGTCGGATACCGTATGGCTGGCTTCCGATGAAGACCGTGAAGGTGAGGCCATTGCCTGGCACCTGGCCCAGGAACTGAAATTGAAAGATGACAATACAAAACGTATTGTTTTTCACGAAATTACAAAGAATGCAATCCTGAAAGCCATTGAGAATCCGAGGTCTATTGACCAAAACCTTGTAAACGCCCAGCAGGCGCGAAGGGTTCTGGACCGGATTGTAGGTTTTGAAATGTCACCGGTACTTTGGAAGAAAGTGAAGACCGGACTTTCAGCCGGTCGTGTACAGTCGGTAGCTGTCCGTTTGGTTGTGGAAAGGGAACTTGAAATCAGGAACTTTGTGCCTAAATCAAGTTTTCGGGTAGAGGGTGCTTTCCTGAACAGTGAAAAGCAACTTATTGCAGCTAAAGTGAAGAAGGATTTTGCAGAAGAGCAGGAAGCCGAAAATTTTCTCACCCTTGCAAAAGATACAGAATTCACGGTGCTTAATGTGGAAAAGAAACCGGGCACACGTACGGCCTCGGCCCCATTTACAACATCTACTTTACAACAGGAAGCCAGTAATCGTCTCGGTTATGGCGTGACCTCTACCATGAGAGTGGCACAGCGACTTTACGAAGAAGGTTTCATCACCTATATGCGTACCGACTCGGTAAGTCTGTCCCAGGAAGCAATCAATGGTGCGAAAGCACAGATTTTATCTGAATATGGTGAAGAATATTCCCAGCCGCGCAATTACACAACCAAATCCGCATCGGCCCAGGAAGCTCACGAAGCCATACGTCCTACGGACTTTTCTGTGAAGTCGGTTGGCGATGCTCAGCTTAACAAGCTTTACCAGCTAATTTATAAAAGGACCCTGGCCAGCCAGATGGCAAATGCCAAAATTGAGAAGACCGTTATTGAAATTGGAAATCCAAAACTCCCCCAGCATTTTGAGGCGCAGGGCGAGGTTATCGTTTTCGACGGTTTCCTGAAGGTGTACGGTATCACCAAAACTGATGAAGACGAGGAGGAGAACAATGAAAAAATCCTTCCGAAAGTAAGCGTGGGCGAAGCATTAAACTATAAAAAGATTGAAGCTACTGAAAAATTCACAAAACCTGCCGCCCGTTATACAGAAGCCGGCTTGGTGAAAAAGCTGGAAGAGTTAGGCATAGGCCGACCTTCTACCTACGCGCCCACGATACAGACCATACAGAACCGCGCCTATGTAGATAAAAGAGAAATTGAACCGCAGGAACGGGAGATTATGAAGATATCTCTTACCAAATCCGGGCTGAAGAAGGAAGTTCTTACGGAGAAGTTTGGTGGCGACAAAAATAAATTCGTTCCTACCGACATTGGTGAAGTTGTTAATGATTTCCTGACGCAGAATTTTGCCGAGATCCTCGACTACGGTTTTACAGCTAAAGTAGAGCAGGATTTTGATGATATTGCCAACGGTTCTGAGAAATGGAAGGAAATACTGCAGGGCTTCTACAGTGATTTCCATCCAAGAATTGAGGATGTGGAGGAAAATGCCGACCGTGCAAATGGAGAACGTATCCTTGGAACAGATCCTAAAAGCGGGAAGAATGTCATCGCCAGAATCGGCCGATTCGGTCCCATGGTGCAGATCGGCGAGCAGGATGATGAAGAAAAACCGGTTTTCGCCAGCCTGATGGCTTCTCAAAATATTGCAACAATTACGCTGGATGAGGCTCTGGAGCTCTTCAGACTGCCTTTTGACCTTCAGGAATTCGAGGGACACCCGGTTTCAGTAGGAGTAGGCCGCTTTGGCCCCTATGTGAAATGGGGTGAGACCTTCATCAGTATTCCGCGTGGCGAAGACCCTCTTTCGGTTACTCAGGAGCGTGCCGAGGAAATCATCCGCGAAAAACAGCTGGCTGATGCGCCCGTAGCTACGTACAAGGGAGAAGGTGTGACTAAAGGAACGGGCAGATTCGGACCTTTCATCAAATATAAATCGCTCTTCATTAATGTTCCCAAGCGCTATGATTTTGACAACCTGACTCAGGAAGAAATGCATGAGCTTATAGAAGCCAAGCTTGAGAAAGAAGCCAACAGGTACATCCGCCAGTGGGAGGACGAGAAAATTTCAATCGAAAACGGAAGGTGGGGTCCCTTCATCAAATTCGGAAAAAAGATGTTCAAGATTCCGAAGACCAAAAAAGATGTAAAATATACCGCCGAAGAACTGGCTGACGTTTCTTTGGATGAGGTGAAGAAGTGGATCACGGCCCAGGACAAGGATGCCTTCAAGGAAAAGCCGATAAAAGCAGCCGCAAAGAAAACTGCAGTCAAAAAACCGGCGGCAAAAAAAACTACCGCAAAAAAGCCCGCTGCAAAAAAGAAATAAAAGTGCAGGATTGAACAGAACGCTTCCAGGATACTTTTCCGGAAGGGTTTTTTATGCAGTGCTTTTACTACTTTTGCAGTGTTTACTGAATACTGACATTAATGAATATTGAAGATATTATCATCCCGGCCGGTAAAATTGAAACCGAAAAATGGCAGTTGGGCAATTTGATTTCCGGCGAGATTGCTGAAGGTGGTATCGTCCTTATTTTCTGTTCAGATTATCGCGGTTTAGCCGGTGGTGAAGCTGAAATACATGGTTTCAGAAGGGTGAGGAGGGAACTTTATAACCTTTCCCGTCTGGATTTCGAAATTCCCGTATGTGATCTGGGCGATTTGATTTCCGGGAAATCTCATGAGGATACCCACTATATTTTGCAGGAACTGCTTTCAATCTGTCACGATAAAAAGGCGGTTCCCGTAGTTATTGGCGGCAGCAGTGATTTTTCATTCGCGCTCTTTTCCGCACTCAGTCATTACCAGCGGGAAATAAGTTATACCAATATTTCGGCTGTGATCTCACTGGCTGATCAGGGTGAAGGAATAAACGAAAAAAATTATCTGCCAAAGATTCTGGGTTCCAGGAACTTCCCGTTGCGGGATTATCATCATATGGCTTATCAAAAACATCTGAATGAGCTGGATTCGGTAAAACTGATGAAAGAGGTGGAGTTTGATGTAATCCGTCTGGCCGAGATGATGGGCTCTACGGAAGACACTGAACCTTATTTCAGAAGGGCAGACCTTGTAACTGTAAACTGCGACTCCGTGGAAGGTCCTACCGGAGGCTTCTCGGTGAATCCGCAGGTGAACGGGCTGAACCGCCGTGAGGTTTGTGCATATATGAAGGAGGTGGGCCTCAGTGAAAACCTGAAATCGGTGGGTATATTCAATTTTAATCCGCATTCCGACTCTTTGCTTAATCAGCAGTTGCTGGCCCTGATGGTTTGGCATCTCATAGAAGGTATTAACATTCAGAGGTCGCATCCTAAGGAGCGGCGCATGGAAACCTTTTATGTGCCCGTCGATGAGGTTCATCATGCATTTCAGCGGGACAGTTTTACAGGATTATGGTATTTTGGAGATGATGAAGATGTGGAAAAGCTCATTCCATGCTCCCCGGCAGAATATGCTCAGGCTAAAAGAGGGACATTGCCGTTAAGGCTGATGCGTGACCGCAGCTAGGTACCGCATTAATTACAGTCTCTTTTAATGTCGTAGCGCAACTATTAAATAATTGTGGAAAATTTCAAAAAAAGTGCGCTGGGAGCGACTAAATTAATATTTAATTGTTTATATTTAACTAAATATTATGAATTTCAGTAATGCAAAAATGTTTTATATTTGCAAAAATTAAATACTAAAAATAACCATAATCTATATTCTCCTATGAATAAAAAATTATTACTTAGCTTGTTTGCAGTTATTCTTACAGTAGCAAGTGTAAAGGCGCAACGGCACGAATTAGGTGTGCGTTTGGGAACAAGCAATTTGGTAGGAGACATAGGAAGGACCGGTTACGTTTTACAGAAGCCTTTTGGAGAGACTTCCACCTATGGTTTTCCGGCATACGGCGGCATTATTTACCGTATGAACTTTAATCCTTATCAAACGTTACGTTTTGACCTTGGTTACAGCCATATCCAGTTTGGTGATGCCTGGGCCAAAGAGGAATACCGCAGAAACCGTAAACTGTGGGGGACCAACACCCTACTGGAAGCGGATGCGATTTTTGAATACAATCTTTTCCCTGTGAATAACGAACAGGAGCGCGGGATGCTGAGCCCTTATATTTTTGCCGGAATAGGTGCCATGATGCATGACGTAACCCAGGCTACGCTGAATCATGACTACCGCCGCGATGTGGACGGTGTGGCACAGGCGCCGGTGAATGAAATTGACTTCAATACCACTGCCGAATATTACAGTGGCCGCAAAGTGACAGGTTACCTGCCTTTCGGTATCGGCTTAAAGTATAAATTCAACTATAACTGGGCTATTTCAGGAGAGCTTATGTTCAGGCCAACACTTACGGACCAGCTGGATTACAGCACCATCAGCGCGAAGGACCTGAAATCCACTTATAACACTGATATCCTGGCTCCCAACACCAATACCTCACTTTTACAGACGGATATCTACTATGCGGTGTCCAAGGAAAGGGAAAAGGAGTTTTTGAAAAACAGAGAAGTTGGAGATCCAAACGGGAATGACTGGATAAACAGTGTAACCCTGGGAATCACCTATTCCTTCGGAAGACCTCCTTGTTATTGCGATTAATAAAATGCTGTCAGTAAAAGATCAAATCAATCCCGAGCATCTTCCCCGTCATGTGGCCATTATTATGGATGGAAACGGCAGGTGGGCGAAATCCCGGGGAAAGGAACGTACATACGGACACAAAAGTGCTTTAACGGCAGTTAGAGATGCCATTAATGCCTGTAATGAGATACATATTCCCTATCTCACTCTTTACACTTTTTCTTCAGAGAACTGGAACCGGCCTAATGACGAAGTAAACAGTCTAATGAATCTGCTGGCGGAAACGCTTTTGCTGGAGGCTGAGGAAATTTTTACGAAAGGTTTGCGTTTACACATCATTGGCGATATAGAAAAGTTGCCGGATTTGGTGCGCGATCAGTTGCAGAATGTAATGGATCTTACCAAAGACAACAAGCGGGGAAATCTGATCCTGGCATTAAGTTACGGCTCCCAGAAGGAAATCCTGAATGCAGTAAAGCAGATCAGCAGTAAAGTTAAGGTCGGTGAGATCAGTGAAGAGGATATAGACGAAAAGTTGTTTGAAGATCATCTTTACACAAAAGACTTCCCACCTGTTGATCTGATGATCCGTACCAGCGGCGAAGTGAGAATAAGTAATTTTCTTCTTTGGCAGATGGCCTATGCGGAAATGCAGTTTTTGGATATGCTTTGGCCGGACTTTAACCGTGAAACCTTTTTCCGCTGTATCCTGGACTACCAGATGAAGGAAAGGAGATATGGCAAGACCAGTGAACAGTTGGAGCACGAATAATTAATTAAAAGTTATTAAATATATAATGAAGTTTAGATTCATCCCTATTATTATGTTTGTTGCCTCGGCACATTTCTATGGGCAGGTAACTCCGCAAGGGAATCCGCAGGACAATAACCCGGTTTATGCTGAAAGCCAGACAGGGTCCTACAAATTGCAGGATATTGTGGTAGATGGGGTAAAAAGATATTCTCCGGCACAGATTTTACGTTTTACCGGCTTGTCCAAAGGTGAAATTGTAGATATACCCGGTCAGAAAATAAGTAATGCCATCCGCAAACTTTGGGAAACCAACTCTTTCTCCGAAGTTGAAGTGTACATTGAAAGCCAGCAGGGCGAAAGTGTGGTGCTCCGTTTCTATCTTCAGGACCTGAAGGAGCTGGGTGAGGTTACTTTTACCGGTAAAGGAATCGGAAAAGCCAAAAACGAGAAACTGGCTAAAGACAACAATCTTAAGCCCGGAACTAAAATAACCCAAAACCTTGTTTCCACCATTAAGAGCAATGTACCTAACGAATACATAAAAAAGGGGTTTGCAGATGCCAAAGTGACCATCAAGGATAAAGTGAATGCTTCCGATCCTAACCTGGTAGACTGGACCATTGAAGTTGAGAAAGGCAAACGGGTGAAGATCGACCGTATTGATTTCGAAGGTAACGAGAACGTTTCGGATTCAAGACTAAGGAAAAAAGGCTTCAAAGATACCAAACAGAAAAGATTTGGCATCGGTGCCATTCTGAAACCGTCTAAATTCATAGAAGAAAAGTACGAAGCTGACAAGCAGAACCTGGTGAACTATTACAATTCCCTGGGGTACCGCGATGCACGGATACTTTCAGATTCAGTGTCCAGAAATGAGAAGAACAACTTTGAGATCAACTTAAAACTAAACGAAGGTAAGAAATACTATATCGGCGATATTTCCTTTGTTGGGAATACGGCGTTTTCCACAGACTATCTGCAGCGACTGCTGGGTTATAAGAGCGGCGATATTTACGATGCGGTAGGATTTAACAAGAAAGTGGGTGAAGATGGCGGTAAGGAAGATGATTCCGACATCAAATCCCTTTATATGAACAACGGTTACCTGTTCTCCAATGTAACTCCGGTTGAAAAGTCGGTGAACGGCGATTCCATCAATCTGGAAGTCCGCATCAGTGAAGGAGAGAAAGCAACCTGGAACCGCGTGACCTGGAGCGGTAATACCACCACTCATGACCACGTGGTACTTCGTTCGCTTAGAACAAGACCGGGCAACCTCTTCGCTAAAAGTGATATTAAGAGAACCTATTTCGACCTTGCGTCAATGTCTTTTTTTGACCCTCAGCAAATCGGTCAGGACATTAAGCCAAACCCACAGGACAACACCGTAGATGTGCACTGGTCTTTGGTTGAAAAAGGATCTTCCCAGGTTCAGCTTCAGGCAGGTTATGGTGGCGACAGTTTTATTGGGACACTTGGTCTTACGTTTAACAACTTCTCCCTTCGGAATTTCCTGAAGTTCAAGGATTTTAAACCTGTACCTCAGGGTGACGGTCAAATGCTGTCCATTCAGGCGCAAGCCGGCTATTATTTTCAGAACTATGGTATTTCATTCACCGAGCCATGGTTGTTCGGTACCAAGCCTACAGCGCTTTCTATTGGCGTAAACCAGTCGCTCGTCAACTACGAGGATCAGTTCGGAATGGATCAGAAACTGAATATTTTTTCTGCCAATGCGGGTCTGAACCGACTTCTGCGCTGGCCGGACGATTACTTCTCCCTGTATACAGGATTGCAGTTCCAGCGTTATAACTTCAACAATTATCCGTTCCAGTTTGGAGAAACCACGGAGTATAACGGAAATGCCAATAACTTCAGTATTAATGTGGGCTTAAGCCGTAATTCCGCAGGTATTGACCCGATTTTCCCAACTTCAGGCTCCAATGTGGAAACTTCGGTTAAGTTCACGCCGCCTTATTCGCTTTTCAGCAATAAAGATTACTCTTCAATGGCTCCGGCAGAGAAGTACAATCTGATGGAGTTCTACAAAGTAAAGGTGAAGAGTGATTTCTATAATGAGATCGTTGGTAAACTTGTACTTAGAAGTACTGCTGAAATGGGCTTTATGGATGGCTACAACAGTGAACTCGGTGCACCGCCTTTCGAGAGATTCTATGTAGGTGGAACCGGTCTTTTCGGAGGAAGGTTTGACGGCCGTGAGCTTGTACCGCTGCGTGGTTATGAAAATGCAACCACTAACGGTGGAACACGTGATGATGTAACTCAGTTGGGTGGAGGTACTATTTACAACCGTTTTTCGTTAGAGTTAAGATATCCGATCTCAATGAACCAAACTGCAAAGATTTACGCGCTTACTTTCATGGAAGGAGGTAATGTTTGGAACGATTGGGGCAAATTTAACCCATTCCAGCTAAAACGTTCAGCAGGTGTAGGGGTTAGAGTATACATGGGGGCCTTCGGTCTTATAGGTTTTGATTTTGCCTACGGATTCGATAAGCCGCTTTATAACAGTGAACCGTCAGGCTGGAAAACACACTTCCTGATGAATCAATCCTTATAAACAAAACAATGAATAAGAGAATCTTCCTGTTTGTCGCACTTCTTTTTATTACATTTTCTGTAAATGCGCAGAAGATTGGAGTCGTGGACACCGATTATATTCTGCAGCGCCTCCCTCAGTATAAGGAAGCCGAGGGCAGGCTGAACGCTCAGGTTGATACGTGGCAGAAGGAAATTCAGAACCTTCAGTCGGAATATGAGAGAAAGAAGGCCGCGTTCGACAGTGAGAAAGTCCTGCTTATTGGCGAACAGCTGAAGCAGAGAGAAAGGGAGGTGGCCGACCTTGATAAAAATATTAAAACTACCTTAAGTCTGCGTTTTGGAACTAACGGCGAAATTGCCAAGTTAAGGGCCAATCTTACACAGCCTTTCCAGGACCAGATTTGGGAAGCGATAAGAACAGTATCCGAGAAAAACGGTCTTGGGATCGTACTGGACAAGAGTAACAACATCAGTGTTATTTTCCTCCAGAAAAGGTATGACTACACGGATAAAGTTTTGGACCTGTTAACAAAAAACACAGGCGGTAAAGCATCGGGTGCAAAATAGATTTAACTTCGCCCCCATTAAACAATCAAAAAAAAAGAACCTAAATTATTAATCAAAATTATGAGAAAATTAAGTGTATTATTTGCTGCAGTAACGATGTTCATGACTGTTGGAATGGCAAAAGCGCAGAAGATGGCATCCCTGGATTACGAGCAGGTACTGTCTCTTATGCCTGAAACGAAGAAAGTTTCAACAGATCTCGAGAACTTCAGTAAATCAAAAGAAGCAGAACTCAAGAAAATGGGAGATACCTGGCAGGCAGATGTTCAGAAATATCAGGCTGAAGGAGCTAAGCTAACCGAGGCCCAGAGAACAGCTAAGGAAACTGAACTTCAGAAAACACAGCAGAACCTGCAACAGATGGCAGTAACCGCTCAGCAGGATCTTAACAAAAGAAGAGAATCTTCTCTAAAGCCGATCATCGATAAACTAAATGCAGCGATTGCTAAAGCTGCCAAAGCAAACGGATGGGATTTTGTTATTGATGCAAGCGCTTTGATCTATAAAGGAGGTCCGGACGCTACCGCTGCTGTAAAGAAGGAGCTCGGTCTTTAATTTAACAAACATTTATACAGCTTAACCACCTTGCATAGAGGTGGTTTTTTTATTTTTGCGCCATGAATAAAGAAATCTCGACACTGGTAAAAGTGCGTTTCAGTGATTGCGATCCGATAGGACACCTGAATAATGTGAAGTATCTGGAATATATGATGAATGCCCGTGAAGACCATGTAGAGTCTTATTACGGTTTTACTTATGAGGAATACTCTCGTAAGACCGGCTGCACCTGGATCACGGTGCAAAATGAAATTGCCTATCTTCGGGAAGTCCGTTTTAACTCCAAAGTACAGATCAGCAGTAAGACAATTGAGGTGCGCGACCGTATTTCCAAAGTCGAGATCCTGATGAAGAGTGAGGACGGTAAGACTGTAAATGCAGTGCTTTGGATCACGGTGATCTATTTTAACATGAAAACAAGGAAATCTGAAGTCCATCCGCCGGAGACCCGTGGTATGTTTGAAGAGTTTTTGACGGAAGTTCCGGAGAAAACCTTTGCCGACAGGGTGGCGTACTTCAGAAAACAGAATAAATCAGCTTAATTACACATTAATGAAAAAAATACTTGTTGTTGGAGCCAATGGGCAGTTAGGAAAATGCCTGCAGAAGTTATCTTCGGATTATGACTGGAGCTATAATTTTATATTTTTATCCTCCGGCGATCTTGATATTACCGATTCAGCAGCGGTTCTTTCGGTTTTGGAAGAAGAGAAACCGCACTTCTGTATCAATGCGGCTGCTTATACAGCGGTAGACCTGGCTGAGCAGGATGCCGCGCGTGCCTTTGCAGTAAATGCAGACGGTCCGGGAAATCTGGCAGAAGCCTGTAAAGAAGTAGGCGCGGTGCTCATTCATATATCCACTGATTATGTGTTTGACGGTGACACCGAAATCTCTTATGATGAGGAAAACTTCACTAATCCCGATGGGGTCTATGCCGCTTCTAAGCTGAAAGGTGAAGAGCTGGTGTTGGAGTCCAATCCAAAATCCGTGATCATAAGAACTTCCTGGCTGTATTCGGAACACAATAAGAATTTTGTGAAAACCATGCTTCATCTTTTTGCCGAAAGAGATCAGATAGGCGTGGTAAACGACCAGTTTGGCCAGCCAACCAACGCAAACGATCTTGCCGACGCCATAATGCAGATCATAAAATCGGAACGGCCGGTTTATGGGATCTTTCATTTTTCGAACTATGGCGAAACTACCTGGTTTCATTTTGCTAAAAAAATTGCTGAACTGTCCGGTTCTGATATAAAGATCAAAGCACTTACAACCGCAGAATATCCAACGCCCGCTGCCAGGCCGCGACGCAGCACACTGGCACTGGACAGGATTGAGTCTGCCTACGGAATAGAACCACGGTATTGGGAGAACAGTTTACAGGAATGTTTGCAGACTATAATGGTGTGAGAATGAGAAAGCTGATCTGTTTGTCGGCAGTAATTGCCGTACATTGGGCGTTTGGCCAGAATGTGATCTGGAACAAAGTGGTTAAAAGCCGGGAGGGAGCAGAAAAAGAGCTGTACCGGATTAACCCTGAGATTTCAAAGGCCGAATATTTGGGTGAAGTGGAAGTCCAGGGATTCTCAACTGACGATGCGAAAGTTTTTGGACTTATATATAAGAAGGCTAAAGAAATTGGTGCTAATGCTTTTTCCTGGCGTCCTTATGAAGCCATTGACGGCAAAGTTCAGAAATTTGATGCCTGGAATTACAGAATCAGTTTATACTATCTGCCCACAGATCAAATTCCTGAGGAGAAAGGGCTGCTCTATATATATGCACCACCCGCGCAGGACCAGAGTATTTCTTTGAATAAAGAGAATATAAAGTTTAAGGAGCGCACTTATACAGTAAGGAAGCTTACCGATGGCGAAACCTATACACTGTCTACCCGTAAACTTCTGGGTTCCTCAGTGAAGTTTAAAGCAGATGTAAAACAACCCTCGCAGTATTTGCAGCTTCAGGCCTTCCAGGTACAGTCGGCACCTTATGGCGAGGCGGGCATTAACCTTAAGTCGGGTGATATTATAAGATTAGAACGCTCATTCGCGGATTTTCTTAGCTTGGTTTATACCCAGCTTAAATAACCTTAGAGAGTGGGCTGCCTATTTAAGCAGCTTATCCGGGGATATACTCCATACAGAATCTCTTAATAATATTCTCAGTTGAAATTTCCCCCTTCACCCTCAGTCATTTACACAATTGCCTGATATTTTTGCATCATTTTATTTGGAGGGAGTGGAAATTTAGGTATCTTTGCAATCCCAAATCGAGAGACCAGGGAGCGAAGTAGTCAGGGTTTTGGTGGTAAGAGATTAGAGCAGCGAAAAGCGCTTTAAAATTTTATTAAAAAATATTTGGCAGTTTAAAATTAAGTTGTAATTTTGCAGTCCCAATTCGAGGTAACGAGATATGGGGAAGCGCAGGAGAGACTTGAGGGGTCAGATTTGAAAGAGGAGTTTACAGTTAAGGCGGTTGTTGC
>JAEWIR010000014.1 GCA_023386965.1 Bacteroidota bacterium
AATTTAGAGGCTTTATGCTGAGTTTTCCCGGGGCGGCGGCGCCTTCGCCGCCGCAGCCCCCGGAAAACTATTTATTTATCATATCCAAAAACTGCTGCTCATCCAGCACCTCTATAGTCCCGATTTCCTGTGCTTTCTTCAGTTTGCTGCCCGCTTTCTCGCCAACCACCAGATAGTTAAGGTTTTTGGAAACGGCGGATATGTTTTTGCCGCCATGCTTCTCCACCATCTCTTCTGCTTCATCACGTGTGAAAAGGGAAAGTTTTCCGGTGAACAGGAAGGTTTTGCCTTCTAAATTAGTACTCACGAGTTCATTCGTATCTTCACCTGCTTCAAGCTGCACTCCATACGACTTCAGACGCTCCAGCATCAGCAGGTTTTCAGGATTCTGCAGAAATGCGGTGATGCTTACAGCAATCTTACCGCCAATATCCTCCACCTGAACCAACTCATCAGCCGTGGCATTTTTAAGTTCTTCAATACTGCGGAAGTTTTTAGCCAACTTTTTCGCTACTGTTTCCCCTACATGCTTGATTCCGATGCCGTAAAGTACTTTTTCAAAAGGAATTTCCTTTGATTTTTCAATGCCGTCTATGATATTCTGTGCCGACCTTTCGGCCATCCTTTCCAGTGGTAAAAGCTGCTCCTTTGTAAGTGCGTAAAAATCGGCTGGGTTTTCCACGAGTTTCGCACGGTAAAGCTGTTCAATGGTCTCGCTGCCCAGATTATCGATGTTCAGGGCTTTGCGGGAGACATAGTGGATCATCCGTCCCACCACCTGTGGCGGACAGTGCAGGTCGTTCGGGCAAAAATGGATGGCCTGGTCTTCTACCTTCACCAGTTCAGTTCCGCATTCTGGGCAATTTTTGATGTACTGCACCGGCGAACTGCCGGCCGCTCTCTTTTCCTCGCTAACACCCACAATCTTCGGGATGATCTCACCGCCTTTTTCAACGTAAACAAAGTCGTGATCATGAAGGTCAAGTTTGGCAATGATGTCCTCATTGTGCAAACTCGCTCTCTTTACTACAGTTCCGGCAAGTAAAACCGGCTGGAGATTGGCCACAGGTGTTATGGCACCGGTCCGTCCTACCTGATATGTCACCCTCTGAAGCTGGGTTTCCACTTTCTCTGCCCTGAATTTATGTGCTGTTGCCCAGCGCGGTGATTTTGCCGTGAATCCCAACTTCTTTTGCTGAGCCAGGCTGTTGACTTTCACTACAATTCCGTCAATATCAAAGCCCAGTTGATGACGGCCGGTATCCCAATAAGTGATGAACTCCTTTACTTCGTCCAGGTTTTTACAGAGTTTCATCTGCTCAGAAATTCGGAAACCCCAGGATTTAGCCTGCTGCAGCTGTTCCCAATGCGTATTGGCCGTATTTTCGGCACTGATGGATTGGTAGATCACCGACGAAAGACCGCGTTTCCTTACTTCAGCCGAATCCTGAATTTTCAGACTTCCACTGGCCGTATTCCGGGGATTCATAAAAGGGTCGAAACCTTCTTCCTCCCGCCTTTTATTGATTTTTTCAAAATTTTTTCGTGTCAGGTAAATTTCACCCCGAACATAGAATTTTTCAGGAAAATCACCTTTAATCTGGAGCGGTATATCGGAAATGGTCTTAACGTTAGGCGTAATTTCATCACCGCGGAAACCGTCGCCGCGTGTTACAGCTTCCTTCAGCAGTCCGTTTTCATAAAGGATGGAAATGGAGGCTCCGTCATATTTGAGTTCTGCCACATATTCTGCAGGCTCGTCCAAAGTTCGCTGCACCCGTTTTTCCCATTCTTCCAGGTCATTGAAGTCGTAGGAATTGTCCAGGGAATACATTCTGAACTGATGGCTAACTGTAGGGAAATTCTTGGTAATGGCTCCTCCCACGCGCATTGTGGGCGAATTGGCATCATAAAACTCAGGATGTTTTGCTTCCAGCCCCTGAAGTTCTTTCAGCAACATGTCAAATTCAAAATCAGAAATGGAAGGCTCATCCAGCGTATAATAGTTATAATTATGCTGATGAAGCTCTGTACGCAGGTCTTCTATTTTTTTCTGAATATTGTCGGTCATCGGGAAGTCGTTTCAGCAAAAATAAGGAAAGTTGGCAAGTAGCGGCTGCAAATTTATCTTAGGTAAAGCTGCTGTCCCTATACCTTTTATCATCACTTGGCAGGCTGCACGATTAAACCTATTTTTGTAAAAAAATTAAGATGCAAAACTATCTGGAATTCGACTTTAAAATTGAGCCGCTACAACCCTGGAACGAGATTCTGATGGCTGAACTGATTGAAGTGGGCTTCGACAGCTTTACAGAAGAGCATGACGGTATCCTGGCCTATATTCCTAAAGATATTTTTGATGAAAAGGAGCTTTCCAATATTGCATTGATGCATAATGAGGAGATCAAAATTTCCTACACTTTCCGCGAAATGCCCAATATTAACTGGAACGAAGAGTGGGAGAAGAATTTTGAGCCGATCTATGTGGCCGATAAAGTGCTCATTCGCGCCGAATTTCATAAGCCAAACCCAAATCTTTATGAAATTGTGATCCAACCCAAAATGTCATTTGGTACCGGACATCATCCAACCACCCATTTGATGATCGAACAGATGCTGGAAATGGATTTCACGGACAAAACCGTTTTGGACATGGGTTGCGGAACTTCAGTACTGGCCATCTTTGCCAAACAGAGAGGTGCCGGCAGGACTGTTGCTATTGATATTGACGAATGGTCGGTGGAAAATTCAAAGGAAAATGCAGCACGGAATAATGTGGAGCTTTCTATTTCTTTAGGCAGTGCGGACAATCTTGGTGCCGAAAAATTTGACATTATTTTGGCCAATATTAACCGTAATATCCTGATTTCGGATATTCCGACCTACGAAGGAGTGCTGAACAGCGGCGGCCAACTTCTTCTTTCGGGACTTTGCTTTTTTGATGTAGATGATATTCTGGAAGTTTGTAATAAATGCAATCTGGTCCTGAAAAACAAACAGCAGCGCGAGGAATGGATGTCCCTGCTCCTGCAAAAGAACTAGGTTAATTAACCTGTCCACGGTTTTTTTCTTCAATCCATTTGCCCATATATTTTGTGCTTTGGAACTGATGATGCTGTAAGATCTGTCCCATAAAATTCTTCGCCCTTAATTCACTTAAGTTTTCGGAGATATGGACTAATTTGCTTGAGAAATCAGGCAGAAACAGGTCTTTGCTGAAGCGCTCATTTATAATTCTGAAACCGTTGTGGCGCGCAGTATACCAAGCCGCACTGTCCCTGTAGAGAAGGACGGCTTTTCCAATAAAATCCGCTTCCTCATCAGCAATATAGCCGCTCCACGGTAGCGAACCAGGCATGGCTTCAGCGCCAATTGAACTCGTAACATTGGGCAGTCCCAGCGACATCGCATCCAGCAACTTGCCCTTTATGCCGGCACCAAATGGGATGGGTGCCAGGAGTACGCGGGCTTTGCTAAAAACCTCTGATACGGAGATGGCGCGTCCTTTAACCAAAAAACCTTCTTTAATATTATGCAGTTGCATGGCTTTTTGCGGGACATAGGCGCCATAAATATGAACTTCAGCCTCTGGAATTTGACGTCTGATTTCCTTCCATAGCTTTTTGATTCGTAGGACCGTATGCCAGTTGGGCTCGTGCAGAAAATTTCCGATACTTAGGAAGTTCTGGCGGTGTTTAAAACGAGGACTTTCAACTGAATTTTCGGCAAATAAAGGCAAATAATGTAGCAGTTCCGGTTGTATATTAAAGGTATTGGTGAGTAAAACCATCTCAAACTCTGAAATGATCAGGCTGAGGTCGCATCTTAATATTGAAGCCATCTCCCTTTTGAAAATGTCATTGGTCAGATGCGAAAGGCTGCATTCAACTCCCTGCTTAAATGCTTCTTCTCTGCCTTTGCGCAGAAAGTGGAGGTCTTCCGTATCAAGGATCCTGACTGCCTGCGGCACTACTTCGGCAACTTTCCAGCCGAACTGCTCTTCCGTAGTGAACCTGTCAAATAATACAGTATCCGGATTCAGTTCCTGAATCACCTTTTCAAAAGAACTATCGTTTAATTTTACGGTTTTGGTTTCAACGCCTAGTGATTCCAGATTGGTGCTGTACTCAGTGGGTAAGGCGGCGCACAGAAATGTGATTTTGTAATTTTCGGAAAGGAAAAAGTTGATGAGTTGCATCATCCTGCTGCCTGCTGCCGTAGAATTGGGTTCAGGAAAAACAGTGCCGATAATTACAAGATGCTTCATAGGGCAAAAATAAAAAAAGAGAAACCAGTTCTGATTTCTCTTTTCAGTGAGCGCGCCAGGATTCGAACCTGGGACCGTCTGCTTAGAAGGCAGATGCTCTATCCAGCTGAGCTACGCACCCTTAAGTGCCAATAAAAAAAATTCCCGAAGGAATTTTATAAAAAAAAGTCGGGGCGGCAGGATTCGAACCTGCGACCTCCTGGTCCCAAACCAGGCGCGATGACCGGACTACGCTACGCCCCGAGTATACTTTCCAAAGGTTGCGGAGGGTGTGGGATTCGAACCCACGCGACCCTTGCAGGTCGACAGTTTAGCAAACTGCTCCGTTAACCACTCCGGCAACCCTCCTATTGCAATATTTTGATGACCTTCTGTTCTGTAATTGCGAGTGCAAATATAGAAATGATTTAGTTACGAACCAAAAAAAATTACTTATAAATTTTCGTATTTTTGATAAAATTATTTTAATAAACAGGGAAAATATGACTAAGGCATTATATATCATGGGATTAAGCACGCTGATCGTTTCGTGTGCTTCTCAGAAAAGAACTACGGTAAGAAACACACCGGTGAAAACAACAGCTGTTTCAAAAAGTCAAACTCCAAAACCCGCTCCTGCTGCACCTGCAAAATCTGGACTTACGGTTTCTCACGGTGTGGAGTTTTATACTCAGAACATAGGTGACATCACAAAGAATGATAATACAATGAGTCACGGCTCCATAGTTAGTGCCAGACCCGCCGGATACAATGTTGTTAAAACTTATTTTCCTGCCGTCGCCCAAAACTTCCGTCAGAAATATGTAATCCTGCATTATACGGCGCTGGATGAGGAAAAATCCAAAACCGTACTTACGCAACAGGCCGTAAGTTCGCATTATTTGGTTAATGCCACCGGGGATAATGAAATTTATCAGTTGGTTGATGAAAACAAGCGTGCGTATCATGCCGGCATCAGTGCCTGGAGAAAGGATAAGAATTTAAACGACACTTCCATTGGGATTGAAATAGTAAACACGGGCTTCACCACAGATGCATCCGGTACCCGCGTTTTTGTGCCTTACGATGAGGTTCAGCTGAAAAAAGTGGCTGCGCTGGCGAAAGATATTGTTAACAGGTATCAGATTCCGCCAACCAATGTTTTGGGGCATTCGGATGTGGCGCCTACCAGAAAGCAGGATCCGGGACCTTTGTTCCCATGGAAGAGGCTCTATGACGAGTATCAGATCGGAATGTGGTATGATGATGCCACTATGATGAGTTTTATGACTACAACAACACCGGAAGCCTTTATGGCAGCGCAGAACAGCTCATCTTTCATTATGCAGGTTCAGGCAATGCTGCAGCAGTTTGGCTATGATATTACTCCAACAGGAACATGGAACAGTGAGAACCGTAAGGTCGTGGAAGCTTTCCAGTATCATTTCCGCCCACAGAAAGCTGACGGCACGGTGGATATGGAAACCTGGGCCATCTTACAGGCGCTGATACAGAAATATCCTCAGAAATAGGATGATGCAAATCATTTACAGAACGCATTTTCAAAGGGAAATGCGTTTTTTGCTTTATGGAAAAAGCCTTAACTTTCCCAAAATAAAAACAAATGGAAAACTATAGAAAAGAGAGTGATTTGCTGGGCGAACTCAGCGTTCCTGTAAACGCTTACTACGGCGTTCAAACCCAGCGTGCAATCGAGAACTTTAAAATTTCAGGTCAGCTTCTCTCTTCTTATCCGGAGTTTATCCGGGGTCTTGCTTTTGTAAAAAAAGCAGCGGCAAAAACCAACTATGAACTCGGCTTGCTGGACGAGCAACTGTACCATAAAATTGCAGAGGTTTGCGATGAACTGCTGGAGGGGCAGTTACATGACCAGTTTCCTATAGATATGATTCAGGGTGGCGCAGGTACTTCTGTTAATATGAATGCCAATGAAGTAATAGCTAACCGTGTTTTGGAAAAAATGGGTAAAAATCGTGGCGATTACCAGTTCTGTTCACCAAATGACCATATCAACCTTTCGCAGTCTACGAACGATGCGTATCCAACGGCCATCAAACTGGCCCTGATACAGATGAATCAGAAACTAGTTGAAAAGGTAAAAACCACAGTAAGTGCCTTTCGTGCCAAGGGTGCAGAATTTCAGGATGTCCTGAAAATGGGCCGCACTCAATTGCAGGATGCCGTGCCGATGACTCTGGGACAGGAGTTTGAGGCTTTCGCTGCAAATCTTCAGGAAGATATTGAGAAACTTAACAATAACGCCAAACTTTTTGTTGAGGTAAATATGGGTGCCACAGCCATTGGGACTGGTCTTAATGCTCCATTGGGCTATGCCCGGCTTTGCGCAGAAAACCTGGCTGAAATTACAGGCTTACCGATTGTTTCCGCACCTAATTTGGTTGAAGCTACACCCGATACCGGCTCGTATGTCATTTATTCATCAGCCACCAAGCGACTCGCGGTTAAGCTTTCCAAAATTTGTAATGATCTGAGGCTTTTGTCCTCGGGACCACGTGCAGGTCTTTTTGAAATCAACCTGCCGCCTATGCAGCCGGGGTCTTCCATTATGCCTGGAAAAGTAAATCCTGTTATTCCCGAAGTAGTGAATCAGGTGTGCTATAAAGTGATTGGTAATGACCTCACGGTGACATTCGCTGCTGAAGCAGGGCAGCTACAGCTTAACGTAATGGAACCGGTGCTTTCACACGCCATTATGGAAAACATACAGTTCCTGTGCAACGCCCTGGATACACTCCGGGAAAAATGCATTGTGGGCATAACAGCCAATAAAGAGGTGTGCCTGAATATGGTAAAAAACAGTATCGGTATCGTAACCGCGCTGAATCCCTATATTGGATACAAAAACTCTTCAGTCATTGCCAAGGAGGCGCTGGAATCGGGCAAAAGCGTGTACGATCTGGTGCTGGAACACGGTCTGCTTACCCGCGAAAAATTGGATGATATCCTGGATCCGAAAAACATGCTTCAACCGCATAAATAATCACGTGAAGTGAAGTTTTTGATCATTATTCCCGCACATAACGAGGAACAGAATATTGCATTTTGCCTGGAATCGCTGCGGCACCAGAGTTTTACAGATTTTTGTGTAGTGGTAACCAACGACGGATCTACCGACAATACCGAAAAAATTGTCCGTGATTTCGTGAGCAGGGATTCCAGATTCAGCCTAAAAAATCTTGATAAGTCACTGCACGAGCCCGGAGCCAAAGTGGTTCGCACTTTCAATCAGGGACTTGCCACTGCAGATCTTGATCTTTTTGATGTCATCTGTAAATTCGATGCGGATATTATATTTCCCGCAGATTACCTTCAGAAGGTTCAGCAGGTCTTCCGCGACTTCCCGAAAGCCGGTATGGTTTCGGGTTTGGTGCGGATCAAGAAATCCGTATTCGAAAAACAGCTGGCTTATGATTTTAAGGATGAAAAGCGGCAGTGGATTTTTGAAAATCTGTCGTCCAAAAACCATGTGCGCGGACCGATAAAAGCCTACCGAAAACAGTGTTTTCTCGATATGAGCGGTCTGAGACCTGTACTTGGTTGGGACAATATAGACGTCATGCTGGCTAAAAAGAACGGCTGGGAAATTCACACTGTGAAAGACCTCTGGGTAAAACACCTTAGACCTACGGCCTATAAATACAAAAATCAGAAAGCCAGAAAGCTGGGTGAATATTATTACAATATAGGGCTCAGTTTGCCTTTGGCGGCTATCTCATCGGTCAAATCTTCCCTGAAGAACAAATCCCTGTCAGAATTTTTCATTACAATGAACTCTTATATAAGGCAAAACAGTAATCGGGAACTGACTGAGGATGAAATAATGTATATCAGGAATTTGCGGTGGAAGGAGATGTGGCAGAAATCATGCCTGAAGTGACAGGTCACGACCTGTCACTTTGCGCTATGGTTGACAGGTTACGACCTGTCACTAAAAAAACCACGAAAATGCAAAGCAGGAAAAGAAACAGAATGCTGAATTATGATTACAGTTAGGATGGAATCTATTTTATAACCGTTTGCACAAAGACCGCCGCCATCACTTTGGGAAAGTACATTATGCCGAAGTTTATCTAAATGATTCCGGACTGATTGCTAAAAGGCAGATTCTTTGGCTGGCGGAGCAATATCATTATCTGGAACTTCATAATTTTGTAGTTATGCCAAATCATGTACATCTTCTGTTTCAAATTGACAGATCAAAGGTTGAAAGCGAAGAATTAAAGATTAAGACCGTTTCGTCATTAATGGGTGCCTACAAAACCACCAGTTCTAAGGCAATTCACCTTAAAGGAAATGCTGGTTTTAGGTGGCAGCGATCTTTTCACGATCACATTGTGCGCAGCAAGGAAGCATATGAGAAAATTTTCCAATATATTTCAAACAATCCTCAGAACTGGGAAAAAGACAAATTTAGAGATGAAGAATAAAATGAATATAATTTTCACCCATACGGATAAGTCGAGACTTGTCTCTACAGTGATCCTGCTACTGTTTTCAATTTTGCTTACCGCTCAAAAACCGGCCGATCTCATTATCCACAACGCTAAGATCTACACTGTCAATCAAAATTTTGACACAGCTGAAGCAATGGCGGTTTCAGATGGTAAAGTTGTAGCAGTGGGAAAAAGCAGCGACATCCTTAATTTCTACCGTTCAAAAAATACTCAGGACTTGCAGGGAAAAACTGTTTTCCCCGGTTTCATTGATGCCCACTGTCATTTTAGCGGCTATGCAACCGATAAATGGAAATGTGAACTGTGGGGCACAAAATCCTGGGAAGAGAGTATTCAGAGGCTCACTGCATATTCTAAAACTGCACCTTTGGAATGGATTTACGGCCGCAGTTGGGACCAGAATAACTGGACCGTAAAGGAATTTCCCAATAAGTCGAAACTGGATCAGTTGTTTCCCGACCGTCCGGTGTACTTAAAAAGGGTTGATGGCCACGCAGCAATTGCTAACCAGAAAGCACTGGATATCGCCGGGATTACAGCTAAAACCAAAGTGAGGGGTGGGGAAATTGAAAAGATTAACGGAAAACTCACAGGTATTCTTATTGATAACGCCATGCTGTTGGTGGAAAAACATATCCCTGAAATTTCGGATGACTTGGCGATCCGGTATTTCGGTGAACTGCAGAAAGAGTGTTTTTCCTACGGTCTGACTTCGCTGCACGATTGCGGCATGTCTGCACATACATTTGGTCTTTTGGAAAAAGCCCAGGAGCAGGAAATTCTGAAAATGAAAATCTTCGCTTTACTTGAAGATAATCCGGGCACCTATTCAGAATGGATTGGCAAAGGACGGTTTACCAATGGTAATATCACTTTTGGGGGCTACAAGGTTTATTCAGACGGAGCACTAGGCTCGCGGGGCGCCTGCCTGCTGCACGATTATTCAGACAAGAAGGGGTGGAGAGGATTCCTGCTAAAAGATAAAAAACACTTCCTAAATCTGGCGCAGAAACTCAGCAAAAGTAATCTTCAAATGTGTACCCACGCCATCGGTGACTCGGCCAACAGGACTATTCTCCAAATCTATGGCGATGTCCTGAACGGTAAAAACGACAGACGCTGGCGTATTGAGCATGCCCAGATTGTGGATAAAGATGATGTTGGGTTGTTCGGTAAGTATAGTGTCATTCCGTCTGTGCAACCTACCCATGCAACCTCGGATATGAACTGGGCTGAAACCCGACTTGGAAAAGAACGGTTAAAACATTCGTATGCCTATCAGGATTTGCTGCAGCAGAACGGGTGGTTGCCATTGGGAACGGATTTTCCGGTGGAGGAGATCAATCCGATCAAAACTTTTTATGCGGCTGTAGCCAGAAAAGATGCTAAACACTTACCTGTCGGCGGTTTTCAGAAAGAAAACGCGCTGACAAGAGAACAGGCGCTGCGCGGTATTACCATTTGGGCGGCTAAGGCAGCCTTCCAGGACAATGAACTGGGTAGCCTGGAAGTGGGGAAATCTGCTGATTTTGTAGTTTTAAGTGATAATCTGATGAATATTTCTGAAGACAGAATTCTGCAGACAAAAGTATTGCAAACTTTTTCCGGCGGTCAGAAAGTACATGACCAGTGAAAGGAATTGCCTACATAGAAATGGATACCCATGCGGAAATCGCGGGTAATTTTGTACAGCTGATGCAGGATTCTGCAGAGTTTGAAGTAGATTATTATTTATCAGAAAAAGTTTTTAAGCTTATTGAGAAGCCGGCCACGGACAGCATTATTACAATACCTCCTGATCTTTTGGGAATGCTGAAAGACGCGGATTATGATCTGGTGATTATCGGTACCGTACACCGCTATTTTAATATATTTGATAGGATCACTGAACAGTTCAATACAGCTGTGATCGTCCACAATCAGAATTTCAGCCGGGCTTCTGCCTTCAAGCTGTTTGGCGGAATTTTCCAGGATGATTATACGTACCGTTTGAAATTGTTGCTGAAAGAAGGCTTGCGGTCCGCACCACGTGTTTACAGCAAAGTCAAACATCTTTTGCTTCTCAGTCCTGATGGTGTAAAAGCTCCTTATAAATCTTTGCCGGTTTTGTTTAATGAATTCTCTGATAAGGTCAACCCAGACAGATTCTGCATCGTCATTCCCGGCTCTGTATCGCAAAAGCGGCGGGATTATGCCGGCATATTTCAAAAACTCAGATATTTTAGGTCGGAGGTTGAGGTCGTTTTTCTTGGTAAGGCAGCCGGCGAGGAATTGAAATGGATTGTCGAATTCGGCAAAAGTAAACCCGGTAATGTGAGTATTCAGTACTTCACGGAAAAAGTAGATTCAAAAACGTTTGAAACGTGGATGCGAAAAGCATCGGTTCTCTGGTGTCCGTTACAGTCTGAAACCACTTTTTTCAGTCAGAAGGAATTTTATGGAGTTACCAAAATGACGGGTAATCTGGGTGATGCGATCCGTTTTGGCAAATGCGCTGTTTTCCCCGAAGATTATCCTGCAAAGGAATTTCCTTTTATTTTTAACGAAAGAGAAAATATTGAGGAATTGTTATTAAATGCTTCGGCATGCTCATTTAATTTTCAGCAGGCGTATTCGCAAAAAGCAGTTGCGGACGCGCTGCATGCAGCATTGCGTTCAATGATTTAAAAGTTATTTACCAAGTCTAAAAATACTGCGGATAAAATTCCTGTTCACATAGTCATGGATAGGGAAAATCTTCAGGAAATGGTTCCCTACATAGATCATTATTAAAACAATGATGGGCTTGAAAATGAGGTTGATGAAGTTATTGCTGAAATCGGGCAGAATAATGGCTACGGTGATGGCCATTGTTGTAATAATGGACACAAAAATCATTTCAATTGACAGCGGATGTACGCTGAATTTATAATAATTGAAACTTATTTTTACGACGTTGTACAGTGTGAGCGATATCGCCGTGGCGAGCGCAACACCGGCTATACCCAGACCGGTATGCTCCAGGAAATAATAGTTGAGTCCAATGGTCAGTGCCGCCAGGAAAATCATGAATACGATATTATAACGGTAGTATTTGGACATTGATATAATGTTTCCGTTGAAGCCGGTAGCCAGGTCGAACAGAATTGCCGAGCCCAGGATCCAGATTACTGGTTCGGATTCGCGCAGCATGGTGCCGTTCTTAATAAAGCTTACCAGATAGGGGAAGCCAACGAGAAGGCAGGAAAACAGTACAGCACCTAAAAAGAAGAGACTCAGTGACGTCTTTTTGTGGAAACGGTCCAGTTCCTCCATATCATTTTCGGCGATGCTTTTGTTGATGATAGGCGCCGAGATATTGAAAAGTCCAAGTTGCGGTATCGATATCAGCGAAATCATGGCGAACAGAGTAGAGTAGATACCCAGTTCTTCCATTCCCAGCGAATTGCCGATCATGAATTTATCAATTTTTATAGCGATATAGTTACCTATATTGCCCAGGAATCCAAAAAAGCTGTAGTTCAAAATATCCTTCCATAACGCATCTTTTTTTACATATGCAGTACTGAAGTCCGGCTTTATTTTTTCCAGTGAGTTGGCATACACAAAATAACCCACCGTAGACATTACAAACATGGCGAAGAAAAAGCCGAAGGCCGAGGGCTGGCTCATTCCAAAGAATATAAACAGGCAGAACGCTCCCAGATTGGCCAGTTTCGGAAAGATATTCTCAAAAATATTGGGTACTACAATCCTTTTGAAATTGGATACATACCTGTTCAGTACGTGGGATATGGACAGTACCAATACCAGCAGCAGGATAATATATTTCAACTTCCACCACTCTTCCTGTTTGTATTCGGGGAAAACATAATGGAACAGGAGAAAAAGGCCAGTAAAAACCACAAAATTAAACAGAATTCCTAACAGTGACAGCGAAAGCACATTCTGATGCCGGCCTTCTTTCTGTGTTTGGTGAAAGAATTTAACATTAGCATAGGAAAGTCCGAATACAACTACAGGGACCATGATCTCGGCGGTGGTAAGGATATAACTCAGCTTGCCGTAAAATGCAAAATCATAGGGAAAGACAAAATAAGTTGAAAGTGCACCCAGGATAAATCCCAGATAGCCTATAACTGTATATTTAAAACCCTGCCTTGCTACTACACTCATCTACCGGAAATATAGGATCATTGTCAGAAAGCTGCGAAGTCTTTATAGTAATGAAATATACTCATCGAGACCGTACCGCAGCACCAGAACACACAAGAGGCAAAGATAGAAAAATATGTTAATAATTGTTAATAAACGGTTGCTTTGTGCATTGCGGCGATAAAAAATTCATGGGGCTACAGTCTTTTTCCAAAGTGTTGCCAATACATCAAAAATTGTCATACCCCTTTTAAATCATTATCTTTGCGCGAAATAAAGTAAAGATGTCCGATATTAAACTCAATACTATTCCGGAAGCCATAGAAGACCTGAAAAACGGTAAGATCATCATTGTTGTTGATGATGAAAACCGTGAGAATGAAGGTGATTTTCTGTCAGCCGCGGAACTTACAACACCCGAAATCATTAATTTTATGACCATTCACGGCCGCGGGCTGATCTGCACACCGCTGCCGGAAAAACGTTGTGATGAGTTAGGCCTGGACATTATGGTTACAAGAAGCAGCGATCCCAAGGAAACAGCTTTTACCGTATCTGTAGACCTTCTGGGTGAAGGTGTTTCAACCGGTATTTCTGCCAGCGACCGGTCCAAAACTATCCTGGCACTGATGGACGAAAATACGAAACCTGCCGACTTTATGCGTCCGGGACATATTTTCCCGCTGCGCGCTAAGAAAGGGGGTGTACTGAAACGTGCCGGACATACCGAGGCTGCCATTGACCTTACTAAACTGGCCGGCCTGAAAGAAGGTGGTGTAATTTGTGAAATCATGAATGAGGACGGTTCCATGGCCCGCTTGCCGGAACTCATGGAGCTTGCAAAGAAATTGGACCTGAAAATAGTTTCCATTGAAGATCTGATTCATTACCAGCTTAAAAAAGGTGACCTTATTGAAAGAATTGAGGAGCGTAAAGTGAAGACGATGTATGGTGAGTTTGACTTTTATGCATTTAAAGAATCAAGCACAGAACAGTTACACTTTGCATTTACAAAAGGCACCTGGACGGTAGATGAACCGGTTTTGGTACGCGTGCAGGCATCCAATTCCTATTTTGACGTCTTGAGCCGTCTGATTACCGGTGAAAAACCGCTACTGGAAAAGGTGACATCTATGATTAATGAGGAAGGTAAAGGCGCCTTCATCTTCATCAACAATGTATCCAATTCCGAAAATACAATGCGCAAACTTCAGCAGTTCCTGGATTATCAGGACGGCGCCGAAAAGCGTCCGACACTGGCTTCCAATTTCCGCGATTACGGCATCGGCACACAAATCCTAAAGAATTTGGGCATCAACAAATTCCGCGTCATCACTCAGAGCCCGGATCTTAAGCCTCTTGTGGGCGGGTACGATGTTGAGGTTTCCGAAATGGTGGAACTGAAATAGCGTAACCTGATGAACTCTAAAGCAGAAAAATTAGAAGCTTTTTCCCGTCTCCTGGATATTATGGACGATCTGCGGGAAAAATGTCCATGGGACAAAAAGCAAACCCTTCAGTCGCTGCGCCATCTTACGCTGGAGGAAGTTTATGAACTTTCGGATGCTTTGCTGGAAGAGGATATACCTGAAATCAAAAAAGAACTTGGCGATGTGCTGCTGCATTTGGTTTTCTACGCTAAAATCGGCTCCGAAAAAGGGAGTTTTGATATTGCAGATGTCATCAACTCGCTGAATGAAAAACTTATTTTCCGTCATCCGCATATTTATGGCGATGTAGAGGTGGCTGATGAAGAGGAAGTAAAGCAGAACTGGGAAAAACTAAAACTTAAGGAAGGTAATAAGTCCGTGCTTTCCGGTGTCTCCAAAGGCACGCCGAGCATCGTAAAAGCCTACCGCATTCAGGAAAAGGTGAAAGGTATTGGGTTTGAATTTGCCAGTGCTGAGGATGCCTGGAAAAAGGTAGATGAAGAGCTTGCCGAGTTTCATGCGGAAACCGATCCGGATAAGAAAGAAGCAGAACTCGGGGATGTCTTCTTTTCGCTTATCAATTATGCACGCCTAACCGGAATTAACCCTGATTCTGCACTGGAAAGAACCAATCACAAATTTATTTCCCGCTTCCAAAAGATGGAATCCATAGCGCTGCAGAGAAATTTGGTACTGACTGACCTGTCGCTTCAGGAAATGGACTTACTTTGGGACGAGGCGAAATCCCAGGAGTAAGTTTTACCGTAAAGCATAATGTTTGGTATTTAAATAAAATCTGATAAAACGAAAAGCACCCTGATTGAGGTGCTTTTCGCTTTTCCTAAAAACCTTGCTGCTTCACTTTTTCATATTCCATGTATTGGTGATAAAGCAATGTGTCTTCCAAATTATCAAGTTCCTGCTGACTGAAAAGCCGGTAATTGATCTTGAAGGTCTTTTTTTTAGCTGTTTCCAGTGAAAACCCACCTGCGCCGAAGCCTTCCACTACATCCAACTCAAAATGGCTGTATTTCCAGTATTCAAATAAATCATGATCTATCCAAAAATGAAAGCCGAGTACGGTCCCGATGCTTACATCCTTAGTTCTGGGATAAAAATGACCTTTTCGGAAACATTGCGGCTGTGTCCCTTCACAACATCCACCCGCCTGGTAAAACATCAGCTCGCCAAATTCTTCGGAAAGCTGTCTTATAAGCTCCAATGCTGCTGGTGTTGCTGAAAATCTTGATATCTTATTCATTTGGAATTTATTAATGTTGATTTTTAAGCAAAGAATGGCGGATTTATTATGCAAATCCGCCATTTGTTAATTAGAAGAACCCTAACTTTTCTTTGCTGTATGAAATAAGCATATTCTTGGTCTGACGGTAATGATCAAGCATCATCTTATGGTTTTCCCTACCAATACCGGACTGCTTATATCCTCCAAAAGGTGCACCCGCAGGATAGGAATGATATTGGTTTACCCAGACTCTTCCCGCCTGGATCGCTCTGGGAACCTGGTACAGCTGGTGAGCATCACGCGTCCAAACGCCTGCACCCAAACCGTACATTGTATCGTTGGCTATCTTAATTGCTTCGGCTTCATCCTTGAACGTAGTTACCGCCAGAACAGGTCCGAAGATTTCTTCCTGGAAGACTCTCATCTTATTATGACCTTTAAGCAGTGTAGGCTGAACGTAATATCCATTCTCTAATTCTCCTCCCAGTTTGTTGGCATCTCCACCGGAAAGAACTTCACAACCTTCTTCCTGACCGAGTTTTATATAATTGAGGATCTTATCATACTGAATTTTTGAAGCCTGTGCTCCAATCATTGTTGAAGTGTCCAGAGGATTCCCTGCTTTAATGGCTTTCACTCTCTCTACAACCCTCTCTATAAACTTATCGTAAATGCTTTCCTGAATTAGTAACCTGGACGGACATGTACAGATTTCCCCCTGGTTTAAAGCAAAGAGGGCCGCACCTTCCAGGGCTTTGTCGAAAAAGGCATCATCTTCATCCATTACAGACTCGAAAAATACGTTCGGTGATTTACCTCCAAGTTCCAAAGTGACGGGAATGATGTTTTCGGTCGCATACTGCATCACCATTCTCCCTGTAGCTGTAGAACCTGTGAAGGCTGCTTTAGCCACTTTTTTGTTGGTTACCAATGCGTGTCCCAGTTCGCCGCCAAAACCGTTCACCACGTTCAGAACGCCAGGTGGCAGCAGGTCTCCTATAAGCTCCATCAGTACGAGGATAGAAATAGGAGTGTTTTCGGCTGGTTTTAAGACCACACAGTTGCCCGCAGCCAGTGCCGGGGCTATCTTCCATACTGCCATAAGAATTGGGAAATTCCAGGGGATGATCTGAGCAACTACGCCCAGGGGCTCATTCACGATCAGGGAGACAGTATTACTGTCCAGTTCCATAAGTGACCCTTCCTCGGCGCGGATTACACCCGCAAAATATCTGAAATGATCAATTGCCAGAGGTATATCGGCATTTAGTGTTTCCCGTATTGGTTTTCCATTGTCCATGGTTTCCACCACCGCGATCTTTTCCAGATTCTCTTCCATCCGGTCCGCTATCTTATTCAGAATAATACTTCTTTCGGTAACGGACGTTTTACCCCAATCCGCAAATGCAGCTTCGGCCGCGTTAACGGCCATTTCCAGATCCTGCTCATTGGAATGGGCGGCCTGACTCATTACAGTACCGTCCAAAGGTGTAATCACGTCAAAATATTTCCCGCTTGCCGGGGGTGTCCATGTTCCGTTAATGTAGTTGTCGTACTTTTGTTTCAGTTCTACTCTGTCATAAATTTTTGAACTCATTATAATATTGTTTAAGGATTATTTTTAAATTTACCATTTATTTTATTCATTTCTAAGGTTATTCCCGCTTATTTTAGTAATTCCGGCAATTGGTTACAATTGATATTTTCAATGGGAAACGTTTGGAATCAAAAAACCTTCAGAAAATTTCTGAAGGTTCTCTATTTATTATTTTCCGTGCTGGTTAAAATAGTGATGGTAGGTTTCCATTGATTCCTCCAGGGCGTCTGTTATTTGGTCAGCCTCTTCGCGGTTAGCCGCTTTTCCAAGCAGATCTATGTTTTTCATATGACTGCTAAGCCATACATGCAAAACGTCGTGTGATTTACCGGTCATCGTGCAGCTCTTAATAAGTCTGTCATTTGCAGAACTGAGATCTTCGGCCAGTTTCCTATAATCGCCCGTATCAGAATCAAAGGCATTAATAAGCTTTTCCTGTTCCTGAATGAAAGGAAACATTTCGGTGTTTGTTTTCCATTTCTTACCGTTATTCAGTTCAAGACCGGCAACAGTGTTTGCATGGCCGTCCGATTGGGCTTCCTCAGCGTGCTCATGATTATTCGAAACATTTTGTTCTGTGGCGGTATGCTCAGCATGTTCATCCTGCTTCTTATCACAGGACACGATAAGCGCTACACTCAAACAGGCGCATACAATTAGTTTTTTCATCGCTTAATAAATTTAGGTGTTAATACTGTAAATAATGCTGTAAGTGCAGTTCTAAAAGCTATGGCTCCCAGGGTTTTCATCTCATACAGACCGCCGTTTTTGATATGTATGATTAAAACCGTCGTTGCAGTGACCAGTAATACCAGGGCTGTAACCAAACAGTACAGAGTCCATTTTTTTTCTCTGTAGATACCGTACGCTGTAGCCAGATACAAAAATCCGCACAACCAGTTTGTCCAGACGATATAGGGGACAAAGTTCTCCTCGCGGGCTCTGATTCCACAGAAGTCAAAGAGGACCGCACTGCTCACAAAAACAGTTACAGCACCGAAGATTAAAAGGGTTGCGGACAGAAAGATTTTCATATTCAACTGTAATATCCCAATAAAGTTAGGGTAACTTTACGATCAGCCGGCAAAGAACAGTATGATTTAAATCGTCTTTAAACAAAAAGCGCAACTCCAGAGAGCTGCGCTGTATTGATTATATTCTTATCTGACTAAAGGCCAAACTGCATGGCAAACAGGTCAGGATATAAGCCCAGCGCTACGATAGCCACGATGATGAACACCGCAAGAATATTATAAGTTAGTGTTACCTTTTCAGTGGTCTTGAAGCTGCTTTCGGTGAAGAAGAACATAGCGATGATCAAACGCAGGTAGTAAGCAATCGATATTGCTGAACCCAGCACCGCCACCAGCACAAGAAACGCTGCACCGTTCATAGCCTGTGCAAACAGAGAAAACTTACCCATAAATCCGGCAGTAAGCGGGATACCTGCCATAGACAGCATTGAAACCGCAGCCACTGTAGCCAGCAATGGTTCAGATTTAGCCAGACCTTTAAAGGCTGCATAGGAAGTTTCGCGTTTCAATTTCTCTACCCAAATCAGACTCATCATCACTCCTACAGAAGCCAGGGCATAGGCAAACAGGTAGAAGGCGAGATTGTAGGTAGACATATTATTCATGCCGAAGAAGATAAGGGCTATATAACCCGCATGGGAAACCGACGAATAGGCCAGCATCCGCTTGGCATTGCTCTGGGCCAGAGCCATTACATTGGCGAGGAACAGAGTGATGATCAGGAAGACACCTAATATATTCACCCACTCGTCATAAACACCTGCAAATGCGATTGTCATCAGTCTGAAAAGCGCATAGAACCCGGCAATCTTAACAACGCTCATCATGAAGGTGGTGATCAGTGAGGGAGATCCCTGGTACACGTCAGGACTCCACATATGGAAAGGTGCCAGAGCCACTTTGAAGGCCATTGCACAAAGCATCAGAATCATACCCATGATCAGCATTGCATCTTTTGGGAATTGCAGTGCATAAGCATGGATTGTATAAAGGTCGAAACTACCTGCGGTTCCGTAAACGAGCGTGATACCGAACAAAAGGAAACCGGTGGCAAAGCAGCCCATCAGGAAATATTTTAAAGAGGCTTCGTTGGAACGAAGATTGGTCTTGCTGGCCCCGGCCATTACATAAAGGGGAATGGACAGGATTTCAATACCCAGGAAGAGAGTTACCAGATTCTGATATCCAAAAAGCACAACAGCACCGGAAAGAGCAAAGAGCATCAGTGCGTACAGCTCCGACTGGTGGCTGCGGTGATTGCTGAATGAGAATCCACCCAGAAAAAACAGCAGAAGTGTGATGACAATTGAAATTTTGCTGAACAGCGCACTGTTGGGTCCAAACTCGTACATTGCCCGGTACTGGCTGAAGAACTGAGCTTCCGGCAGATAAGATACATACAGGGCCGCCAGCAATCCGGCAATCCCAATATACCTGGCCAGTTTACCCTGGTTAAAGACTCCCGAAAACAGGGTTACAACCGCTGTGAGAAATATAATTACTAATACACTCATTTCTTTATTATCAAATTAATTTACCATGGACTGGTAGATGAACTTCAATGAACTACTCACCATTTCAATTACCGGTTGCGGATACACCCCGAAAAGGATAACCATACCGGCTAAACTGGCCAGAACTGCAAATTCCACATCGGAAAGGTCTTTTGCAGTCGCCAGAACCGCATCATCTCCGTTGGTGAACATCGCTCTGCCATAAAATCTGAAAAGATAAGCAGCAGCCAGTATGATGGTAATACCTGCAACGATAGCGGCCATCACACTGAAATCGAATATGGATTTCAGCAGGATAAATTCACCAATGAAACCGTTTGTAAGCGGTAACCCTACAGAACCTAAGACAACGATGAGGAATAGTACTGCAAACCGGGGTGCAACACGTGCAAGACCACCCATCTGACGGATGTCGCGGGTTTTGAATCTTTTATAAAGGATGTCCGCACAGTAGAAAAGAGCCACTACGTTAATACCGTGTGCGAAGGCCTGAACTAAAGCACCGGTACCACCTTCAGTAGTGAAGGTACCCTTCATTACCAGCATTGCTGATGCAAATATCCCCGCCAGCATGAGGCCTACATGTGAAAATGAGGAGTATGCGAGGATCCTTTTGGAATCATTTTGAATGAGTGCGATAAGTGCTCCGTGAAGTACGCCTATTATGGCCAGCATAATGACAATGGCACCGGAGATGCCTGCCACAGCCTCGGGTGTAACCGGCAGCAGATATCTGAGTACTCCGTACACAGCCATTTTCAGCATAATACCTGCAAGCAGCATGGTTCCCTGCGTGGGCGAAAATGTATAGGTGTCAGGCTGCCAGGTATGGAATGGAAATACCGGCAGTTTTACCGCAAATGCGAAGAAGATAAACCAGAAGACTACCGTTTGCTGAGTAAGGTTCAGGTCGGCATTATACATATCCGTCAGTGCAAATGATGCCGAGTAACTGTATACATAGATAAAACCGGCCAGCATAAACAGCGATCCAACGAAGGTATATACAAAGAATTTGGTTGTGAATTCAAACCTTTTGTTTTCCTGACCCCAAAGTCCTGCGATAAGCCAGATAGGAATAAGCGTTACTTCCCAGAAAATATAGAAAAGAAGACCGTCCAAAGCGGTGAAAACCCCTACAAGACCAAACTGCATAAGCAGGATCAGCGCATAGAAAGAATTTCTGTAGGAAGTTTTCTCATTAAATGAGGACAGGATGATTAGTACCGAAAGGATGTTGGTAAGCATCAGCATCAGCATACTCATCCCGTCTATACCGAAATGGAGTTTGCTTTTTATGGAGACAAACCAGGCCTCGTTGATTTCGTGCTGCAGTACGCTGTCTACCGTAGGTTTGGTGTCAAAGGAGTAAAGTATGGCAAACGTAACCAACATCTGAACAATTGCAGTCCCGAAGGCGAGATATTTACCGGCCTTACCTTTGAAGGCAAACAGCAATGCTGAACCGATTAGGGGTATAAGTAATAATGCTAATAGATGGTACGACATTATTATTGGATAAAAAAGTTAACAATCAAAATTATTCCTACAGCCAGGGACATGACCAGTACATAATTCTCCACATTACCGTTTTGGAGCCTCTTCATGGCTTTACCGCTGTCTTCAGCACCTTCGCCAATGAAGTTTACCAGCCTGTCCAGGACATTGTTGTCGAACATTTTGCCTGCACGACCGAAACCTTCAGTAGTCCTTACGATCAGCGCGTTATAAAGTTCGTCGACATATAATTTTCTGGCAGACAGTTTCTCCCAGCCAGTGTATTTCTCTTCGGGAACCGGAAGGTGGCGTTTCACAACATACCTGTTCCTTACCAGAAACCAAACTATGAAGAACATAGCCACCGTAAGACCTAACAAAATCAGTTCTGTAGTAAGGGTTATTCCCTGCAGGTTGGCTTCCAGCTGGCTTTTGATATCTTCGGAAAGTAAGGGACTCAGCCATTGCTGCAGTTTTGAATAGTCGCCGTGAGCGATAATGTGCGGCAGGTTTATAAGACCACCAATAACCGATAGTACAGCCAATACCATAAGCGGCAGTGTCATGTTCAGCGGGCTTTCGTGCAGATGATGTTTCTGCTCTTCACTGCCACGGAACTCACCATGGAAGGTCAGGTAATAAAGTCTGAACATATAGGTAGCGGTCATCGCTGCAATCAGGAAAAGGATCACCCAGAAAACAGGTCCTTTAGCCCACGCGGCTACAAGGATTTCATCTTTTGAGATCATACCGGAGAAAAAGGGCATCCCGGCAATGGCGAAGGTTCCGATCAGAAAGGTGATATGAGTGATTTTTATCTTGTCCTTCAGTCCGCCCATGAAACGCATATCCTGTTCGCCGCTCATGGCATGGATCACTGAACCTGAACCGAGGAAGAGAAGAGCTTTGAAGAAAGCATGTGTCATCAGGTGGAACATGGCTGCTGTGTAAGCGCCCACACCCAAAGCGACAAACATAAATCCAAGCTGTGATACAGTGGAGTAGGCCAGTACTTTCTTGATGTCGTTCTGCCTCATGGCATAAAATGCTGCCAGGAAAGCGGTAAGTAAACCGATGAAGAGGATTCCGTCCATCACAGTAGGTGCCAGCACATACAGGAAATTGGAGCGGAACACCAGGTAAACACCGGCAGTTACCATGGTAGCTGCGTGAATTAACGCCGAAACCGGCGTAGGTCCGGCCATAGCGTCAGGCAACCAAGTATATAGAGGAACCTGAGCAGATTTTCCGACAGCACCGATGAAAAGAGCCGCACATATGAAAATGATGACAGAACCGTCTGCTTCAAATTTTGATGCGTTTTGAGCTACAGAAAGGTAGTCCAGTGCATTGGTATGAAACGCGATCATAAATATTCCCATCAGGAGACCAAGGTCACCAATCCGGTTCATTATAAATGCTTTTCTTGCAGCTTTGCCATATTCTTTGTTCTTGAACCAAAAACCAATCAGCAGGTAAGAGCAGAGTCCTACACCTTCCCACCCGATAAACAGGATCACATAGTTGCTTCCCATTACCAGAAGAAGCATCATGAAGACGAAAAGGTTCAGATAGGCAAAAAACCTGTGGAAACCTTTGTCCGTGTGCATATATCCAATGGAATACAGATGGATAAGCGATCCTATACCCGTAATGATCATAATCATCATGAGCGACAGTTGGTCGATCTGGAAGCTGAAATTAATCTGAATGCCGTTGATGCGGAACCATTCGAAGGCCCGTACGATCATAGGCTGAGAGTCCTTGTCAAAATTCAGGAAGAGATAAAGGCCAATGCAGAAAGAAGCAAAAACAGCCAGGGAAGCTATTCCCCCTACGATGTTTTTTGGTAACTGTTTTCCGAAAAGTCCGTTGATCAGGAATCCGGCTAAGGGTAAGAGTATAATTGCAAAAATCAAGTTTTCCATCATCGTTTATCCTCTTAATTTGTTAAAAATACTGACATCCACTGATTTGGTGTTTCTGTACATCATCGCAATGATGGCCAGACCTACAGCTACTTCGGCAGCAGCTACAACCATAATAAAAAATACGAGGATCTGCCCGTGACCGTCACCCATATAACTGGAGAACGCGGCCAGTAAAAGGTTTACCGAATTTAGCATCAATTCCACACAACCGAGGATAATAATGGCATTTTTGCGGATCAGGACGCCCATAACTCCAAGGCTGAAGAGCAGTGTACACAAAATTACAAAGTAATTGAGCGGTACTGTCTGTATAAAAGTATTCACTTCTCCCATAATATTAGATATCTTTCTTACCGATTAAAACAGCACCCACAATCCCCGCTAAAATCAGGATGGAGGCCAGTTCAAAGGGTACTACATATTCGTTAAACAATAACCTTCCCAGATTTTTGGTCAGACCTACAGAGTAATCAATATCCGGGGAAGCAAGAATTTCCTCATTGATCCCGCGGAAAGCGCCCAGCATACCAACGAGCAGTATACCTGCACTGAAGACGCCGATGAATTTAAGAGTATTCTGCTTACGGCTTTCGTCTTCTTTATTCAGGTTCAGCATCATAAGGATGTAAAGGAAAAGAACCATGATGGCACCTGCATAAACGATTACCTGAACAATTCCCAGGAACTGAGCATTCAGCAGTACATACATTCCGGCAATCGAAAACATGGTGACGATAAGCGACAGAAGCGCATACATCGGATTACGGGCAAAAACGAAATAACCGGCACTGATTACTGCTATGGCAGCAACGATGAAAAATAAAATCTGTTCCATATTATTTCACTGCCTTTTTTTGAAGTTCAGACTGCCTTTCAGTGATGTCAATCCTGTTATCTACATCTTCTACGAGTTTATCTTTACCATAGATAAAGGACCCGCGGTTGGTTTCCACATCCACCAAACGGTCGGTGAGGTAAATCGCAGACTTTGGACAGGCTTCCTCGCACATTCCACAAAAAATGCAGCGCAGCATATTTATTTCGTACACAGCTGCATATTTCTCTTCGCGGTAAAGATCTTTTTCTTCTCTGGTCCTTTCAGCCGCCGTCATGGTTATGGCTTCTGCCGGGCAGGCTACGGCACACAGTCCGCAGGCGGTACATCTTTCACGACCATCCTCATCACGTTTCAGTACATGAAGTCCGCGCCATACCTTAGCTCTTGGTTTTTCTACCTCCGGATAGGAAAATACCTTGCCTTTAGGTCCTTCTATCGCATGCCTCAAAGTGATGAACATGCCCTTCGCGATTTCCGGAAGGTATAGTTTTTCCATAAAGGTCATTTTCTTATTCGAAACAACTTTTGACCTGTTTGTAAGTTTCATTTAACTAAATTTCTTATTAATTTTTGAAAATCAAATTTTCAAACTCACTAATTTCCAAAAAGAAGGATTACAGCTCCTGTAATCACAAGATTAAGCAATGCCAGCGGGATTAAAGTTTTCCAGCCTAAATGCATCAGCTGGTCATAACGGAATCTCGGGATGGTCCAGCGAATCCACATAAAGATCATAATTCCGATGATCGCCTTGGACAGGATTGAGACGATGCTCAGGATCCCGGCCACATTTTCGCCCCAGTTTTCGGCTACCCAACCCATTCCGGGATAATTGAATCCACCAAAAAACAATGTCGCAATCAAGGCGTTGGAGATAAACATGTTCACGTATTCACCGAACATATACATTCCGAAGTTCATGGAAGAGTATTCCGTCATATAACCGTTTACGAGTTCAGATTCACATTCCGGTAAATCGAAAGGGTGACGGTTGGTCTCTGCCATTGCAGCTACAAAGAAGATGATGAATGCCAAAGGCTGATAAAGGATGTTCCAGTTGAAACCGTCTACGGCAAAAAGTCCCCAAAGTTTACCTGATCCCTGGTCCATTACGATCTTGTTAAGGTCCAAACTTCCGCTCATCATAATGATGGAAAGCAGGGACAGACCCATGGCAAGTTCGTAGGAAATCATCTGCGATGAGGCGCGTATGGCTCCTATAAGTGAATATTTATTGTTGGAGGCCCAGCCACCGATCATCATCCCGTAAACGCCTATGGAAACCATTCCAATCAGGAACAGCACACCTACGTCAATGTTTGCAATCTGAAGGCTGAAGGATTCGCCACCGATGTTAAGTGTATTCCCCCAGGGAATCACGGCTCCTGTAACCAATGCGATAAACATGGTGATGGACGGTCCCAGGATGAAAAGGAACTTCTCGGCACCGGCCGGAATAAATCCTTCCTTAAAGAAAAGTTTACCGCCATCGGCAAGTGGCTGCAGCAAACCGAAAGGTCCAGCTCTGTTCGGACCGATACGGTCCTGCAGGGCTGCGGCAAGTTTACGCTCGCCCCAGGTAGAATAAGCTGCTATTCCCAGTGATACAGCAAATAATGCGAGTACCAGTATAATTTTAAAAGTGATTAATTCCATAAAAAATGTTCAAATGTTGGGATGTTCAGAATCCCTTCCCACAATTTATTAATTTTCTGTTTTTTGCTCGTCGGCTGTACTTATTTCCTTTGCATGCGAATTGTTGAGCAGCGTATGCTCGTCCGAGGGTTTCTGATAATGATTCAGTGAAATAACGGAGTGCCTTGAAATGTGTCGCGGACCTTCAATAGTCCATTGAGAAAGGTCTTTACGCTCAAAACGGCATTCGTTACAGATCCAGTCTTCCACCTCGTCATACTGGTCTTTTCTGGCTGTAACACGTACGATTTCGTCTCCTTTCATCCAAAGCACCGCTTTTCCTGAACATTTACTGCAGCTGCAGGTAGCATTCATCGGCTTGGTGAACCACACACGGCTTGCGAAACGCGCTGTCCTGTCGGTAAGTGCACCTACGGGGCAAACATCGATTACATTACCGATGAAGTCATTGTCCAAAGCTTTATTCAGGTAAGTGGAAATTTCAGCATGATCGCCGCGGAACAGGATGCCGTGTTCTCTTTCTTCAGTAAGCTGGTTGGCTGCCAACACACATCTCGCGCAAAGGATGCAGCGGTTCATGTGAAGTTTGATATATGGACCGATATCTTCCGGTTCAAATGTTCTTCTTTCAAAATCCGTACGTGTAGCCTGTACACCATGCTCATAGCCAAGATCCTGAAGGTGGCACTCGCCGGCCTGGTCGCAAATTGGGCAGTCCAGCGGGTGGTTTACGAGTAAAAATTCGGTTACGGCTTTGCGGCCTTCCTGAGTTTTTTCGGAGGTCAGGTTCTTTACTTCCATACCGTCCATCACACCTGTACGGCAGCTGGCTACCAGTTTCGGCATAGGACGCGGATCCGCTTCAGAACCTTTGGAAACTTCCACAAGGCAGGTACGGCAGCGACCACCACTGCTTTCCAGCGGTTTGTAATAGCACATGGCCGGGGGAACGGATTTGCCACCGATCTGTCTGGCGGCTTCCAGTATAGAAGTGCCGGGCATAACTTCAGTAGTCTGTCCGTCTATGGTTATCTTGAATTTTTTAATTTCTGTGCTCATATTTATCAGCTTTAAGCCTGCTCATTGGGCTATATTGTCCCTGTAAGGGGTATTTGCTATTTAAAAATTCCTTTGCTGAGATCCGCAGTTATATATTGGCTGCAGGTACCGGAATTGGGTCTGCATATCTGGCCAGACCGTAATTCTGCGTTTGGGAAAGCTCAGGATTGTTGATGTGCCACTCGAACTCGTCGCGGAAATGACGGATGGCCGCGGCAACAGGCCAGGCGGCAGCATCACCCAGCGGGCAGATGGTGTTTCCTTCAATTTTTCGCTGAACGTCCCAAAGAAGTTCAATATCCTCCATTCTTCCCTGACCGCTGTTTATTTTTTTCAGGATCTTGTACATCCAGGGAGTTCCCTCGCGGCAGGGTGTGCACTGGCCGCAGCTTTCATGTGCATAGAAGCGGGCCAAAGTCATGGTGTGCTCTACGATGCACTGATCTTCATCCAATACCTCAAAACCTCCGGAACCCATCATGGTTCCCGTGGCAAATCCGCCATCAGACAGGGATTCGTAATTCATCAGTCTGGGTTCACCGTTGATGGTTTTCAACATCAGGTTGGCAGGAAGTATGGGCACTGAGCTTCCGCCGGGAATACAGGCCTTAAGTTTCTTACCGTTCGGTATGCCGCCACAGTATTCATCAGAATAAATAAATTCCTCTACAGTGATCGTCATATCTATTTCGTAAACGCCGGGTTTGTTGATGTTCCCGCAGGCTGAAATCAGTTTTGTGCCAGTAGATTTACCCACGCCGATCTTTGCATATTCTGCTGCACCGATGTTGATGATTGGAACCACCGCTGCAATTGTTTCCACATTATTTACTACAGTTGGACTTTCCCAAAGACCTTTAACAGCAGGGAAAGGTGGTTTCAGACGGGGATTACCTCTTTTACCTTCCAGAGACTCCAAAAGGGCGGTTTCTTCACCGCAGATGTAAGCTCCTGCGCCACGCTGCACAAAAATTTCACAGTCGAAACCGGTACCCAGAATGTTTTTGCCTAAGAATCCGTTGTTTCTGGCTTCTTCAATAGCTTCCTCCAGAATGTCGGGTATCCACGAATATTCGCCGCGAATGTAGATATAAGCGGTATTGGCACCCAGAGCAAAGGAAGAGATAATCATACCCTCAATAAGGATATGCGGCAGGAATTCCATCAGGTATCTGTCCTTAAAGGTTCCCGGTTCGGATTCATCAGCGTTAACCACCAGATATCTGGGTACGCCTTCCGGCTTAGCCAGGAAACTCCATTTCAGTCCGGTGGGGAATCCCGCGCCTCCACGGCCGCGAAGACCGGAGGCCTTCACTTCTTCCACAATTTCTTCCGATGACATTTTCAGGGCTTTTTCCACTGCTTCGTAGCCTCCCTGCTTGCGGTAGGTCTCGAAGTAGCGAATCCCTTCTACGTGTGCGTCCTTAAGTAAAAGCTTTTTACTCATTTTATTTATGTTGCCAGAGTCAGAACCCTGCATTGATTAATGTTAAAAAAAATTGATGAATAAGGAGTACTAGTCCAGTGCTATGGCACCCTGACGGCATAACTCAATAATTTCATCTACTTTTTCAATGGTCAGATTTTCGTGATAGAATTTGCCCAGCTGCATCATAGGTGCATATCCGCAGGCACCCAGACATTCTGCCGGTTTTAACGTGAAAAGTCCGTCGGCCGAAGTACCGCCATCGCTGATGTTCAGTTTGGTGCGGATATGATCAAGGATTTTCTCACTGCCTCTTACCATACAGGGGCCGGTCCTGCAAACTTCCAGTACATACTTACCCACAGGCTTCATGTTGAACATGGTGTAAAAGGTTGCAACTTCGTAAACCTCTATAGGTTTCAGCTGAAGCACCTGTGCTACATAGTCCATAACGGGAACATCCAGCCAACCGCCAAATTCCTTCTGCGCAATATGCAGGACAGGAATCAGGGCAGATTTTTGTTTTCCTTCAGGATATCTTTTGGTTATTTTTATAACCTGTTCTAAAGTTTCAGGTTTGAAAGCTATAGTATCGCTCACTTTTTTAAATTTTAAATTTTAGATATCGAATCTAAACCACTTCAATTTTTACATTGGTTTGGATCATTTTAAATCATCATCCAAAACCGATTATTATTTCTATGCGTCCAGTTCGCCGGCGATCACGTTCATGGAACACATCGTAACGATGGCATCGGAGATCATGGAACCTTTAATCATTTCGGGATAAGCCTGATAATAGATGAAACACGGTCTGCGGAAGTGAAGTCTGTAAGGAGTTCTGCCGCCGTCGCTCACCAAATAGAAACCAAGCTCGCCGTTTCCGCCTTCCACAGCATGGTACACTTCACCTGTCGGAACATCTGTTTCGCCCATCACAATCTTGAAGTGATAGATCAGTGCTTCCATATTATTGTATACTTCAGCTTTCTCGGGCAGATAAAATTCAGGGACATCAGCATGGAAAGGTCCTTCAGGCAGGTTTTTATATGCCTGCTCAATAATTTTCAGACTTTCCCAAACTTCCTGCTGGCGCACCATAAACCTATCATAGGTGTCTCCCGCACTGCCTATCGGAATGATGAAGTCAAAATCCTGATAAGATGAATACGGATTTGCTACACGAACATCGTAATCTACGCCGGTTGCACGAAGGTTAGGGCCTGTAAAGCCATAGCTTAGTGCCCGTTCTGCAGAAATTGCACCTACCTTGATGGTACGGTCCATGAAGATTCTGTTCCTTTCGTTCAGTGCACAGAATTCACCCCAAATCTTAGGGAATTTCTTAAGCCAGTTTTGCAGAAGTTCATGGAATTTCGGGTTGAAATCCCTTTCAAATCCGCCAATGCGGCCCATATTGGTCGTCATCCTGGCGCCGCAGATCTGCTCATACATTTCATAGATGGCCTCTCTTTCGCGGAAGAGGTAGGTAAGGCCTGTAATTGCCCCGGCATCCATGGCTGTAACACCATTACAAACCATATGGTCGGCAATACGTGCAAGTTCCATCATGATGACGCGCATGTAATCTACACGCTTTGGTACCTCGCAGCCAATCAGTTTTTCAACCGTCATGTGCCAACCCATATTATTGATGGGTGCCGAACAGTAATTCATGCGGTCGGTAAGAGTTGTAATCTGAGCGAAATTCCGTCTTTCGGATATTTTCTCAAAAGCACGGTGAATGTAACCTACGGTCTGCTCGGAGTGCAGGATGCGCTCGCCGTCCATAGTGAGCACATTCTCAAAAATTCCGTGGGTAGCAGGGTGGGTGGGTCCCAGGTTCAGCGTGTATAACTGCCCGTCTATATGCTCAGAAGAGTCGTACTGTGTGATTATATTTGATAGTGCGTTGTCTTTCATTATATTGACTTTAAGTCATGAACATTTATCTGCCGAACATTTTATCCTCCTTATCCGTTCTGGTTCCGTCTTCCAGACGGTATTCCTTATACATTGGATGATAGCCTATATCTTCCATATTAAGGATGACACGCAAATCCGGATGACCTTTAAATTTAAAGCCGTAGAAATCGTAAGTTTCCCTCTCCATCCAGTTGGCTCCAGCAAAAAGGTCGGTAACAGAGTCGAATTCAGCTCCCTCCTTTTTTGTAAAGGCTTTCAGCCTTACGCGTATTCCCTGACGCATATTATGAAGATGGTAAATGACACCTACCTCCTTTTCATGGTCTTCAGGATAGTGAATGCCGCAAATATCGGTAAGGAAGTTAAAATCCAGCGAAGAATCCCGGAGGTGATGGATGACCTTCTTGATATCTTCCTTCTTAATCTCCAGGGTCAGCATTCCGTAAGGTTCAGTTGCAGAAATGACACTGTCCGGAAACTCTCTTTTTATCGCATCTAATACAAAATCGTTATTCATAGTTGGCTTCAGAAGGGTTGCTGCTTTCAGGCAGGTTATTTAATTCCGTAAGATTCCAGAAGGTTTTGGTATTCGGGCATATCTCTCCGGCGAATGCTTTCGCTCTCGGCCAGTGCCTGCACCTGCATCACGCCTTCGATAATCTGTTCCGGTCTTGGCGGGCAGCCGGGAACATAAACATCTACAGGAATTATTTTATCGATGCCCTGCAGTACAGAGTACGTGTCGAAAATACCTCCGCTGCTCGCGCAGGCGCCCACAGCTACTACCCAACGCGGTTCTGCCATCTGTGTGTATACCTGCTGAAGTACAGGACCCAGTTTCTTGGAAATGGTTCCGCAAACCATAAGCATATCCGCATGACGTGGCGAGAAGGAGTTTCTTTCCATCCCGAAACGTGACCCGTCGTAGGTTGGGTTCAGGAAAGCCATATATTCAATACCACAACAGGAAGTGGCAAACGGTAAAGGCCAAAGCGAGTGCTTTCTGGCCAGACCTACAACACTGCTAAGCTGCGTGGCGAAAAAGCCTTCGCCCTCAAGTCCTGCAGGAGGCTGTGCATCCATACGGATTACCGGTTTATTATCAGACATAATTATTTCTTTAAAAAGTTAAACATATCCACGGGAATACCGAAACAGCTTACCCGCGAATTAATTTATTTGTCCCAGTCCAGGGCGCCGCGTTTCCAGACATATACAAATGCCATAAAGAAAACGGATACAAACATCAGTACTGCCAGAAACCCTTCCATTCCGAATTCACGGAAATTCACCGCATACGGATAGAAGAAAACGATCTCAATATCAAATAGAACAAAGAGAATGGCAGTAAGGAAATACTTAACTGAGAATGGAGTTCTTGCATTCCCTTCGACTTCAATACCACACTCAAAACTTTCGTTTTTACGGGTATTGGATTTTTGCTGCTTTGGTCCCAAAAAATGGGTTCCTGCCAGTGAAAGCAGAACGAAACCAAGGCCAACAGCAGCCTGTATAAGGATGGGAATATAAGATTCAGGTAAACTCATGTAAATTATTTTTAAATTTAATCAACAGCGGAAACAGATTCCTAATGACAGTCTCCGCAATTACAACCTAGTCCTGGTAAATACAAGATGCAAATTTAGGCATTTATAGGTAACAGGCGAAATATAACCCTACTAAATAAACCGGAATAGAAAAAGGAGAGAACTAATTTAGAATAATTCCAAATAGTTATTTTTTTGAGATATTCCTGATCTTTTTCAGCGCCAGATAAGCCAGATAAGCGATATAAAGAAACAGTATACTGGCGAAGAGTATATTGACGATCTCATTAAGCCGCTGATCCTGTAACTGAAAAAACCGGTTGTAAAGAATATACGCCGCAATCAGAACTGCGTAAATGATAAGTTGTTTTTTCATTATCTATATTAATTTGGAAAATGTGGCTCTGCGTTTATGGTTCACCGGATTATAATCCTGCCAAAGCAATTGTATGGCTTTGTTATCTGCCAATTCCGGATTGGTTTCCAGATATTTTACTCCTTTGCGTTTGAAGATGTCATAAATTTCCTTGAAAATGATGGATGTTACCCCCCGCTTCTGATAATCAGGATGAATGCCGATCAGGTAAAAGTTGGCTCTTTCATTCTTTTTGCCTGCCTGCAGGAAATGCCACCATCCAAACGGCAGCAGATGGCCGTTGGCTTTTTGAAGGGCCTCGGAATAGGAGGGCATCGTGACTGCAAAAGCAATCAGGTTGTCGTCTTTATCTGCAATGCAGATGATGAAGTCCTTATCCAACAGTGAAAAATATTTATCCTTATAACTCTGCACCTGCTCCGGCGTAAGCGGCGTGTAAGTGGACAGCGTGCTGTACGTTTGATCCAGCAGTTTGAACATAGGGTCTACCAGGGGCAGAAATTCCTTCTTGGACCTGAACTTCATTACTCGCAGTTGATATTTTTCTTTGATGAGTTCATTGAATTTCACCACCTTTTCCGGCAATACTTCTGGAAAAACGATTTCGTACTCCACCCATTCTTTTTCCCGAGTTAATCCCAGTTTCTCAAAATGAAGCGGATAGTAATCGTGGTTGTAAATGCCGATCATCGTGGCCATTTTGTCAAAACCCATGGTCAGTGCACCGGCTTTGTCCAGATTTGTGAATCCCATCGGGCCCTCAATTTTTGATATACCGTTTTCTTTTGCAAATTTTTCTGCTTTCTCCAGAAGTGCCCTGGATACATTGAGGTCATCGATAAAATCGATCCAGCCGAATCTTACCTTGCTGATTCCCAATTCCTCTTTTTCTTTTCCGTTGATGATGACTGCAATCCGGCCTACCGTTTTACCGTCTTTCCTGGCCAGAAACTGTTTGGTTTTGCAATAGGCCAATGCAGGGTTTTCGCGGGAATCCCACGTCTCCCGTTCGCCCTGTATGAGGGATGGTACGTAATTTTTATTATTTTTGTAGAGTTCCATCGGGAAGCGGATAAATTCCATCAATTCCTTCCCGGATTTTACTTCCATCACCTGGATTTCAGACATTGGTTTCGTACTTTGTTTTGTGATGAACAAATATAACGGAAAGCATGTTAAAAACGCAGTGATTTGGCATAGTTTTTAGGGTAGAAGAAGTACAAAAAGATAGAAAGAAAAGATAAAAGTTATGATGACCTATTATTTAATTATTGGTGTAGTATTTATCATCAGTATGATCGTTCAGAACCGCTTGCGGTCAAAATTTGAGCATTACTCAAAAGTGCATCTTCAGAACGGGATGTCCGGTAAGGAAATTGCCGAAAAAATGTTACGTGACAGTAATATCCATGATGTGCAGGTAATCTCGGTTCCCGGCCAGCTTACCGATCATTACAACCCCATGAACAAAACAATTAATCTTTCGGAAGGTGTTTATATGCAGCGTAATGCGGCGGCTGCAGCGGTTGCAGCTCATGAGACGGGCCATGCAGTTCAGCATGCGGTAGGTTATTCCATGCTGCAGCTCAGGTCCAAGATGGTACCTATGGTCAATGTGGCCTCCAGGCTTTTACAGTTTGTCCTGATGGCTGGTATTGTGCTGATGGCAATGAGTGGCTCAAAGACCGTATTGCTTATTGGTGTTATTTTATTTGCTGTAACTACCGCCTTTGCCTTTATTACGTTGCCGGTAGAATATGACGCGAGCAAAAGAGCCCTTGTTTGGCTCAAGAGTTCCGGCACACTTGCAAATAATGCGGAATATGCGGGGGCGGAAGACAGTCTGAAGTGGGCGGCACGTACTTATGTAGTAGCAGCCCTGGGATCCCTCGCACAACTCATTTACTTCGCGTCCATGCTTGCGGGAGGAAGAAGTAATGATTAATCACGGAACTTAAACGAAATATGCTGCATCTCCGACAACTGGTCGGAGATGTTTTTTTTATGGGTAAGTGTAAGCGATGCGGTGATTGTACATGAATCCGCTGACCTGAAATCCAGAATCCTTGCGCTATATCTGTTCAGTAGAGTGAACACGGTATTCTGCAGACTGAATGGAAATTCAACGTCCAGCTCACATTCCAGTTCCCGGGTAATTATGATTCCGGCTTCCAGTGTGGCTTTTGCACAGTCCTTATACGTCTTTACCAGACCCGAAACGCCAAGTTTAGTTCCGCCGTAGTAGCGCACGACCACCAGCAGGATATTAGTCACACCGTGGGCGAGCAACTGGTTGTAAATAGGTAGACCCGCACTTCCTGAGGGCTCACCGTCATCATTTGCACGGTATTTTTCCCCATTGATGCCAAGGCGATAGGCATAACAATGATGTGTGGCTTTTGGATGTTCATTTTTCAGCGAATCCAGCCGGTCGCGGACTTCCAATTCACTCTGCACATTCCAGGCAAATCCGATGAAGCGGCTCCCTTTTTCTTTCAGAATGATATCTTTCACCGGCTCCTGAAGGGTATTGTAACTGTGCATGATCACTTTCGGTAAAATTCAATGATATTATCCCGGTAAATCTCTTTCTTTTCAGGTACGCTATTCCACATAGGTGCTTTTGTCCCCGATTCCAGAAGCAGGCCTGGATTACAGATCCGAATAGCTTCGTCCCACAGATCGGCGTCAATAAACTGCTGAAGGGTAAAACTTCCGCCTTCAACGATCAGTGACTGTATTTCCAGGGTATGAAGTGTTTCCAACATTGCCTGAAGGAAGTGCTCAGCGGGAATCTTAATCAGCCTGAAATTCTCTTCAATCACGGATTCAAGAAAATTAAATATAATTGTAGGGGCCTCGCCGTCATAAATCTTCTGATGACGCGGAACAATCAGATGCGGGTCTATGAGGATTCTTACCGGATCCTTTCCCGGAATATGTCTTACAGTGAGTCCGGGATTATCGCGAAGCGCAGTGGTTGCACCCACAAGGATGGCATGTTCATCTGCACGCAGCTGATGGGTGAACTGGTTGACAAGATCATTGGAAATACGCGCCGGTGTAAATCGCCGGTCCAGAAATCCGTCGCCCGACTGAGCCCATTTCAGGATAATGTGCGGACGTTTCTTTTCATGGTAAGTAAAAAATCTTCTGTTCAGGTGGCGGCAGTCTTCTTCCAGAATACCGGAAATTACATCGCAGCCGGCATCTTTCAGGATCTGTATTCCTTTTCCGTCTACCTTATCATGCACATCACGCGCGCCTATCACCACTTTTTTAATGCCTGCATCTACGATGGCATTCGCACATGGAGGGGTGCGGCCGTGATGTGCGCAGGGTTCCAGTGAAACATAGATGGTTGCGATCTTCAGAAGTTCAGGATTCTTTACGGAACGAATAGCATTAATCTCAGCGTGCGCTTCGCCGGCTTTCTGATGGTAGCCCTCGCCGATGATGCGGTTATCCGAGACAATCACACTTCCCACAAGAGGGTTTGGGTAAGTTTGTCCGCTGGCTATCCGGGCCAGTTCAATACATCTGCGTATGTAAAATTCGTGGTTCATGGTTATAAAAAACACCCAACTTATGTTGAGCGTTATTACTGGTGAAAATAAGCTGGTCCTAGTATTCCGGTTTGATCTGAATCATTTCCGGAAGTTTATTTACAAACGATTCTTTCTCGGGATTTCCGCCGAAAAACTCGATCATGTAAGTTCCTTTGGACTTTTCGTCAACAGCATTCACATTTCCGATGAGGATTTCCCTTCTCTCGGCAGTCTTATCTGCTGTATAAAGATATTTAATACTGTGAAATCCTTCTTCCTGACTGTTCATGTCGATCTCGGATATCTTTTTATCATCACTCCCTTTAAGTTCCTCGGCTTTCAATTCCCAAATCTTTACAGGCTCCTGTCCCGGATGGAAAGACACCACTACACGTTCCCCTGCAGCAGATTTAGGTTGGTATTCCTGCGTAATCACTTTGGTCTTTGGATTGATACTGCTTTTTGTAAGCTTAAATTCAACGGTAGCGTCGCCAGTTTCCAGTTTGAGCGGGCCGGGCACGCCCAGTCTGTCTTTCTGTTGTGCAAATGCGGTTAATGCAGCGAAGATGAATAAGGTTTGTAAGGTTTTCTTTAGCATAATATTTCTTTAAATAATTAGTCGCCTGTGATCATATGATGAAGGCTTTGCTTCATTGATTCAAGCTGCGATTTCTTTTCCTCGATTTTCTTATAGGTGTCTTTCAGTAACGGATTTTCCGGCGTTGGATTGTGGAAGAAACCGAGATTATTTTCAAGTTTAACAATTTCAGCTTCCAAATCGGCAATTTGGTTCTTGATTTTTCTGGCCTTATCAGTCACCTGATTTTCGGATAAACCTTCCTCTTTGAGGTCGTAATCGTGGATTTTGTTGAGTTTCATCTTTTCCCTCAACACCCTGTTGAACTCAGTGTTGATAGATAATTTCTCACGTGGAACCTTGCCGATGCTGTTCCAGCTGTTTTTGATCTGTTCAATTTTCTCCACGCTGCCTTCTGCTTCGTTTACTTCAGAAAGTTCGTCCAGCAACGCTTTTTTCTTCTTGTAGTTTTCCTTCCAGTTATCGCCGCCTGCATCATTCTTGGCGCGGTAGTTTTCAAAGAAAACATTGCAGGTATTTCGGAATTCATCCCAAACTTTGTTGGTCATGCTTCGCGGTACATGGCCAATCTTTTTCCAGTCTTCCTGCAGTTTCTTAAACAAAGGTATCGCAGTTTCCCAGTCTTCCGTGTTCATATGCGCCTTAGCGGTCTCTATAAGCTTTAGTTTTTCATCCAGGTTGTGCTGCTGACTGTTTTTCAGTCCTTTGTAAAACTCATTTTTCCGGTTATTAAAGGTGCGCAGTACCTGCTTAAAATCATTCCAGTTTTGGTTGGAAATCTTGCGGGGTACGCTGCCGGTTTTCAGAAACTCAGTGCGCAGTTCCTCTACCTGCTTTATGGCATTCTGCCAGTAGTTATGATTGGGGTCTTTTTCCGGCTGAACCAGTTTCTTAATATGCTCTATAATACCGTTCTTCTTTTCCAGATTGGCAGTCTGCTCACTCTCAATCTGACTGCTGAGTTCGGCCCGGCGTTCGTGCACCCTGTTGGAAATTTCCTTAAACAGCTGCCATGTTTTCTCGCGGAATTCCTCTGCTACAGGTTCTGCCTCTTCTTTCCAAAGTTTGTGCAGGTACTGCAGTTCATTAAGTGCTTTCTGTACAGAGGGCTCGTTTTCCAGTTCCCGGGCGCGGGCGATTATATGTTCGCGCTTTTCCAGGTTGTGAGCATATTCCTGTTCCAGATATTCTTTGTTCATGTCCAGCATCTGGTAAAACTGGTTCAGATGGTGGAAGTAATTGTTGTTCAGTAATTTGAATTCCGATTTTGGTACCTGGCCGGCCTGGCTCCAGGCCTCCTTGATCTCACGGATCTCCCGAAAAAAGTTGGTGCCTACCTCAGAGTTTGTATAAAGATTTTTCAACCGTTCAATAACGGCCTGGCGGGTTTCCAGGTTTTTCGCATGTTCTTCTTCCTGCTTTTTGTGGAATTCGTCCTGTTTTTCCCGGTAAATGTTACTCAGTCCCGAAAGTTTCGCTTTGGAAGGATGTTCATAGCTGAAGTCCTCCTCACCACTTCCCGCGGATGCCAGTTCCTGCTTCTTCTCTTCGGTTTCATCATGAATAATTCGTGAAGCCTCATCCCGGAGTTTGGCAAATAATTTAAAATCCGCTCCGCCATCCTTGCTGTTGATGACCTTTTCCATCCGGTCAAAGATCTGCGTCAGCGTAAGGCCCGAAACTTCGTCGTCAGTAGAGTGCATCTCCTCAGGATGAATTCCATCAGGAGTATTTTCTTCCGCGGACGTCTCAGTATTAATATTTACTGATGCTTCAGCCTCATGTTCAGGTGTTTCCGGCTCCTGTACAGGCAGCGGTTCAGTATCGGTAGCTGGCGCTTCAACCGGCGTTTCGGGAACATCTGGACTGGAAGGTTTTTCCTCAACAGAGCTGCTTTCTTCAGCCGGAACCTCCGTATTAGTGACAGTTGCACCGGATTCAGCAATTGCTTCATCAGGCTGTGGGGTTTCTGTAGAATGATCAGTTGGTGATTCGGAAACAGTTTCCGGCTGTTGTACAGCAGCAGGTTTTTTTTCTTCGTTCTCGGAGTGTGATGGTTCCGGTGTCATAGCCAGTCTTTTTTAGTTATATTTCGTTAAATGGTGATTCAGGTGCTTACAGCAACTCTTTTGTGCAATAAATATAAACAAAAATTATAACTCACAGAAAAAGGTAGTCTCAAAGGTGAACTGTTTGCCTGGGGATCATCCTGTTCACGCCTCCCTGTTCCAAATTTCCCAGGCTTTCTCTGCCTGCTGCTCCAGCATCATCTGCCCGTTAGCAGTTATCGCGCCCCTTGAGGCAGATTCACGCAAAAAAGAGGTTTGGGAAGGATTGTAAATAAGGTCTATTACCACATGTTTAGGGGAAAGGGCTTCAAAAGGAAATTTTAGACAGTCACCAATATTGGGAAAAGTGCCCACAGGTGTGGTTTGGACAATGATTTTATGGGCCTGTACCTCTTCAGCGGTAAGTGTATCGAAATTAAGCGCGCCCCTTCTGTAAACGGTATTATACGGTATTTGATGTTGCTTCAGCACATACTGAACAGCTTTAGCGGCACCTCCATTACCTAAAATCAGCGCAGACCGGTGATTATCCTGCCTGAGCTTCAATAAGGTGGCCTCAAATCCTGCGGCGTCGGTATTGTATCCCTTCAGATGTCCGTTCCGGACTGCAACCGTATTTACGGCACCTATCATCCTTGCTTCTTCGCTGAGACTGTCCAACAGTGGGATGATCTCCTCTTTAAAAGGTATGGTAACGTTAAATCCACTTAATTTTTCCTTTTCACAAAAATGCCTTAAACTATCGAGGTCATTAAGATCAAATATTTTGTAAGAGTAGTTATCCAGACCGAGTTGCCTGAATTTCTCTGTAAAGTATATTCCTGAAAATGAGTAGGAAATATTCCGTCCGATCAGACCAAACTTTTTTGCAGCAGCCATGATTCAAAAATACAAAAAAGGCCGGTAAAAATGCCGGCCTCACTTATTTGGGATGAACAGTAAACGCTATTTCACGATGAATTGGATTGATTTTCCGTCCAAAGCCAGGAAATAAACACCTGATTTTAAATTGTTCAGTTTAATGCTGTCCGACTTTACAAAGGGTTTTGCCACACTTTGCACCAATCTCCCGTCTGCGCTGTAGATATCTGCTTTAAGGACCTTCTTCAAATCAGGTCCACTTACAAAAATCTCATTGTTTACAACTGGATTTGGATAAAGGCTCAGGTTCGGCAGCGCGGAAATTTCACCTGTACCCAACGTATAGCAAGTCCAGCTAAGGTCGTCAAAGGCCACACGGTTACCGGTGATGCTGTTGTCGGTGATGCTGATCACGGCATTGCCGGAAATATTTAGGTTGTCTATTGTAGTAGTCACCGAAGTGTCCGGTGTGCCGCTATAAGGTATCGTACCCACAATATTGCCGTTTACGCGAAGGTTAAATGTACCAGCATTAGCGCCAAATTTTAACTGTGTAGTTACCGTAATGCTTTTGATTCCGCCCGTAACAGTCGAAGAGGTCAGCGATCCGTTTCGGATGGTGATGGCACGGCCATTAATAGTTTGGTCGGTGCGGGCGTCGGTTGCCGTCCAGGTAATATTGTTGGAAGTCCAGGTACGGACTGCGTAACCACTGTTATTGGCCGGCATTCCGTCGAAAGTTTCAGTCCCGCAACTTCCGCCGGGTGTGCCTGCTGCAGTAGTTGCCGTTACGGTATTGCTCGCTGTCGAAACATTACCTGCCAGGTCTTTGGCTATAACGTGAAAAGTGTAGGCAGTAGCAGGTGCAAGTCCACTAACCGTGGCCGACGTTCCCGAAACAGTAGAATGGTATACACCGTTTACATAAATATCATACGCTACCACTGCAATATTATCGGTAGAAGCAGTCCAGCTTAAGGGAACTGAAGAACTTGTAGGTGTACCTGCGGTAAGTCCTGCAGGCGCGCTGGGAGCAATAGTATCTGAAGTTCCCCAAATGGTATTCACCCACTGAGGGTTGTCTATAAATGGATTTCTGTTGCCCTGAAAGGTGTAAGAAGCATTGTTCCGGGCAATTTCAACCTGCGAAACAGGATCCTGCGCGTGCCACAGCAGGAGTTGCTGCAGTTGCCAGGACTGAAGTCCGGGGTAGGCAGAGCCTCCCAGCATATCGCCGGAACTGAAGCTGCTTAACTGGTTTTCATATCTAGTTACAAAATAGAATATCATTCTGGCAACATCACCTTTGAAGGCGTCGATCGGCTCGAAAACCGTTCCGCTGAAGCCCGGAGAAACCGAGGCTCCAAGTTTGGAGCCGTTTAACGAAGTGAATGTAGTTGCGCCTACCATTCCAAAGGGAAAGTTATTCCTCATGCCGTTTACTTTCCCATCTGTGGCGCGAACGAAATGTATGTCGTTTTTCATTGGGCTGGCTTCATTGAAAAGACTTTGAGGCACAATGTGTTCGCGGTTGTAACAGTCGCCTTCATTGGAATAATTGCCGCACTGTTCTGTTATGGGAGTAAAAGTATAAGGATCCGGACCTACCACATTTTCGGAGTAGATATCCAGGATGGTACCGTCATTTTCGTAAAAATAATCGCGGTCTGTAGTCAGGTAGCCGGTCCAGAGGCCGCCGTAACCCATATCCGAGTGGCCGTTGGTAATGATGGTGCTAAGCTGGGTTTTCAACTGTGCGCCGGTGCCTGTAGCGCCGCTGTAATAGCCCGCTGGTGGCTGTGCGGATAGCAGGCCGTAAAACAGACTCAGAATAAATATCACTGAAGACTTTTTCATAATGTATTGAACTGTAAAAAATTGGAAGGCAAAATTACTAAAAAAATAAGTAGCAGCGTGTTAAGCTTTAGTAATGTGCTGTCTGTTGATTTTGGAGAATACCCAGGAGATCAGCAGGCCAAAGGTTGCGGCTGTAACGGCCACGATAAGATAGTTGACGGGCAGAATACGCACCGGAAAGGCCAGGTCTATGGCAGCGTTGGCTTTAAAGAAACCCGTTTGAAGCTGTATGAAACAAACCACTGTTCCAATAAACAGTCCCGAAATGATGCCCGTAAAGACGATAAGCATACCTGTATAGAAGTAGGTTTTCCGCAGGTCGCGCAGCGGCAGACCCAGTGAAAGCAGGGATCGGGCCTGTTCTTTTTTGTCCAGCTGCAGGATGATAATAGCGCCCGCAAGGTTAAAGGTAGTGATGAAAATTACAAGTACGAAGATGAAGTAGATAAACAGTTTTTCAATGTTGATCATTTTCCAGAAGGCGGCATTCTCTTCCTTTTTGGTGGTGATTATATAATTGTTCCCTAACTGCTTCTGCAGCTCATCCCGAACCGTATCGGCTTTATCGGAGTTGCGAAGCTTCACCAATAGTTGATAAGCCGCACTTTCCGGGAGGTTCAGAAGTTGCTGTGCCAGCTGTATAGGCGCAATGATATAATTGTTAAGCTGGTCGTTGCCGGAGAAGACCCCGGTTACATAAATCTCCTGCCTGTTAAAGATATCCTCTTCCTTATTGATAAGACCTGTTCCTGCTTTCGGCATGAAGACAGTGGCAAAATCAGCCTGACTGCCCACCGGGATGGAGAGTCGATTGCCAAGTTGGTTTTCCATTACTACCTCGTTCGGAAACTCAAAAGTGGGGTAGGAGCCGTAAAAAATGTTTTTATTAACCGGATTTACAGAGATGTAAGCTGAATCCACACCACGCAGGTAGGCAATATCGCCTTTTCCGCCGTAATCGATATAGACTTTCTCTTCGATGGCCTTGGAAAATCCTGCCACATCCTCTCTTTTTCTTATTACTTCCTGGAGTTTGGCCACATCCTTCAGGACTTTACCCTGCCTGCTTTTCACCGTAAGATCGGCGTGCAGGTCGGAAATCAGTTCACGGTTGAGGTCTTCCAGACCAGAAAATACGGAGATGATAATAAACATCGCAGCAACTGCTACCATCATAGCCAGTGCGGCCAGCCAGGTAATAAAAGTTACGGCCGTACTGCCTTTTTTGGCAATAAGGTAACGTTTGGCTATGTGAAAAGCAGTCCCGGTCACTTTAGGAATTAAAGCATTGGATTATCACCTTCTCCCCGAAGTTCTTTTTCAATCTTTTCAACATCGTCCAGCGACGTATCCAGATAAAAGTTAAGCTGGGGAATGACGCGTACCTGCTTGCCCATTTTCTGGCCTATAAAATTACGGTACTGGGATTTGTTCACCTCAATTTCCTGCATTATCGGTTTGCGGAATTCCTGTGGGAAAATACTGAGATAGATCTTGGCAATGCTGAGGTCGGGAGTAACTTTCACATCAGAAACACTCACCATAAAGCTTTCCTTACTCTCGGATGACTGCTTGCGGAAGAGTTCTGCAAAATCTTCCTGGATAATCTGTGCTACTTTTCGCTGTCTGTTACTTTCGTTCATGGGGCAAATTTACTACTTTTGTTTCAATTATCAGGGCGTGTCCTATTAGTTGCGCGGCCTGCGGCCGCGCAACTAATAGGCCGGTCTCCGTGCAGTCGCTTTTTCTCTGTTTGGGGGCGGCGGCGCAGCCGCCGCACCCAAACAGAGAAAAGAGCTCCAACAGTGCACTCCGCCCTCACGCGCGGGAAGTCATCAAAACAAATTCAGCATGAAAATAGAACATTTAGGAATCGCCGTAAAATCACTGGAAACATCAGATAATCTGTTTGCCCGCCTTTTGGGAAAGGACAGTTATAAAAAGGAGTCCGTTGAAAGGGAAGGCGTCACAACGTCCTTTTATCAGGTGGGTGACAGCAAGATCGAGCTTTTGGAAGCAAGCAATGCCGACAGTCCCATCGCCAAATTCCTGGATAAAAAAGGGGAGGGGATCCATCACATCGCTTTTGGCGTAAATGATATCCGGCAGGAAATCGACAGGTTAAAGAATGAAGGTTTTGTGTTTATTTCCGAAGAGCCTAAAGACGGCGCCGACAATAAGCTGGTGGTTTTTCTTCATCCAAAGTCAACGAATGGAGTGTTGGTAGAATTATGTCAGGAAAAGCCCTGAAAAATTTTTACAAATTCAAAAAAATATTTACATTTGCAACTCGCAAAACAAAAGGCTCACCCCAATTGTTTTCTGGCCTTGTAACTCAGCTGGTTAGAGTAGCTGACTCATAATCAGCAAGTCCTTGGTTCGAGCCCAAGCTGGGCCACTTAAAGTTGAAGCACTTACACAGATGTAGGTGCTTCCTTTTTTATATCTATAGCTGTTTCCTCCTGTCTGCATATAGTCCCTTAGATAGTGATCTTCGGTATATAGTCATATTTACCGGTCCACTAATTTCCTATTGTTCTTATTTGTATGTTCAATGAGAATGACCTTACATTGGAATAAATATTGACAACAGTCTTGAAAATTTTTACATTACAAAATCAACTAACATCAAAAAAGAATTATGAACGTACTGTTTGTCTTAACGTCCCACGCAGAGCTGGGAAATACTGGAAAGAAAACCGGTTTCTGGATTGAGGAATTTGCCAGCCCTTATTATTACCTCACGGACAGGGGTGTTGAAGTGACGCTGGCGTCACCGGCGGGAGGTCAGCCGCCAATTGATCCTACGAGTGATAAACCTGAAAACCAGACTGAAGCCACCATTCGTTTCAAAGGAGATGAAGCTCTGCAGGAAAAACTAAGCAGGACGCTGCCCCTGGCAGAGGTAAGCGCACATGACTATGATGCCGTTTTCTATCCCGGTGGACACGGGCCGCTTTGGGATTTGGCGGAAAGCGAAGATTCTGCGTTACTGATACAGACCTTTTGCGGTTTGGAGAAGCCGGTTGGATTTGTTTGCCACGCACCGGCAGCATTAAAAAATGTGAAAGATGATAACGGTGAACCTTTGGTAAAGAGTAAGAATGTGACCGGATTTTCCAATACTGAAGAAGATCTTGTGCAGCTCACTGAAGTCGTGCCCTTTCTGGTAGAGGATATGCTGAAGGAAAAGGGTGGGAACTATTCCAAATCGGGTGATTTTGAACCATATGCAGTTGTAGACGGGCTCCTTATTACAGGACAGAATCCGGCCTCATCTGAGAAGGTTGCAGAACTTTTACTGGCTCAGCTGAAAAAATAGTTTTTACTCAGATTTATGTAAAGTTCCGTGGTGAATATCGCGGAATTTTTTATTGGTAATAAATCACTCAGTTAACGCTCATCCACGGTCGTGAATATAATCAGTGATGCCCACCGGCAAGTCACGGCATTTTGTGCGCAATTAAAATGTCAGATATTGCTGCTTGATTGTTGCCTCAGAAATTAATAAATTGCTTTCTCTAAAAACAATTGCCATGAAACTAACTTCCCAGGCTACCCTGCAGATTCAAAAAACCGCTGAGGAGGTTTTTGAAGCCATCGTAAATCCTGATCACATGACACGGTATTTTATTTCGGAAAGCAGTGGCCGAATGGAGTCCGGTAAGAGTCTGACCTGGAAATTTCCGGAATTTGAGGATGAATTCCCGGTTACACAGATAAGTTTAAAGGCTCCGGATCATATTTCCTTTGTGTGGGACCCCGAAACCACAGTTAACATCTTCCTGAAAGCTCAGGTCGATCAAAGCACGGTGGTCAAAGTTACGGAAGGCGATAAAATTCTGGATGACGATAACCTGAAATGGCTGATCAGTAATACCGAAGGTTGGGCTAATTTTCTGGCCTGCCTGAAGGCTTACTTAGAGTATGGAGTGGAACTCCGCAAAGGCGCCTTTGATTTTATGAGAAAATAGACTGGCGATTTAAGACCTGATGCCATGTGCAAAATTTAGGTAATGCGCTTTTTATTGCTGGAGCTCACCCATTTTTCCTTTCCGCAATGTGAACATTTCCCCGCCGCCCCAGGCGCTTTTTCTTCGGTATAACCACAGAAGGTACAGGAGTAAAAACCTGCCTTCTCAATGTGTTTTAAAGGATGATCCAGCGAATTCAGCATGATGGGCAGACCGTAGCGGATTTCATCAGATTCACAGAAAAATACACTTACTCCGCCGGACGTTTCCTCAATAGCTGTTTCTATCTGGCCCAGATGGGAGATTCCGCGTAAACGCAGCTCGGCGAAGAATTCGTCGTTTCCGAGATTTTCTTTCTTGAAATTTTCAAGTTCAAAAACCCCTTCTTTGATTAGGCATACCGGTTTGCCTTCCACCATATTTTCAAAGTTTTTAGATTTGCCCAGGAAGTAGGTGAGGAGAGCATAAAGTGCGATGATTACTATAAAGACCAGCAACGAAAACACGATACCTACATCCTTATAAAACATAGGGTCGCCCGCGGCCGAACCCAAACCGATAATAACTACAAGCTCAAAAACCGAAAGCTGTTTGACGCCCCTTTTTCCCAGAATCCGAAGTCCCAGAATAATGATCAGAAACATGATGACGGTTCTAAGGATGACTTCCGGAAGGAAGGACCAGTCTTCGGATCCAAGTAAAAGGTCTTTCCAGTCTATCAAGGCAATGGTGTTCATAGTGTGGTGTTTCGGCACCTATAGCCAAAAGAATGCCTCTTTGGTATACGCCATCCCGTAATTTTTTATGCTTGTCATCTGGAAGTGTTTTCAACAAAAATCCTCCTGAATTTAAAAGTTCAGGAGGATTTTAGTTTCTAGCTTGAATTTCTTCAGGCGGATTCTTTATTTCTTAATGAATTTAAGCGTCCGTGTTTCCACATCCTTGCCGCTGATTTCCAGGAAGTAAACGGCTGCCGGCAAATTGGAAACTTCCACCTTACCTTCTTTAATGTCCCGGGATTTAATCAGTTTACCGTCCGTTGCGAAAATCTTGGCGGAGATATACCTGCTGATCTCTCCACTGAGATGAATTGTTTCCTGTACAGGATTCGGGAAGATCTGCAGTTTTGATGCTGGCGCCTCATTTACTGTGCTCAGAAACACCTCATTCAGTGCCTGTGCACCGGTTGTAGTTTGGTTAATGCCAAGCAGCGGAACACTTATATTGGCGCTGGTATAGGACAGGATGGGGAATTTCCGCACATTATCATAATAGGTGTAAGTGGTGTTCGTTACCGTACCTATGGGCACCAGGAACAGGATATCACTGCTTTGGTGAAGGTTGAGATTCTGCACAGATTTCAGGCGCAGTACGTTCGGATATGTTTGGGACCCCAGAATCAGCGTGCCCGCAGCATTTGCAGTATTGGTGATGGTACCTTTAAAGATTCCGGACGCGGCAGACGAAGTGAAAGTCCCCTGGGCCTGATCTACCTCATTATAGCCAAAGGCGGCCGGATAGGTAATCACTGTCCCGTTGTTCACTGAAAAATTCAACGTAGCATCCGGCGTGATCAGTCCTGTAATCTCCAGCTTAGTGGCTGTTTGCTTGTAAAGCACTGTATTTCCAAGGCCATTCATTTTAATGGTAGTTCCAGGGAAAGTAGTGAGTTCAGACGAAGTGGGTGCTGTGTAAGTGGTTGCCGTAGCACCTCCCTGAGTAAGGCTCCCGTTCTGGAAAGTTACACCTGCGCCGGTAGCGGAATTATCTACAGTACCGTTCACGGTTACATAATTCACCGTCTCACCTACAACAGGATCATTAAAAGCTTTGGTAATGGTGGTCTGGGCTGAAACCATACCTGTAAACGCTGTAATAAGCAGTATTGTTTTTTTCATCTTAATTTTTTACAAATATAGACAAAAACTGAAATTAAGCCCGTATTTTATTGATAATGAATAATATTATAAACCTAGGATGAAAAAGGCCTTGCCGTATACTTGAACCTCTGACCTAGTAAGCGGAGGCGTTAAGAAATTTTAAGGAAGTTCCGTTAAAAAATTTCCATTGTTTGAGTGGCGGCAAAAAATGAATTTTATAACGAACCTTCATATCCGCCCGAGTTTTGGAAATTTTAGGAACTTCATAACAATTTTAGCCGAGTTTCCAGTCTTGAATTTTTGGTTCTTTTGTTTCAGGACAAAAGAACAACTGTGTTTCTTCTACCAATTAGCTATAAAAGATCCCGGTAGTGTTTTATAATGTAGCCTCTTACAAAATCATACTCAACTGCACCCGCTTCCTCGCCTCATCAACATCAGTCACCTTCACCTGCACATGCTGGTGAAGTTTCACTACCTCGTTTACATCCGAAACGAATCCCTCCTTAAGCTGTGAGATGTGAACCAGTCCGCTTTCCTTGATGCCCAGATCCACAAAACAGCCGAAAGCCGTTATATTGTTCACAATCCCTGGCAGCACCATTCCTGCCTTCAGGTCTTTGATGCTTTTTATCTTTGGGTCAAATTCGAACACTTTGGCAGCTTTCCGCGGGTCCAGGCCGGGCTTTTCCAGTTCTTTCAGAATGTCATTTATTCCCAGGATGCCAACTGTTTCCGTTATATAATCTTCAGGATTGATTAAGGCGATCTTTTCTTTATTGGCGATGAGTTCTGCGGTTTTTATTCCCAGATCCTTAGCCATTTTCTCCACTACCGGGTAGGCTTCCGGATGCACGGCTGAATTGTCCAGCGGATTCTTACCATTGGCCACTCTTACAAAAGCGGCCGCTTGCTGATAGGCTTTTTCGCCAAGTCTTGGAACCTTTTTCAGTTGTTTGCGGTCTTCAAAAGACCCGTTTTCCGCACGGTAATTCACGATGTTTTCGGCCATCTTTTCGCCAATTCCCGAAACGTAACTGAGCAAAGATTTGCTGGCAGTATTCAGGTTAATGCCTACCGCGTTTACGCAACTCATGACTGTGGAGTCGAGTTCGTTTTTCAGTTGGGTCTGGTCCACATCATGCTGATACTGGCCTACGCCAATCGATTTTGCGTCAATCTTTACAAGTTCTGCCAGCGGATCGGAAAGCCTTCTGCCAATTGAAATGGCACCGCGAACGGTAACATCAAATGAAGGGAACTCGTCGCGTGCAATTTTGCTTGCCGAATAAACTGAGGCACCCGCTTCTGACACTACAAAAACCTGCGGCGGTTTATCAAACGCAATTTTCTTAATGAAGAATTCTGTTTCGCGGCTGGCTGTACCGTTGCCAATAGAAATTGCCTGAATATTATAGGCATTCACCATTGAGCGTATTTTCTTCATGGCCATACCTGTTTCATTCTGCGGCGCGTGCGGGTAGATGGTCTCGTTGTGCAGCAGATCGCCTTTCTCGTCCAGGCACACTACTTTGCAGCCGCTGCGGTAGCCGGGGTCGATGGCCAAAATTCTCTTTTCACCCAATGGCGGGGCCAGAAGCAGTTGTCTTAAGTTTTCGGAAAAAATAGAAATGGCTTTTGCATCTGCTTTTTCTTTGGCCTCCTGCAGGGTCTCATTGGCCAGCGCAGGTTCCAGCAGCCTTTTGTAACTGTCCTTTATGGCCAGTTCAATCTGTTCCGTAGAGTCGTTGCGGGATTTAATGACGGCTTTATTAATCAGGTCAAGGGCTTCGTCTTTATCAATTTCAGTTTTGGTTTTCACAAAACCTTCCGTCTCCGCTCTCAGCATGGCTAAAAGCCGGTGCGAGGGTATGCGGTTCAGGCTTTCTTCCCATTCAAAATACTGACTGTATTTTTGGGCAGCTTCTTCATCTTTTTTGGCTTTCACGACTATTGAACTGAATACCGCTTTGCGCTGGAAAAGCCTGCGAAGGTTCTTTCTTACGTAGCCGTTTTCATTAATCCATTCGGCCATAATATCACGGGCGCCCTGCAGTGCATCGTCTTCGGTAGGCACCTGATCATTTACATATTTCGCGGCCAGCGACTGCAGGTCATGTGCCTTCTGGCTCATGATGATTTTGGCAAGAGGTTCCAGGCCTTTTTCCTTCGCAGTGTCGGCTTTGGTTTTACGGCGTTTTTTATAGGGCAGGTAAATGTCTTCCAGTTCCTGAAGGTTAAAACTGCTGTCAATGCGCTGCTTCAGTTCTGCTGTGAGTACATTCTGTTCAGCAATGGATTTCAGAATGCTTTCCTTCCTTTTGCTGATTTCTTCAAACAGACTGTTAAGTTTCGCAATCTGCTCAATCTGCACTTCGTCCAGGTCGCCGGTGGCATCCTTACGATAGCGTGAAATAAACGGAACAGTGCAGTCTTCAGCCAGAAGTTTCAAAGTTGCGCTTATTTGTCTGTCGGAGATTTGAAGGGATTGTTGGATAAAACCGGTGGGTGTCATTAGCAATTTTTGGAAGTGCTAAAATAGGGATTTTGTACAGTCTCTAACTTAGCTTAGGTGTCTGAATTTTTAACTGGACTCGGATACTTTTTACGGACGTGATGTAGAGTCTTTCTGTGCTGCCTTCACAGACTGTTCCTGACAAGTTTCGTTGCTGCAGGTCTCATTTAGGTAGTGAAATGTAAAATATAATTGGTTTTATAAATATTATCAAACATTAAACGTTTATTTTTACGGCTGATCCTTTCTTTAGTAAAATACCGAAACTATTCAACACAAACAAAAACATTCTCAGATGGAAAAAAACTCATCATTCGAGGAACTGGAAAAATCAGGCACTATCTTAAACCGCCGCCGCGACCTGCTACCACTCTGGATAAAAATATTTACATGGCTCTTTCTTATAGCCGCTGCCATTACACTCCTTATACCGGTGTCGGCATTATTCGTTGACGAAGTGGAGCTTACCTTCTACGGATTGTCTTCCACTCAGGTGTACACACCTGTAGGAATCACTATTATCTCTATTTTTCTTTTGAAAGGTGTAACCGCCTACGGACTGTGGTTTGAAAAGGACTGGGCTCCAAAACTTGCGGTCATCGATGCAGTGATTGGCATCGCAGTCTGCGTTTTTATGATGGTTGTCCATCCGCTCCTGTCAGAATCCATGGAGTTTACGGTAAGGTTGGAACTAATTGCGCTAATTCCATACTTCCTGAAGATGCAGAGAATTCAACCGCAGTGGGTGAGTACAAAGATGGTCGCGGCCTAATTGTGTTAAAGATAGCTGAATCAGTATTTTAAGGATCTGATTCCACAAGTAGAAGTAACAAAAAAAACCGTTTTCACATATGTAAGAACGGTTTTCAAATTTATTGGTGTATTCTATTTCTTAATGAATCTGCTGCTCAGCACTGTCTCATCTTTATCCTTAACAGTAATGAAATAAACACCTGCTGAAAGTTCAGACACATCTAGCGTTCCTCGTTCGGAAATTGCTCCTTCCTTTACTAACCTGCCTGCCGGATCGAACAGCGTATAGCTGGCTTCATTTGAAACGTTGGTAATATTCAGGAAGTCAGTTACCGGGTTAGGATGCATCTTCACGCCATTTTCCGCACCCACTTCTGTGGTTGCCATGGCATTATCCATATCAAATCCCATCGTGGCCAGCCGGTGCTGTACGGTCCCCGCAGTATTGTTCAGATTGCCAAATACCGTTCGTGAATTCACATTTATCGAGCCCTGCATTATGGAGAATCCGGGCGAATAGCCTTCCTGCGAAAGCTCAACCATCAGGTTTTGTGCAGGATCATAAGGAAAAGGGGTCTGAAGCGGTATCTTAATATAATTGCCGCTCACCACAGGCGTATTGTAGTTGCCTGAGTACACCGTCTGCAGACCGGTAATAAAAGTGGAATTAGGAAAAATGGTCATGGTGGTCGTGCCCATCTTTACCTTTAGATTTGTAATATTTGGCGACGCTGCCGTGGAGGCTTTCAGATAGATGGCCACAATATTTCCCGCGGGTGCCGTTGGGAAATCACTGGGATAATAAATAGACTGGCGGAAATTACTTGACGCGCTTGCAAAAGGAATTGTATTGGCAATTTCGGTGGTGCCGGTATACATATACTGTTGGGCGAAGCCCTGCACAGACATTGCGGCGGCTAAAAACATGAGGTTGATTTTCTTCATAGTTAAATATTTTTGAGGTTTTAAATTTGAATCCGGAACTTCACTTACTTTTTAAAACAGCAGTCTCTAACAAATCTACAGAATTTACAGATATGTTTTAGCGATAGTCCACTATAAATTTTAAATCCGCTGACCTATTTAATAATTTTTGAATTTTTGCTAATTTCTGTCTGATCAGGACAAAAAACAGTTCCCGGAGTAGAAAATTCTAAATCTATATTTCCAGCGACACCGTTTGGCGTTTGCTGCCTCTATCTTTACGCTATGAAAAATGAAATAATAGAGATTAGTGAAATTCTTGTGGATGAAGATATCACGGTCTTAATGCGTAAGACAGCAAGATACGGTGAGCTGTATGCCGTGTGGGAACATTGGCTTTGGGAGGGAATAGAAGGATTTAGCCTGATCTTCAGGAAGGATGATGTAACAGACTGTTCAGATGCCGATTTGCTGAGCATGGTAGCAGACCATTCTGCAGGCAGCACTCCAAATGTCAGCAGGAAAAATGAACATTTTGTTTTTGTAAATTATGGTTTTTAAATTGTTAAATAATGTCTGAAGAAAAAAAAGTCCTGCTGTTTATCCACGGTTACGGTTCAGGTCGGGATTCCCGAAAATTTGCTGATCTCAAAAGTTTTTTTGAGCAAGAGTATGATTGCCACATTTTGGAATGGCAGGAAAATGATGATATTTTGCAGCTGCTCGATGTTGCTCTAAAAAGATATGAGGGCCTGAAGAGTATGGTGCTCATTGGCGATTCTACCGGTGCTAATTTCGCCTGTCAGCTGGCTGAACGCAGGTCCGCTGCGAATGATGTACTCATCCTGACAAGCCCCCTGTTGGATATTGACCACAGAATTGCGGATTTCCCTTTTCCGCCGCAACTGAAAAAACAGCTGACAAAGTTTACGCCTCCAAAAAATGCGCTTGTCATTGCCAGTCTTGCGGATGAGGTGCTGGACCAGACCTGGCTGCTCGGTATTGAAATTCCGCAAATATTTAAACTTCAGATGGTTGATGATTCGCACCGGCTAATGAAATTTAACCTATATTTAAATGATATAAAAGATCACATTGACGCTTTTATTAATTAAACTTTTGGCTTAAATAAACCTTAAAGGAAACAAACTAAAGCCGTCTTTCACAGGACGGCTTTCCTACTTAATAACTTACAACATGCAGTTCCCGCTGCAATTTTTTTGCTTTATTGATGCTGTCCATCGTACCTCTGGATATTCCGTCCCAGAAGGCGAAAACCACATCGGCGTTTTCAATGATCTGCGTATTTCTCATTAGTGGTGCCGCGCGACCGTATTTGGCCCGGTCCGGCCGGAATACCAGCATTTCATAATTCATTTCAGCCGCGAACTTTTCCGCCAGCGTATCGGCACCCGTGGCACCTCCGGAAACAATGTTTCCCACCATTTTGTCATCACCGATAAAATCGGTCAGGACCTTTTTCATAAGTGCGTAATCTTTAAAATTCCGCCCACCTACAACAGCAATATTGATCATCATGTTAATTTTTTTCAAAACTAACTTTGGGGCACGTCAGGCGGTGTCGTCCGGGAAATTTGTGGTAGATTTATGGCTGTAAATTGAAATGAAGTGTCATTAAAAGAAACTTTTACCCGCCACCGTATTATTATCCAGACGCTGCGCTACAGGCAAGCCGCTTTCGAGGAGATTAAGAGGAAGTTGCTGCAGGAATCAGAACTTACGGGAGAACGATTAAATATTACGCTCAGGACCTTTCAGCGGGATGTGCAGGATATCGGACAACTGTACGGAATCATTATAGTTTACGACAAATCGCTGAAGTGCTACCGGATTGCCGAGGATGCGGAGGACCGTTACGCTGCAAGACTGTTTGAGGCCTTCGATGTATTTCAGGCATTGAAAGCGAATCATGAATTTTCGGAATATATTGAGTTTGACACGCGCAAACCTGCCGGCACACATTACTTGGCTCCTTTTATCACGGCCATCCGGGAAAAGAAGCAGCTGAACATTTCTTATCTGAAGTTTTATGCTCACTGTGCGGAAGCGCGTATTATTGAACCCTATCTTTTAAAGGAATTCAGGCGACGCTGGTATGTTTTTGCCTATGACCTGACGGCTAAGGATTTCCGGGTTTTTGGTCTGGACAGAATCAACAGCCTTTTGGAAACCGGAATCAAATTCCAATACCCGCAGTCTGTAAATGCCAGGGAACTGTTTCGGGACGTTTTTGGCATTATTGGTACCTCGGCAGATTTTACTGCTCAGGAAATCTTGCTGTCATTCCGTAAGAATCCTGATGATACCGCCGTGCTTCCCAATCAGGGCGAATATCTGAAATCCATGCCGCTGCATCCCACGCAAAAGATCATTAAAGACACACCCGGGGAGATCCAGGTCCGGCTTTTCCTGAAACCGAACTGGGAGTTCATTATGGAAATTCTGTACTATGGCGAATATGTGGAAGTGCTGCAGCCACCGTCCCTGCGAGATAAAGTGATGGCCCGCCTCTCTGCGGCACTGGCAAGGTACAAGTAGGAAGGACCTCTTGCGAAGTAATTCACCGGTCCGAATGCGGTAATGACCCTCTTGCAGCTGCTAATTGAAGCTGAACGGTACATAAAGGTTCAGAAATATCCAAAGGCGTCCGGAGACCGGAATTCAATACTTCAGTTTCCTGAATTCAGGCACGAATAAATAAATAGTGACTTCTGCGACTGAGCCACATTAAGATATAGAAACGTAACTTTTTCTTCGGTCGCGTCTGTACCAAATAAACATCGCTGCACCCATGAGAATTTCAATGACTGCGCCGGTCAGAGAAGAGTAGAAGGCGCCGGCCTGCAGTGCAAAAAGCAGGAAAGCTGCGGCTCCCAGCAACGCACCCATCAGCCAGTAGATCTTCATGCCGTAAAGCGTGGTAAAAGAAAGGTAGCGTCCGCCAATGATGAGCAGCATTCCCTGAAAAAACCATTCCGGCCTGACCAGCGAAAGGCCATAGGCCATTGGTATGCACATCAGCATCCACACGGTACCTTCCATGGCCGATTTTGCCAGCGGATTTTGGGGATTATGCTTACCTGAAATCCCGGTCAGTTTCCCGATCAGCATGGAAAGCGGAAAGATCATCATGCCACCGATAATTAAGGTCCACATACCGGTAGTCACGCCATATATCATCACGGCCAGAGCTGCACAAAGCCAGACGAGTCCTGAGCTGAAGATTCCGGTGGAACCGTAGCCGTAGGCGGTTCTCATATCCTGCTGGGCGGTGTGGAGGGGGTTTGTCATTGCAATGGAATTATAAAAAAATTACAGATATTGAATTGCAGTCAATTTTAACTACTCAAATATTGACACCAGCGTGCCTAAAATAAGGAAGATTATTCCAACTATTCTGGTAATTTTGGCAAAACGCTGATATTGCGTTTCATTGTTTCTTTTATCATAATGATCTACAAAAACCGAAATAAAATTAGCTGCCCCTAAAATAAAGGCAGCATAAACCAGTGTACAGGCTGTGCCACTGAAGTGCACACCGCGACCCCGCTTACCCGGAATGAAAATATCGTCACTATACCAGCCGAAGGTTCCGTATGCGAGCAGTGCTGTGGCAAACAGAATACACTTTACGCGTTCTTCCTGTGAAATGTGATTGGGGGTGTGTGGATAGATGCTTTTCATTACATTGAAATCAGATGCTATAATTAAAAGTGGTTTGGGCATTGCGCAGCGTACGCCAATGATAAGCAATTTAGCCTGAAAAAACAATTTGGCTTTTATTGGTGAAGGGTCAGAAAAGGTTTGGGGCTTTATACTGTCAATGAAATCGCGCTGGCGCACGGCGGCACGTTAGCATTTACCTCTGATGAAAAGGAAACGAGGTTCACTTTTACTATGAGTGCGAAAAAGTAGAGTAGTCTAATTCCTGGCCTGGTTGGCATTACGTAATTGCGCGCAAGCAAATATTACTCCGCTTGAAATACAATATAATAATTTTTTATGTCTTCATTTTTATAATCTTTTTCCATTCTTTCTTCAACTGAGTGATTGCGGAGTGTTACAGGATCAATATTATTATCAGAAGTAAAAGTATTATACCATTCTTCACTATCAACCTGCACATCGTGAAAAATACAATTATTAAATTCATTATTAAAAAAGTGATTTCTCCCATTTTCAAAATCACATTTTGTAAAAATCACATTATCAAAAACATTCTTTCGAAATGTGGACTCCCAAATAGAAATGTTTATAAACTGCGTATTAACAATCTCACTTTCGACTATATCAATTTTGAGTCCTCCGTTTTCAAATATCAAATTGTCAAATATTCCCTCATGTATAAAAAAGGGCTCGAAAAAATCTTGATCTATCATCTTCATATTTTTAAATTCCTCAAACAAAGAAAATTTATTACTTAAATATGAGCCGATATAAGCAGGTAATACAAACCTTTCATCTATGTTGATATTTGCTGTATGAAGGAATGTCCAGAATAAATTAAACAGTTGTTGCGTTTTTTCTTTCGATGTCAATTTGCACTCTTTTCTATTATATCGCAACAAAATATCATTCTCAACCAGATCATAAAATATTTTTTTTGACTGACTAACAACTAGATTCATGTCAGTTTCAGAATCATTCTTAATTATTTCTTCAAGGTTTTTTTGGATAGGACCATTGATTTCCTTATTTCCTACTAATCTGTTTAGTAGTTCGAAGTACTCTTCATACTGGACTGTCTTCAAATCTCCATCCTCATCTCGAGCTAGTAAAAAAAGTCTATTTTCTTTCCAAAAATATTCAGCTGTCAAATATTCAAATAAAGAATTGTGGAAAAATTCGATAGCTGTGTCACCGTGGTTTTCCGTTTTCGTTTCTTGAAAGTAGAAACTAATTAAAAGGTATTTATTAATTTCTTTTATTTTCTCCGGACTTTCAAGCAGACTTTCATGAAAACATTTTTTTGTGAAAGTTTGTGTTGAAGGTAAATCAACTAACTCCCGAAGAGTTATATATAAATTCCGGGATTGGTGGATTTCAAATGCCAAATTACACAAGTACTCGCGTAGAAGTTTTTTGTACCTTTCCGGCTTATCTTTCATTTGAGAGTTAATGTAATCTAATTGTCCACTAGTTTGATCCCAACTGCGCTGCGCCATAGCATCAAAAATTTTATCATAGATCTTAGATTTGGAATCTTTATCATCGATGCTAATGTTGGATATTCCGTGAGGACGGCCTGCCTAAGCAATTCTTTTATATGGGAAAATCTCTTCTCGCTTACTATTTTTCCTACTTCTTTAGATAGAAAATTATCAGGATAGAATCTGCCAAAATTTGTACAGTATCTAGTGATTTGATCGTCAGTAAGTTCGTTTAATTGTAAAACTAAGGTGTTATCTAGACATGAATCAGTGACCGATAAATAATTAAACCGCGAGGTCAGAATTATTTTTATTCTTTTGTTAGGTCTTTTTTTTAGTCGATCATATAAATTTCTAAGATTATTGTCGGAGATGCCACCACTCATGTATGCCTCATCAAGACCATCTAAAACGACGATTAATTCATCAGAATCAAAGTTTAAGTAGTTGAATTGCTTTCCTATTTCTTCGAAAGGAGCCCTGACAAAGTCATAGGCAACCAACTCGCGGATTTTTACAAATATGATTGGTGTTGGCGGAAGATGATTGTGGTTATTTATATAGTCGTATAGTAGTTTGTAACAAAAAGATGTTTTTCCTTGACCGGGTTGTCCTAAAACAAATACCATGTCATAATCCTCTTTTAAATTTTCATGTTTATTTGATATCAGAAAATAGTGTTCAAAAAACTCGTGGATATCGAAACTAGGAGTTATGCTTTCAAAGTGTCCGTGAGTCGGCTCACTTACTTTAATCAAATTATTTTTATAAACGGAGAAATCGGGTTTGATGTAAAGATCCTCTAGAGTTTCGCTTGAACCGGTATCCTCTTGTAACGGAGTTGTAAAATAATTTTTATACGTAGCATATTTATCCAATAGTTTTGCAAATTTATCGTTTTGAAGATGTATAGGGTTATTGAAATAGTTTGCCAATTCTTGATATAAATTTTTATTTCTTTGATATTCAATACCTAAGTTTTCTCTAAAGTTAATATAATATATTGTCCTAATATCGCTGGGTAATTTTATACTCAGTTCAGCACAATATTCTTTAAAAAGATCAAAAGATGTGATTAAATAAGTATTATCGTGTTGAAGGATATTTTGAAAAAAGTCTTTTTTAATTGCAAAGCTTTGCTCTAGATATATTTTGAATTGGCTTTCAACTTCTCTTGCAATGGATACTAAGTCAACTGAATTGTTTATTTGTTCTTGTCCGTATGCTTTGGAAAGTTGCACATTGGTTTCACGCGATGTATTGAAAAGCAAAATGAAAGCGGTCCTTTCAATACTTGGCTCAATATCTACAATTTCGGTCAAAGCACTTCCTAAGCTGAAATCAAATAGATTTTTTAGCACTTCTTTTGCGTTGATTTTAGTGGTAAAATCACGACAATTTAATTTTATTTCCATTGTAAATATTATATATGTTCTTTGTCTGGTCGCCTGATAAATCCACTGTCCACTTTTCTTATTAATCTTATTGACTAATACTGAAAAAGTGGATTCGTTTGGTTACATCGCTGTGCTAATGTAAATAAATGATTTTAATATTAGTACTATTCTTAGAACAATCATTATTGTGATTCGACAGAAACCTGTCCATTTTCCCTACTTTTGCACCCATGCACCACGAAACCACTTTTAACTACCTAAAGCGCTTTCTGACCGACGAAAGGCTGGCCAAAATTGAGCGTTATGCGCCCGAAAGTTCGGATTTTGTGCTGCCCGTCATGGAGGATATTTTTCAGTTCCGGAATGCTGCGGCCATTGTAAGGTCGGTGGAGGCCTGCGGTTTCCATAAAATTGTGGCCATGGAAAGCATAAATGAGTTCAGCCCCAATCCGAAGGTTACAAAAGGTGCCGAAACCTGGGTGGAAGTGCAGAAAATGCCGCATACCCTGGATTCACTGCAGAAAATTAAGGACTCCGGCTATAAGATCCTGGCGGTTTCGCCGGAGAATAACGCCACAATGCTCCCGGATTATGAATTGACGGCACCCGTAGCGCTGGTATTCGGCACCGAAAAAGAAGGTGTCACCGACGAGATCCTGGATTTTGCGGATGAAACCCTGGCCATTCCCATGTACGGTTTTACCAAAAGTTTCAATGTGTCGGTGGCGGCCGCCATCTGCTTTTATGAACTCAAACAGAAACTCATCAGGTC
>JAEWIR010000016.1 GCA_023386965.1 Bacteroidota bacterium
ATTTTGCGGATGAAACCCTGGCCATTCCCATGTACGGTTTCACCAAAAGCTTCAATGTTTCGGTGGCGGCTGCCATCTGCTTTTATGAGCTCAAACAGAAACTGATAAGGTCGGGCACGGACTACCAACTCTCCGGCGATAAACTCTGGGAGCTCAAAGTCCGCTGGGCAAAGAATTCCATTCCGCGCGGCCAGGAAGTCCTGGACAATTACCTGAAGTCATTGGAAAGCCAGATATAACCTTAAGCTATTCATCATAAATACAAACGCTCCGAAGCCTGAACTCCGGAGCATTTTTGTGGACAAACACCTCTTATTTCATTTGGTAAAGCGTGTTGCTGCCGCTGCCCAAAACGGTGGTGGGCATTACGCCGTCCCATTTCAGCACGCGCTGGTATTAAACGTTGGGTGAAGAAATTTTCTTTTACTTCAGGTTAATTGATTTTGCAGCCACTTGATCAAGCAAAGTGATTTTTAATTTATGGCAGGTTACAATCCCAAAAGCTGTTTTTTCTTAGCTTCGAATTCCTCATCTGTAATAATGCCTTTGTCCCTCAGTCCACTTAATTTTTCTATTTCTGCGTAGATGTCATCTTGCGGTGGTAGATTGTGAGGCATTGTTGTGATATGTGCATTGTTTCTTTTCTCATTTATTATATCCTTTAGCCTCTCAAAATTCTTTAATTCAGATTTTGTAAATACAATACTATTTTCATCTTTTGTTGCATCTAGGACTCCTCCTTTGCTTTCACTCGAGCCGGAAAAGGCAAACTGGATAAATCCATTTGTCAGCAAACCTGGTTTCTTAAACTGGATTGATGTAATGTTCTTAATTAAAATTTCCTTATTTCCTCTTAAGCCCAGTAAGCGTGCATTTAAACCAGTTCTGATTATTTCAATAGTATTTTCTTTTACTACCAAAGTGCCATTTGTTCCTTTTGCGGATCTTTCCATTATTTGCGATGTTTTTTTGTATTATTTTTATTATTACTTACCTAAATTCAGCAATGTCCCAGGGCTATCACTCATCACGACGGTGGCATTACGCCATTCGTCCCAATAAGTTTCACTTTAAAATGGATGTAATAAATAGTCAAATTATTTTGCCTGTTAGCTAAACTACATAAATTCATTCAATTCGGGAAAGTTATTTATACTTTCCAACCAGTCCAATTTTGCCCATTTTCATAATTTGCATTTTCCCTACTTTTGCACCATGCACCACGAAACCACTTTTAACTACCTAAAGCGCTTTCTGACCGATGAAAGGCTGGCTAAAATTGAGCGTTATGCGCCCGAAAGTTCGGATTTTGTGCTGCCCGTGATGGAGGATATTTTTCAGTTCCGCAATGCCGCGGCCATTGTAAGGTCGGTGGAGGCCTGCGGTTTCCATAAAATTGTGGCCATGGAAAGCATCAATGAGTTCAGTCCCAATCCGAAAGTGACCAAAGGTGCTGAAACATGGGTGGAAGTGCAGAAAATGCCGCATACCCTGGATTCGCTGCAGAAAATTAAGGACAGCGGCTATAAGGTCCTGGCGGTTTCGCCGGAGAATAACGCCACTATGCTCCCGGATTATGAACTGACGGCTCCCGTAGCCCTGGTATTCGGCACCGAGAAAGAAGGTGTCACCGACGAGATCCTGGATTTTGCGGATGAAACCCTGGCCATTCCCATGTACGGTTTTACCAAAAGCTTCAATGTGTCGGTGGCAGCGGCCATCTGCTTTTATGAACTCAAGCAGAAACTCATCAGGTCCGGCTTGGACTACAAACTCTCCGGCGATAAACTCTGGGAACTGAAAGTGCGCTGGGCAAAGAATTCCATCCCGCGTGGTCAGGAAGTCCTGGATAATTACCTGAAATCTTTGGAAAGCCAGTTCTGATCCTCGGCTTCTCATCATAAAAAACAAATGCTCCGAAGTCCAGACTCCGGAGCATTCTTATGGCTGCATTTACCTTATTTCATTTGGTACAGCGTGTTGCTGCCGCTGCCCAGAACGGTGGTAGGCATTACGCCGTCCCATTTCAGCACGCGCTGGTATTCCACATAAGTTGAGGTGATTTCCTGCTGCTTAAGGCTGATGGCCTTGGCATCGGCCTGAGCACGGATCACGATGGACGCCGAGTCGCCTTTGGCAAGCTGGATTTTCCTTTGTGCATCGGCCTGGGCTACGCGCGCCTGCGCTTCGGCTTTTATGGCATCGGCATCTGCGGTCGCCTTGTCTTCAATGGACTGGCGGATGGCTTTAGGCGGCTGGATATTGGTATTGAGCTGCGATACCAGGAACCATTTCCCGATCCTTTTATTTACCTCAGATAAAATCTCGGCTTCATACGTTTCCCTATTGTTGAAGAGATAGTCAATGGAGTGTCTGTTCGCCACATCATTGATCGCACCGATGATGGCATTGTTCAGCCAGCCCTCCTGAATGGCTTCCAGTCCGCCCTTGGTATAGGTGGAACGCAGGTTCGTAAACATATCGGCGGCCGTACTTTCCTTCACCGAATAGTTGAAGGAAGGTTTGATGGGGCAGGGGAAACCGCCTTTGGCCACAATAATGGATTCAGGATACTCTATGTGGCGCTGGTCCAGCGGGATTTCCTGGATTTCCTGCGTGTATTTGTTGTAAAACACGACCCCGGAGACTTCCTCGGTGTAAGAGACTCCGCGCTTGTCGCCCAGCAGGTTGATCAGTAATCCCTTGTGACCTACACTTATGACATCGTAATTCATGGGCTGCAGCAAGGCGGCTACAATGGCTACAAAAATAAAAGTCGCGGGTTTCCATTTCAAGCCGGTGGGTGTGCGCCTGCCGTTTTTGTCCGGCTCCGAATAGGTGAGGATATCCAGTTTTCGGGTGAAAATCCCGATAATAACAATCAGTGCAATAAGCAACAACAGTAAAAATGTTAACGACATATAAATAGTTTTTAATGGTTTTGATTAATAATAAGGAAATTTTATGAAAAATCCAAGTATATGCATCAATATACTATTAAAAAATGTTAATTAAATGTCAATTTTGTTATTTTGATGCTTTATGTTGCTTACATTCAAAGTTTTAGCACTTACCGTATTGGCTGTCTTTTGTGTACGAATTTTTGTTTCAATAATATGCAGCTGATCCCCACCAAGATAATGGCTACGACATCCAGCAGGAATCGTTGGGCGAAGTTGGCTACAAATGGCCAGTTCTGCATATATACCGAAATTCCGATAGCCGCAGCGGCCGGAATCATGATGAGTACGATAAGCGGGCCGGCTATAACGTTGGTTCGGTAAGAAAGATACATAATGATGCTGGCGGTAGCCGCGGCTATGGAGAGGACCACATCCTTTAACCTAAGATGAAACATGCCTTCTGTGGCCTTATTGTGAAGGAAATCCGATTCGGTTGCCATACCAAAGTTTACGAGCACCATAAATGTGAGCGCCGATCCTGTGATGAGCGTCAGGTACCCGAACAGCGTAGCTTTCAAACCTGTCCACATCACATCTGCTTTTTTCAGGGCAATTCCCAGCGGAATCTTTGCCAGCGGTTCCATACCGGGGGCGATGATGGATGCGGCTACGAATGCGATGACCAGGTCATGGATTTCCGATACAAATCCAATTGAGGCAATCATTCCGCCCACAAACATCAAAATAAGGTAATTGGTGGTTGTACGCCCGTTATGTCTCAAGCCGGTTTCCATCTCTTCCCAGATGGCTTCGTCTACATCATGGTTTATTTCGTGCTGTTGCGAATGATGGCTCAAACTGGCTACCTCGGAGGTTGCGATGGAGAATTCGCGGCCTTCAGTCTCGTGGGCAATCATCTTCAGTACATCATCTGCGCCACGGTTCAGCACATGGATGGTGAGTGTGTCGCCTACGGGCTTTTTTGAGGCATTGGGTGAAACGGAGAGATGAATGACATGAGGATTTTGCAGCAGCGACTGGCTTATCGCCGGGGTAGTTTCGGATGGAACGGAGGCTTCAATTGTTCTGTGCATACGCTGAAATATTAATTGGTTGAAAAATACCCGCACACCGGGAGCTTCATCCCAACAAAAAACGCTCCTAAAAGGAGCGCGGATGTCTTATGTGGCTGTTCTTAAAAATTCAAAAACAGTTTGGGGTTTACAGGGGTGTTGTTCTTGTGAACCTCATAGTGAAGGTGCGGTCCGGTGGAGCGGCCGCTGTTTCCTGATTTGGCTATCACATGGTTTACCTTTACCTTGTCATTGGTACGCACCAGTATATCGGAGAGGTGAGCGTAAAGTGTGGCGAGTCCGTTGCCATGTGAAACGATCACACAGTTGCCGTAACCGCCTTTCTGGCCTGCAAAGATAACGGTACCCGCGGCAGTACATCTTACGTCGCTGCCATAAGGAACCGCGAAGTCCATTCCCTTGTGGAACTGGATCTGGTCCGGTTCTGCCGGAGCGTTATTGACCTCGCGAACAGTCGCTTTTTTAGCCGAAGCAGGCGCGCTTATGGTAGCCGTAGCAGCTCCTGAAGCGGGAACGATAACATTGGCGTACACAGGCACCGTTTTTTTGGTGATATTACCGAGGCTGTCTTTTTCTTCTACTATCTTCACAGATACCACCTTGCGCTCTACAGTGGTTGTGGGCTTTGCTGCAACAGGTGCGCTGGGCGCGGCCGCCGGTGATTTTACAGAAGCAAGAACGGTGCGGAAAGGGATGGGGTTTTTCCTTTTGCCAAAATTAGAGGAGATATATCCTTCGCTTGGCATTCCCAATGGCACCTGCATCAGTTTGTTCTGCAAATCCATAAGGTATTGGCTGTAACGGTTGGACTGTTTGGCCAGATAAACAGAACTCGCCAGGCTGTCCCGGTCCAGCTGTTCCACTTTTAAGTTAGAGACGTTTCTAGAAGAGAGAAAGGAATTAAGGTCGCGTACCGTATTGTCTACCTGCAGCAGGTCATTCTTCATCTTGGCATAATCCACACTGTCTTTCTGGGTGTTGATTTTTACAAGATTAACTTCATAATTCCGGTCGTCCTTAGTGGTCCACAGTTTGGCAATGATGAGTGACTGTGCAAAGATTACCGCGAGGAATCCGCCCAGCAGCAGCCTCATCTTCCTCTTTTTTGTAAATAACTTTTTCATTGTAAGAATTTGCGTGCTGTATGTTTTAAATAACAGTCGGCAAAATTAAAAAAAAATGAACATGACTGTCATTTTTTAACAGAACTTTAGTTTAGAATACTTTTAACGCAGAAAAAATGATTAAATTGTATAATCAGGCGCGTTTCCTTACATTAATCATAAAGGGACCACTCCGGTCTTTTGCCTATCTTTGCAACCTCGAATTGTGTTATGGTAAATAAAAATACAGCAGCAGAAAATTTGGCATCAGCCGCGCAGAAAGGATCTGCCGGCATACGCGTGGGGGTTGTCGGAAGCGGCAGTTTTGCCACTGCCATTGTAAAGATGCTGGTGGAGAACTGCGATAAGGTGCACTGGTGTGTACGCAGTGAGTTTGTGAAAGGTGCGGTTGAACTTCGCGGTCACAATCCCACTTACCTTACTTCGGTAAGTTTTGACCTCAATAAGCTCAATATTACTACAGACATCAACGAACTGGTAAGCGCCTGTGATATTATCGTACTGGCCACGCCGTCCATTTATCTTTCCGATGCGATGGACAGGCTGAAGGTAGACTATTCGGATAGGATATTCGTATCTGCGATCAAAGGTATTGTACCAAAGGTGAATGATGTGGTGGCACATTACCTTAGACAGGAATTCAACATCGGCTTCCGCAACCAGGCGGTGCTGGCAGGTCCCTGCCATGCCGAAGAGGTAGGGATGGAGAGGCTTTCTTATCTCACCATCGCCACCGTGGAAGATGAGGTTTCAGAGAAACTGAACAGCATCTTTGCCTCGTCATTCATCAAGGTGACTGCCAGCAAGGATGTCCTGGGCAATGAGTACAGCGCCATCCTTAAAAATATTTACGCGGTGGGAGCCGGTATCGCAAGTGGTCTGGGTTACGGCGATAACTTTACCGCGGTATTTGTGTCCAATGCGGTACGCGAGATGGAATCATTTCTGGAGGCTATTTATGAGGCACCCCGCGACGTTAATGACAGTGCTTATCTGGGCGACCTCCTGGTTACTGCCTATTCACTTTTCTCCAGGAACCGAAGCCTGGGGAATCTGATCGGCAAAGGCTATACGGTAAAATCGGCGATTCAGTCTATGAATATGGTGGCCGAGGGCTACTATGCCGCCGACTCGATTTATGCCACAGCCAAGGAGAAAAACGTGAAGACACCCATCATAGATGCGATTTACAGAATACTGTATAATGAGGAAAACGCTGAAAATGTTTTTGCCGCACTTACGGCAGAACTGAATTAGGATTTCTGCTGAATATTATAATCAGGTTATCAATGAACGGTTCCGACACCATTACCGTACCACGGCCCACAGTTGCACCTGAACTGTTGGAGCAGCTGCAAAACCTCACCGAAGTGGAGCGGCAGGTCATCGTGCATTGCTGTTTTCCGGCTACGCCCTTCTGGGGCAGCTTGATCCGCATCTGGCCCACCACTTATCTCATTGATGATGCGAGTGGCACCCGCAGCCAGCTCGTACATTCAGAAAATATCTCAATGGCACCGTACTGGACCGAAGTTCCGCCAATGAAAGATTTCTGGTTTACACTGATTTTTTCGGGCTTGCCCAAATCCTGTACCCAGTTCGATCTTAAAGAGCTGATTGCCGAAGAGGGCGGTTTCTGTGTGAGGAATATCAGGAGAAACGGTACTGATGTTTACAGAGTAAAGATTGAATAGTGTATATTGTACTTTCAATTATCTACGAAGGCACATGATGAATAAACTGACCCTACTCCTGCTCATGCTGATTTCCCAACTGGTATCTTCTCAGGAAGTCTCCGGTTACACGACGGAAATCCGAAAGTTCCAGGTTGAGATCAACCGTGGTTATAAGGACCCAAAAGAATCGCCGCTGCGGGGTGCTCACTTAGTCAACTTCAGGGGACACCCATTCTTCCCGATTAGTTCAAAGTATAAAGTTCAGGCCAAATTCATGCGAACTCCTGATGCTGTACCATTCAATATTCCTACTTCCTCGGGTGATGCCAGGCCTTACGTAGAGTATGGCGAAGCCACTTTCAGTATGGACGGGAAAACTTACACACTGAAAATTTATCAGAGTCTGGAACTTATACAGATAGCTGAATATAAAAATCATCTCTTCCTGCCCTTCCGCGACGCGACTAACGGCAAGGAAACTTACGGTGGCGGACGTTATCTGGATCTGGAGATCCCTGAGGGTGATGTAATTGTTATCGATTTCAATAAAGCCTATCAGCCGTACTGTGCCTATAATGCGTATGATTACAGCTGTCCGGTTGTTCCGGCCGCGAATGCACTGCCATACTCAGTCTTAGCGGGTGTAAAATATGAAGATATTTATTTTGAATAGTCAGAAGTGAAACTGATGGTTACAAAGTCCCTCCGTAAATTTAATATGCTTAACCAGAGAGTTTTTCTCATCTTCAGTATTATAATCTTAGCGGCTAAAATTGGCTACAGTATTTTTAAAGGATTCCCCGGAGGAACTTACGAAGACTGGGATATCGCTCAGAATCTGGTTAAATACGGCGTTTATTCCGAGTTCATTTATATTGGCCCAACCGCATACAAACTACCTGCTTATTCTCTTTTCCTGAGTTTTTTTATCTGGTTGTTTGGGGATTTTGCTAAAGAAGTTGTTGTAATCATTCAGCACTTAATTTTATTTTTTGTGCCGCTTCAGATCATAGGCGTCTTCCGGGTCTTCAATAAAACCCCGGCAGGGATTTTGGCAGGTTACTTCTTTATTTTTTCGCCTTTTTATTTCTATTATTCCAATGTGCTGGAAATAACCAATATCTTTATTCCGGTTTTTCTCCTTTGGATCCACCAGTATTTGCGCATCTATAAGTCGCGTGCTGCTTCAAAGACAGATATTTTGCTGCTCGGAGGTATTACTGGCGTGCTTTTCCTTACACAGGTCATTGTGGTACCTTTGGTTCTGGTGCTTATCGCTGGTATGTTTTTTCAGCGTAGGATCCGGTTGTCCGCAACTGTACTTATGCTGGGAACGGCTGCCATGGTGTATTCGCCGTGGGTGATCCGGAATTATGTCGCTTTTGACAAGGTTATCCTCACCAAAACGCCTTTCTGGCAAAATATCTACCTGAGTCTGATACCACCCGTCAATGTTTTAGACAGCGTAAAGCTTATTTCTGCCGAACATGATCTGTATACCTTTCAACTCCGGAAAACGGTGGATGAATTTGAGATGGAAAAAATCTACAAAACGGAGGTTCTGCGTGTGTTGGAAGACAGGGAAGAAGTATTTGTGGTGAAAGCCTTGCAGAATGCAGGGTTGTTGTGGTATGTCCCGACACGTTACTTTTATGATAACTCTGCCGGAGTGGCGGCCCGTAAGATTTTTGTCATACTCTTAAACCTAATTACACTTTTCGCAATGTTTCATCTGTGGCGTCGATACCGACTTCTGTTCTGGGTATCGTTGTTGGTGTTTGGAGCTTTTACAGCACCGTATATGATCGGACATGCGGCCAATATGAGGTTCAAACTGGACTTCGAATGGTTCCAGTACTCGCTGGTTGCACTGTTCCTGTATGAGCGAATCAGCCTTTTGCGGAAGAACAAGGGGGTGACTAGAAAAGTTGCTGCACAATCTCCAGCGAAGCCGGAATCCGGAAATCGCTGAAATGATAATGGTAATACACCAAAATGCTGTCCAGGAAACGTTTGCGCTGGAGCGGGCTGATGGCAACTGTATATGCCGAATCACGGGATAATATCTCTTTCCAGATTGCGGACAGCTCATCATCAAAAAGATCATGTACTTTATTTTCTGTAAAGTTGCCGCTTTCAGGATCCAGAAAAGCGCCTGGACCAATCAGCGGCTGAACACCTGAGATTTCCAGAAACCTTACCATAAAGATAAGGTGAGCCCGGAAATTATTACCGTTCAACTCTTCCAGGAAATGGGCGGTCTCAGCATAGATCCCCGGGTTGACACCTTCGTTTCTGAGTACCTGATTCAGGAAATCGGCTATGAAGAATATGACCGAATTGGCCTTGATATTCTGTGGAAGTTGTGAGCCCTGAACCGGTTCCAGTTTGGAAACGGGTAACATGCTGCCCGCCACCGGGTTTTTGTACATGGTAAGAGAGAGTTCCGCCAGCGGGTGCAGGTAGGCTTTCCGCTTGCTTTTTTTTCCGTAAACTCCCTTCACAAAAAGACTTTGGTAACCTTTTTCCCCTGTGAAACAGTGCAGTACACAGTCGTTATCGCCGTATTTTAGGTAGGACAGCAGGAAACCGTGAAGCTGCAGCATCTTTTAATTTACGACCGCGATTTTCGCCGTTGCTTTATCCGTACCGTCGGCATTGGTCATGAGCACAAAATAAACGCCTGAGGCTACACGTTTTCCGCGCTGATTGTTGAGATCCCACTGGTGGAAACCTCCCCGCGCAACAGCCTGATGAACCAGATTTCCGGCCGCGTCCACGATGCGGATATTTGTTTTCTCAGCCAGCCCGCGGATGGTTACAAATCCTTTGAAATTTGCCGTTACCACCGGGTTGGGATAAACAAGTACATTTCCGAAGTTTGAAGTGACATCCACCACATCGCCCTGATAAACCACAATTCCGTCAAAGGTCACAAAATAAACTTTACCTGTCTTGTTGTCCACTTTAATATCCGTGATACTGTTGGTAGGTATCGGTGAGTTTTCGCGGGTAAACTGCAGCAAGGTCCTTTCACCGTTGGCACTCAGAAGATAGGCGCCACCACCGTCTACCGAGACCCATTTATAGTTTCCGGAGTCTACTTCCACCTGCAGAATGGCACCGTCGCGGAACAGTTCTTCCGGAATACCGTTCTGTTCTATAATCACAGGCTCAAGCTGAGGGCTGTTCTTTACCTCGGTAGGTGCAGAGGGCAGGATCCTTAAACCTGTATCGGTTCCTATCCAGGCATCATCATTTTTATCGAAAGCGATGGAGATAGTTCCTTCTGAGTTTGCTGGCAGTCCATTTTGGTCAGTGATGTTGTACGGTACATCATCCGAAAAATTCAGCGGTGAATTTTTATAGTCATAAGCCATGAGGTCAGTGGTACGTGGCAGTGGGATCCACATCAGGTCGCCGTAAAAAACTGGTTTTTGCGTGGAGAAGCTGACAGGCAGATTTCTGGTCAGGAAAGTGTCCGCGGCTCTGTCGTAGGCCATGATTCCGGCTGAAAAAGAGTTGGTGGCATCGTTGAAAAGATAGCCTATGGTTCCCATCAGATTATTGTTGCTGTCAAAAGCCAGTCCAGTGGGTCGGTTATAGGAATGGTTGGTGGAGGTGGGATAAAATTTCTGAAGGCTGAAATCTTTGGATGAAGCATCGTATTTCATGCGGTAAATTCCCTGTCCGGGTTTTTCGGTGTGGTTAGCAAAGAAAACCTCGTCATTATCTGACGGGTTGGCCACCACATCCATTACATTATATACGGTATCCGTGTTTTCAATGAACATGGTGGGGTATACCCACTGCATACCGTCAAAATGATAAAAGCCAAGATTGGCAGGGTCGGGCTGCGAACCGTTGTACCGGTCTTTTCGCGCGCCTGTAGATACCCACAGTTTGTTATTCCTGATTTCAATCTTATACGACCTGTTGTTAAACGGTCCGTCGGGCTTTATGGAGCTCTTGGCCGCATTCATGATGCCTGAACGCTGAGTACCGGCGAAGACCTGTCCGCCTATATAAGTCCCGGTATTACACGGCTGTGCAAATCCGGCACTGTTTACCGCCGCGCCGCTGGTCGTGAATACGTAAATCCTTTCATTGTCGGTTACGGTAATGTGCTGATCAGTGACAACAACATCGGAAATTTTACCGAAAGACTGTGCCAATTGGGAAAAGGCAGTGCCGTTACCGTAATAAACATTGTTGGCGGTAGCGTATACCGTTGTGTTTTCAGAATCTGCATGAATGAAATTACCGGCCGTCTGGGTATTCCATGTGGAATACACCGGGAAGGTTACATCAATCTCGTGTGTTTTCAGTCCCGTAGCCGTAGCTGCGTATACGGTATTGTCCTTAATGGTGGCTTCATTGGCTGCCTCAAAACCGCTGCCTGTAGTAAAGAAGGCCGATTGCGCAAATTCTTTTTTCTTAAGGTCAAATATGGAAACTCCGTACCCAACGGAGATGACCGCCTTGTCACCGCTGATGGAAATATGGTTGATCCGCTTGTCGCCGTTATAGCCTGTGGCAATCGGAATATCCACTACATAGGTAATGCCGCCGGGCGTAATTACATCCATGGAACCGTTTCGGTAACCCACCAGGCCGGTTCCGGTCTGGGGATTATAGTCGAAGGCAGAAATTTTAACTTCGTGCAGGCCGTTAGCCTTGGAAAGTTTGGTAATCTCGCCGGACGAAAGGTTATAGTAAAAGATACCGTTCTCGGTGGCGGCTACGAGTTTGCCGTTAGCCTCTTTTATGGCCAGCACATTGTTATAGGAAAACAGGTCGCTCCATTTTTTGGAGGAGATGGTTTGCCCGCTTACTATGCTGCCGGCAGAGAGTAGTACGGAAAACAGTATTGCTTTTTTCATCTGTATTTTTTTAAGCAGGGAGCTGCGCGTTGATGGGCTGGTTTACCCATGTGATTTTCTGGACCTTCCGCAGACGGTCAAATTCAAAATCTATTCTGCCAAGTAACAGTCCGGCCCAGCCTACCTGGTTTACAAGCACTGTTTTGCCGGCTTTGTTCAACAGTTGCTGCGGCTCCTTCAGGAAGGTGTGCGTATGACCGCCCAGAATTAGGTCTATTCCTTCGGTCGCCGCGGCCAGGATCCGGTCCGAAACCTTTTTCGGATTGTCGCGGTAATCGTAGCCTATATGGGAAAGACAGATCACCAGATCACATTTTTTTTCTTCGCGAAGTATACGGGTATATTCCTGCGCAGTTTCTACAGGGTCCAGATAAACCGTTTCACCATAATGTGTTTTTCCTACCAGTCCCGCCAGTTCAATGCCTACGCCGAAAATACCTACTTTAATTCCGCCCTTGCGGAATATCTTATATTTTTCCGTGTGGCCGTCCAGGATGGTATTGCTGAAATCGTAATTAGAGCAAATAAATGGAAATTTTGCATGCGGGAGTGCCTTTTTAAAACCCTCAAGCCTGTTGTCGAACTCGTGGTTACCCATGGTGGAGGCATCGTAGCCCATCATGGACATCAGTTTGAATTCCAGTTCGCCACCAAAAAAATTGAAATATGGAGTTCCCTGAAAAACATCGCCTGAGTCGAGCAGTAAGACATTTTTTTCTTCGGAACGTATTTTCTGTATCAGTGTTGCACGTCTGGCAAAACCTCCCTGGTTGGGGTTCCTCGCATAGGAAGCATCAAAAGGTTCTATGCGGCTGTGCTGGTCATTGGTATGGAGTATGGTAAGGCGTGTCCCACCTGCCGGAACTGCCAGCTCAGAACCACCTGCGAGCAGGAGCTGTGGTGCAAGTGTGAGTGCTAAAGTACCGCCTCCCAGGGTTTTTATAAAGTTCTTTCTATTCATTAGGAGTTCCGTTGGGTTTGTTTTTAAACTGAAGCCGCATGTCGGCAGGAGCCACCACCTGAGGCATCGCTCTGAATTTCTCTATGAAAAGGTCGCGCATCTTGATTCCGGTAGGAATAAGTTCTGCTCCCACGAAAAACTGCATATTATCTCCGCCACCGGCCAGGTAGTCTGAAGTGGCGATGTAATAGGTTTTGTTCATATCGAAAGATTCACCGTTAATCTTGCTGGAGATCAGTTTGCTTCCGTCGGTTTCAATAACGAGGCCTGAAACAGGGTTGTTTTTCTGATACTTCCGGTAGAATTCAAAGAGTTCTGCCATTCTTTTACCATCCAGTTTCATAATTACCACCTCATTTTCAAAAGGCATCACTTCGTATATATGTCGTGTCAGTATATCGCCTTTACCTATGGACGTCCGAATGCCACCAATGTTGATTACCGCAGCATCCACCGGCGGGCGGCCATTGCTGTTTGCCCATTCGGCGGCTCCCTGCAGGGTGAAGTCTGCCAGAAGGTTGCCCAGATTGCTGTTATCGCCCTGTTTGTTAAGATCTACAGAAGTGAAAGACAGGCGCATGTTCATTTTGCTGTCCAGATCTTTTTTGTAAGGCGCTATTACAGCCATGTAATCTGCGTCCGGGGTGAGCGCATCGGTGATGGAAATGTTTTTCTGCGTCTGTACACCACTTATTGCCAGTGGTGCCCGACAGGCAGTAAGGGCGAGCAGCACCAGGGCTGAACTCCAGTATTTATGATTCATTATTTTTTTGGATATCACCTACAAATATATGATTTGAAAGCAAATTTTCACTTTATTTAACGAAAATTATTGCCTGAAAGGTGTAAATTTGAGACATTAAAATTTTAAAGCATGAGCAAACTAAAAGGAGTTGGGGTGGCATTGGTAACACCGTTCAATGAAGATTTATCAGTAGATTTTGATTCGCTTACCAGGCTTGTGGATTTCAATATTGATAACGGGACTTCCTTCCTGGTTGTATTGGGAACCACGGCTGAAGCCGCCACCCTGAGTGAGGAGGAAAAGCAGCAGGTCATCAGTCATGTTGTAAAAACGAACCGTAAAAGAGTACCGCTCGTGCTCGGTATTGGCGGTAATAATACTATGGAAGTGAAAAGGCAGATTGAAGAGGCCGACCTCACTGAATTTGAAGCGGTCCTTTCGGTATCTCCCTATTATAACAAACCCAGCCAGGAAGGTCTGTATCAGCATTTTAAGATGCTGGCTGAAACCGGTAAACAGATTATCATCTATAATGTTCCTTCACGGACCGGCCAAAATATTGAGGCCTCAACAACACTTCGTCTGGCCAATGAGTTTCCGAATCTGTTCATGATTAAAGAAGCGGCGCCAAATATCCTGCAGTATTTTGATATCCTGAGACAGAAGCCGGATGGTTTCGGGTTGCTTTCAGGTGATGATGAATTTACCCTGCCGGTCACCCTCGCCGGTGGAGTGGGTGTAATTTCGGTGATCGGACAGGCATATCCTAAGGAATTCTCTACCATGGTGCAGCTGGCCTTTGACGGCAGAGTGAAAGAGGCTTATGAGATTCATAACCGTCTTGTAAATATAACGCGGCTTATTTTTGCTGAAGGAAACCCGTGTGGCATCAAGGCCGTACTCGCTGAAATGGGAATTGTGAAAAACCATCTGCGTTTACCCCTCATACCGGCGTCCGATGATTTGCATCACCGCATAAAAGCCGAAATGAAAAATATCTAGACTGAGAAATGGGCTCCGGCCCATTTTTCATTTGCAATAACCTCATGAAAATAAAAGAAGCAACCAAAGCGGAAATTCCGGCCATCCGGAAATTGGCAGAAGCCTCGTGGCGGGATAATTACCGAAATCTTCTAAGTCCTGACCAGATAGAGTACATGCTTAAAATGATGTATTCCGAAGAAGAACTTCAGAACCATTTCTCGCAGACCACCTACCCCTACTATATAATCCGGGACTCAGGCAAGCCGGTGGGTTTTTTGGGATTCGAATATGATTTTGAACCCGGGACCACCAAACTTCATCGGATCTATCTTCTGCAGGAATGCAAAGGCTTGGGATTCGGCAAACTGGCGCTTGACTTCTTAAAAGAAAAAGTGCGTAGCTACGGAAATTCACGTATCATACTGAATGTAAACAAAGGCAATCCCGCCCGCGGTTTTTACACGACCCAAGGATTTACCGTCTACGATGAGGGGGTTTTTGATATCGGCAACGGATTCGTTATGGATGATGTACTGATGGAATTTTTTGTTTAAATTTAGTTAATGAAAAGAAACCTTGTCCTGCTCTGCTGGCTGAGCTTCCTGCCGCTGAATGCGCAGATACAGAAGGCCGTTACTGAATCCGGAAAAGAAGTTGTTCTTTTGGATGACAGGACATGGCGTTTCGTCCATGAGTCCGACAGTACTGCGCTCGAAACAATTGTACAGAATAAGGCTGAATTTACCCGCGATGCCAAAGCAAGGTCTTCAGTGCAGAGTGCCAACCTGAATGTTGCCGTGTACCATGATCCCAAAAAATGGAAAACTGCGGCCAGCGGTCTTCAGAATATTGAATATCTGTTTATAGGTCCCGACCATATTTTTGCAACCCTGACCGCCGACCGCTCCAGGATTCCCAACCTTCGGATTGTGAAGGATGTTGTGATTTCCAACGTCAGGCAGGCAACCGATTATTTCCGGCTGAAGGAATCCGAATACCGTACAGTAAACGGCAGGAGGATGCTTTATCTGCGCTATATAGCCAACCTTAAAGGTTTGGATTTTGAATATGCCGGTTATTATTTTATAAATGATTCAGGTTTTGCGATGGTGGTAGCTTACACCATGCAGCAGGATTTTGAAGCGAAATTTCCGGAAATACAGAAATTTCTGAATGGTTTTACGGAAATCAGTTATCAGCCGCCGCCACCTCCTATGACGGCCCCCAAACTTTAATATTATAAAAGGCGCTTATAATTCTGTAAAGACCTGCTGTTCTTAATTACGCATTTTTGTAAGGTAATTGTTTAACAGAAGAACGAATGAACAGGTTAGAAGTTTTTGAAGATTATTTTGTTTCACTGTACAAGAAATTTGGTATCGCTAAGGTGAACTATGACCGGGAACTGCACCTTGATGAAAAGGATATCCACAGGATGGTATTCTCATCTGACGATTTCAACCGCGATTACAGCCGGCTGAAATCCCACTGTAAAAAGGTTTACAAACTGCTCAAACGCCGGTATCACATTACTGTCCGTAAAGATTATGGCGATAATTATTATGTTACTGTCGATTAAAAGATTCAAATTACTTTTCTTTTTTATCTATCGTTGGTTTCCCGCAGAACAGTCTGTGGGAAACCTTATTTTGAAGACTGGCCCTCATGGCATACACGCAACCATTTAAGCTTAAATTTGTTATCTTTACCCATATAAACAGTTCCTCATACAATGAAAATCTATCTCAAATTTGATTTTAATACCATCTGCAAATCCGTACTGGATCAAAAACTTGGCGAAAAAGGATGGAAGTACCGTATACTGAGTTTTGGCGAAGTGGAGTTTCTGGAACAGATTCCAAAGGAGCAGATGAAGGAGCTTACGGAATCGTTAAATGAGTATGGTATTGAGATTATTGAAAACCAGAAATCAGCCCTGGTGCAGAAAATCAAGGATGTGATCTACGACATGGTTTTTTCCGAGAAAGATGTTCATGTGAAGGCTTCGGTTTATCTGGCAGAGAAGCTGAACCACAGTTACGGTTATCTCTCCAATCTTTTTTCCGAGGTTACCTACACTTCCATAGAGAACTTCATTATTATGCAGAAAATCGATTATGCCAAACAGCTGATAGTGAACGATAAACTTACACTTACGGAAATTGCGTACCGACTGAATTATTCCAGTGTGGCTCACCTAAGTACCCAATTCAAGAATACCACCGGCATTACGCCTTCCCAGTTCCAGAAAATCATTGCCAAGAGGCGCGAACTGGCCAACTTAAAATAAATACAACAGAAATGGTTAAAGAATATATGCACATCATCCTGGCGGATGACGATGAAGATGACAGGCTTTTTTTTACGGATGCATTTGAAGAACTCAAGATAAATACGAAAGTCCGCACCTATAACGATGGCGCTGAACTCATGGATTATCTGAACGGCGATGATGCGGTTCTGCCCGAAATTCTTTTTCTGGACCTCAATATGCCGAAGAAAAACGGTATCGAGTGCCTGGAAGAGATTAAAAACAACCCTAAACTGTCCAATATTGCCATTGCCATTTATTCCACATCTTCCTCCGAGGAGCATATTGAGGAGACATTTGTAAAAGGAGCCAATATTTACATCAAGAAACCCAGCGATTTCGGAGCCCTTAAGAAAGTGCTTTCCGATGTCGTAACCATTAACTGGCAGTATCAGACTTCGGGACTTAACAAAGACAATTTCCTGCTCAGAATGTGAAGATGAACAAACTCTTCCGGACCCGGTCCTCCTTCCTGCTCACGGTAATATTTATTGTGGCAACCGCCCTTATGTTTTTTCTGATGGCTGTAACTTATAAGCATCTCGAACGTCAGTCTGAAAACTCGGACTGGATGACGGACAGTTATGAAGTGTCGGTAAAACTGGAAAGGATCTACTCCAACCTGAAAGACATTGAAACAGAAAGGCGCAATTTTATCCTGACCGATGATCCCACCTCACGGCAAACGGTGTCGGCCAAAATGAAGGAAATAAACACTTTGCTTGCTGATCTGGATACTTTTTTCCGTGAGCACCCGGGACAGCGTGAAAATATGGACAGTCTGAAACTGATGATCAGGTACAAATATGATATTGTATCCGAAAGTTTCGACACCCATCTTTCCTATGACGAAATGGACGCGCTGAAGGAATCACTTATGACCGGCCAGCGCGTAATGGCCAGTATCAATGACAAAATAGAACAGATGCTGCAGGATGAAAAACACCTGCTCGAAAGCCGTAAAGCGGCTTTCATGTTCAGCCAGAAATCGACCCCGTTCTATCTTTACCTTATTTCACTTTTCGCGTTGGGTCTTCTTATTTTTATCTTTTATAAGGTTAATGCAGATATCAAGAACCAGCGAAAACTCAATTATGACCTTCAGGTCAGCCTGGATACGGCCCAGCTTGCTGAAAAAGTGGGCGGATACGGAATCTGGATTCTGGATTATCAAAGCGATTCCTATTATTATTCTGATAACCAATACCGTCTTTTAGGGTATGAACCGCAGGCTTTCAAGGCAGATTACGGCAGTTTTATGACCAATGTTCATCGGGATGACCTGCAAACGGTACGCACCAAATATGCGGAAATGGTACAGAACGGTAATATGGCACCCTTCCGCTACCGTATTGTAAGGGAAGATGGTGTGGTGAAGTACCTTCACGTGGTGGGGAAATCGGTACTGTCGCCTAATGACGAAAAAATTCTGCTGGGCATCACCATGGATGTGAGCAGTGAGATTGAAAATCAGCTGCAGCTTGAAAAAGTGAATGCCATCCTTACCGACAGAAATATCAATCTCAATGTGGCCAACAAAACCTTTGAAGAGGCGGAAAAGATTGGTATGTTCGGCACGCTGCAGTGGATTCTGGAAGACAACCGGTTTGTTTTTTCTGATAATCTGGTACGTCTCTTCGGTTTTGAAGCCGAAGATTTCGACCATCATCCACGTTCCTTTCTTAAAACTGTTCATCCACAGGATATCAGGATGGTTGAAGACCGTATTGCAGCTATAGCTGAACTTCAGCATATCTCACCTTTTACCTTTCGTATTCTGCGCAATACCGATAAGAAGCTGCTTTATATTGATGTGACCTGTAAAATCATCCGTGATTCGGAGCTTGGCGATTATTTCCTTTTTATACTACAGGACGCAACAGAGGAAGTATTGGCCAAGAATGACATTGAAGAAAAAAACAGGATACTGGAAGCCAAAAATACAGAACTTCAGGCCTTTAACTATTTTGCGAGTCATGACCTGCAGGAGCCGCTTCGCAAGATTCAAACCTTTATAAGCCGGCTGAAAGACAAGGAATATGACCGTCTTTCCGATACAGGTAAGCAGTATCTGGAGCGGATTGAGTCCTCCTCGGGCCGTATGCGTTTGTTAATTAAGGACCTGCTGCAGTTCTCCCGCACCACAAGCGCCGAACAGGTATTTGAGACTGCGGACCTGAACCAACTTATGTATAATGCGCTGGAAGAACTTCATCATCCTATTGAGGAAAAGAAAGCGGTAATTAAAACAGAAAGCCTGCCCGTGTTGAGTGTGGTTCCTTTTCAAATCCAGCAGCTTTTCATCAACCTTATCAGTAACTCATTAAAATATTCGCGCGAAAATGTTACACCGGAAATAAAGGTGACTGTGGGACGTGTAGAATCCGGCGATGAGGGACTGCCCGTAAAGGCCGGAAATTATTTTTATAAAATGGTATTCAGCGATAACGGGATTGGTTTTGAACAGCAGTACGCCGAGAAGATTTTCACCCTGTTCAGCCGCCTGCACGGTAAACTGGAATATGAGGGTACCGGAATCGGACTGGCCATTTGTAAGAAAATTGCTGAAAATCACAGCGGTTTCATCAAAGCTGACGGCACACCGGGTGAAGGTTCCGTATTCACAGTTTATTTACCTGTACAGTAACACATTCCTTATATTCTGCAAGCTTTACGCTTCATGATGTAATATGAAGCCCACGACTCCTTGCGATATTTGTTCATTGAAGGTGAGACAAATGTTATTGGTACTTAAGCACCAAACTGTATAAACATACAATCTAATTTTATAATATCATGCTTCAAACTTTCAGGCATATTTGCACTGGACAATATATATAAAATGAAAGATAATATACTGTATATAATGGCGGCGGTTTTATTTTTCAGCTGGATGATTGGTTACATGCTGTTTGACATTGGAGGTGTATTTCACTTCATGTTTCTCTTCTCAGTGTTGGCTGTTCTTCTGAAACTGGTAAAAGACTATTCACGTTAATCTCAATTATAACCTAAAAATAAACTATTATGACAAAATTTCCTTTATTTACAAAAGTGCAGTTATTCGTTTACTCACTGTTCTTTTCAGCAATTGCATTCGCACAGAATTCCAGCCCGGACCTGGATGTCGATGTGGACGTTTCAAAACCGGGTGATGCTATGGGTGGCGACTGGATGTCTAATCCATTGGTATGGGTGATAGGCGCACTGGTACTTATCGTAATTATCGCTTTGGTAGCCAGAGGAAATAACAATAACAGAGCTTAGTTTCTGCTACACCAAATCACAGAATGAGCTGCCTGCCGCGTGCAGGCAGCTTTTTTTATGATGCAGGAAAAGTGATGTAAGGCGACTTCCGTTCAGGACTCAGGAAATTTTCCCCCAACTTGTTTTACTGCGGAAATGAAGCAGGTAGTAATTTTTTAGATTTTGGTGCTCAGGCAAGGCCAGGAATGGATCTTGCTGAAGAATGGCTGCCACGGCGTCTTTCGAGGCCTCAATAATTTTTGAATCAGTGGTTAGGTCCAGTTTCTTAAAGTCAAGTATTCCACTCTGCTGTGTGCCCAGCAGATCGCCGGGGCCCCTGAGCTGCATATCCACTTCCGAGATTTTAAAACCGTCATTCGTCTCCGTCATGGTTTTTATGCGTATCCTGCTTTCCTTTGTCAGTTTGTCTGATGTCATCAGGATGCAGAAACTCTGTTCTGCCCCGCGTCCCACACGACCGCGCAACTGATGAAGCTGCGAAAGTCCGAACCTTTCCGCACTTTCTATGATCATTACCGAAGCATTAGGCACATTTACCCCCACTTCTATTACCGTGGTGGCTACCATGATCTGCGCCTTGCCGGAGGCAAAATACTGCATGGCCTCTTCCTTTTCATTAGGCTTCATTCTGCCGTGGAGCATTGTGACATTGCATTCCTCAAAAAACTGCATGATATGGTCGAAATTCTCCATCAGGTTTTTATAGTCCAGGGTTTCGGATTCATCAATCAGAGGATAAACGAAATACACCTGACGCCCTTTCGCAATCTCTTCGCGGGCGAAACGGAAGACACTTAACCGGTCTTTTTCACGGCGGTGTGCCGTGATTATAGGTTTTCTGCCCAAGGGCATTTCGTCAATTACTGACACATCCAGGTCACTGTAGAAACTCATGGCCAGGGTCCGGGGTATGGGCGTGGCGGTCATTACCAGAATATGCGGCGGAATCCGGTTTTTGGCCCATAAACGTGCCCGCTGTGCCACACCGAAGCGGTGCTGCTCGTCTATTATGGCCAAGCCCAGGTTTTTAAACTTTACGACATCCTCCAGAACTGCGTGTGTGCCTACCAAAATGGAGAGTTCTCCGCTGAGCAGGGAGTCATGAATCAATTTTCGGTCTGACTTTTTTGTTGATCCTGTAAGCAAACTGATACGGATTCCGGCAGGTTCGGTAAGTTCTTTTAGCGAATTGAAATGCTGTTGGGCCAGAATTTCGGTAGGTGCCATCATCACACTTTGGAAGCCATTGTCCATGGCAATAAGCATGGCTAAAAGTGCCACGATGGTTTTTCCGGAGCCCACATCACCCTGTAGCAACCGGTTCATCTGTACAGGTCTCCGCATATCCATCCTGATTTCCCTGATGACTCTTTTCTGCGCATTGGTGAGGGGGAAGGGCAGGTAGTCCTTGTAAAATGTGGTAAAATAGTCTCCCACTAGCGTAAATGGATTTCCCACAGCATTGGCCTGATGGTGCTGCTTCTTAAGCGCATAACTCAGCTGGAAAAAAAAGGCCTCCTCAAATTTGATCCTGCGGCTTGCCTGCTCACAGATTCGGTGGTTGGCCGGAAAATGAATATTCAGGTAAGCGTCGGCGCGGGAAAGCAGTTTCAGTCTCTGGCGTAAAGAGTCGGGGATATTCTCGCTCAGAAGCAGGGGAATTTGCGAACAGAGGCCGCGCAGAATATTCTGAAAGAACTTTTGATTCAGGCCCCGCTTGCTCAGTTTTTCCGAGCCTGGATAGATCGGTAGGAGAGCCGAGGTTTTCTCTCTGATGTCCTCAGTTTCAATCTCCGGATGGGACATGGAGAATTGGCTGTTAAATAAACTTACTTTGCCAAATACAAAAACAGTTCGGTTTACCGGCAGTTGTTCTCTGAGCCATTTCGAATATTTAAACCACACAAGTTCCATAGTGCCTGTTTCGTCCTGAAACTTTGCAGAAAGTCTTTTGCTGCGGCCCTCGCCCAATTCTCGAACCTCTATGATACGCCCTTTCAGCTGAACTTCAGGCAAATTGTCGTTAAGATCCGTTATACGGTACACTTTGCTTTTGTCCAGATAGCGCAGCGGAAAAAAGGTCAGGAAATCCGCAACTGTCGCAATGCCTAGAACATTCCGGATCAGTTTCGCACGTTCCGGACCTATACTTTTCAGAAATTCTACAGGGGTATCTAAGGACAGCTGATTCATGGTGATGGCCAGACAATTTCCGAAAAAAAGAAAAGACTTCCAAAAAAATGGAAAGCCTTTCTTATTTAGCAAGTTTCATTAATGTCTGTGGGGACTTTAGTCTTTTATTTTTGACTTAAATTTTTTCTGATAATTCTCCCATTCTTCGCGGGTCTTGATTTTCAGATGTTCATCGTTCGCAAAGAAGTAAATATAGGGTTCCAGTTCCTGGGCGGTAAGCGCACCCTGAAGCATCGTAATAGGGTTGGCCTGCTCGTCCAGAAATACAACGCTGGGTACCGCGTTTACATTCATGTACTGCGTAAGTTCGTGCATGGCATTGCGCCGTTTTTTATTGCCGAAATCCGGATTACTGAAAGTGCGCCCGTACATTTTAATTTTCTGATTTCCTTCCGCATCAAATTTCACAGGATAGTAATTCTGGTTCAGATATTCGGCAATCTGCGGATGGTTATAGGTTTTCTTCTCCATCACTTTGCAGGGGCCACACCAGTCGGCATAAAAATCAATCAGAATCTTCCTTGGAGCGACTTTCTGCGCGGCTATGGCCTCATCAAGAGTCATCCATTTCAGCTGAGCAGAAGCTGTGGTAAAAATCAGAAGCAGTAACACTGCGGCAAACTTTCTCATAGTATATTAGATATATAAAATCTGATAATGTTAAATGGGATTACCTTACTTCCTGCATCAGCTTTTTCACTAACGGCGATATGGCAATCAGGACCACCCCGGCAATTACTGCGTAAATTGCCAGTTGCCTGTAGCCCTCTGTATAAGCCAGGAGCGCGTCCATATTGGTTGAACCTTCCTTGGCGGTAGCCATGCCGGCACCAATGATTCCGGCCACGTACTGTCCGTAAGCGGAGGCCAGAAACCAGAGACCCATCATCATTCCCTGCAGTTTTTCGGTTGAAAGTTTGGTCATGATACTGAGTCCGATGGGTGAAAGGCACAGTTCGCCAAAGGTAATGACCAGCAGTGCAATGGTGAAAATATTAAGTGAGGTGATGCCCTGTAGGTCCGCAAAGAATCTGGTCGCAAAAAGCACGTAGTATCCCGCCCCAAGGAAGATGAAGCCAAGTCCGAACTTTATAACCGTATTAGGTTCCAGTTTTCTTTTGCTCAGCCAGATCCACAGCAGCCCTAATAATGGTGCAAGAAAAATAATGAAGAAAGCACCACCGGAATTATTTACGCCGTTAGGATCCAGGCCAAGCAGGTCCTGGTTAAGGTTCTTCGCGGCAAATATGCTTAATGAGCCCCCAGACTGTTCATATATTCCCCAAAATAGGATGGAGAAGATAATGAAGACAAGTGCTGCCCAAAGTTTTTTGCGCTCTGCGGTATTCACCTTCGCCATTTCATAAAACAGATAAATCAGCGTTAGCGGCCCCACAGTATACATAAAATAATCAGTGTACTGGGGAACCGACACCATGATCATGATTAACGGTACAAAGAGAAGGGTCAGGATATAGGTCCCAACTACTTTCCACCGGGGCTGGCTTTGAAGTGTGCCGTCGGCCGCCAAACTCTGGGGCATTAGACCAATGGGACCCAGGCGGCGCTGGGTGAAAATAAAGTTGATGAGGCTGATGACCATCACCACCGCGGCAAGGCCGAAGGCAATATTCCACCGAAGCGTTTCCGGAATAATTTTGGCGAACATTTCACCTTTCCCAATGGCTATACAGATATAACCTCCAAGGAGTGCGCCCAGGTTGATGCCGGCATAAAACAGCGAAAAACCTGCATCCGTCCTTGAATCTCCGGCACGGTACAGTTTACCCACCATCGTTGAAATATTGGGTTTAAAGAATCCCGTTCCCACAACTGTAAATGAGATGCCCAGGAAAAAGAAATCATGCGGATTTGCGGCCAGGATCAAACTCCCGACAATCATCAGCAAACCTCCCCAGAAAAGCGATTTCCTGAAGCCCAGAATTTTATCGGCAAAGAGACCGCCTACAAATGTAAAGGCATATACGAAGGCCTGGGTAGCTCCGTACTGAAGATTAGCCTGCTCGTCATCAAACTTTAATTGTGAGATCATAAAGAAAACCAGCATTCCCCGCATTCCGTAAAAGCAGAAGCGTTCCCACATTTCAGAAAAGAAAAGGGACCATATTTGCCGCGGATATTTTCCTTTGAAATCCTGTATTTGTTCCAGCGTAAGATTCATAAGATATATTTGGCACGAATGTAATAAAAAAAACCACCGGAAGTCCGGTGGTCATCATATTATAGAATGATTTTCTTAATGAATACCCTTCATGAACTTGTTCAGAATCGGTGAAAGCAATAATAATGCGGCACCGGAAATCAACATAAGTACCGTAATGAACGGATACAGCGAAAAGTCATAGGTCTCCAGGATCTGCTCCAGGGTAGCTGCCAGATAGTTACCCAGTGCAAAACTCGCCATCCATACACCCATCATAATGGATGTAATGTTACCAGGTGAAAGTTTTGTAACCATAGAGAGACCAATTGGCGACAGCATAAGCTCACCTATGGTCAGAAGTACGTAAACTGCTACCAGCCACATTGGACTTACCAGGTTTCCGGCATCGGCGCTGTTTTGCGCCTGAGTCATGATGAAGAAGGCGAATGCACCAATAAACATGGCCAAGGCAAATTTCACCGGCGTCCTTGGGTTCAGTTTGCGGGCTGCAAGTTTGATCCACAGCAGTGAAAATAAAGGCGCCAGGGTTACAATGGCAATTGGGTTAATGTTTTGGAACCAGGTAGTCGGGATCTCAAATCCACCTACTACACGGTCCGTATTTTCCTGTGCAAAAAGGTTGAATGTTCCGCCTGCCTGTTCGAAACCTGCCCAGAAAACGATGTTAAAGAATGCAAGGATCAGAATTACAAAAACTCTTGTCCATTCTGTTGAACCATTGGTTCCTTTAAAGATGGAAAGGGCAATGAATCCGGTTCCGGCAATTCCCAGTACCCAAACCATAATGGTATGGATAAGGTCTGATGTGTTGTTCCAGATGAACATTACGGCAAATACAAAAGCTACATTTGCGATCGTGTACACGATAATGTCCCTCCAGTCCTTAGCTACAAGGTTGGTAATTCCCTTCTCTCTGTATCCCGGTGGCAGACCTTTGTCTCCAAGCGTGTTACGGCGTGCATAAAACCACAGCACACCGATCATCATTCCGATACCGGCAGCCAGGTATCCGTAGGGCCAACCTACTTTTTCACCCAGGGTTCCCGCAACAAACGGAGAAAGGAATGCACCTATGTTTATACCCATATAGAAGATGGTAAAGGCACCGTCTTTACGCGGGTCATCATTATCATAAAGGTCACCAACTATTGTAGAGATGTTTGGTTTGAAGAAACCATTACCCAGGATCAGGACACCCAACCCAAGATAGAAGAAATTCTTTCTTGTTTCCAGGTCGCCCATCATGTCTCCTGCCGCTCCCGCAGCCAGCATAAACTGCCCGATAGCCATAACAAGACCACCAATCAGGATTGATTTTCTCTGACCCAGGATCTTATCTGCAAACCATCCGCCTAAAATAGGGGTGAGATAAACAAGAGCGGTAAATATTCCGTACACAGAGAGTGACTCTGCACGGTCCAGACCGAAACCTCCCGTTGCCAGTTCTGCGGTCAGGAAGATGGTGAGCAGGGCGCGCATCCCATAATAGGAGAAACGTTCCCACATTTCTGTAAAAAACAGGGAATAGAGACCCTTTGGGTGCCCCTGCGTTGGTTGTGTTGTATCCATAGTTAATTTAAAAATTATTTGTAACAGGAGCAAATATAGTTTTTTTTCGCTTCTGTACTTAGTGATTGTTATATTTTGAGGTAGATTCAGCCTAATGAGTCATAATATTCCGAATTGCTCTACACTACTTCCGAATTTATAAAACGCAAAGTAATAAGTGTTAGTCATAGTAAATAAAGTAGCGGGCATAATGGTCTTAATTTGGCCATTTAGCACACAAACCGGGGCAAAAATTTTGCCCCGGTTGTATAGAAAACCTATTCCTTATTATTTTGTAAATCTTACAGACATTTTTCTGTCTTTAGCTCTTTCAGCATCAGATGCGGAGGCATCAACTACGGCCTGCTCGCTGCCGTAACCTTCAGCACCGGTTACCTGTGCACCCACACCCAGTTTTGTAAGCTCAGACTTAATGAAATCTGCTCTGTCCTGAGAAAGTTTTTTGTTTGTTGCGGCATCGCCTGTTTTATCGGTATAACCACCAATCTTTATTTTTGCATCAGGGTATGCCTTCAGGATTTCCGCAAGATTTTGGATCTGTCCTTCAGAGCCTGGCTCAAGAGCGGTTGCAGATCCCATTTGGAAGTTTACATTGTCAAAATCGTACCATGTGGTTTTCAAAGCTTCATCATCAGCGGCATTCGTATACCCTCCGGAACGTAAAAATTCGATCATGCGGGATTCCATACCGTTGGCATAACCCTGCAAGGGTGTTCCGTTAAGATCGATTGCTGTCATTTCACCACGGTCCGCCGTCGTCATTGTTGTGTCCACCATTACGTTTGCAGAGTCCTCCACTATCACTGTAGAATCGGAATCAGTTGTCGTGACGGTTTCTTTATTATCACACTGTTTCATCAGGAACCATCCAACGAGAAGCAGGAGAAGTAGGGGAAGAAGCCATTTCCAGATAGAACTTCCTTCAGTTTTTACTTCGTCCCGGTCTACATTTACATGGGTGGCGCCGGCGCGGGTAACCTCTACATGAGGCTCCGTAGAGGCAGCGGTAGTGGCAGTCGCAGCTGCTTTTTCGGAGTAGCTGTCTCCGAACCAATCACCTAATCCAAGGCTGGCCATTGATAGACCCGCAGGCAAAAGTGTTGAAACTATCCCTTTCTGATCAGACAGTAATCCTGAGACTGCACTGCGGTCCAGATTATTGTCGGCAGCGTATTTTCCCACAGAGCCGAGTGTCGCTCCTGTAACCATATTCAGCAAGGTGGAGGTAGAACCTGTACCAATCCCGGCGTAGCCTGAAATGGCATTGATGATGCCGGCAACCTTATCTCCGAAAATACTTGCCAATACGTTCGAAATATAAGTGTTGTTCGCAGACCCGCCCAGCAAGTTGCCCAACAGCCCACTGTTTGCAGAGCCCGTAATCGAATCGAGTACTGTAGGATTGGAAGAATGGTTAGCAAAACCACCCACTACCGCGGGCAGCAGTCCACTGATCGCTTTCGAAATTCCGGATTCACTTTCTCCCAGCTGCGTAGCAGCCTGTGTAACGAGCGCAGGACCTAACTGTCCTCTGATAAGATCAAGAATGTTTAATGACATAGTAGTTAAATTTTAATGTTTATCCGCAGGATGATGCAAGAATTAATCCAAATTTAAAACAGCCAAAAAACGCTCGCCTCGGGGAGAAAGCTTAGAACTTAAGGATATTAATAAGCCTTGGCAAAAATGACGCGCCGGGTTGAAGGCTTACCGGAGATCAGAGAAACTCCAGCCTCTTCTTTAGCATCCAAAGGAATACAGCGGATGGTTGCTTTTGTGAGATTCTTGATTTCCTCTTCTTCCTCAGCGGTGCCATCCCAGTGCGCAGAAATAAAGCCGCCTTTTTCTTCGAGTACCGATTTGAACTCCTCAAAAGTATCTACTTCCGTAATATTGGCATTTTTAAAGTCCAGCGCTCTGTTATAGATGTCTTTCTGTATACTCTGCAGCAGTTCCTCAATATAGACTTCAAGGTTTTCAATCGGCTGGACTTCCTTTGTCAGCGTGTCGCGGCGTGCCACCTCTACGGTACGGTTTTCCAGGTCCCTGGCACCCATGGCTATCCTTACAGGTACTCCTTTCAATTCATATTCAGCAAACTTCCAGCCCGGTTTGTTCTGATCATCATCATCAAATTTAACGGAGATGTTTTTTGCTTTAAGTTTCTGCTGAATTTCCGTTGCAACAGTACGGATGCTCTCCAGCTGTTCCTCTCCTTTAAATATGGGTACGATAACGACCTGAATCGGTGCGAGAGTTGGGGGCAAAACCAAACCATAATCATCGGAGTGCGCCATGATCAGTGCGCCCATCAGTCGTGTGCTCACACCCCAGGAGGTAGCCCAGGCATATTCTGATTTACCCTCACGGTTAGTGAACTTTACATCGAAAGCTTTTGAGAAATTCTGACCCAGGAAGTGCGAGGTTCCGGCCTGCAGGGCTTTACCGTCCTGCATCATGGCTTCAATACAGTAAGTTTCCTCTGCCCCGGCAAAACGCTCTGTGGGCGTCTTGATGCCACGGATAACCGGCATTGCCATATGATTTTCGGCAAAAGTGGCGTAAACTTCAAGCATTTTTTCTGTCTCCTCCAGCGCTTCTTCCCTGGTGGCATGTGCAGTATGTCCTTCCTGCCACAAAAATTCGGTTGTACGCAGGAATAATCGGGTTCTCATTTCCCAGCGTACGACATTGGCCCACTGGTTAATCAGTATGGGCAGGTCGCGGTAGCTCTGGATCCAGTTTTTATAGGTACTCCAGATAATGGCTTCGGAAGTTGGACGCACAATGAGTTCCTCTTCCAGTTTGGCTTCAGGATCCACAATAAGTTTCTGCGGATTGTTAGGGTCGGTTTTCAGTCTGTAATGAGTCACCACAGCGCATTCCTTGGCAAAACCTTCAGCATTCTGCTCTTCAGCTTCAAAAAGGCTTTTCGGTACGAACAACGGGAAATAAGCATTCTGGTGACCTGTTTCCTTAAACATGCTGTCGAGTTCATCGCGCATTTTCTCCCAGATGGCGTATCCGTATGGTTTGATCACCATGCATCCGCGAACCTGCGAGTTCTCCGCCAGATCAGCTTTTACCACCAATTCATTATACCACTTGCTGTAATCCTGTTCTCTCGAAGTTAATTTTGCCATTTTTTTACGTAAATTTTTATAAAACCCTATTTAACTTTTACCTTTTTCCGAATCTAAAATAAACACGTATATTTACGATATTAATTACGTTTGAGACCGCAAAAGCGGTGCAAAGATATTTAAAATTAAAATTTTTATATGCTATGAAAAAATATATAATTGAAAATCTGACCCGTAGCTTGCGCTCCAATATGGTGCTTGCCGTAGCGGGTGGATTTATATTGATGTCCTGTGGTACACAGATGGGCGGCTACAGTGAAACCGACGGAGTGTATTACGATCCAGCCCGGGACACACTGCCTGAAGGTGTGGTGCTTGATAACCGTGGAAATCAGGTAGGTGAATATTACGATTACACGGACACTCAGATAGTAGAGGATGTGCGTGAGCGCAGCTGGCAGGAGAACAGTAAATATTGGGACGATAACGTATCCGATTCGGACTGGGGCGTTTATGCAGGCTCTGAGACCAATTTCTATCAGGATAATTGGGGCTGGGGGATGCCATTCGGTTTCTACAGTCCTTACTATGGGCATGGTTTCCGTCTAGGGATGTCATGGGGCTGGGGTTCGCACTGGGGTTGGTATGACCCGTTCTGGGGTTTCAGCCCATATTCAAACTGGGGATGGTACAACGGTTTTTATCCGTATGGATGGTCCTCTCCGTATTACGGATTTTACAGCCCTTATTATTATGCACCAACCTATCGCTACCAGCGTAGCGGTGCAAACGGAAGGTTATATAACTCCTACCAGGGATCACAGGGTCTTCTGAAGCAGGGTGCCAACAATGGTTTCAGAAACCAGGGTGCGTCGGGCCGTATATCAAATCAGCAACCGGTGAATAATACGCCACGGTTCCGGACACCAACTCAAACCCGCGATATACAGCAAACACAGCCCCGCTCCGTTCCCAGAAACAGACCATATATGAATAATCCGCAAAGTGCTCCGCGGACTTCTGAGCCTCGAATCAGATCCAATGACAACGGTGGTTTCAGATCAGGTGGCTTTAACAGTGGAAGTTCATCTTCCGGTGGTGGTTTCAGATCGGGTGGCTCTACCGGTGGCGGTATGCGTTCCGGAGGGAGATAAATTTTACTAACAGAGAATAACAATGATAAAAAAATCTTTAGCGGTCTTTACCGTAGCTGCGGCTTTCTTTGCGCAGGCGCAGGATGTCTCTACTTTAAGAAACACAGTAGATGTTTACTCAAACAGTTCGCTGGGCAGTTCGGCCAAATGGAACGCCATGGCAGGTTCGGCTGGAGCACTGGGTGGCGATGCAACCTCGCTTCTAAATAACCCTGCAGGTTTAGGAGTGGCCATCTCAAGTAATATTGGGGGAACGCTGGGGTTAAGCAACTATAAAAACGTTAGCAGTTCCGGGAACCAGTCTACTTCATTCAGTAATACTATGGCGGATCTGACTAATGCGAACGGTGTTGCCTCCTTCCAGTTGCTTACGGAAACTCCCTGGAAGTTTGTTAACCTGGGGGTGAACATCAGCAGCCGTAATCTGGATTCCTACGTCGAAACGCCGGGGAATGCGAACATCATCATTCCAAAAGACCTGGAAGACAGCATGGGCACTCCGCTTGCCGGTAACCTGAGTTTCCTGGGGCATGGCTATGACCGAACCGGGCTGCAGACTAAAATGAGTGTCGGAATTGGGGCTAACTATAATCATTCACTTTTCCTAGGTGCCGGACTAAATTTCCATTCCAGCAATCTGCAGCAGTTTGATACTGCAAGGTTCGGGCTGGATCTGGATAATTCGGTGGCTCAATATGATAAACAGTACACGCCTTTCAGTGAACTTGGCAGTGGATTTTCGGCCAGTGTAGGTGTGATCGGCAAACTGAATAATCAGTTCCGTGTAGGCGCGGCTCTGGAAACACCCACATGGTGGCAGGTTGAACGTGTTTACACAGATTATTTCACAGATGCGGACGGGTATATTTCCTATGAAACCCTGGCGGAAGACAGAACTTTCACTTCACCTTTGAAAGCTACCTTGAGTGCGGCATTTGTTCCCAATAAAAATTTCTCGCTGAATGTTGATTATGGTATTGGTCTAACTAAACCAAAATATAAGGTTCAGGGCCCGGCTGAAACTGAGTTAAATGATTTCTTTGACGATTACAGCACATCGGGTTCAGAAATCAAAGTTGGTGCGGAGTACCGCATTAAAGCTTTAAGGCTGAGAGGTGGTTTTGCGCACGCGAGTAATCCTTTTGATGCAGTAACTTTATCTGCATACAATAACAGTGGTGCGATATCCAACCAAACTTTTGATAATCTGATCCTGGGCAGCAGGAACACCGTAGGACTGGGTGCAGGATATGATTTTAAATCATTTTATATAGACCTGGCGTACCAGAACATGAATTCCGAATATTCCAATCCTTTCCTTTTCGGGAGTGTCATAAACGGTTCGCCCAGATATGCGACAGGATATCATTCCGGTAATTTTGATGTCTCTGAAGAAGTATCTGCGGTTTCCAGCGTGAAGAACAGTCAGAACAACCTTTTCCTTACCCTGGGTTGGAAGTTTTAAGCGATGCAGAGGACGCAACCTAAATTAAATACTCCGGTTTTGCCGGAGTATTTTTTTTAATGATGGTGAAAGTTGTGAGCCAGCATAGCAAGTGCAACGCCCAGTATGACGAGCCCGATCTTGGACCAGTTCACGTTGTGGTTCCTGTTGCTTTCAAAAATAATGACAGAAGATATATGAAGGAATATTCCCCCTACCACAGCCATGAAATAAGGCTGAAGTTCCGGATCGAAATAAGCCCCAAATATCATCCCCAATGGTGAAGCCAGTGCAAACAGGGTAATGATCAGCCATGAGTTGCGCGAAAATTTCTTGCTTTTGAACAGAAAGGCCCCCAAGATAAATGAAATAGGCAGATTATGAAATATGATTCCCTGCAGGTAGGGTGAAAACATATCGGTTTCATAAGCCAGCGGAAAACCTTCAATAAAAGCATGTATAAACATTCCCAGGATCAGCGCCACCGGCAAAATGCCATGTTCTGAATGATGGTGAAAATGACCGTGCTCAAAACCTTTGGTAAGGTGTTCCAGTACCATCTGCAGCAGCACGCCGCCAATGACCCAAATTCCGATATTTTCTACATCGGCCGTATATATGGACGGGAAGACCTCGTTCACGCAGATCGTAATCAGAAAACCCGCGCTTAGGATAAGGAGGTTTTTCGCTAACTTTTCTTTGGTGCCGAAGAATTTTCCAAGCAAAACCCCGGTCACTACACTGAGAATGAGCAGTAAGATAATTATCATAATGATGGGCAGTCCGATTTTTTTCTGAAAACGTTAATGCAGCGCGGAGAGGTTTCGGGGTCAAATGGTTCAAGATGGTAATTCCCGTAAACTTTAAGAAGCTCAAAACCAAACTCCCTGCCGTAATCTTCTATCTCGGCGGGTTCGTGAAGTTTCACCTTCTCGTAGAAATGATGCTTCTCTCCCTTGTCCGTAAAGTTGATGTCTTTAATGACGTGCTGATCAACAATCCGTTTGTTTATATTGAAATCGATATGACCTTTGGTCTGGATTTCCTGTGGTACCAATGTTTTCTTTACCCAGGTTTCATTTAAAAAGTCAAGGACAAAATAACCTCCTTCATTCAGTGTATTACAGACCGAACGGAAAACCCTGCGGTCGTCATTTTCGTCCTCAAAATAGCCGAAACTGGTAAACAGGTTGAGTACGGCATCCACTTTTGCTGCAGAAACGGTCGGGTAGATTTCGTCTCTCATATCGTGAACCGCAAATTTAAGTTCAGGTTGCCCTGCACCATCTTCAGGGTGAATTTCGAATTGTCTGTTGTGTGTAATGCTTTCTTTCGACAGGTCCAGACCCAGAACATTATAACCTGCTTTATTCAGAAAAACGGAGTGGCGTCCTTTGCCGCAACCCAAATCAATGATTTTTGACCTTGCCGGCAACTGCAGTTCTTTAAGCAGTAATGAGATAAAATTTTCCGCTTCTTCAAAATCGCGGTCTTTGTAAAGTATATGATAATAAGGGGTATCAAACCATGTTTCGAACCATGCCATTCTGCAAAAATAACTAAATTTGCACTCGGTAAACCACAAAGAGCCGGATTTTTAAGGAAAGCATTCGGCAATAAGCATGCATAAAGGGTCTGCAATTAGGTGAAACCGCCACGCAATTATGGATACAGAAAATTTACAGATACAGATCAAAACGTTTTTCGGTCTGGAACAGGTACTTGCTGAAGAGGTGAGGAAATTAGGCGGCAGAAATGTCGAAATAAAGAACCGTGCAGTAAACTGCGAGGGCGACCTGGGATTTCTGTACAAGATTAATTACTCGGCGCGTACGGCGCTTAAAATTATGATCCCACTGCTTACTTTCAAAGCCTGGGACGAAAACCGCTTTTACGATAAGCTTTATGACTTTCCCTGGGACGACTTTATGCGTGTAGACCAAACTTTCGCGATTGATACCACAATCTATTCCGACCGTTTCCGCCATTCACAGTTTATGGCGCAGAAGATGAAAGACGCGATTGTAGACAGTTTTAAGTTCAAATACCGCAAAAGACCGGATGTAGATGCCCGTGATCCTGATATTAAATTCCATCTTCATATAGACCGCGAACTGGTTACCGTATCCATCGATTCCGCTGGAGATCCGCTCTTTAAGCGCGGTTACCGCCGTGAGCAGGGCGAGGCTCCCATCAATGAAGTACTGGCCGCCGGTATGCTGCAGCTGGCTGGCTGGGACGGTAAAGGCAATTTCCTGGACCCGATGTGTGGCTCGGGTACACTGCTTATAGAAGCTGCCATGATCGCTATGGATCTTCCGGCGCAGATTTTCCGTAAGAAATTCTCCTTCCAGAACTGGAAGAATTATGATGATGAATTATTCCAGAAGATCAAGGAGGTCCGTATTGGGCGCATCCGGGAGTTTACCGGAAAGATTGTAGGTTACGACCTGGATCCCAATATGCTGAATGCCGCGCATCTTAATATTGAAGCGGCCGAAATGGAAGATTTAATTGAGGTGAGAAGACAGGATTTCTTTGAATCGAAGAAGGAACTTTTCCCTCTGCTGATGGTCTTTAATCCGCCTTATGACGAAAGAATTGAAATCACGGAAGACGATTTCTACAGAAAGATAGGCGATACCTTCAAGAAGAGCTATCCGAATACCCTGGCCTGGTTTATCTCATCTGATCTGGACGCAGCCAAGAAAGTGGGTCTGAGGCCTTCCAGAAAAATAAAACTCTACAACGGCAAGCTGGAATGCCGTTTCCTGCAGTTTGAGATGTACGAAGGTACCAAGAAAATTCATAAACTGGCCGGCAACCAGCCGGAATAATTTTGGCAGCTTTGGTAAATGTTTCGGTCATTATCGCCATCTACAACCGTAAGGAAGAACTTTACGAACTGTTGATGTCCCTTTCTCAGCAAACGGACCCGAGTTTTGAAATTGTAATTGTAGACGACGGTTCCTTACAGGACCTGAAACCTACGGTGAACCTGTTTTCGGACAAACTGGATATCAAATTCTTCAGGAAGGAAAACTCCGGTCCGGGCCTCTCCCGCAATTACGGTGCCCGCTGCGTAACTTCCGTGGACGATGAAAATCACTGGTTGGTTTTCGTAGATTCCGATGTGATTGTGGAGAAGGATTATATCGAAAATATCAAAAACAATGTGACCGTTTCAGACTGTGATGCCTTTGGCGGTGCCGATAAGGCGCATAAGGGTTTTAATCTGATGCAAAAGGCCATTTCCTATTCCATGACGTCGGTCTTTACGACCGGTGGAATTCGCGGATCTAAGAAGTCCGTGAGCCGGTTTCAGCCGCGCAGCTTTAATATGGGTGTCAGGAAATCGGCATTTGATAAGGTGGGCGGCTTTTCGCAGATGCGAATCGGAGAGGATCCGGACCTTTCCATGACGCTTTGGGAAAATGGATTCAATACTGCTTTTTTTGATGACATTGGCGTGTATCACAAACGCCGTGTGGATTTTGGTAAATTCTCCAAACAGGTTTATCAGTTTGGGTGTGCCAGACCCATCCTTAATCAGAGGCATCCTGAATTCGTGAAAATATCATTCGCATTTCCTACTTTATTTCTATTGGGATATGTTCTTGGTTTTATTGAGTATTTTAGTCTGGGAAAAGGCTTTTTACTCACCATGTACGGAATCTACACATTCCTTGTGTTTTTCCATGCCATGTATAAAACGCGGAATATCAGCGTAGCCTCAATGGCCATTATTTCCACTTACATCCAGATGTTTTCCTACGGCTATGGATTTCTGAAATCCTGGTTCCTCCTCAATATTCTAAGAATGAAGCCTGAAGAGGCTTTTCCCAAGCATTTCCATAAAAACTAGAAAAAAAGTAGCTGTTTCGAAAAAATGTCAGCAGAGTGAAGAGGCTGAATACAGCGAATAAATCAGTAGGCAGGAATGTAGTTATGATGTACTATATACTTTTTTTATTCTACAGATATTACCGTACGGGTGCTACGAGGGACATTCCGTATTCCAAATCCATATTTGCATTTTTATTTACAGTAATTCTAAGTATTATCAATGTTATGATAATATTAGTTCCTAATTATTTTAAGGAATGGAATACATATTATTTGGGAAATCCTAAACCATTCCGCTTTGCTGTGGGTTTAGTCATGGCGGGCATTCTGTACACAATATTTCATTTTGCTGTTCCTGAGAAAAAAATAAAGGCTGTTAAGGAATCGCCAAACACCAGCAGAGACGGTTGGATTTTAGTTGGATATATAGTATTTTCACTGGGTTTATTTGTCATATTAACGCTTTACCGATAGTAACACCACAGCTCGGTTTTGCTTATTCCTGAATTTCTGTCAAATTAATTGTACTTTAAAAAACCATCAGAATTTGACTACTATTACTTGCTGATTCTTTCTCCTACAGAATCAAAGAGATTGAAGGAGCTTTCGCAAAGCATTTTTAAAAGATAAAGGACACTTTTCAGTGTCCTTTATTATTTAATCATTCAGCAGTCTTTCAATTTTCTGCGATAATTTATCGGCATTAGGCAGCATTTCCTTCTCAAGCACCAGGTTGATGGGGACAGCCGGCAAATTCAGTGAGCCTACGGCTTCAACGGCGGCATCCAAATGTTTGAAACAGTTATTAGTAATCCTGTGCGCAAAAGCTTCCGCAAATGAGTTCTGGATTTGCTCTTCGGTAAGAACGATACACTTTCCGTGGAGTTTCACCCTTTCGAATACCAGGTTCTCATCCAGCGGAATCAGAGTTCTAAGGTCAATGATCTCTACACGGCCGGCAAATTTCTTAGCCGCTTCCTTTGCCCAGAATACGCCCATCCCGTAAGTGACAACAACCAGTGTACGGCCATTTTCAGTTTCTGAAGGGTCTGCCTCAAGAAGGATATTTGCTTTACCCAGCGGAAGGATATAGTCTTCATCCGGTTCAACGGTCTTTGCATCTTCAGTGCCGGGAACCTTGCTCCAGTACAGCCCTTTGTGTTCAAGCATAATTACAGGGTTGGGGTCGTAGTATGCGGCTTTCAGCAAGCCTTTAAAGTCGGCGGCATTACTTGGATAGGCAATCTTGATCCCTTTGATGTTGGCCAAAATACTCTCCACACTTCCGCTGTGGTAAGGACCGCCACCGCCGTAGGCCCCGATGGGCACCCTGATGATATTACTTACCGGGAACTTGCCCTGAGAAAGGTAGCAGGATTTTGATATTTCGCTGATCAGCTGGTTGATTCCGGGGTAAATATAATCAGCAAACTGAACTTCTACGATCGGCTTAAGACCAACGGCACTCATTCCGGCTGTGGAGCCAATGATGTATGCCTCCTGGATAGGTGTGTTAAATACCCGTTGCTTTCCGAACTTTTGGCCCAGGGTTACGGTTTCCCGGAAAACGCCGCCAATTCTTTCACCAACATCCTGGCCGTAAAGAAGAGCTTCAGGATGTTTCCACATCAATTCCTGTATGGCATGTATTGCTGCATCCACCATCACGATTTTCTCGCCGCCTTCAGGTTCACGGATGCCGTTTTCTTCCGTAACGGGCGTAGGCACAAACACATGGTCGGTTACAGTTTCAGGCTTTGGATCTTCGGCAGCAACTGCCTTGCGGAATGCTTCTTCAGCCTCAATCCGTGCCTTTTTTGTGATTTGCTTAAGTATGTCTTCGGTAACGCCTTCCTCCAGAAGGTGATTTCTAAGGATGTCGCCCGGATCCTTGGCGCGGTGCTTCACAAGGTCGGCGTCGTCACGGTAGAATTCACGCCGAACACCGGAAGTGTGATGTCCAATAAGAACCGTTTTTGCGCATACCAGCATGGGCTTGCGTTCTGTGCGGACGAAATCTACAGCCGCTTTCATGGCTTCGTAACTGGCCACGAAGTCGGTACCGTCTACCTTCATTCTGTTCAGACCTACAAATCCGGCCGCAAAATCGTAAGCATCTGAAGTACGGGCTTCCTCTTTGGTTACGGAAATTCCCCATTCATTATCCTGCACAAGGAAAATGACCGGTAACTGATGAAGTGCCGCAAACTGAAAGGCTTCGGAAACTTCACCTTCTGTAACGGAGTTATCGCCAAAACTGCAAACCACAACAGGGTTGTTTTCAAAAGTTTTCAGGTTGAATTCCTCAATGTATTTTATTCCCTGAGCTACGCCTGTTGTTGGGATGGCCTGCATGCCGGTAGCAGAGCTCTGGTGAATGATTTTTGGTTTGTCTTCTTCCAGGCTGGAAGGGTGGGAGTAATAGGAACGGCCGCCGGAAAATGGATCCTCAACTTTTGCCAGTAACTGTAGCATAAGCCGGTAAGGTTCAAAGCCGATTCCCATCAGGATACTTTCGTCACGGTAATAGGGAGACACCCAATCGTCTTTTGTTAGCTGATATGCGGTAGCCAGCTGTATGGCTTCGTGACCCCGGGAGGTGCTGTGTACGTATTTGGTGATGGTGCGGTTTTCCTCGTAAATGTCTGCCATTGCTTTGGCAAGCATCATATGGTTATAGGCTTTCAGCAGAATGTCCTGCGAAATTTTCTCTTTAGTCGTAATCTCCATAGAAAGCAAAGATAAGGATTTTGTTAAAATGATTTTAGACCGGAAATGAAGATGGCTATCACGTTTCACAATTTTCCTTTTGATTTATATGATGTGCTAACCTCCAGGGAATTTAAGAGATATGGTTAGCTCTTTGATATAGCTTTTTTAAGATTTTTAAAATTGATAACATGAGATACATTCTTCCATTTACAGTCCTGTTTTTAGCATCGTGCGAGAGTTCCAATGATAAATGTGACTGTACACAACAGCGTTGGGAACGAACTGCAGAGTATCAGGGAACCAGTCAAACAATTGTTGCGGCTACTCCGTGGACTGGAATGGGTACAGAAGAACCCATTGGCAGTAATGACTGCTCGCTGGATGGCACCTTAGCATCAGCAGGTGTGCAGACTTCCACAGTATTGCCAAATGGGAATACCCGCAAAGAAGAGTATGAATACAGAATCACCTGTTATTAAAAATCCTCTGATCAGGTTTTTTGACACTTAATTTATTTCCACAAAAAAAACAATCCGTTTCGGTAACCGAAACGGATTGTTTTTAATTAAAAGACAAGGGCTTTTATTTCACGCCTTTCTCGCGCATTACTTTATTGAGGTTTTTCAGGATGGATAATCCCAGAAGTGTCGCTACAAGCAGCAGTCCGAAGTTCACCCAGAAGAAATTGGCTTTGTCTTCGTAACTGTACCACATACTTGCCAATACTCCTGAAAGTTTATTACCTATTGACGTAGAAAGGAAAAATCCTCCCATCATAAGTGCAGTAATCCTCGGTGGTGACAGTTTGGAAACCAGGGAAAGCCCCATAGGCGAAAGGCACAGTTCACCTACCGTAATTACACCGTAGGCTGCAATGAGCCACCATGATGATACCTTCTCCAGTCCGTTCCCACCTACATACACCGCGCCCACCATGACCAGACAGGAAAGTGCCGAAATAAACAGTCCCAGGACTATTTTTGAAGGTGTGCTTGGCTCTTTACCACGCCTTCTGAGGAACATGAAAACACCAACAACAACAGGTGTAAGCACGATTACCCAGAACGGATTTACAGACTGGAACAGTTCTGTATTGAAAAGATAAATATTTTTGTCAGAAGAGGACTCCAACGATTGTTTTTGTTCCGGGCTGATATTTCTGAAATACACATCTTTGCCGATAACCCTAAGCGGCTCGCCGGCCTCGTCTTTCTGTCCTACAAACTGATCATCATAAGAAGTCACTTCCTTATCAATATATTCTTTGTTTTCGACCAGTGAGAACGCTTTCAGTGGCTCCTCAAGGAATGCCGGAGCAGTACGGTCCGTGTAATTCTCGGCCCAGTTGGTCAGGGCAGTACCATTTTGTTTGAAAATTGCCCAGAACATCAAACATACAGCAAAAATAGTAAGCAGTGCTCCAATAGGTCGTTTGTCTTCCTGGTTCGCTTTGAAATATAAACTTAGATAGAAGTAAACTACAGGAATACATGCAAAAAGGAATGCGTCGTCAGTCTGTTTTCCAAAAATGGTATCACCCAAAATCATTCCCGGCAAAAACCATCCTATAAGACCGGCAATCACAGCGGGCAAAAATACCTGCAACAATACCGTAGAAAGTTTAGTATCGCCTTCCTGTACGGGTTTCATCACATTGGCTTCACGTACATGTTTCATACCTAAAGTAAACACAAGCAGGCCTACCAGCATTCCGACTCCCGCTGTGATGAATGCGGGACCCCAACCATATTCGTTACGCATATAAGCGGCCACGAAATTACAGATCAGCGCACCAATATTTATTCCCATATAGAATATATTATAACCCGCATCTTTGTTGGCAGTATAAGGCTCTTCGGAGTACAGGTTCCCCAGAAGCGTCGAAATACTTGGTTTGAAAAAGCCGTTTCCGATTATAACAAGCGCCAGAGAAAGATAAAACATGGGTAACTGCTGAAACAGTCCTACGCCAATATAACCGGCTGCCATCAGAATACCTCCAATGTAGATTGCTTTTACATAACCCAAAACCCGGTCTGCCAGGAACCCGCCCAGGAATGGCGTTAAGTAGGTTAAGGCGATGAAAGTCCCGAAAATATCGTACGCATCTTTCGGTAAGAAATTCATACCGCCTGTATCCTTAGGGTCAATCATATACAGAACGAAGATTCCGAGAATAAGATAATACCCGAACCTTTCCCACATTTCGGTAAAAAAGAGGTAGGGAAGCCCCTTAGGGTGTTTGTTGTTGCTTGTCGCCATATTTAATTTTTAATTGTTTTATAAATTCTGCAGGATAAAGTCAGTCATTTTCTGGTAGAGCTGCGGTCTCGTATTTCCACCAAAGATTCCGTGGTTCTTGTCGGGATACGCCATAAATTCAAACTGCTTTTTATTTTGAATCAGTGCTTCAGAGAATTCCAGGGCATTCTGGAAATGAACATTGTCATCCGCTGTTCCGTGTATAAGCAGGAATTTTCCTTTCATAAGTTTGGCATATTCAGTAGGACTGTTTTCGTCATAACCTTTAGGGTTTTCCTGCGGCGTCCTTAGGAATCTTTCGGTGTAAACGGTGTCATAATAGCGCCAGTTCGTTACCGGGGCTACGGCAATACCCACCTTAAATACGTCTGCACCTTTCGTAAGCGCCAGGCTGGCCATATAGCCGCCGAAACTCCATCCAAAAATTCCGATTCGGTCTGCATCGATATAGGATTGCTTGCCAAACCATTGTGCTGCAGTGATCTGATCTTCAGTTTCATATTTTCCCAGGTTCAGGTAAGTCGATTTTTTGTACTTGGTGCCTTTATACCCTGTTCCGCGGCCATCTACACAGGCTACAATATAGCCCTGCTGAACAAGATGATTGAACCACAGGCCGTTTCCGCCGTCCCAGGAATTGCTTACACTTTGCGAGCCGGGTCCGGAATACTGGAACATGAACAATGGATATTTCTTGTTTGGGTCAAAGTTTTTAGGCTTCATCACCCAGGCGTTCATCTGGTCGCCGGCACTGTTGGGAATGGTGAAGAATTCCCTGTTCACCATATTATCCGCCTGCAGTTTTTGCAGCAGTTGGTTGTTGTTCTGAAGTTCCTTTACTGTTTTGCCGTTCCCGTCTTTCAGTATATAAGTAAAAGGGCGGGCCGCTGTTGATGAGGTCTCGATGAAGTACTGATAATTTCCGCTGAAATTCGCGCGGTTGTTACCTTCGGTATTGGAGATGATTGCCGATTTGCCGTTTTGGATGTTAATTTTGGAAACTACCTTGTTAATGCTGCCTTTTTGCGTAGTTTGAACCAGCACCTCTTTGGTCCTGGGGTTGTAACCGTAGTAGTCCGTTACCTCCCAGTTCCCTTTGGTAATCTGCTTTTTGAGCTTACCGTCGGGCGTGTACCAGTACAGATGGCGGAAACCGTCGCGTTCGGAGCCCCAGATAAAAGAGTTGTCCTCCAGGAATTCCAGGGTCACATTGTCGGTATCCACCCACTTCTCATCAGTTTCTGTGAACAGTTTGGTTATCTTTCCTGTTTTGGTATTGACTTTAAGTACATCAGACGCATTTTGGGTCCGTTCCGAGGTAATAAGGATGATCTCATCAGCCTTGGCGGTGCGGAAAACGTTGGGCAGGTAGTAATTTTTGAATCCTGACAGGTCCAACTGGGTGACATTACCCGACTCCAGTCTGTACAGCTGTGCGGAAACCGTAGAGTTGGTTTCGCCGGCTTTAGGATATTTGAACCTCATTTCAGAGGGATACAGCTGCTTGTTATAGATTGGGATGTACATTTCGGGCACTGCAGTTTCATCAGATTTGATGAATACGATGGCATCTGAGTTTTTAGTCCACTCGTACTGTCGGGCGTGTCCGAATTCCTCCTCATATACCCAGTCGGCCAGACCGTTAAGGATGGAATTTTTTTGTCCGTCTGTAGTGATCTGGGTAATTTTCTGTGAGGTGAGTTCCTGATAGTATAGGTTGTTATCTGCGATAAAAGCGACCTTGGTTCCGTCTGGCGAGAAAGTCGGTTCCTGAACGAATTCTCCGTTGTTAAGGCTGATGACTGTGCCCGACTTCAGGTCCTTGACATCAAATTTGCCCAGAAAGGAGTGTCTGTAGATGGGTTCACTTTCCTTTAGCAGTAAGATCTTGCTTTCATCATCACTGAAAATATACGATTCGAACCTGCCGTCTACAATATTTCCTGCTTTTTGAGAAGTTTTGTATGAGTATTTGGCAATCCCGGACGGTTCAATTACAGCGTAGTTTTCACCTCCTTTCAGTGAAGCAATTCCTGCGATACCGTTGCCCCGGTAATACCCCGAGTAAATTTTATCCAAAGTGATTTCCTGTCCGGAAAGTGCCATTGTTCCCAACAGACAGAGCGATATAATGATTTTTCTCATGAAAATTTGATAAGATTTCAAAGATAACAAAATTCTCAATTTGGAGATTTATCCGCGCAAATAAGTTGAGTTTAGCTTATTTTAGTTGTAAATTTACTGTAGTATTCTAACAGCTAAGGCATTATGGAAACTTACAATCAGAAAAAACTCAGTAAATACCGGCTGGCTGGTCTTGAGATCACAGTTGGTTTTCCCAGGTACCGCGATGCGGAAAGTTATGCAGCATCTCACGGTGGAGAAGTGGTAGAAGTTGGATTCCTGGACGGAAATGATAATCCGGAAATAACCCACGAGGCAGGGTTAATAGAGAAAAAGCTGCATTTTTATGCTGATGCGGGACCCGAATATAAGTTTGTACATTCATCTGATCCCGGGTTCAGGCGTTATGCCGACGATTTGCAGCGATTGAAATCATCTGCTGACCGTATGAGCTTTGAAGAGAAATACATTACCAATGCGGAACTTGAGATCTCGGAAGATCCTATTATTGTTCTGCGTGATAACCGGTTTGAATCGGTGACCTCGCGCGAGCGGGCCAAGTATCTTAAACATACCAAGGTGTATGAGATTGGAGTTGCACGCAAAATGTAGAGAGACGTAAACAGTGCGTTTACCGCCTTCTTATTTTCCGTTTCAGCCTTCTCAGTCTGCGGCCTCTTTTTATTTTGAGGGATTGCTTCCGTACAGGGTTTAGGAACCAGTTGAAGGTTCTGGAAAAACGGCCGTCGTTGGGATAGACGCGCTGTGAGGTGATGTTATTAACCAGCAAGGCCACGAGTAAAAGGATGATTACACCGGCCAGCACCGGATACAGTACGTACAGATAACCCATTGCTTTTATCTGTTCCGACCCGCTTACGGCAATAAGTGCGGTAGCACCGCCGGGTGGATGCAGGGTCTTGGTGAACTGCATTCCCAGTATAGACAGCGACACTGCCAATGGCGCGGTAATCCAGAGAATGTCGGGCAGCACCTGTGCAACTGTCACTCCAACCACGGCACTCACCAGATGGCCCCCAATCAGATTTCGCGGTTGGGCCAGCGGACTCTGTATTACTCCGTAGATTAACACACTGCTGGCACCGAATGACCCTATGAGAAATAGATTGTCATGACTGTCCAGAAAAAAACTTTGTATAACGGCAATGATGCCGATCCCTAAAAAAGAACCTACAAAGGACCATAATTTTTCCCTGTAATCAATCAGCGTTTCTTTGTAGACTACATATCTGCTGATCCTGTAAGAACGTTTAAGCTGTTTTCTCACAATTGGTTCCTGTTCTCATTCTAAATAGTAATTAACCCCGCCGTCTCTGAATCTCCAAATTCATTCATTTAAGGTTTTGTTTCGTAAATCTTCTTATAATATTCGTGGGCCATACGGTCACTGTTGAAAGCGTCCTTTACGTCATCCATGGCCTGCCACTGGATTTGCCTCCATTTTTCGGGATCCTCATAGTAGGTGGGTACAATTTCATTTTCCAGCAAATCATACAGTTTCTGCATATCATACCGGTCCTGTTCGTAAACACTCATTTCAGCATAATTTGCCTTCGGAACCACAAATGAGTTCTCACCATGTCGGGCGAATTCCGGGATCCACCCATCGTCTGTAGATAAGTTTACTGACGCGTTCATTGCCGCAGTCATTCCGGAAGTTCCGGAAGCCTCACGTGGTACACGCGGGTTGTTCAGCCAAAGATCCGAACCCTGTTTCATCAGTTTACTCAGAGCAAGTTCATATCCTGTAAGGACGGCCATATTCTTAAAATATTTACTTTCCTCCACCAAGGTGTTAAACATGGAGATGGCCGAATAATCCATCGGATAGGGTTTACCGGCCCAAATGATCTGCACCGGATATTTGGGATGGTTCAGCAGCTTTTCAAACCTTGCCCTGTCGTGCAGCAGCAAATCCGCACGTTTATAGCCGGCAAAACGTCTTGCCCAAACAATCGTGAAGACTTTCGGGTCAAAAAGTTTTCCGCACTGGTCAGCTACTGTTTTGAACAGACGTTTTTTGATGTGCCTTTTTCTCAGGTCAAAAAGGCCATGGTCGTTATTTTCCCTGGCCTCGTAAAGCGGTTTGTCTGACCAGTACCCGAATTCCTGGGCGTTGGTAATGGACGTGATTTCGCAGATGCCATCATACTTGCCCCACATGGCACGCGAAACATGCCCATGCAGTTCGGAAACTCCGTTGGCAATTCTTGCCAGCCTAAGTGCACAAAGTGAATGGTTAAATAATTCAGGATCAGTGCCTCCCTCCAACTCCTTCACCTTTTCCTTACTTAGGCCGGAGAAATAGGACATGTCGTAACACATCTGGAAGTTATGCTTCTCGTTACCGGCTTCCTCGGGAGTGTGGGTGGTAAAAACCAGTTTTTCCCTCACTTTCCCGAGATCACCACCATATTTTTTCAGCAGGTGAAAAGCCGCGGGCAGGCCGTGCGCTTCATTAAGATGATAAACTTCCCTGTCAAGATTCAGTTCTTCCAGGAGTTGCGCGCCGCCTTTACCAAGTAAAATGTACTGCGCGATTTTTGTGGATTCATTGGCATCGTACAGTCTGTGACAGATGGTTTTTGAAAGATGATCATTTTCCGGTACATCGGTGGAAAGAAAGAACATTGGCGCAGTATTGAAGATCTCAGGATCCAGATAATATACCTTAACCCAAACTTTGGCTGAATGAATATCAATCTGGAATTTAATTTCCGTATCTGTAAGATAGGTGTACATTTTCCTGGTCCAGGTGGGCTGAAGGGTTTGGTCGTGATTTCTTGCCTGATCGTAATATCCGAATTTCCACAAAATCCCGATACCTACAAGGTCCTGTTTCAGGTTGTACGCGCTTCGCATATGGGAGCCTGCAAGAAAACCCAGTCCACCGGAATAGATTTTAAGCGCCTGGTCAATCGCGAACTCCATTGAAAAATAGGCTGTTTTTTTCGAGTAGTCGCTGTTCACCTCATACGGTATTACGTAGTTCTTAAAATCCATAGTTCGGTTCTTTTGTGTAATTAGACCTGCAAATATAAATAATTAATGGAGCCGGCCGCTTTAGAATGCGGCCGTACACTGGTTAACATGTCTTAATAAGTTCTGGAAGCAGTCCCGTATATCCGT
>JAEWIR010000020.1 GCA_023386965.1 Bacteroidota bacterium
AGAGGATAGAAGTTAGAAGCTAGAAGTTAGATGGGAGAGGTTAGATATCAGATTAGGCGAAAGAAATCTGTGCAGCTTACAGCCTATTGCTTACAGCTTACAGCTTGCAGCTGATGGCTGACTGCTGGCTGCAGACTGCTTGCCCCCGTATAGTTAGAAGTTAGAAGTTAGATGGGAGAAGCTAGAAGTTACTGCTTACAGCTTACAGCCTATTGGTTACAGCTTACAGCTAACAGCTGATGGCTGATAGCTGACTGCTGACACCAGTATAGCTAGAAGTTAGAAGTTAGATGGGAGAAGCTAAAAGTTACTGCTTACGGCCTACAGCCTATTGCTTACAGCCAAAAGCTGATGGCTGACTGCTGATAGCTGACGGCTGACAAGCATAGCGCAGAAACCAATCACCAGTCACCAGTCACCATTCACCACTCACCATTCACCACTCACCAAAATTCAATTAACCACCACTTCAAAGCCTAAAGCTTATCACCTATTGCTTTTAGCATTATTTCCCGTCCATGCCCTCTGGTGAGAGCTGGGTATATAAATCCATAAACTATAAGCCTCGAATCATTCTATAGGTACCAGATCTTACAATTGCTCATTCTCTAGTCCTAAAACCGGGTTAAAATCCCCCAGTGAATCTTGGTATCCCCAAACTTAATTTCAGTACCGAATTCATTTCCGTTGGAGATTTGGAAACTCATGAGCCCAATGGGCAGAAAAAAGTTAAATCCGACGCCAAAACTGTAGAGTTGTGGCTTCAGGTCAGCCAATTTGTTGTAAAGCTGTCCGTATTGCAAAAACACGTCGAAGAAAGCCTGATTATTTACAAGATAACGGTATTCCGCAGCCCCATAATAGTAGAAATCGGCGTACAGCGCCTCCTCATTAAAGCCCCTTAGGGAGTTCCAGCCACCGAAACGGAGCAGTTCATTGGTGGTGAATTCGTTCTTTGAATTCAGCATGGCAGATTCCCCTTTTAAATTCAGATAATTGTTGCCGCGGAGGTGGAGGTTATGCTCGGCTGCCAGAAGATAGCGCATTTGTACCGCATCAAGGTCCGTTGCCGAATAATTGGTAAAAAGCGCATCAGCTTCGGCACGTACGCGGGTTTTGTGCAGGAAAAGTTCAATTTCGGTAGGTGCCGTATAGTCGTACCAGAGTCCCGCGCCCTTCCGGGTGTAGTCGGTGCCCTGTGTATATAATGAATCCAGCACGGTAGAGGTTTCAAAGGTGCCGCGAAGCCCCAGCCTTTGGCGGCTGGACAGGTTATAGTATATCGCCGGCAACACCTTTACATTGGCAAAGGTAGAATCCTGCCGGAAGATATTCATGTTGACACCGGCACCTATATTCGACTGGAACAGATAGGGAATATCGGTTTTCAGGTCAAAGGTTTGACCTTTGTCGGGGTTTCGCTGCCAGTACAGTGAGATACTTTCGAAGCCATTGAAAACGTTCCTGAAGTTTAGGTTCAGCGTGCCGTTGAAGGTGAATTTCTCCTCCCTGTCATTTCCAAGACCCAGCATACCGTCAAAGGAATTTACTTTTTTCTTTTGCAGAAACAGATAAATATTGGTGGAATCCTGGGTGAAAAGGGTCTGTGGAGGCCTTTCCAATGTTACGAAAGGGTGGTTTTGCAGACTTCGGTTGATGGCCAGCAGATTATTTTCGTCGTATCTCCGCGATCGGAATTCTTTTTCCAGATTTTTGACAAAACGCTTGGGTACTTTATCGTATCCCTTCATTACGAAACCGTCTATCTTTCTCTGTCGGTTCCGGTTTACAGACAGCTCCACCTGCGGAATTGCGTTTTTCATGCCCAGGTATTTCGTTTTTACACGGCTGAAGGAGAAACCCAGGTCCACATATTTTTGGTTGATGCTCTGCCGAACTGAATCCAGGTTTTTGGTGTAGAAAGTCCCTGATGTTTTTAGGTCAGCGGCCACGCTGTCGGAGAGTTTTATATTTGCACTGTTATAATTTGGCCCTTTGTCGTAGTAAATTTTGGTATGTATACCTTCATCCTTTACACTCTTCACTTCAGTGAAAAAGTGATTGTTTCCGGCAAGTGAGTCCAGGAATTTGGTGGCCGAAAGGGAATCTTTTACTATTTTCCTTTCATTGGTGTTCACATCAATAAGCCAGAATTCCTTTTGCTGTGCATAGCTAAACACACAGAAGAGAAAAAATGATATTTGAAGCAGTCGGCTCACGGTGGCAGCTTAGGAAAAACGGATATTTTCCGGTTTCATTGTGCTGAATCAAATTGGTAAACCATCAGTCCAGCTTATTGTACTTTTTCATCAGCCTTTCATAGAGGTTTTGGGGTAAAATCCATTTCAAAGGCACACCCACCTTCTGGCCGAATTTCCCAAAATAGTAATGTGCTTTCCAATTCCTCCTGGAGATCAGCTTCTCCATATATACCGCTACATCCAAAGGTTCAGTACCGTCGTCGACATGAGAATTCATAAGCTCATGAACTTTGGCAAATGTGGTCCGGTAGGGATCGGAAACAGTAGTTTTGACGCGGTTTTCGGCGATTTTAGTCTTGATATCGCCCAGGTGAAGTGAGCAAACCTGGATCTCCCAGGGAGAAACCTCATATCTGATGGCTTCTGTAACCTTATCCAGCGCAGATTTCGAAGCTGAATAGAAGCCGCGGAAGGGTAGTCCCATTTCACTGCCAATGCTGGAAATGTTAATGATCTGTCCACTTTTCTGAGTGCGCATGGCAGGCAGTACCGCCGACATTAACTGAACAGCACCCACCAGATTAAGGTTAAACAGTTTCCAGATATCGTCTTTTGTGGAATCTTCTACAGCGCCCACCATTCCCATTCCGGCATTATTAATCAGAAGATCAATGTTTTCACTTTCCTCTGTAATTTTTCTGATGGCTGCCTGGACCTGGATATCATCCGTGATGTCTGTAGGAATCGTGGTGAAGTAGGGGGACTCCGCGGTCTTGCGGCTCAGTCCGTATACTTTATGGCCTTTTTTACCGAAATATTCGGCCAGAGTGAAACCTATACCACCGGAAGTACCCGTTATGATTATAGTTCTATTGCTTTTCATTAAGATTAGTTTGTGGAGTGAGGCAGAGTGCCAAATCTGACCAAAAGTTAGGATAGGATTTTTCAACCACCTGGTCATTTTCAATGTTTAGTTCCTGCAGGAGGCAAATGGGTGCAAAACTCATGGCCATGCGGTGGTCATTGTACGTTTTTATGCTGATATTTGTTGCAGGCTCTGTGAAATGGGTGCTCCGGATCGCCGATTCAGTCGTTTCAGTAAGGCAGCCTATTTTGAAGAGCTCATTTTGGAGTGCCGAAAGCCGGTCTGTTTCTTTAATTTTTAAAGTTTCCAGCCCGGTAATATGAAACGGAATTTTCAAGGCTGCAGCGGTTACACAAAGCGTTTGTGCAATATCCGGACAGGCATTCATGTTCAGATCTATCCCATCCGGAAATTTAAAATTTGTATCAGGCAAAAGCGAAATTTTCGCTCCCGCACCTTCCGAAATTGTATTGACGCCAAAATATTCCCAGTAAAGTTCCCGTACCACCGAATCTCCCTGAAGTGAATAGGGCTTGAAACATTTTAAACTGATGCTGCTTCGTCCGATAGCGGCCAGCGAATAGAAATAGGAAGCCGAACTCCAGTCACTTTCTATGGTGAATGGGACGATCCGCGAATTTTTTTCCGTCTGAATATTAGGCTTCACAGTTATCATGTTCTCCTCCCAACTGTTTGTAATGCCGATGGTTCGAAGGATTTTAAGCGTCATCTCCAGATACGGTATTGAAGTTATTTTCCCTTCGAGAATTATGGTAAGTCCGTTTTCAAGTTTAGCTCCAATCAGCATAAGTGAGGTGATAAACTGGCTGGACACATTTGCCTGAATCCTTACTTCACCACCGTTTAGTTTGCGGCCTGAAATCTTTAATGGCGGATAGCCTTCGTTTTCCAGGAAGTCGATCTGTGCGCCCAATTGCCTTAAAGCATCCACCAGAGGTTTAATGGGGCGCTCTTTCATCCTTTCCGAACCCGTAAGTACCGTTGTCCTGCCTTCCTGAATGGCAAAGTAGGAAGTGAGGAACCGCATTGCTGTGCCCGCGTGACGGACATCTACGGTATCTGAACTGTTATGCAGCGCAGCCAGAAGCAGGCGCGTATCCTGAGAATATGAAAGATTTTCAATTTTTATATTATTGAACAGCGCATGCAGAATCAGTAAACGGTTCGATATGCTTTTCGAACCGCTGATTTCTATGATCTTGTTACTTATAAGTGTAGATTTTTTGAGGATCATTTGCTGTAATATACTTTACCTTCCTGATTGGCATATGCGAAGAATTTACCGTCCTCATCAAAAAGCTGTATCAGCTGGAATCCTTCTCTTCCGAAATCTTTCTTTGCAAAATGTGGGAACTTTACAAATTTACCGGGGAAGGTTTTTTGTTTGTTATGCTCTGTTTCAATGATTCGGTACTGCCCGTCCACGCGAACAACATAAGTGCTGCAAAAAACACATTTTCCTTCGTCCAGGATAATTTCATCATATGACGGAGGTAGAATCCAGTTTTTTGTTTGGTTACCAAAATAGCCCCATTTACCGTTAACTCTCACCAAATTTGCATATTCCGGACTAAGCTTATGGTTGGTCAGGGTCATCGTCTGGTCCGTATAAGGTTCGGTATACCGCTTATTCAGTTCAACCATTTTGATCTCCATTGCACTATTATCACTTTTCTCCTGGGGTTTTTTTGGGGAAGATTTAATGCCTTCCTGCGCATAAGCATGCGGTGGGGGCGGAGGTGAATAGGAGCTGTAGCTTTCGGATACTGATCTTCCGAAGCCTGAGGAGGGAGAAACAGGCTCTGAATTATGCGTTTTTATCCTGCCGTTTTCAAAGGTTATAGTGAGCTGATTCAAGGTTGTTTCTCTGGCCAAAACATATTTTACGTTGAAGCTCGCAGGGAACCGGTCGTAATCCGTATCCACATCAACGGCATTCTCAAAAAAGGTCCTGGTTACCTTCATGGTTTTCTTATTAAGCAAAAGCAAACTGTATTTACCGTTCAGATCATTGGTTAGGATTAAAATTTCATCCTTCAGTGCGGGCTTTTTCTCATCTTCAATAAAATTCACAAAACGGTAAGACTGCCCGAAGACTTTTTTACCGCTTAAGGTATACACATCTGTGATGCTGTTTCGGGATTCATCTGCACCGAAATCCCTTGTGTTTTTCAATTTTACCGCAGTTATGAATGAAGAATCCAAATTGAAGTAATTGTAATCTGTATCACTTAGCCTGATCTTGTTATCAGTAATGTAAGTGGTTTTAAAACCGTTCGCACTTCTTTTTGTGGCGGTAAATTCCCCGGGAACATGTACGTCAATCACATCAAAAGTTGCCGGAATAAGCAATTTCCCGTTTTCGTCCGCGATGCCGAACCTGTCGCCTATCCTATAGGGAACTGTGACCTGCGCCCATGAAACACCGAATAGAACTATAAAGAAAGCTGTTAGAAATTTGTGCATTTAAGGTTTTAATTTTTCATTGTTATGATGACGGGTGGCGTCCCGCTCGGTTTTCAGCTTCATCTTTTTGTCGAAAGCAGCCTGTAAATCAGTTCCTGTCTGATTGGCCAGGCACAAAGTAACAAATAATACGTCCGCCAACTCTTCGCCCAGATCTTTACCTTTGTCGGACTCTTTCTCACTCTGTTCGCCGTATCTTCTGGCAATGACCCTCGCTACTTCACCCACCTCTTCGGTAAGCATGGCCATATTGGTAAGTTCGTTGAAATAGCGGACACCCACAGTTTTAATCCATGCGTCCACCTGCTTTTGGAGGGCTGTTATTTCCGGTTCCATAGATTTTATGCTGAGGAATTACTGGTATGCGCCCAGTGTAGGGTTTGATGTACGGGAGATTTTCACGATATCCAGCGGTACGGTTGCGGCAATGGATGCAGCACCTTTACCTTTGGCGTAAGAGTCTGCTGCTACTCGCAGATTCATTTTCTCAGTATAGTAGTTCACGAATGCCGGATCAGTATTCTTGAACGAATTAATGATTCCCGGACTGGCATCAAAGTCAAAGCCTGCACCTGCATCATATTTCAGAAGAGAGTTCCGGACCTGATAATTGAATGTTTGGCCACTTATTGGTTTAAGCTGAAGAGCATTAGCGCTTTTGGTGTAGAGAATGGAATTCCCGATATTGAGGCTGAGCGGTGCGGTTTCTGTCTGACCGTTGCTGTTTATCCATTCGTTGGTCGCATACATCGCCAAGCCGCTTCCCGTGCCGGTAAGTTGCCAGTAATTAGCGAGCGTTGAATGAAGGATATTGTAATTTCCGCCCTTAAAAATTCCGAAATCAGCATTCTGGCAGTTGTTCATCACCAGGTTTTCTGCATTTACAGTGGAGTTTACCGCATAGATGCCATATTCATCAAAGGTGTGGATAATTGAGTTTTTTACAGTCGCAGTAGCTTCACGTAAATCCAGACCGCGAATTCCACCGAACACTCTGGCGTAGTTCATATTCACTGTGGATCCCGGTTCAAACCGCATAGAGTTCCAGTTTTTTGGGATCGTGTCGTATTTTGGATCGTTCCTGTCGCCGCGGATAATTACCTCATCATTCAGGTCCCCATTGATGTTTACCGTAGCGCCGCCTGCCACCTTCATGCCGCTGTTCTTAAAGAAATAGACTTTAGTACCCTGCTCAATATTCAGTGTACTGCCTGAGGCAACAGTAAGGTCACCGTAAATGATCTTAGCACGGCTGTCATTCCAGGTAATGTTCCCGGAGAGGACATTCGGATTGCTGGGTGTTTCTACAAAAAATTCCGCATCCTGAACTACAGAAAAGAGCGTAACATGCTGCTTTCCGGCAGGGGTGGTGAAGAAGATACGGTCTTCTGCAATTGCCTCGGGCGATGATGCCGTAGGTGCGATCTCTACAAAGATATAGAGGCTGTCTTTTTTCCGGAGGGGTACATTGCTGAAAGAATATCCGGACTTACCATCCACGTTTATTCTGTATAATGAAGAGGCGCCGCGGCCCAATTCAATATTTGGGATCATGATGTCCCTGTCTTCTGTATTGTATACCTTTACAGCATAAGATTCGGAACGGACCTGGTGGTACACGGTATCACAAAATACAGTGTCTGCTGAAAACCGAAGTTCCTGTGTAGGAGCGTCAAAACTAATCTCATCCCTGTTGCAGGACATCATAAGCAGGGCTGCCCAGAAAAACACTGCTGCAATTATTTTTAATTTCATAGTCTCACTAATAGATTTCAAATTTAACGAAAAAAGCGGAACTTTAAATTGCAAAAAATGAGATGGGTATGTTGCAGGTTTAAAAATAATTAGTATTTTTGCACTCTAAAATTCAGCAGAGAAAGATCCATTACTTATTTCAACGCTAATTTTTTGTAATTAATTTAAATTTAATAAGTTATGAAAAACGGTATCCACCCTGAAAATTATAGACTTGTTGTTTTCAAAGATATGAGTAACGACGAGATGTTTCTAAGTAAGTCTACTGCTGAGACTAAAGACGTTATTGAGTATGAAGGTGAGACTTATCCACTGATTAAAATGGAAATCTCTTCAACTTCACACCCTTTCTACACCGGTAAAACCAAACTGGTTGACACAGCAGGACGTGTAGACAAGTTCATGAACAAGTATAAGAAATTCGCAAAGTAATTTACGGATCTTAACGATATTAAGAGTCTTCCAAATTTTTGGAGGACTTTTTTTATTAAATTTGAAGCCCTTTCTCATTAATAAATTCCACTAAATGCAAATTGTTTTTTCTGATGCCCAATACTGGGAAAATTTCCTGCCGCTAACCTTCACAAGACCTGTAGCCGAAATGCGCTGCGGTATACTGACCTTTGCCGAAAGATGGCAAAAGTTGCTGGGAAGCGATTCGGTTTCATATTTTACTGAAGAATTCCTGCAGCATAAGTTTCCGGCTCCTGAACCGGAGGAAAGTCTTTTTCTGGTGCCCAATTTTCTGCCTTCCAAAACTGTCTTGGAACAGATCCGCAGTCTGGAGAAGGGTGAGGCGCTGGTATATGAAGACGAACTGCTTGCCGCAAGGGTAAATATTAAAGACTTTTCGCTTTCGCAAATTGAAAAGATGACGGACATTACCGGGGAACTGGTCTTTTTCCGGAAGCCGACAGATTTATTTTCCTTCAATAGCAAGGCAATTGATTTTGATTTTGATCTTTTGACCAATGGACGTACCTCGCAACAACTTTCGCCAACAAACGGTTTCCTTGGAAATGAGGAAGATTTATTCATTGAAGAAGGAGCCTCCATCGAATTCTCCACCATCAACTGCCGCAGCGGAAAGATTTATATCGGTAAAGATGCTGAAGTGATGGAAGGATGTAACCTTAGAGGTCCGATTGCCCTTTGCGAAGGCTCCAAGTTTAATCTGGGTGCCAAAATTTATGGCGATACTACTATTGGACCTTTTTCTAAGGTAGGTGGAGAGGTGAATAACGTTGTCATTTTCGGGTTTACCAATAAAGGGCACGACGGTTTTATCGGAAATTCTGTTATCGGTGAATGGTGTAATCTGGGCGCCGATACCAATTCCTCGAACCTAAAGAATAATTATTCCACCGTTAAACTATGGTCCTACTGCAGCAATACCATGGAAGATACCGGTCTTCAGTTCTGTGGTCTGATTATGGGCGATCATTCCAAATCTGCCATCAATACACAGTTCAATACGGGGACGGTGGTCGGTGTGGCTGCCAATATCTTCAAAGCAGGCTTCCCACCCAATCATATACCCTCCTTCAGTTGGGGCGGCATGGCCGGTGATGAAAAATTCAGACTGGACAAAGCAGTGGAGGTTGCCGGAAAAGTAATGGCCAGACGAAAAGTGGAACTTACAGGCGCGGATGAGGCTATTTTCAGCTATCTTCATCAAAATTACTAAGGTGCCTGTATCCTGCTACTTTATTTCACTGGGGTTGAAGAACAGCAGTCAAATCAACTGCAATAGAGTTAATTAGCAGAACATTTTCATTTTAAGTAAAAAAACCTTAATTTTGCAAAGAAAGTAAAGATGTCTATACACAACAAAATCGTGGAGACAGCCATCACTTTCGATGACGTTCTTCTTATTCCTTCTTATTCCGAAGTACTGCCTAATCAGGTATCTCTAAAATCACGGCTTTCCGATAAAATTACCCTTAATGTTCCTATTGTGTCCGCAGCTATGGATACAGTTACCGAAGGCGAAATGGCTATTGCACTTGCAAGGGTCGGCGGTATTGGTTTCATCCACAAAAATATGCCGATAGAGGAACAGGCAGCACAGGTTTACCGGGTAAAGCGTTCGGAAAACGGAATGATTACTGATCCTGTGACGCTTTCAAAAGACCATACACTGGCTGAAGCCAAGGAAATGATGGCGAATTTCAAGATTTCCGGACTTCCTGTGGTCGATGCTGAAAACACGCTTATTGGCATCATTACCAACCGCGATGTGAAGTATCAGGAAAATCTGGAGGTTAAAGTGGAAGAACTGATGACCAAGGAAAAACTCATCACTTCAGACAAACAAACCAATCTGGAGCAGGCCAAAGAGATCCTGCTGAAGAACAGGGTTGAAAAACTTCCGATTGTTGACGATGAATTTAAACTTGTTGGACTTATTACCATTAAGGATATAGACAATCAAATGGAATATCCAAACGCCAATAAGGATGCAGACGGCCGACTGATCGTGGGAGCCGGTGTTGGTGTTGGTGAAGATACGATAGACCGTGTAACGGCATTGGTTAAGGCCGGTGTTGATATTATCGCGGTAGATTCGGCTCACGGCCATTCCAAAGGTGTATTAGACAAGATTACCGAAATCCGCAGCAACTTTCCCGATCTGGATATCGTAGGCGGTAATATTGTAACTGCCGAGGCTGCCAAAGACCTGATAGACGCTGGTGCCAACATCCTGAAAGTAGGTGTAGGTCCGGGTTCTATCTGTACTACAAGAGTAGTTGCGGGTGTTGGTGTGCCGCAGCTTTCAGCCATTTATAATGTCTTTGAATATGCCAAAAGCCGTAATGTAGCAGTGATAGCCGATGGCGGCGTGAAGCTTTCCGGTGATATCGTAAAAGCCCTGGCCTCCGGTGCGAACGCTGTAATGTTGGGTTCACTATTGGCCGGAACCGACGAGGCTCCCGGTGAGGAAATTATTTTCCAGGGAAGAAAGTTCAAGGCTTATCAGGGAATGGGCTCACTTTCTGCCATGAGACGTGGTGGCAAGGAAAGATATTTCCAGACCGAGGCCAAAAAATTCGTACCTGAAGGTATTGAAGGCCGTGTACCTCATAAGGGGAAACTGGAAGAGGTGGTTTTCCAGCTTACAGGCGGAATTAGAGCAGGTATGGGTTACTGCGGTACTCCAGACATTGATACCCTTCAGCGTGACGGTAAAATGGTAATGATTACCGGTAGTGGTCTTAAAGAGTCGCACCCGCATGATGTAATCATTACACAGGAAGCTCCTAACTATTCGCTGTAAGATGCATAAACTGTTGTCCATAACTGTCCTCGTAATCATCCTGACTTCCTGCTCAGTTCAGGAGGATAAAACTCCTGCTGCAGAAAGCACTGAGGCCTATGAATTCGGACAGTTGATGATACAGGACTCCATAAACAAGATGGATACTGCTGCCGAATCGCTGGACCTGCTCCTGAACGGCAGCCCGCTGGATAACAGTGTTTCACTGCTTATTAACAACAACAGTAAATGCAATATTATAGTACGGTTTGTAGGCGATACCACTTATAATGTTCCCGTACGCAGGAAATTCAGAAATTTTGTGGTGCTGGAAAAAGGTAACTATACGGTAACTTCAAATTTATGCTCCACTCGCTACGCAGTACGCAAGACTTTAATGGACAGCAGTACCCTCACTCTGTCCGAAGCAGAATAAATAATTCTAAGTTGTAAAGAGAGCCTTCCGCGATAAGTGGAAGGCTCTTTTTTGTTAAAGGGTTTCGTTCCCGTCATCCAGCGAACGTTTAAAACTGCTGATCCTGTAATCGCAGGAAGCATTGCCTTTTTGGATTTTCTCGTCCGCATAAATCCTGAAGTCATTCTCGGTCTTGTCCAGCAAGTAGTCATAGGGTCCTGCCGACGAAATAAGTTTAACCAGCACCGGCGCAATTTCAAGACAGATAAAAAGCCCCATGATAAATGATGCCGCCAGCGCCATTACCGCCGAGTTTTTGCCGAGTTCGTCCAGTGCCTGAAGACGGGCCGCAAGCCCATTGAAACGGTCTTCAATGGTTTCTGTTTTCTCCCGTTCAGTTTCTATATTGGTATATACCTTCGAGATCTCGCGGTCCAGATAGTCCAAACGCGGGGAACTGCTTTTCTGATGGTTTTCCAGATCCATTCGGCGCTGTTCCTTAAGTTCCGCTTTCCGTTTGGCATTGGTTCCGAAACCCACTTTGCCGCTGGTTAGGCCGGACTGTTTACCCAGAATTTCTTTCTCAAGCTCCACAGCTGCAGAGTCATAAGCCGCCTGATACATTGCTGTTTTCTCCTGAATTTGCTTCTTTTCCTGTTCAAAAGGACTGCTTTGCTGCAGGATCCGGGTGTTCATCTCGGCCTGCAGTTTGGTCTTGTTTCGCTGGATAATGGTGTTCAGCTGCTTATTGACTTCTTTTTCAAAAATCTTAAGCTCCAGAGGTTTGGAAATGATGATGCCAAGAAATGCCGCCAGGATAAGCCGCGGTACGGCCATAAGGATTTGGTTTCCCCACGAACCTGTCTTTTTTATGGACGAAACAATGTATCGGTCCAGATTAAAAATCATCAAACCCCACACCACACCAAAGGCTATTGATATCCAAAGGTCATCAAAGACGGTATACATGGCATACCCGGCGGACAGGGTGGCAAATACAGCAGTAAAGAGAACAATCCCTCCGATCCCCGCAAATTTATTCCATTCGCTGGGCGTTTTGCGTAAAATATGAATATTGCCGCCGGAGCATAGTAGCAGAAAGTGCTGAAACCAATTCATCGTATGATTTTCCGGGCGCTGTATTTTTTGTTGCGTCTTCATACCGGATTAGTCATGTGACTAACAACATTGTTACAGATGGTATTAGGTTTTACACAGTAAGATGATATTATGTATTGAATAATAAAATACGTCAAATTACGTACGTAATTACCTTCAGCAATCTAAACAAATTTAGTTAGAGAGTATATCTTTGTTATAACAAAAGCACAAATGATAAAGCAGTAATTCAGAGGTTGATACTATAAACTTCTCTTAAGAAATGAATCATTAACACTGGATTATTCAGAATGTGGTAACCGATGCAAGTCACGGTTACCATATTTTTTTAGCGGGCACGGTCCGGATTCTGCCTCAGAAAGCTTTCCCATCCCGAATAGTTTTTTTCAGATACAGCATTGCCGGAATTGAAGTGATGACACACCGCAACCGCCAGCCCGTCCGAGGCATCCAGATACTTTGTAGGAAACTCCTTCAGGTTCAGTAAATTTTGGAGCATTGCTGCAACCTGCTCTTTGCTGGCATTCCCGTTCCCGGTAATGGCCATTTTTATTTTCTTGGGTGAATACTCGGTGATAGGAATATCGCGGTACAGACTTGCGGCCATTGCCACACCCTGTGCACGGCCCAGCTTCAGCATACTCTGCACATTTTTGCCAAAGAAAGGCGCCTCCAGGGCCACTTCATCCGGATGAAATTCATCTATCAGCGACAGGGTTCTTTCAAAAATATACTTCAGTTTGGTTTCGTGATTCGGATATTTTTTCAGAATCAGTTCATGAATGGAAATCATCTCCATTTTACCCTTGGTTACGGAGATAATTCCGAAACCCATAATTGTGGTACCGGGATCAATACCCAGGATAATCTTTTCGTTTTTCACTGATGCAAATGTAAAAAATTAAACGCCGAAAATTTGGATGCATAAGAAAATGATGTATATATTTGTTATGCATAGTTAAATTAGGTATGAAGAGAAATCCGCTTTATAAAGGTACACTTCAGAACATTATCCTGAAACTCCTGGTTACAGAGGTGAAGATGTACGGTTACCAGCTTACCCAGCGCGCAAAGGAACTTACAAAGGGTGAGCTGGAAATGACTGAAGGAGCGCTTTATCCGCTTTTGCATAAACTGGAAAATGATGGAATCATTTATTCGGAAATTCAAAACGTAAACGGGCGCGACCGCAAATACTACCTGCTGACAGAAAAAGGCAGGAAGCAGCAACAGGCTCAGGAAGCTGAAATGAAATCCTATCTTTTTAATTTAAATGCCATTTTTAAATAATGACTGCAGCTGATCTTACTTCAATCCGCAATTTTCTTTTAGATAAAAAACTGCCGATCGATATCCTGGTGGAGGTATATGATCATTTTATCACTCAGATTTCGGATCTGAAGAAAGAAAAGGGTTTGGGTTTTGACGAAGCTTTTGAAAAAGTAAAGCAAAGTTGGCAGGGAGAATTGCAGCCTTCCTGGAAAGGGGAGTGGGACCTGGTAGACAGAAGTGAACTGTTGCGGAAAATCAACACCGCAAACTTACGTGCCTTCCTTGGCAAGGCGCTTTACATCGCTTCTGTAATTGTGCTGGCTCTGATGTTGTTTTCTTTTTTATTTAGCTTCCATGTTTATAAATATATTTTTGTCATAGCTACAGGTCTCATATTGCTGCTTCCTTTTTATGTTTACTTTAAGAACTTCAAAGATTTTTCTCTAAATAAGAAATACAAAAAGTATGTCCTTGTTTCTTTTCAGGAGTATACATTGTTAAGCCTTTCGTGCCTGTATTTTTATTTTAAATTCTTTACAGAAGCCGGTACAATTGCAAAAATGTTTGCAGGAACAGCGGACGGCACTAATCTTAAGAGTTTAATCTTTGGAATTGTAATCACTTATGCGGTTTTAGTGATAAGTTTAGTTTCTTACTACTCACAGAGAAAATTTCTTCACACCATTGGAAAAGTAAAGCCATTTTTAAAGCATCTTAATGTTTGATGAAAAGATCGCAACTTACCCAAATCCGTAATTATCTTTTAGATAAAAAACTGCCGATTGATATTCTGGTAGAGGTCTATGATCATTTCGTTACCCAGATATCGGGGTCGCAGAAGGAGGAAGGGTTGAACTTTGAGGAAGCATTCGATCAAGTGAAAGACAGCTGGAAAGATGAATTAAAACTATATTGGGATGGCAGCTGGAATCTGAACGACAACAGTAAATTTCTCCGCAAAATGTATCTCAGTATTAATTTGGGCGTGCTGAAACAAATGTTTATATACGGTGGCATGGTGCTGATTTCCTTGTTCTTAATGGCACAGTTGACCAGTGCGGAGCTCTTCAGCTATTTATTCACCGCGGCAATGGTAATTTTTACGTTCCTACCTCCAATACAGTATTTGCGCCATCGTGATGATTTTGATCTGGCTAAAAAATACAATAAATATGTTCTGACCTATTATCAGCATTCTCCGGCAATATTCTTCAGCTCCTTTGCAGTGTTAATTCCAAATATTGACAGGATATTTAATAATTCTCCTACCGTTTTTTCTGTTTTCCGCTTCATGCAGCCGGAATATTCAACGGGTAGGTTTTTATTTACCTTCATTGTAATAATTTTTCTGGTCTTCGGAAATGCTTTGATATTCATTACCCAGAAAAAATATCTCACTCAAATCCAAAAAGTGAAACCTTTTCTTATTTTTCTGAAACCTCAGGCCTAAACTTTTGGCTAATTTTAGCTAAAATTTACCCTATGGACCGTAAACAGTTTCTTGCCACCACCTTCTCTGCCGGACTGGGTTTGGCCGTCATGCCCGGATTTCTTAGCTGTGCTGCCTCCCGTACAGTTTATGAACCCTTTGTGCCAACTACAGGCAGCCTTAAAAAAGTGCGCGGGAACGTTAGCCGGTTCACCAATCGTGGCGGTACCGTGGGCCTGTTGGAAACTGAAGATGGATTTATTGTAATAGATTCCCAGTTTCCGGATGTCATACAGTCCATTCTGGACGGAATTTCTGCCAAAGGCAAACCGGTTCTGTACCTCTGCAATACCCATCACCATGGCGATCATACTTCCGGAAATTTTGCTTTTAAAGATCCGAACACCAAAATCGTGGCGCACCGCCGCGTCCCTGAACTGCAGCGCCTGGCCGCTGAAAAAAGCAATAAACTAACGGAACAGCGTTATCCAACAGTTCTTTTTGATAAGGAGCACAGTATTAAAGCCGGAAGGGAGAGGATTACAGCCTATCACTTCGGCAACGGACACACTTACGGCGATGCCATGTACCATTTTGAAACTGATAACGTAGTTCACATGGGCGACCTTATGTTCATCAATATGATACCGGTGTACCGAACTGCCGACGGTTCCGATTCCCGCAATTGGGTACGCGTGCTTGAAATGGCACAGTCAAAATTTGATAATGACACCATATTTATATTCGGACATGCCAATACCCCGGAATTAACCGTGGGACGTAAGGCTGACCTCGCAGAGATGGCCGGATTTTTGGAAGCGTCCACCCAATATGTACAAAAAGCAATTCAAGAAAACAGATCTACAGAAGATCTGTTGAAGCAGAGTCCGCATATTCCCGGATTTGCCAACAGAATCAGTCCTGACCGGTACAAGGCATTTCTCGAGGGGATACGGCAGACCTTGGGCGGATAATCAAAATTTTGTGCTGCAGTCTCGCTGGCTGGCTAATAATAGCCCGCCTCTTTTGCGTTGTCAAAAGTCATAATTCCCATATTTTTGAAGTGTAAGTATTTGATGTACAATGGTATTATACTTGTATGGTAAAAGGTCTCAGGGCTGAAACAGCCGCACCAACCTAACTTTTAAAATCAGTTATATGGAAGTCTTAACACCTTCAGGTATTGACCTGCAACAGATAGATAATGCTTATCAGGAATTCATTTTAAAAAGTGATCATCCCTGTATTATGGCAAAGTCACTCTTCAAAATGAATAACTATGACCTTCATGCTTATGAAGAAATGCTAAGCAGTGAAACTGCAGAAAATATTATCGCCGATTTAAAAAATTATATACAGTCTACAAAAATTGGAACTACGGATTTCCGCTCCTTTGTGGCTGTTTTTCCAAATGACTCTTTCGGTGAGGAGCTGACTTACGAAAACGCACTTTGGCAGCTCCTTCAAAAGCTTCATGATAAAGATCCTGAAAACTGGGACAGTAACGTAAGCAGCGACCCTAACGATTCAAATTTCAGTTTCAGCCTTTTAGGCCACGCATTTTATGTGATTGGTCTGCATCCGGCAAGTTCGCGCATGGCACGGCAGGCACCTTATACCACTTTAGTATTTAATCTCCATTCTCAGTTTGAGAAACTTCGGGAAATGGGAACGTACGATAAAGTAAGAGATATGGTTCGTAAAAACGATGAAAAACTCCAGGGCAGCATTAACCCTGTACTGAAAGATTTCGGTGAAGATGCGGAGACCAAACAGTACAGTGGCCGCCACGTGGAAGACAGCTGGAAATGTCCCTTTCATCATAAACACAGCAAATAATGCAGCATACACACACTATTGAAAAACAAACCGGGAAAGCATTTATACTTAATAAAGGGGATATACTTACCGTTACCGACCCAATGGGAATGCAGGTAAGTGATATGGTTTTATTTAACCGCCATGACCACGGCGAAAAAATCTCTTCCGGTAAATCGCTTGATTTTGAGGAAAGCATATTGCTGACAACAGGAAATTATCTTTGGAGCAACCGGTCACGTAAAATGATGAAGATTTTGGAGGATACCAATGGCCGCAATGATTTTCTGCTCGCGCCCTGCAGTAAGGAAACTTTTGAAATTATGTACAGCCATGAGGGCTATCATCCCAGCTGTCTGGAAAATCTTACAAAAAACCTGGAACCAATGGGGCTGTCACAGGATGAGATCCCTACCGCCTTCAATATCTTTATGAATGTTCAGTTTGATGCAAAAGGTAAGATTTCCGTACTTCCGCCGACTTCCAAACCCGGCGATTATGTAAAGTTTGAGGCCATGATGGATCTTTTGGTCTGTCTAACCGCCTGTTCTGCAGAAGACAGCAATGGCGGATCATTTAAGCCTATACAATATTCTGTCACCCCATCAACTTCATATTCCCAATTGTAAAATAAAGGCTGCTGCAACTCAGGCGGCCTTTTTTTGGCTTTCGACATCTGCAGTCAGCTCCCCGAAAATCAGTAATTTTGCTGCAAACACTCCGCATGTATATTATTGATTCACCATCCAACAATGCTTATTTTAATATTGCTGCAGAAGAATTTCTTTTAACAAGATTTCCGACACAGGATCTCTTTCTGCTTTATGTAAATGCTCCGTCCATTATCGTGGGAAAATTCCAGAATACCCTGGCTGAGATCAATTTGGATTATGTAAAGGAAAAAGGAATTAAGGTGGTGCGAAGGATGTCCGGTGGCGGCACAGTTTATCATGATTTGGGAAACCTGAACTTCAGTTTTCATACCGTGTTGGGTAAGCACGACTTTATGGACTTTTCTGTTTTCACCGAACCCGTGCTTACGCTGCTGGACAGATTAGGTGTTCCCGCCGTGTTGCAGGGCCGCAACGATTTACTCGTTGACGGGCGGAAGTTCAGCGGTAATGCCAAACTGGCGCGCCAGGGAAAAATGATTCAGCACGGAACAATACTCATTGACTCAGAGATGGAAATCCTGGCCCAGGCGCTGAAGGTGAATCCACTCAAATTTATTGATAAAGCTACCAAGTCCAACCGCGCACGTGTGGTGAACCTGAAGGAATATTTACCAGGGGGAACCGGCACTGAGGAAATGAAAAATCTTCTTACCGAAGAAATCCTCAGAAATAATCCAGGCGCCAAAAGGTACAGTCTTACGGAGGACGATGTGGCCCGGATCGAAAAACTGGTGGCGGAGAAATATGAAACCTGGGACTGGAATTTCGGCTTCTCGCCCAATTACAATTACCGGAAAGCCATTAAAGTTCCGGCAGGATTTATTGAAGTCCATCTTGATGTGGTGAAAGGTGTAATAGAAAAAGCCAAAATTTTCGGCGACTTTTTCGCGGCCCACCCAATTGAAGAACTGGAAAACAGGTTGATTGGTAAGAAACATGAGGAAAAGGATCTCCGGGAACTGTTTTCAGAACTGAACCTGACTGACTATTTTGGTAAGGTGAGTGCTGATGAAATTATAGAAGCCTTCTTCTAAACATGCTTTAGACCATTACTGTTTCCACGTCACTTCCAGGCTGTCCACTATCTGCTTCACCCTCGTATGAGGCCGGAAAATTGCTTTCTTGCCTTTTCCTGTATCGGCTGTATTAGATAGGATAACCACCGAGGTCCTGCTTTGCGGATAATATAGTGTGAGTGAAGGAGATCCTTTTACATAGCCCGAGTGCAGATAGGTCTGCGGCGCAGCGCTAAGCATGATACCATAGCCATAACCTACAGAACCCAGAATAGGATGATTCATATTTGCGCTTTGTTTCAGAAACTTTTGAAAAGACACGGGAGCAAGGATTTTGCCTGAATACAGCTCAAAATTCCACCGGTGCAGATCATATACTGTGGACAGCAGTCCACCAGCTGCCGTGGAGATGGAACCATGGGCCAGTCGTTGTGGCATATTCGGCACCGGGGTGGTATTGCTGTTGGTACCGGTATGTGCGCCGGCCAGATTTTTTCCGGTAAAGTTCTCAGCAGTATATGTCGCGGTAAGTCCTGCTTTCGCAAAAAGCTCACGGGCATTTGCATCGTAAGACTTGCCGGATGCTGCCTCTGCAATCTCCCCGAGTAAGCGGTACCCTTTATTTGAATAATTGAACTCTGCACCCGGTTCAGACTGCAAACCTGGCCCCAGATCACTGATTCCGGAAGTATGCGTGAGTAAATGATGAATGGTAATATCTTCAAATGTCTTGCTTCGGTATTCCCGCAAGTATTTCGATATTCTGTCCGAGGTTCTCAGTTTTCCTTTTTCCTCCAAAAGCAATATAATAGCGCCTGCAAACTGTTTGCTTACTGATCCTATGGCGAATACCGAATTGCTGTCCAACTGTTCTCTGGTTCTGAAATCTTCAAATCCGAGGCTTTTCTCATAAAACTTTTCAGATTCCCGGTACACTGATATAATGCCGTTAAACTGAGTCTCCGCAAAAACAGAGTCGAGCAGTGGCATCAGGGTCTTCCTTTGTTCCCAGCTGATAAGGGTGTCTTTGGCAGGAATTTGTGTAGCTGATAGGGACTGAGTGGCGGGTACATCTGGTTTACACGAGAAAAGGAAGCACAGGAAAAAGACAGGTAGATATCGGTTCAAAATTAAAGTAGAATTGTTTGAAGTGATACAGCAAAAACCGTGGCAGAAAAGCAATTATAAGCACGAATATTTCCAGGTTTGAATATTATTTCTGCATCATGGCAGGAACCTTGTTGCAGCTTACACTACCAAAAAATCAGAATTATGAAAAATGAAATGCTATTAGAGAAGCTGGCAGCCTGTATTGCCGCATGTAATCACTGCGCAGATGCTTGTTTGGAGGAAGAACATGTACATCATATGGTGAACTGCATCCGTACGGACCGCGTTTGCGCGGCAATATGTACGGCGGTGCATCAGGTGGCGGCTACGCAATACACCAACATGGTTGATTTGCTGGAAGTGTGCATCAGGATTTGCGGCGAATGCGCAGCAGAGTGTGAGAAACACGAACATGATCATTGCCGGGAATGTGCCCGTGCCTGCCGCGAATGTGCGGAAGCTTGCCGGTCATTTATGAATTGATTTTTGGAGCCGGGAACCTGCTTTCGCGGCTCGCTTTTTCCCTGGTGCGGCGGCTTCGCCGCCGCACCAGGGAAAAGAGCTCAAACAAACCGCTCAATCAGGGCTACTTATAAAAAACCGTGTTCAGGCCAAGGCCCGACACGGTTTTTTATACTTATACTAAATGGCCAGAATCTTCAGTCTCTCTTCTAACCTCTAACCTCTGACTTCTAACTTCTGGTTTCTATCCCAACTACATATTCCTTCTGTACATACCACCCACTTCAAACAGCGCGTTGGTAATCTGACCCAAAGAACAGTATTTTACCGCTTCCATCATCAGTTCAAATAAATTCTGCTGGTTGATGGCGCCGTGCTGAAGAGATTTCAGTGCGTTTTGGGTATTGTCGGAATTTGCACTTTGGTAATTGTGCAGGTTTTTAATCTGCATCTGCTTCTCTTCTTCGGTAGAACGGATTACTTCGCCCGGTAAAACAGTTGGTGAACCGTCCTTACCAAGGAAAGTATTTACGCCGATAATCGGATATTCACCCGTATGTTTCAGCCATTCGTAATGCATGGATTCTTCCTGGATCTTGGAACGCTGGTACATTGTTTCC
>JAEWIR010000012.1 GCA_023386965.1 Bacteroidota bacterium
TACACCACAAAAATCCCCAGTACAATAAAGAAGATCAGTTTCAGGAAGCTTTCAAACGCTACTGCAGAAATAATCCCCAGTCTTTTTTCGGAAGCATCCACATATTTAGTTCCGTAATAGGCGGAAAATATGGCGATAATCACCACGACATAGGTTGCGGTATCAAGAAAAATATTATCCGAATTTGCCGTAGCTGTCATTAAATGAAAAGTATCTGAGATGGCCTTGATCTGAAGTGCGATATACGGAATAACCGCCAGCATGCAGATAATAGCCACCAGTGCTCCCAGAAACCGGCTGTTACCATAGCGCAGAGAAATGAAATCGGCAATACTGCTTATTTTATGAACCCGCGATATCCTGATAATTTTGGTATTAATATAAATCCAGGAAGGAATGATGATTACCGGACCTAAGTAAACTGCCAGATACTCCAAACCCTGGTTGGAAGCCACGCCTATACTGCCGTAATATGTCCACGCCGAACAGTACACCGCTAATGAAAGGGAGTAGATGTAAGGATTGTTTACCCAGAAATTGCTCTTCCTTTTTTCCGCCCAGAAAGCGATAAAAAAAAGCAGCCCCAAATACAGGATGACCAGCAAAAATAAAAGCGGGCTACTCATTATACTTCCGGAATATTAAAAATGACAGTAAGCTGGAGGCAAACCATACCGCAAAAAGGTAGGCATAAATAGCTGGTAGGCCCATGAAAGACTTTGTGCCGTTGAACAGAAGCAAAACCGGTGCATTGAGCATCACAAATAATGCGATGCTCAAAATAACCAGTTTTTGTTTGTGTCTGTTTTTCATTTGGAAATTTGGAAAGATCAGTATATGATTTAATGGCTATTCATTTTGGCATGGGTTGCTTTAGATCTTATCCTCAGAATATTCCCCTTTGAATGAGTACCAGCCAAAAACGGCCAGTCCGCCCACGATGATAGGCACCAGAATGACCAGGATAATCCATCCAAAAACGTTGTCTTCCTGCTTGTCCGACATTATTTTCGGAAGTCCGAAGACTGTTAAACCATAGTATGCTACCACCACTGCGAGCAGCAGCCATACAATTCCTAATATTTTTTTTACTGAATCCATTTTATTGTTTTTTAAAGTTAATGAAATTCCGGAAACCGTGAGGCTGGTTTAGCTTGAAGGGATCTCCGGAAGCTGTCTTATTCTGTTTAATGCTGGTCTTCTTCCAGACTTTTGTTCTTGGTTTTCAGGTATAGCGTACCAATGACCAAACAGACGGCGGCTACAATAATCGGATACCAAAGTCCCTGGAGATACCATTCCGGATGCCCTGCATCTTTGCCCGAGGTCACCAGGTAAGTTGCCACGGCCGGCAGCAGTCCGCCGAAGATTCCGTTACCTATATGATAAGGCAGCGACATGGAGGTGTAGCGGATGCGGATGGGGAACATCTCCACCAAAAATGCTGCTATAGGACCGTAAACCATTGTTACAAAGACCACCTGTACAAACACCAGGAATATGAGTAACCATCGGGTATCCGGATTCACCGTGATGCTTTCTTTTACTAAAGGCGCTTCCGCTTTTCCGTTGGTTATTACCGGTCCGGTGGCAGCCCAGTGTACTATACTGTCGCGTTTCAGTAAGGTGCCGTCGGTAAAGGTTTTTTCTGTATGAAAACTGATAAGGCTGTCGCCGGCAATTTTTTCATGTGCAATGGCGGTTCTTTTCTCTACAAGACCTTTGGGTGCCAGCACTTTTTCTTCTATGTTTACGGAATTGTACATTGTTTTGTAGATGGGTCTGTAGGCGATGATTGCGATCAACATACCGATCATCATAATGGGTTTTCGTCCTACCTTATCGGACAGCCATCCGAAGAGAATAAAGAGCGGAGTCCCCAGGAAGAGCGCCAGAGCCATCATAGAATCTACCTGCGCCGATTCGAGATTCATTACTTTCTGCATGAAACTCATGGCGTAAAACTGACCGGTGTACCAAATGACACCCTGACCCATTACGGCTCCGAATAAAGCTAACAATACAAATTTAAAGTTGAGTTTGTTACCAAAACTTTCTTTCAGCGGATTGGTTGAGGTTTTTCCCTCTTTTTTAGCCTGTGCGAACAGTGGTGATTCCTTCATATTTCTGCGGATCACATAGGATACACCCACCATCAGGATTGAAATCCAGAACGGAATTCTCCAGCCCCATCCATCAAATTCTTCAGGAGTTAAAGATGTTTTAGTTACCAGAATTACAATCAGTGAAATGAACAGTCCGGCGGTTGCGGTAGTCTGAATCCAGGACGTCCAGTAGCCTCGTCGGTGAGGCTGGGAGTACTCGGCAACATAGGTTGCAGCGCCGCCATATTCGCCACCCAGGGCAAGTCCCTGTAAAAGTCTGAGGATTAAAACCAGTACGGGAGCCGCATAACCAATGGTTTCAAAGCTGGGTACACAACCGATCAGGAATGTGGAGAAACCCATGATGAGTAGGGTAACAAGAAAGGTGTATTTTCTGCCGATGATATCTCCCAGTCTGCCAAAAAACAGTGCACCGAAAGGTCTTACTACGAAACCTGCCGCAAAGGTGGCCAGGGTAGAGAGAAATGCGGCAGTGGGGTTATCTGCCGGGAAGAATTTTGTGGCCAATACCACTGCTAAACTTCCGAAAATATAAAAGTCATACCATTCAATAAGAGTTCCTAAAGATGAGGCCATAATAACGCCCCAAATCGTTTTGTTCTTTTTTTTCTCTGCGACGTAAGCATCATGCTCGTGCTGGGTTTTAAATTTTTTGCTCATGACTGTATTTGGTTTTTTTTATTGAAATTTCTCTTTGATCAAGCGGGTAATGTTTTTTTTAAGGTTTTTTGTGCGGATACTCTTTAAGCTAGAAAGAGTACATAACTCTAAGTGTACCGCGCAGATTTCCAACAGCTTTTATATTGTTTTCTGCAGTAGCTGTGGGGCTTGTATCACCCCAATTCGCTGCGGTATATTCCACTTCCGGGGTAATGTTGAATTTGTTCTGCTTGAAGTCCACACGAGCAGAGGCGCGCCAAACATCATCCAGAATTCTGCTGCCGGACACGCCTCTCACATAAAGATTTTTGTAGCCGGCATCAACTCCGGAATTTTTGGTGTAACCGAAAAACGCACCGGGTGCTATTTTAGGATGTGCACTTGCAACGTCGAACCAAAAAGCGGAAGTTTTAGTGGGTTTGTAAGATTCGGGATTATTAGGGTTGTCATAGCCTGCAAAACCTCCAATCATTACTAAGTGATGCAGGTTTCCACCAGTGATGCCGTAGGCTTTGGCAATAATCTTATCGTTGGCATACTTAAAATAGCCAAAAAACATTTCTGAATTTACATGCTCATCTGAGGCTAAGCCACCAGACTCAATAACAGGCTTTAAGGATTGATATTCCGCACCGGCACCGGCAGTAACGGTTTTGCCTTTAAATTGCAGTTGTCCATGAACTGTTGGGATTGCGGAATTGAAGGTAGCGGAGTTCGTGGAAGCACCCAGCGCATTTGCCGTTTGAAATTCACGGTCCTTATAAGCTACAAGACTGAAGGATAATTCCGGTGTGATTTTCTGAGTAACCTTTACCTGTCCAGCCCAACCAAAAGGATTGAACATAATTCCGGTATTGAAATTAGCAACCCCTGGAAAAACTTCCGGAACAAATGTGGGATACCAGGTCTGCCCGAAAGTGACGGCTGTTTTTGGCCAGGTAAGGGTCGCGGAAGCATGCCGCAAACGAAGCAACCCCGAACTTCCAGAGCCTGCTGAGGTTTTATTGAGTTCAGTATTTCCGAAAAAGTCGGCCTCAATATTTCCGGTGGCTTTTGCGCCCCACACATCCGGACCTCTGAATCTGATGCCAACACGTGAAGTAATTGCCAGAAAATTGCTTGCGCCGGTATCATTAATGTCCTTTCCGTTAGCATCCAGCTTTTCATCCAAAGGATACAGATTAAGGTTATATTCTCTGGAATAAGCAGATTGTCGGCTGTCGAAACTGTATTCTGTTCTAACCCAACCGTAAACGGAGACGTCCCACTCTTTAGGTTTCTTGGCTTCAGCCTCCAGAGCTTCAATTCTTTTTAAAAGGTCTGAAGTGGAACCCGTGTCCTGTGCTTTCAGCAGAATATTCAGTAGTAAAACGGGAAGGATTCCTAATAAAACGGTGGATTTCTTCATTGGGAAATAATTTTTAGTATGTTTCTTTGACAGAACGAAAGTGAAACTAAAAATCTATTTGAAGAAATTCAATATATATTTATGCTAAAGGTATAGTTTTAAGTGTTGGAGCATTGATCCTGTTAATCTGAGGGGATTTTATGTGTTTGTATTTTACTTTTTAAAACGTTCCCACTTGATCATCATGTATTTATCGCCAAATTCAGTAATAATCAGTCCGGAACCTTTAAGGTTTTCTTCCAGTTTCATGAAATCCAGCAGCTCACTCTGCTTAAAGACTTTGTACGTGGTATGAAACTCCAAATGTGGCGGCCTCTTAATGTTGTATTTCTTAATCCAGGAACTTATTGTAACATGCGAAACGCCCAGGATTCGCTCAATCTCGCGGTAGGAGAGTCCTTCCAAAAAGAGTTGTAACGCCTTGGTAACGTAATAGTCATCAATCTGTTTCCCCAGTTTTTTTACTGTGAAATAGTAATTGCAGCTGCGGCAAAGGAACCTTTGTCTTTCCTTTACGATACCGCTTTTAACCACATTTTCCTGCAGACACTTAGGACAGATGTTGCTCATAACTATATCTTTTTAGCAAATATATATCAAATTAGCATAATGATATATGTTTTTTGTCACGTTGGTTTACTATGGACTCTATTTTAGCCCAATACTGTTTTTATTTTCCGATATAAATTATATCTTTGCAGCTAATGAAAAGAACATTTCCATTAGACGATTTACACAAAGGCAGCGATGCCGGTAACGACCATATTTATTTTATTTAACGAAGTCCTTTGGGCTTCGTTTTTTTTTGACCTTAACTTACAAAACCATGCTTACAACCACAGACTTATCGGTAGAAAAGATCAATTCTTTACTGAAAACCGCGGAAGAATTTGCTGCCGGCAAAACACTGAAGGCGGTGGATGAGATTTATGTCTCCAATCTTTTCTTTGAAGACAGTACCCGTACAAAAACGAGTTTTGATATCGCACAGCGAAGGCTGGGGCTCAACGTAGTTCCATTTGATGTGACCTCCAGTTCAGTGAACAAAGGTGAATCCCTGTACGATACGGTGCGCACTTTGGAAAGTTTAGGTGTGAACCTGGCCGTGATCCGCCATGGCAAGGACAAGTATTATGAGGAGCTGAAAGATGTAAAGCTTACGGTGATCAATGGTGGCGACGGCAGCGGGAATCATCCTACACAAACCATCCTGGACCTCATGACCATCCACCAGGAGTTCGGAAAGTTCAAAGGCCTGAAAGTGGGCATAGTGGGCGATGTAAAACACAGCCGCGTGGCCAACTCAAACGCTGAGGCGTTGCGTAAACTCGGTGCCAAAGTATATTTCTCCGGACCTGAAAAGTGGTTTGACGAGGGAACCATCATCAACGGAACCTACCTGTCTATAGATGACCTGGTAAAGGAAGTGGATGTCCTTATGTTGCTACGCATACAGCACGAAAGACACGGCGAGAAAATGAAGATCTCATTGGAGTCCTACCACAGGAAATTCGGACTTACCACAGAGCGTGTAAAATCCATGAAGGAGGGTGCCATCATCATGCATCCTGCGCCTATCAACCGCGGAGTTGAAATCGCCGATGAACTTGTGGAAAGTGAACGCTCGCGGATATTCAAACAGATGGAAAACGGGGTGTACGCACGCATGGCCATCCTGAAGGAAGCGCTGGAAGAGCAAGGGTTTAAGTTTGAGTAGATATCAGATATCAGATGTCAGATGTCAGATGTCAGATTTTTGCAATCTGAAATCTGCAGTCTGCAGTCTGATGACAGGGCTTATAAATAAATAATTGAAATAAGAGATTCACAATTTTCAGTCTTAAATCTGAAGTCTGAAATATCACATCTAAATAAGAATGAAAAAGAAATTAATATTAGAATCAGGCGAGGTGTTTCACGGGACCGGTTTCGGGGCAAACCTGGAAACGGCCGGCGAAGTAGTCTTCAACACCGGTATGACCGGCTATCAGGAACTTATTTCCGATCCGTCCTACTGCGGCCAGATCGTTTGTATGACGTATCCGCTTATCGGAAACTACGGTATCAACCGCGATGATTACGAAAGCATTGAACCCGCCATCAAAGGTCTCATCGTAAAGGAACTTTGTGACCTGCCGTCCAACTTCCGTAACCAGCTTACCCTGGATGAGTTTTTCGCTAAGAAGAATCTGTCGGGAATCAGTGGTATCGATACCCGCCGTCTTACACGCATCCTAAGAAGTAAAGGGGTGCTTAAAGGTAAGATTGTGAGCGCTGATGCTGATGAGTATTCAGTAATTGAAAGCCTGAAAAATACCACTTTCCCAACCGATCAGGTAGCCAGTGTGTCTACAAAGACTGCTTACGCCAGTCCCGGACGCGGATTGAAAGTGGTGCTGGTAGACTTCGGTTCCAAGCTGGGCATACTTCGCGAACTTACGCAGCGTGATTGCGACGTAACCGTCGTATCCCAGGACGTAACCGCTGAGGAAATCCTGCTTATGAACCCGGACGGCGTCATGCTTTCCAACGGTCCCGGTGACCCGGAAGATGTGAAAGGTGCTTCAGAACTGATCAATGGCCTTTTGGGTAAAGTTCCGATTTTTGGGATTTGCCTGGGTCACCAGCTTATCGCGCTGGCCTGTGGCGCCAAAACCTTCAAACTGAAGTTTGGTCACCGCGGCGGAAACCATCCTGTACTGGACCTTCAGAAAAACAAGGTCGCCATCACTTCCCAGAACCACGGCTACGCTGTAGATCAGGAATCCCTGAAAAACACCGACCTGGAAGAAACCCACATTGCACTGAACGACAGAACCAACGAAGGACTGAAACACAAGATTCACCCCTGCTTCTCGGTACAGTACCACCCCGAAGCCAGCCCCGGCCCGGAAGATGCGAATTATCTGTTTGATGAGTTCCTAACGTTAATGGAACAATTTAAAAGTGTAACAGTCTAAGACATCAGATTGCAGACATCAGATTTCAGACTTACAAGTTCAAATGTTTAGCGATGCACAATTTTGAAAAACTTATATTCTGGCAAAAATCAATTGAACTTGCGAAGGAAGTGTATCTGATGTGTGTTCAATTACCGTCTGAAGAAAAGTTCGGATTGATTTCTCAAATAAAAAGATCGGTAATTTCAATTCCCTCCAATATTGCTGAAGGTGCCGGAAGAAATAGTGCTAAGGAATTTCAGCACTTTCTCGGAATTGCGAACGCATCATCATTTGAACTTCAAACCCAACTTATCCTTGCCAGAGAATTAAATCTTGTTTCAGCGGAGCAAATAAACTCATTATTAACGCGTCTGAACGAAATCCAGCGGATGATTTACACCTTTAAGAACAATCTTACAAAATAATCCATCTACTGTCTGACATCTACTGTCTGACATCTGACCTCTGAAATCTGACATCTAGTATCCAAAATAATATGAAAAGAAACGACATAAAAACAATTTTAGTAATCGGCTCCGGTCCCATCATCATCGGGCAGGCGGCCGAGTTTGATTATGCCGGAACCCAGGCCTGTCTGGCCCTTCGGGAAGAAGGCTATAGAGTTATCCTCATCAATTCCAACCCCGCAACCATAATGACGGACGTTGAAATTGCCGACAAAGTGTATATTGAACCTATCTCACTGCCTTTTGTGAGCCACATTATCCGCAAGGAAAGACCGGATGCGCTGCTGCCTACACTGGGCGGGCAGACGGGTCTTAACATGGCGGTGGAGCTGGAGAAATCCGGCATCCTGGAAGAGTGTAAAGTGGAAGTTCTGGGAACCAAACTTTCAGCCATCAATCAGGCCGAAGACCGCGACCTTTTCCGCGAGCTGATGCGTGAACTGAACGAACCTGTGCCGGAATCTGACATTGTAAATACCGTGCGCGGTGCACTGGAATTTGCCCACAATATCGGTTATCCTGTGATCGTGAGGCCCGCCTTTACCATGGGCGGAACCGGTGGCGGAATTGCCCACAACGACGACGAACTTAAGGAAATCGCCGGTTTCGGACTTAAATATTCACCCGTAACCCAGTGTCTGATTGAAAAATCGATCGCCGGTTTCAAGGAGATCGAATATGAAGTGATGCGCGATAAGAACGATAATGCCATCGTGGTCTGTAACATGGAGAACATCGATCCAGTGGGCGTGCATACCGGAGATTCCATCGTAGTAGCGCCTTCGCAGACGCTTTCGGACCGTGAGTACCAGATGCTCCGGAATTCGTCACTGAAGATCATCCGTGCGCTGGGCATTGAAGGCGGCTGTAATGTACAGCTGGCTTTGGATCCGCATTCATTTGACTATTATATTATTGAGGTGAACCCGCGTGTGTCGCGTTCTTCAGCCCTGGCTAGTAAGGCCACCGGTTATCCGATTGCCAAGATCGCAGCTAAGATTGCCGTAGGACTTACCCTGGACGAGATCATGAATCCTGTTACGGGAAAAACCTACGCCTGTTTCGAGCCGGCGCTGGACTATGTGGTAACCAAATTCCCAAGGTTCCCGTTTGATAAATTTGAAACTGCCGACCGCCGCCTCTCCACCCAAATGAAAGCCACGGGTGAGGTGATGGCTATTGGCCGAAACTTTGAAGAATCGCTTCATAAAGCCATCCGTTCACTGGAGACAGGCCTGAGACACATTGGTCTCAAATCCAAGCAGGCAGAAGCACTGACCGACGAGGAAATTGAAAGAAGGATCCGCGTTTGCGACGACGAGCGTCTTTTCATCATTGGTGACGCCTTAAGAAGAGGCTACGACTGGGAACAAATTGTGGAGTGGAGCAAGATCGACAAGTTCTTTATCTGGAAAATCAAGAAACTCATCGACTTCGAAAAAACCATTACAGAGAATAAATTCAATAAAGAAGTGCTGCTCGAAGCCAAGAAATTAGGCTTCTCGGACCTTCACATTGCGCACCTTTGGGAATCCAACCAAAAGACAGTCTTCGATTTCAGACGGGACAATGCTGTAATGCCGGTCTACAAAATGGTAGATACCTGCGCCGCTGAGTTTGAAAGTGCCACCCCTTACTTTTACGGCACGTATGAGGAGGAGAACGAAAGTATCCCTTCCGACCGTAAGAAGGTTATTGTTCTGGGGTCAGGTCCTATCCGCATCGGCCAGGGTGTCGAGTTCGATTACGCGACCGTGCACTCCGTTTGGGCCATCAAGGAAATGGGTTACGAGGCCATCATCATCAATAATAATCCGGAAACCGTATCCACAGACTTCTCCATTAGCGATAAACTTTACTTTGAACCGCTTACCGAAGAAGATGTGATGAACATCATCGAACTGGAAAAACCGGAAGGCGTTGTGGTACAGTTTGGCGGACAAACTGCCATCAACCTGGCCGATAAGTTAGCGGCACACGGCGTACAGATCCTGGGGACTTCGCTGGAAGACCTGGACCGCGCCGAAAACCGTAACAAGTTTGAAGCAGCCCTGCAGGAACTCGGTATCCCGCAACCTTTGGGCAAGACCTGCTTCACCAAAGAGGAAGCGCTGGTGATTGCCAAAGAGATTGGTTTCCCGGTTCTGGTAAGACCAAGTTATGTACTGGGCGGCCGCGCCATGGAAATCGTGTACGACGAAAAGGAACTGGATTATTATATGACCAACGCCGTAAAGGAAAACTCTGAGCACCCGATCCTGATCGACCGTTACCTTACCGGTAAGGAAGTGGAGGTAGATGCCATTTCGGATGGTGAAACGGTAGTGATACCGGGGATTATGGAACATATCGAGAGGGCCGGTGTTCACTCCGGTGACTCCATCGCTGTGTACCCGCCGCAGAACATCACGCAGCAGCAGATAGACACGCTGGTAGATTATACCGAAAGACTGGCGCGCGGCCTGAACGTTATAGGTCTGATGAACATCCAGTTTGTACTGGCAGATGGCGAAGTTTACGTCATTGAGGTGAACCCAAGGTCCAGCCGTACCGTACCATTCCTTTCCAAGATTACGGAGATCCCGATGGCCAATCTGGCTACCAAGGTGATCCTGGGTCAGAAACTGAAGGATTTAGGATTTAAATCCGGCCTGGCACCGGTGAAGGACGGCGTTTATGTGAAAGTACCCGTATTCTCGTTCTCCAAACTGACCAAGGTGGATATTTCCCTGGGACCTGAGATGAAATCAACCGGTGAAGTGATGGGCAAGGATACCACGCTGGAAAAAGCCCTTTACAAAGGCCTTATCGGTTCCGGCCGCAAGATGCCGCTGCACGGCGCTATCCTCTTCACTGTGGCTGACAAACACAAAGAGGAGGCCTGCGAAGTAGCCCGACGTTTCCAGGAAATCGGCTTTAAGATTTGGGCCACCGAAGGAACCGCCAACTTCTTTGAAGAGCGCGGTGTCCGTGCCAAGATTGGCTATAAGATTGAGGAAAATCCTGAGATCAACCTCATTGACCTGATTCAGACGGGCAAGGTACAGTACATCGTAAACACCATGACCAAAGGCAAGCAGTCGGAGCGCGACGGCTTCCAGATCCGCCGTACCTCGGTGGAGAACGGTGTGCCGTGTCTGACCTCCATGGATACGGTAGAGGCCATTTTGAAAGTCATTGAAAGCATGAGTTTTAAAATGGAGCAGATGTAAAATCTGGTTCATTATATATAAAGACGCGTCCGGGAGGGCGCGTTTTTTTTTGTGAGGGGAAAGGGGTAGATGTCAGATTTCAGACTGATGTTATTAGACCAAAGAGAAGAGAGAAGATATGGTAAATTACAAAAGATTCAAAACCCGAAGGCTTCCAGATCCGCCGTATCCCTGTTGAGAACTGTGTGCCCTCCTTAACCTCCATAATATGGTAGAAGTCATTTATAAAAGTCATTGAATTATAAGTTTTAAAATGCGGCACATGTAAAAACCGCTTTCACAGATCAGAACCCACGCGCGAGGGTATGCTGGTTTTGGTTAAATCTAATCCTAAATTCGATACATATGATTATAATTACAAGGCCGTTGCATTTATCAGAAATTATCGGAAATTATCTCCATCCTGCGATGATAACTTTGCCAAAGTTCCGAACTTTGGCAAAGTTGATTGAACACTTTAATTGAAAGAAAGTAATGGATATAAGATCAGACACCCTGGAACCCGGATTCTTCTATCATATTTTTAATCGCGGGATTAATGAAGCAGAGGTATTCTTAAATGATGATAACCGACACTTCTTTCTCAGGAAGGTCTCGCTTTACCTTTTGCCTGTAGCTGAGGTATATGCCTATTGTTAGATGTCTAATCATTTTCATCTTGTCATCAGAATAAAGGATGGGATTAAAGACACTTATGCAAACGTTCAAAACTATGGTGATGCTGAGCAAGGCCTCCATGCAGAGAAATCAGTAGCCAGTAAACAGATTGCCAAGGTGATCAGCAGCTACACGCAAGCTTTTAACAAGTATCATAATCGGCACGGTAGTTTATTTGAAAGGCCTTTCAAAAGAAAGCGTATTACTTCGGAGGATTATCTTCGGAAAGCGATTGTGTATGTACATAGAAATCCCCAAGACTTGGGCGAAAATAGGGAAGAATACCGCTTTTCGTCATATCGCAGAATTATACTCGGATTGAACTCGGACCTGCGGGCAGGTGAAGTCCTTACCTTATTTGATACAGTCGAGAATTTTAAATATCTCCACCATGGCGAAAATGATTACGATCTGTAGAGGTTTGTCCGTAATAACTTTGCCAAAGTTCTAAAGCAAGTTCCGACTAGATGTGATACTCATTTCGTAGGAAAATTTCTATCTTTAAGAAAAAATTTCATGAAAAAACTATTGATCAGCGCTTTGTTGGTGACCTCGCTTTCGGCTGTGGCGCAATACCGTTTACCGGCTGCCAGCCCAAGGGCTAAAGTGGAGCAGCAGTTCTCGACCTCCAAGATTACAGTAGATTACGGACGCCCTGGTGTTAAGGGCCGCAAGGTTTTCGGCGAACTCGTGCCATACGGCAAAGTGTGGCGCGCCGGAGCGAATTCCGCAACAAAGATCACCTTTGAACAGGCTGTAAACTTTGGCGGGAAAACGGTTCCGGCCGGGACATACGGCCTTTTCATTACTCCCACGGAAAAGGAGTGGAAGGTCATCTTAAACAAGGACGCCCAGCAGTGGGGTGCCTATACCTACGACGAAAAACTGAACGTGACCGATGTTACCCTACCGGTGCAGAAACTGACTGAGAAACAAGAATGGTTTGAAATTGAGTTAAATCCGATGGACGATCACGCAGTGGATATGGTGATTAAATGGGATATGCAAAAAGTGACTGTGCCGGTGAAGGTGGCCAAGCCCGAGACAGTTTCGCGTATTGTGGAAAAGCTGCGTGAGATCAACGCCATTGAGCGTGAGAAATAATTATCTCAACAGCTTCTCGAAAGCCCGGCGTGCGCTGCCGCGGAAGTACACTTCACCGCAGTACACGTAATCCAGATTTTTAAAGATTTTCAGCATGGCGGCGTTATCAAAATTGGTATCGGCGCGTATGCTGAAAATTTTGTTTTTAAGGGCCAGCGTTTCTACCGCTTTCAGGAGCTGCGTGGCCAAGCCTTTGCCGCCCGCATTCCTGTCCATGGCTAAACGGTGAATCACGTAATAATCGCCGTCACTTTGCCACTTTCCTTCAATTTCATTATAGGCCGGTTCATTATTTAAAATAATAGCTGCATAGCCGATGATTTTGCCGCCGGATTCAAACACATAACCCTGCTCCAGCGCAATGTCATTGTCTACAGTTTCCAGGTTAGGGTAGCCGTCCTGCCACTGCGCCGAGCCCTGTTCCTTACGGAGTTGGATGGCGGCACTTAGGATGTCCCAGATTTTGGGACTGTCGGCTGGAGTGGCTTTACGGAGGGTGGGAGTAGGAGACAAGATGAAAGTAAAATGTAAAAAGAGGAAAGAGAAAAGAGGAAAGAGGCGATCGTGCTATTTATACTTTTTCGTTTTCCTGCAGCCAGGCATCGATGATTTTAAAGGCTCTAGCTTCGTCGGGGAGGTCCACAAAAAGGGAGGCGAGGCCATTGTCTTCCTTGGGATGATCGGCCCCGGAATCTGTAACGGCAATACCGGCATCTTCCAGCAGCGCCTTCACCGTAATGATTTCTTTTTCTGATTCACTTTCAAAAACAGGCACCGGATTTTTCATAAGTTCTATTTTTAAGGACTAAATTAAGGAAATTAGCCGCATGATGACAAAGGATATTTTAAATTTCGTTTTCCAAAAGGTCTTGTAGGCTGGCTGTTTCGGCATGAGAAAATCGTTACCGCGGATGTATTACAACAATGGGACTTTTCACAAAGCCTGATTTGAAAAACTAAGATTTACTTAACAGCAAAACTGTGTTGGGAACCAGGGATCCCCGCTTATTCGGCAGGGGCTGCCTTTCATTCTGTCAGTATTTTAGAGGTATATTTCGTCACGAAATCTCGTAGAAATGAGTCAATAAACTCGTCCGAACTCCCGTCTTTTTGAAAGTCTGACTTTATTTTTTTGTATTCTGCGGTCTGTTTAAAGGCCTGAAACTGTCGCTCCTTAAATTTTTCATACTGTTTGTATTTAAATCGTTTTTCCCGTTTTAAGTCACCTTTGTTGAATTCCAATAAGATATAGTTTTTATAAGTTGAACCATATCCCATATGAACATAGTTTACCAATTTACCGTGTGGTATTGCAAGTAGTCCTGTCAGCCAATTTATTTTTACAACTTTCTGACCCGGAAAAACTTCTGAAATTACACTCTTCCATTTATATGGATAAGATTCTTTTGATGTCGTGTCGTGGTATTGAATCTCAATATCCTTTAAATAGAGTTGACTGTCCTTAACTTCAAAAGTCGCAACATATCCACGCCATAAAGCAGTCGACATAATCCCACCTTCAGGTCTTTTGTCGGGATTCTTTTCAAAATATTCTTCTAATGGATTACTGTGTAAATCATATTCTTTTCCAATGTATATAATTTTGTCAGGATACTGTGCAGTTGCAAAAATTTTTACTGCTAAAAACAAAGTCAATATAATCGTTAAAAATGTCTTCATATTATTTAAGTGTCTGGTCTGTCAATATTAATCGCAATGTTTTGCGCACCGGCGCAGTAGATGTTTTGAAACACTAAACTGTCAGCCCAGCACCAAAGTTAAGGCTAGTTAGAATGTTCAATTGACCACGTAACCTGCCATTATTTTGATATTTACAATTTTTGTAATTCTACTTTTCGCTTTCTCCGCCCGATTACATATGTCACGAAGCAAATAATTAATAAGTAAGGTGCGTAGAGTATGAATGTCATTATTGCTTTTAATGGCCATCCTATTCCCATGATGCTTGTCTCAAGGCTTTTTACTTTGTCCAAATTCTCTGGCAAAACTTTTCCATAAAATTCAGTTTCATTCATTCCGTCAATGTCATATCCGTAATGTTTAAGCAGAAGTAAGTCAGAAGTGTAGGACCACCAAGCAAAAATAATTGTTAGCAAGGCTGTCAGAAGCACTCCAATTATCAAATATGAAACGAACTTATATTTACTGTTTGTCCGATTAATGAAACGAAGTAAAAGAATTGGGCTTATCAAAAGTCCAACGAGTAATGTCAATGTAATTGCAGTTGCTAAAAATTCCATAGTTCAGTTTCCGTGTTCATTATTATATCCTTTTTTTACTTTGTCAGGTCAGTTTGTGATGGTCGTCAAAACTTGCCACTAACTTGTATATATATATATATATATATATATATATATATATCAAAAGTATACATACACCTAAAATGGAGTAGATATATATCATAAACAACATCCGTATACAAAATCAAATATAGCTAAAATAGTGGCACATATCAGCAAAATACTGCTTTGGCGCAAAGCCCTTAAAACCGCTCTGATATTATTAGCGATCAATTCTGAAAATAAGTTGGAAACTTAAAAGTGAAGAAGGTTGTTGACTTTCTTCCGTCTCCCAGATTGTTGGATTACCATTTTTTTATACCCATGGGAGTTAATAAAGCCTTTATAGAACTTGTGGTACGCCTGCGGTGATCACGGTGGTGGGGACTGCAAAGAAACCCAAAGCGCCCGGGAGCGCTTTTATTTTTTTTATTTCCGCCCACTTACAAAAGCAGGGCTTTTGCCGTTGCCGGAAATAAAAAAAAACCGAAACTTGCGTTTCGGCTTTTTTTGCGGAGAAAGAGGGATTCGAACCCCCGGACCTGTTACAGTCAACAGTTTTCAAGACTGCCGCAATCGACCACTCTGCCATTTCTCCAGTATTCGGTCTTCTGTTTTCAGTGGTGCAAATATAGACTTCTTCACAAAACCTGCAAAATATTTGGGGATAATTTTTTCGTCGATGTTGAGATTGGTGACTGGTGACTGGAGGATGGTGACTGGAGACTTGTGATTGGTGATTGGTGGTTGGTGATTGGTCGCTGGAGGATGAAAGATGGAGGATGAAAGATGGAGGCTAAGGTTGAGGTTGAGGTTGAGGATGGGGATGGAAGATGGAGGATGGAGGTTGGTGGGAAGTGACGGGTGGAGGGGATTAGGGATTGGGATTAGGGTTTTGTGGTTAGTGATTGGTGGATTGAGATTGGAAGATGGAGGCTAAGGTTAAGGTTAAGGTTGAGGTTGAGGTTGAGGATGGGGTGGTGGTTGGATGATGGATGATGGAAGAGGGAAGAGGGAAGAGGGAGGATGGAGGGTAGTGATGGGTGGAGGGATTAGTGAATGATAGTTGTTAGTTGGGTGAAAGAGTGGAGGAGTGGAGGAGTTTAGGAGCACATGGGTATTTCTGTTCCAGGCGACAGGAAATAGAAACAATACCCGCTTAAAAATAATAACCGGTTTACTAACTCAAACACCCAAACACTTAAATATTCAGACACCGAATCCCCCAATCACTCAAACACTCAATTACACAAATCCTCAACCCAAAATCACCTGCGACTGATTTCATCTATACTCATCATTTGGTTCGTTTTTAACCGAACCATTTAGTAATTTTGTGGAATAAGCCCGAGCTGATGCCTAAAACACTGAAGATTGACCAGCAGATTTTTCAGGATCTGGTCACCTTTTACAGCGAAACCTTTCATCTTCCGCCACTTGCGGCCAAGATTTATGCATACCTTCTTTTCGACTTCGAAAAGAAGGGAATCAGTTTTGATGAGTTCGTTGAAATTTTCTGTGCCAGCAAAAGTTCGGTATCCTCCAATATCAGTATCCTCCTCACGATGCAGCTTATTCAAGATTTTAATAAGATCAACGAGAGGAAGCGCTATTTTGTAGTGAACGACAACTTCCTGAAACTGCGCTATACCCAGATTATTGAGCGCCTGAGCAAAGAACTGGAAATCCTGGACAGCATACAGGAGTTCCGCGGCGAGACCGACGAAAAATACAGGGTGTACAAGGAACTGATGAGCACCAATATCAACAATATCAAGAATTCATTAAGCAAACTATAAGATGCAGAATAAGATTATACTTTTCAGTCTGGCCGCCCTGGTTGTGACTGCGTGCAAGAAAACCGACGACAAACCGCCACAGGGTCCCAAGGCTGTTAACACTGTACAGGTGGAGACACGTAATGTAACCGCCTATTCGGAATATCCTGCCTCCATACAGGGGCGGGTGAACAATGAGGTAAGGGCCAAGATCCAGGGATACATCACCCAGGTTTTGGTTGATGAAGGGCAATACGTGACCAAAGGTCAGCCCCTTTTTCGCCTCGAAACCAATTCGTTAAGTCAGACAGCCGCGGCAGCTAATGCCGGTATCGGCGCGGCGCGTTCCAATTTTGCGGCAGCTGAGGCGAGTGTGACCGCCGCACAGGCAGGTGTAAACGCCGCAAAAGTGGAGGTGGACAAGCTTCGTCCGCTGGTAGAAAAGAACATTATCAGTTCCGTACAGCTGCAGACCGCGCAGGCCAATCTGGCACGGGCGCAGGCGCAGCTTCAGCAGGCAGTTGCCGCCAAACAGCAGGCAGGCGCGGGTGTTTCGCAGGCGCAGGCAACCTATCAGGGCGTGAGGGAAAATATTAATTATTCCGTGATCCGGTCGCCCATCTCGGGTGTACTGGGAAAAATCAATATGAGGAACGGAAGCCTGGTGGGACCCTCCGATCCCATGCCCATCTCCACTGTGTCGGATACAAGCGGCCTCTATGCTTATTTCTCCATGAACGAAAGGGAATATCTTGATTTCCTGAAGAATTCCTACGGATCCACGCTGGCAGAAAAACTCAAAAACATGCCGATGGTGGAGCTGTTGCTGGCCAACGGTGAGGTTTATAAAGAAAAAGGCCGGATTGAAGCCGTAACCGGTGCCATCGATCCGTCCACGGGAAGCATACAGTTCCGTGTATCACTGCCTAACCCGGACAAACTGCTGAGCAACGGCAACAGCGGCACCATACGCGTTCCGCGTCTGTACGACGGTGTACTGGTGGTTCCCGAAAGCGCCACCTATGAGCAGCAGGGACTGGTATACGTTTATAAGGTGGTAAAGGATACCGCAAAGACCGCTGTCATTGATGTGACTGACCGTGCCGGAAATATGGTGATCATAAGAAGTGGTGCCAAAAAAGGCGAGACCGTGGTGGCGGAAGGAACAGGCGGCCTGAAATCGGGAACACCTGTGAAACCTACGCCGGTGAAGTTTGATGATGTTGTAAATGCGATAAAGCCTATATTCTAAGCAACTGGTATGATTAAAAAATTTATAAACAGACCGGTACTGTCAACGGTTATATCCATTCTGATCGTCATCCTGGGTATCCTGGGTCTGGTGGCCCTGCCGGTGACTCAGTATCCGGATATCGCGCCGCCGACGGTCCGGATATCGGCCAATTACACGGGTGCCAATGCACAAACCGTGATGAACAGTGTAATTATTCCGATCGAAGAGCAGGTGAACGGGGTGGAAGGCATGGATTATATTTCGTCGTCGGCCGGTAATAATGGTTCAGCCTCTATCCAGGTGTTCTTTAAGCAGGGCATTGATCCCGATATTGCCGCGGTGAACGTGCAGAACCAGGTACAGCGTGCGCTTCCTCTGCTGCCCTCGGAGGTGACGCGGTCCGGTGTTCAGGTGAACAAGCAGCAGACGAGTGCCCTGATGTTCCTTTCCTTCTATACTTCGAATCCGGATCTTGATGAGGTTTGGCTTCAGAACTATATGAACATCAACATTATCCCGGCCATCAAAAGGGTGAATGGTGTGGGTGATGCTTCAGCTTTTGGCGGCAAAACCTATTCCATGAGAATCTGGCTGGACCCCGCGAAAATGGCGGCTTATGGTCTGGAGCCTTCCGAAGTTTCGGAAGTCATCAGCGAACAGTCGCGCGAGGCGGCAGCCGGACAGTTGGGTGAGAACAGCGGAAGTTCCTTTCAGTATGTAATTACCTACAAGGGAAAGCATGACGAGGTGGAGGAATACGAAAACATCGTAGTACGTGCTTTAGGCAACGGTGAATATCTGCGGCTGAAAGATGTGGCGGATATTAAACTCGAGGCTTTATCCTACGGGGGTATCGGTGAAAATAACGGGCGCCGTTCGGTAAGTATGGGTATCTTCCAGACACCGGGTTCCAACGCGCAGAATATCATCAAAGACATCAAGAGTTTATTGGAAGAAACCGAAAAGACCCTTCCTGAAGGCATTGGCTACAGCATTAACTTTGACACCAATGACTTCCTGGAAGCTTCCATCAATAAAGTGATTGTAACGCTGATTGAAGCGTTCGTCCTGGTATTCCTGGTGGTCTTCCTGTTCCTGCAGGATTTCCGTTCCACGCTAATTCCCGCCATTGCGGTACCGGTGTCCATTATCGGTACATTATTTTTCCTGAATCTGCTTGGTTATTCCCTGAACCTGCTCACTCTTTTCGCGCTTGTTCTGGCGATCGGGATCGTGGTAGATGACGCCATTGTGGTAGTGGAGGCAGTGCATGCCAAACTGGAACAGGGGTATACGGATGCCAAGAAAGCGACGGTCTCTGCTATGGACGAAATCACAGGGGCCATTATCTCAATTACCCTGGTGATGGCGGCGGTATTCATTCCGGTGACCTTCCTGCAGGGCCCCACGGGGGTTTTCTATCAGCAGTTCGGTATTACGCTGATCATTGCGATCCTGATCTCTGCGGTGAATGCGCTTACCTTAAGTCCCGTACTGTGTTCCCTTTTCCTTAAGCCGTCTGCACATCATCATAAAGCGTATTCAGAGATGAATTTCGGCCAGAAATTCTTCGCCAAATTCAATATCGGTTTCCGTGCCGTCACCAATAAATACGGTCGTTCGTTTGTATACCTGCTGCGGCACAAGTGGATTACTTTGCTGATTTTTGCGGCAGGTGCCTTAACCTTCTGGTGGGCCAATTCCACCATGCCTACAGGATTTATTCCGAAGGAAGACCGTGGTATTATCTTTACCGATGTTCAGCTGCCACCGGGTTCGTCCATGGAGCGCACCTATAATGTGCTGAAAGACCTTCAGGAAGAAGCCCGTAAGATTCCGGGGGTACAGAATGTCACCTTTACTGCCAGCCGCGGATTCATGTCCGGACAGGGTTCCAATGTGGGTCAGGCTTTCGTAAGGCTGAAACCATTTGACGAAAGAGGCAGGGAAGACGGTCAGGATGTGGAAACCATTACCAAAAAGCTGTTTGGTCTCACCGGAAAGTATCCCGATGCGAAAATTGTATTCTTTTCGCCGCCAAGTGTTCCCGGTTTCGGGCAGAGCGACGGTTTCTCGGCAGTTTTGCTGGATAAGTCCGGCGGCGAGCTTACAGAACTGAACGGTGTGACCCAGGAATTCATAGGTTCGCTGATGCAGCGACCTGAAATCCAATTTGCCTCCACGAGTTTCAATACGAATTATCCCCAGTACGAAATGGTGATCAACGTGCCACGTGCTAAGGAAAGTGGGGTGTCCGTAAACAATATCCTAAGCACCATGCAGGGCTATATCGGCGGAATCTATTCCTCCGACTTTACCAAATACGGAAAACAGTTCCGGGTAATGATACAGGCGCTGCCGGACAACAGGAAATCTCCGGAAAGCCTGAACGGTCTCTATGTGAAGACGAATTCGGGAGCCATGGCGCCTATTTCGCAGTTCCTTACGCTGGAGCGTTCCTTCGGACCGCAGTCCATTGAGCGCTATAATCTTTTCACCTCGGTGAGTATCAGCGGATCTACTAACCCCGGTTTTTCTACAGGTGATGCCATTAAAGCGGTGCAGGAAACGGCCGCTAATCTGCCTGGTGATTATGATGTGGAATTCACCGGACTTACCAAGGAGGAAATGAGCGCCGGGTCGCAAACCTATATTATCTTCCTGCTGAGCTTCATCTTTGTGTACTTTATCCTGGCGGCGCAGTACGAGAGTTATATCCTTCCGTTTGCGGTGATTATCTCGCTGCCGCTGGGTGTGATCGGTGCCTATTTCGGGCAAAGGGTCTTCGGCCTGGAGAACAATATCTATTTCCAGATTGCCATTATCATGCTGATCGGACTTTTGGCCAAAAATGCAATTCTTATTGTTGAATTTGCACTGCAGCGCCGTCATCACGGGGAAACCCTTGCCATGTCGGCAATCAATGCCGCGAAAGCCCGACTGAGGCCTATCCTTATGACGTCCTTCGCCTTTATATTCGGTATGTTGCCCCTGGTATTTGCAAGCGGAATCGGTTCCGTGGGTAATAGGTCCATCGGGACCGGCGCAGCTATGGGACTTCTGATAGGTACTTTCTTCGGTCTGCTTTCCATTCCTGTGCTGTACGTTATTTTTCAGGCACTGCACGAAAAGATAGTTCCGATTAAAAAGGAGAAGGTTAATTTAAGCGAATAGCCACCCGGCTACTTTTTAACAGCGTTAAAATCTTACTGATGACAACTATTTTTAAGAATAAATATACGGTACTCACCCTTACAGCTGCTTTGGTGCTCACCTCATGTGTGGCCAGGCAGCCCTATGAACGTGAAGTTCTGGGTGTGAATGAAAATGTTTTCCGCACCGACCGCATTCCGCGGGACAGTGCCAGCATCGCCACAGTATCCTGGCGTGAAATATTTACCGATCCGGTGCTGCAGAACCATATCCAGAAAGGTTTGGATAATAACCTGGACATCAGGATTGCACTGCAGAATATTTCTGTGGCCGAATCCTATCTGAAACAGCGTAAGGCGGCTTATCAGCCTACATTGTCTGTGGGACCCAGCTACACCTTCCAAACGCAGTCACTGAATACGCAACTGGGCCGGATTGTGGGCGGCAGCCGGCGCTACATCAATGTACTGGGTCTGGAAGGTGATATTTCGTGGGAGGCGGATATTTGGGGTAAACTGAAGGCGGAGCAGAAAGCACAGTGGGCGGCCTACCTCGGCACCGTAGCTGCACACCGTGACGTGAAGACCGACCTGGTGGCGGCTATTGCTTCTGCCTACTACCAACTGCTGACCTTTGATGAGCAGAAAAGGGTCATTAATGCGACTATCGCCCTCAGGAACAAAAATCTGGAAACGACCAGGGCTCTTAAAGAATCCGGTATTCTTACGGAAGTTGCGGTGCAGCAAAGTGAAGCACTGGTTTATAATGCCCAGGCACTTCTGCTGGATATTGATGTTCAGATTTCCATGCTGGAAAATACCATCAGCTTACTGAAGGGTGAGGCTCCGCAAAGTATTGCGCGCTCCACGATCAGTCAGCAACAGATGCCGGCCAATTTCCCTCTTGGGTATTCGGCTAACCTGCTGTCCAATCGGGGCGATGTGATGGAGGCGGAGGCAAGACTGGTCCAGGCCTATGAACTGACCGACGCGGCGCGTGCACAGTTTTATCCGAGTTTAAGGATCAACGGAAGTACAGGTCTGCAGAGTATAGAACTCGACAAATTTTTCAGCATTAATTCTATTTTTGCTACGGTTGTGGGGAGTCTGGTGCAGCCCATCCTTAATCAGCGACAGATCCGCACCAATTACGAGGTGAGTCTGTATAACAGGCAGATTGCCTATCTGAACTTCCGGAAATCGCTGCTGAATGCCGGTAAGGAAGTTTCAGACGCACTGAAGATGTATGAAACACAGGATCAGTTTATCGCCCTGAAAGAAAAGGAAGTGGCTGCTTACCGCAATTCGGTGAACTATTCCGAGGAACTGGTGAATTACGGTATGGCCAATTATCTGGAGGTACTTAACTCCAGCGTGAACGCACTTAATGCCGAACTGAACATCGCCAGTGCCCAATATACGAAGCTGAGATCGGCGGTTGAACTTTATCAGGCGCTGGGCGGCGGATGGCGATAATTCCTTATATTTGGTTAAAATTACATCATGGACAATATTGAACATTATCTTTCGGAAGTACTGGAAATTCCTGTAGCTGATGTTTCCATGTGTGGCTCGCATTATACCGTTAAAAATTTCCAAAAGGGGGAATTACTGTTAAGTGCGGGTGAAATCTGCAAATCGACATATTTTGTGGAAGAAGGACTGCTGCGGATGTTCTCCACCGATCAGAACGGAAAGGAACACATCATTCAGTTTGCACCCGAAAAATGGCTGATGTCCGACAGGAGTTCACTTTACTTCAATGAAAAGTCCAATTATTATATAGAAGCGGTGGAGAATTCAAAGGTCCTGCTGTTGACACCTGATTTTTTTCGCAACCTGAACCTTCAGTTTCCCGGCACCATCGCGAACAATGACCTTTTGCTCCAAAAACATATACGTAACCTTCAGAACCGGGTGAATTCCCTGCTTTCTGATACGGCGCAGGAGCGCTATCTGGATTTCATCAGGATGTATCCGGACCTTATGCAGCGCGTACCGCAATGGATGGTGGCCTCCTATCTTGGGATTACACCTGAAAGTCTGAGCAGGGTGCGCAAGGACCTGGTAAAGAAGAATGTTTGACATAAAAAAAGGAACCTTTTGAGGTTCCTTTGAAGTAATAATCGGATATGTTATTTACCCAGATAAGATTTCAGGATCTTACTTCTGGTATTGTGCTTAAGTCTCTTGATGGCCTTTTCCTTAATCTGACGCACTCTCTCTCTGGTAAGGTCGAAGGTTTCGCCAATTTCTTCCAGAGTCATGGGGTGTTTGCCGTTCAGGCCAAAATAAAGACGTACAAGGTCTGCTTCCCTTGGGGTTAGTGTTTGCAGGGCTCTTTCAATCTCAATCTGCAGGGATTCCAGCATCAGGTCTTTGTCCGGGCTGGGAGATTCACCGGAGCGCAGTACATCGTAAAGGTTGGAATCTTCACCTTCCACAAGCGGTGCATCCATAGAGAGGTGTCTTCCGCTGTTTTTCATGGATTCCTTGATGTCTTCCTCGCTCATGTCCAGCACTTCTGCAAGTTCTTCCGGGGATGGAGGTCTTTCATTTTCCTGCTCCAGGTGGGCATAAGCCTTGTTGATTTTGTTGATGGAGCCAATTTTGTTAAGCGGTAGCCTCACAATCCTGGACTGCTCAGCCAATGCCTGAAGGATGGACTGCCTGATCCACCATACTGCGTACGAAATAAATTTAAAACCTCTGGTTTCATCGTACCTTTTGGCGGCCTTCATCAGTCCCAGATTACCTTCATTGATAAGGTCGGGAAGGGACAGTCCCTGATTTTGGTACTGCTTGGATACAGAAACCACGAAACGAAGGTTGGCTTTAATGAGTTTTTCCAGTGCGGCGCGGTCGCCGGCGCGGATCTTTTGTGCTAAATCAACCTCTTCGTCGGCGGTAATCAGTTCCACTTTTCCGATTTCCTGAAGATACTTGTCCAGTGACGCGGTTTCCCTGTTGGTAACCTGCTTGGTAATTTTTAACTGTCTCATGTACAATAAACACCCGTTTAACGTCGGGCTCTAAGTATATATACGTTATGCGGGCCGTAAAGGTTACAGGAATTTAAATTATTGTTTAATTATTTTGGTCAGCGCAGCCCGTCAATTGGTCTCGGATTACTTCATTGATAATTATTAGGCATAAATTAATTGGATATGATACTCTTTAACTTTAATCACCGTATGAAATCATGTGGTTTGAGACAGAACTCTGAATCCCCGTTTTTGCTGTTTCCCCAAATCTTAGTACCTTTAAGCGCATATGAAAACAGAAAACATGGTAAAAACAGAAAAGGATTACGGCATTGCGCAGTCCTTGAAGAATTTAGGAATTTCAAATGAAAATACAGGCGTTTCCACAGGATTGGAAAGCTTTGCCAACGGAGACGTTATCGATAGTTATTCGCCTACAGACGGCCAGCTTATCGCCAAAATAAAAACAGGTTCTGCGGAAGATTACGAAAAGGTAATGTCTGCCGCGAAAGCCGCCTTTCCCGAGTTCCGGTTAATGCCCGCACCGAAAAGGGGAGAACTGGTGAGACAGTTCGGCAATAAATTAAGAGAGAAAAAAGATGACCTGGGTAAACTCGTGTCTTATGAAATGGGTAAATCCATGCAGGAAGGCTTAGGAGAGGTTCAGGAGATGATCGATATCTGCGATTTCGCGGTAGGTCTTTCCCGTCAGCTTCACGGATTTACCATGCATTCCGAGAGACCGCTGCACCGTATGTACGAACAGTACCATCCGCTGGGAATTGTTGGAGTGATTTCGGCCTTCAATTTTCCGGTAGCTGTGTGGAGCTGGAATACCGCCCTGAGCTGGATCTGCGGTAACGTGACCGTTTGGAAACCGTCGGAGAAAGTAGGGCTTTGCGCCATAGCCTGCCAGAACATCATCGCTGAGGTATTGAGGGAAAATGATATGCCTGAGGGGATCTCCGGAATGATCGTTGGCGATCATACCATCGGCGAGAAACTGGTGGCAGACAAAAGAACCGCGCTTGTTTCCTTTACAGGTTCTACACGTGTAGGAAGAATGGTAGGGACAAAGGTAGCCGAGCGTTTCGGAAAGTCTATCCTGGAACTGGGCGGTAACAATGCCATCATAATTTCGGAACATGCAGATTTGGATATGTCCATCATTGGAGCGGTATTCGGCGCTGTAGGAACGGCCGGGCAGAGGTGTACGTCAACCAGAAGGCTGATTATCCACTCTTCTGTTTATGATGAAGTCAAAAACCGTTTGGTTAAAGCCTACGGTCAGCTAAAGATCGGAAATCCACTGGATGAGAACAACCATGTCGGTCCGCTCATCGACACCGATGCTGTGTCGCAGTACCTTGATTCCATTGAAAAGTGTAAAAAGGAAGGCGGAAAGTTCATTGTGGAAGGCGGTGTGCTGGAAGGCGCTGACTACAGCTCCGGCTGTTACGTGAAGCCCTGCATCGCTGAAGTTGAAAACAGCTTTGAAATCGTGCAGCACGAAACCTTTGCTCCCATCCTTTATATCATGAAATACGAAAGCCTGAATGAGGCTATTGAGATGCAGAACGACGTCCCGCAAGGTCTGAGTTCGGCGATCATGACCCAAAACCTTCGTGAGGCTGAGCTGTTCCTGTCTCATGCAGGATCCGACTGCGGTATTGCCAATGTAAATATCGGTACGTCCGGTGCGGAAATCGGAGGAGCCTTCGGAGGCGAAAAAGAAACCGGTGGCGGCCGCGAATCAGGATCTGATGTCTGGAAATATTATATGAGAAGACAGACCAACACTATCAATTACAGTACGACTTTGCCGCTGGCTCAGGGTATTAAGTTCGATATCTAAGACGGCAGTTCACCAAATCACAGAATATTATTTCACCAAGGCTATTGCAGCTTTTAAAACAATCATAAAAAATATGAATAACACCATCGCTCAACAACCAGAGACTACCAATAAAGTAAAAAACACCCTGGCCCGACATATCCTTGCCGACGGTTTCGACTTCGTTATGGATATCGAGAAATCCCACGGTTCCTATATCGCCGACAAATTAAGCGGCACTGAATTTCTGGATATGTTCTCCATGTTTGCGTCTGCCTCCATCGGCTATAATCATCCCTACGTAGTACAGCATTCGGACTGGCTGGGCCGCATGGCGATTAACAAACCCACACTGGCTGATGTTTATTCCGAGGAGTATGCGGAATTTATGGAAGTTTTCGAACGTGTTGCTATTCCGCAGGAACTGCAGTACTGCTTCTTTATTGAAGGCGGAACTTTGGCGGTAGAGAATGCCATGAAAGCCTGCTTCGACTGGAAAACGCGTAAGAACTTTGAAAAGGACCTCACGGTGGAAGGTGATATCTGCATCCATTTCCGTCAGTCCTTCCACGGCCGCAGCGGTTATACACTAAGTTTAACCAATACCTCAGACCCACGGAAGCATATGTACTTCCCGAAGTTCGACTGGCCACGGATCATAAACCCCTACTTAACTTTCCCGGTAACGGAGGAAAATCTTGAGACTACCATCAAAAATGAGCAGTTGGCGCTGCTGAATATTGAAGAGGCGATATTGGCAAATCCAAACCGGGTAGCCTGCATCATCATCGAACCTATTCAGGCAGAAGGCGGCGACAACCATTTCCGCGATGAGTTCTTTACCGGCTTAAGAAAGCTGTGTGATGAAAACGAAGTCTTACTGATTTTCGATGAAGTGCAAACCGGCATCGGGATTACAGGGAAAATGTGGGCGTTCCAGCATTTTACATCGAAGCCGGATATCATTTCCTTTGGAAAGAAAACCCAGGTTTGTGGGGTTCTGGCCAATAAGGAAAAATTTGATGAAATACCGAACAATGTTTTCCGCGAGAGTTCCAGGATCAACTCCACATTTGGTGGTAACTTCATCGATATGATGCGCTTTAAACTGGTTCTTGAAGTGATTGAAAAAGAAAACCTCTGCGAAAATGCCAGAGTGGTAGGAGAGTACCTGCTTTCAGGATTGCAGAATCTGGCTGCAAAATATCCTCAGCATCTTTCAAATGCACGAGGAAGAGGCCTGATGTGTGCCATAGACCTTACCGATGGTGCACAGCGTGACGCCGTACGTGACGAGCTGTACCGCCGTAACCTGATTATCCTGGGTTGCGGTGACCAGTCACTGCGTTTCCGCCCGCACCTGAACGTAACTAAAGAGGAAATTCAGCTGGCGCTGGATAAAATTGAAGACGTCATCAGCCAAATAGCGTAATACACGAAGCCGGAATTTTTTTCCGGCTTTTTTTATAGAAGGTTGCGCAGAAGTTCTGCGGCCTTATCCATGGTCTCTTCTTTTTTGGCAAAGCAAAACCTGACTTTCCCGGTATTCTGCCCGTTATGATAAAACGCCGAAACGGGTACGGTGCAGACCTTTTTCTCCCTGGTAAGCCATACCGCGAAGTCCTTATCATTCAGATCTGAAAAGTTACGGTAGTCCATGGTTTGGAAATAGCCGCCCTGGGCTTTTGAACTAATTTCAAAAGGTAAACAGGCGAAAGCATCAATCAGGTAATCTCTTTTTTCCTGCATCATTTGCGCATTGGCTTTGGCATCAAAGACTTCCAGATATCCGGCCAGGGCATACTGCGCCGGAACATTCACGCAAAAACTTAAGTATTGGTGCACACGCCGGAAAGCGTGATTAAGTTCTTCACTTGCCAGCACATATCCTACCTTCCAGCCGGTAGCGTGGAACATTTTGCCGAAAGAAAACACCGCATAGCTCCGCTCCCGAAGCTGAGTGTGGTGCATTACACTCGTGAACGTATTTTCGTCATAACAGAGAAGGTCGTAAACTTCATCCGAAATAACGATGATCTCCGTATCCTTTACAATCTGCCACAACTGTTCCCAGTCACTTTCTGTCCAGATATTTCCTGACGGATTGTGCGGTGAATTTATTATGATTGCCCGGGTTTGCATCGTAACCACATTTCTTATCTTTTCAAAATCAGGTCTGAAATCTGTATCCAGACTAACGAATACCGGTTTGCCACCGTTTATCTCGATGGCCGGCACATAACTGTCGTAGCTGGGTTCCAAAACAATTACCTCGTCGCCGGGATTCAGGATAGTGGCCAGCGCGCAGTAAATTCCGTACGTGGCACCGGGCGTAATTATTATTTCAGACGGGTGGATGCGAAGGGGTTTAGGACGGGCAGCATTGAAGGTTGCCAGATTTTCTATAAGCAGGGGAACTCCCGTGAGCGGAGCATATTGGTTATGGTTATCTGCCGTTGCTTTGGCCAGAAGTTCTTTAAGTTTTGGGTCTGTTTCAAAGTCGGGAAAGCCCTGCGACAGGTTTACAGCGCCGTGTTGCTGTGCCAGTAAAGTCATTTCCGAAAATATGCTGATGTCTTTGCCGCTGTGCTTCCGCTCAATTCTCATATTGGGATCTTTTAACCAAATGTACATTTTTTTTTAGCTAATCTTTCCTGTTTTTTATTAGAGAATCAATACTTTGATTTTAGGTAGAGAGGGTTGTGATTGGCCGCATTTCTTTATTTTGTGAGCCCGCGAAATGATTTCATTATCAATACATTAACGGTGGATAAATCTTTTAAATATATTGTTTCTACTCTCAAATAAAAAAACTACTTTTGCACCGTCAAAAAATATTTATGCAAAACATTAGAAATATCGCAATCATTGCGCACGTTGACCACGGTAAGACCACTTTGGTTGACAAAATTATTCACGCAACCAGCATTTTCAGAGAAAATCAGGAATCCGGCGATTTAATCATGGATAATAACGATCTTGAAAGAGAGCGTGGTATCACCATTTTATCCAAAAACATATCGGTATCATATAAAGATACCAAGATTAACGTAATTGATACTCCCGGTCACGCCGATTTTGGTGGTGAAGTGGAGCGGGTTCTGAAAATGGCCGACGGTGTTTTGCTTTTAGTAGATGCCTTTGAAGGACCCATGCCACAGACGCGTTTCGTATTGCAGAAAGCACTGGAACTGGGTCTTAGACCCGTAGTGGTAATTAACAAAGTAGATAAACCGAACTGCCGCCCGGATGAGGTTCATGACCAGGTGTTCGACCTGTTCTTCAACCTGGACGCAACAGAGGAGCAGCTTGACTTCCCAACTTTTTACGGATCTTCCAAGCAGGGCTGGTTCAATACCTCCCTGGAGCCAACCGACAATATTTTCCCGCTTCTGGACGGTATCCTGCAATATGTTCCTGCACCGGAAGCCAAAGAAGGTCCGCTTAGAATGCAGATCACTTCCCTTGACTTCTCTTCATTCCTTGGCAGAATTGCTATCGGTAAAATTACTCAGGGTTCTGTAAAGGAATCCGAGTGGATCGGTCTTGCACAGGAAGACGGTAATATCATCAAAGGAAAAGTTAAGGAATTATACGTTTTTGAAGGTCTGGGCAAGAAGAAAGTTCAGGAAGTAAAAGCGGGTGATATCTGTGCCATCGTAGGTTTCGACAAATTCCAGATCGGTGATTCCTTCGTGGACCTGGAAAATCCGGATCCGATGCCGCGTACGGCGATTGATGAGCCTACACTTAATATGACCTTCTCCATCAACAACTCGCCTTTCTTCGGAAAAGACGGGAAGTATGTAACCTCCAATCACCTTAAAGAAAGGCTGATGAAGGAGCTGGAGAAAAACCTGGCGCTTCGTGTAGAGTTAACTGAAGATGCCAACACCTTCCTTGTGTTCGGCCGCGGTATCCTGCACCTTTCAGTCCTTATCGAGACGATGAGAAGGGAAGGTTATGAAATGACCATCGGTCAGCCCCAGGTGATCCTGAAGGAGATTGACGGTGTAAAATGTGAGCCTTATGAATCTTTGGTAGTTGACGTACCTGAGGAGTACGCATCACGTGTCATTGACCTTGCCACGCAAAGAAAAGGTGACCTTCATATTATGGAAACCAAAGGTGAAATGCAGCACCTGGAGATCGAGATTCCTTCCAGAGGACTGATCGGCCTGAGATCTCAGATGCTTACGGCTACAGCCGGTGAAGCCATTATGGCGCACCGTTTCACGGAGTACAAGCCTTACAAAGGTACTATACCAGGCAGATTGGTAGGCGTATTGGTAAGCAAGTCTCAGGGGCCGGCTACCGAATATTCCATCGCAAAACTTCAGGACAGAGGTAAATTCTTTGTTGATCCGGGCGAGGAAATCTACGCAGGTATGATCGTGGGTGAGCAGAACAAGCCGGGTGACCTGGTGGTAAACATTGTGGAAGCCAAGCAGCTGAACAATATGCGTGCTTCAGGAAAGGACAAGGACGGGAACATCGCTCCAAAAACCCTTTTCTCACTGGAAGAATGTATGGAATACATCCAGGCGGATGAGGCCATTGAGGTAACTCCAAACTTCATCAGAATGCGAAAAAAAGTCCTTTCGGAAGAAGAAAGAAAGAGAATTGAAAGAAACGCGAAAGCATAATTCATTCTTATAAACAATTTGTGCCCCGGTTTACCGGGGCATTTTTGTTTGCAGCCGGCTAAATCCGGCGCAGAGGGATGCTGGTTAGTGGTTTGCTTTTTCGATATTAATATAATTGCTTGTCAACAAACACCAAACAGCGTAAAGCAGTTTACACATCATCAAACTCTTGAATAATATCTTTTGCCTCAATTGGATTGCCTAAGCTTACTAAGCTTTCAATAATGGCAGATGATTGAATACGATCTTTTGTCTTGTAAGCTAAAAGATATAAAAGCGCTTCAGAACTTAATAATATAAACCGTTTAATATCGGTATTCCAAGTAATTTCGTTAATAAAGCTATCAAAATTTGATTTGAACGAATTACTTACGATAATAAAACCAATCTTCTTATAACCTTCCTTTTGTAATTTCGGACAATAATGGTTGACGTATTCTTTTATAGCTCTATCGTCAACGCCCAGACTATAACCATTTATATAAGCTTTTGCATCTACGATAAAAGCAGTATTCTCTTCCCGGTGTCTTAATATCGCATCTGGATTTCTGCCACTTCCCTGACCTAAAATCTCAACTTCAAAATCTAATTGTTTGAATATTTCAGCTACTAATTTTTCATAAGCACTTCCTTTCGATGACGAAGATTTTTCTGTTTCCGCACCAAGTTCTATTAATTTAGAAACTTTAGGAATTAAGTAATCTGATAACTCAAATGAGGCAGTAACTGTTATTGACTTTTCTTCTGCAATTTCAATTTCTACAACCGCGGTTTTGGTTTCCTTTTTTGGTTGTGTTTGAATGGCTTTATTTGGGTTTCCTTTGAAATTCCAAAATGCGTGTTCTGCATCCCAATTGGACTTTATATTTCCTGTGTAATCAGATAATATTTCCTTAATTTCCTCATTAAGATTAAAAAAATATTCGTACGCTTTTGCTTGTGAATCATTTTCTTTCCAAATATCTAATTCTATAAACGCATTAATTAACGACGTATATAATATGGGCCATTTATCGGCATCTTGCACTTGCCAAAAGTATGATAAGAAATAAGAAACAGAACCAGGATTAGGCACTTTGCGTTTATCTTTTGCCTTGCTGTAAATCTCTGTACAGAACTTTTCTAATTTTGAAATTTTAGCTAAAGCATCTTCTAAATTTTTTGGCTGTTCAATACACGATTTTAAAAGATTGGTTAAAAATGAAATGTTGCTTTCATTCACCTTAACCAATTGATTAAAAAACATTTGCCCTTTAGTTGCCGTAAAGCCCCATAGGTTGTTTCGTTTATTGAAACTGTCAATATTTGTTTTGAACTCATAGATATTTATAAGATCGGCTTGGAAATCATTAATGAATTTCTTAAGCTCTATGATTGCTGCACGTCTCGAATCATCTATTTGTACAAGTTCATTCCCTTTGGTATCTACAACTAATTGGTTAGATTGCATGTATTGATCCCAAATATTTTTTATTTGTTGTTGCTTATCAGTTTGTATCATCTATATAATTATATTAACTCGCTCTGCGAATAAAAAACCTATATGAATAATCTGCTAAATTTTTATTATTTGAATCATTATAAGCATTTAACTCATCTCTACGTATTTTTGGTCTAGCCCCATTATTAATACCCAAAACTACTAATGTATATCTAGCTTTGTACCTATCATTAAATCCTATATCCGTACGAGTTTGTACTTTTCCTGTAGCAAAATCAATGTAATAATAAGCATCAAAATTGTAATTTGGATTGGTAAAATTTAATAAATATTTTCTATCGAATTTATTAGATTTATTTCCATTACAAGAAGAACAAGACAAAAATAAATTAGGATAATAATAGGCTTTTATAGGTCTAATTGTTTTCGGGCAAAAATGATCAACTTCAGGTCTATTAATCATAGGAATTACTCTGTTTATATCGCAATAAAAACAATGTTGATCAGATATTAAACCTAAACTTTCAACTAATAATTCTGATATATTTACTCTTAAAAATTTTCCCCATTTAAATCTAGTTGAATCTTGATTTCTTTCATAGTTTTCTTTCCAAGCTAATCCTTTTTTCAAAAAGTTAGGTTTATTCCCCTTTAAAGTTATTAAACAATCCGGTGCTATCGCGGTAACTCTATCAAGATATTCCATCTAATTCAAAATTTACAAGTCTTTTAAGTTGTTTTAATTCTCTATTGATAATTACTCTTGTTTCCTCTCCATAATTATCAAGTCTTAATATCAATTCTTTAAATAACTTGATATCGATATTCTGATTATTTATAATATTATTTCTAAAAATTCTAAATTCATCTAAATCAGATTCAATATTTTCTTTAAAACGTTCATTAACTCCAAATAAAACATCTGTTATTACTTCTGTATCTAGTATTTTATTTTCATTAATAATATTTTTACCATTTTGATCAAATATTAATATTGAATCAAATCTTGTTGATTGTGCTACGTAAGGACTATGTGATGTAGTAATAATTTGAGTATAACTTTCACTAAATTTACTTTGTAAATATGGTATCAATTCTCTCTGTCTTTGTGGGTGAAGATAGGCATCTGGTTCATCTAAAAATAGTACAGTATTTTCACGACATAATACATTTTTTATAGCTTCAAGAATAATAATTTGTTGTTCACCTTCACTTAAATCATTAATTGAAATAATTTCACCATTCAAATTTATATTTACATCAATATTTTTTATAAAACCAATTCTAAATAAAAGACTTATAAATTGAAAAGCTAAGAATTTACTATCGCCAACAAATATATTCTCTACTCTATCTGTAACTCTACTAACAGCTTCCAAAATTCCACTATGGTATCCAATTTCAATAAAATCAATATTTTTTTCGTCATCTCGTTCAACTCCATTATATGAATGTTTTAAGATGCCATCCATATATGCTCTTAAATATCCTGTTAACTTGAATAAATCACTTGCATCAGTATTTTTTGTATAACGATATTGTTTAATGTTAAATCTCACACTATCAATAAAGAAATCCTTATTATTTAATGGAATTTTACAATCATTATCAATGAAGTTTAGAATAAATAATAAAGGATAATAATCTTTTCTTATGTAGATAATATTTTTTAAAATATTATTTATTGCTTTAGATACTTTTTTTAAGTTTGTCTTTCTATATAAATCTCCTGCTTGCTCATCTTCTGTTAGATCAATTATATTTTCAAGTGTTGTACAAGCTCCAGAATAGTAAAAAATCAAATTATCAGGCAAATATTTTAATTGTTCATCTTTTGATTTTATCTCGTTACCATCACAAAACATTTTATATTCTTTGTCATACTGAAGCTTAATATGATGAATTGTAAGTTTTGAAGAATGTGTAGTACTTGTAGATTCAATTATTTGTGAGACATTAATACTATAATCTATTTCAAAATTAAATTCTTTACTATGAATTGGCTGTTCTAGTATATGACTCTTTATATTAGAAAAAATTATTGCAATAGCTTCCAATATTGTTGATTTACCAGAACCATTTACACCAATAAGTAACTGAATGTCTTTTCCTAGTTCAATGTCTGAACTAGGATTAAACATTTTATAATTTTGAATTTTTAGTGAGATAATCTTCATCGTTAATAATAGTAGTCTGGGTTAAGTTATTGAAAAATTGCTTTCTCAAATTCTTCGTTGGCTTGGTGTTTTAATTGCTTTGCTAAAACTAATTTTTTCATCTTTGAATTTCTAAGTTCACCAGTCTCATTAGCTATTTTAATTTGTATATCTAATGGTGGTATTGGAAATAAAAAATCTTGCATTTCCTGTGCATTAATATTTGCTTGCCCCGTAATCTGGCGACTTACCATATCTTTTTGAATCTGTAATATTGATGAATTAAACAATTCATTAATATACCTCACATTAGCCTTAGTATCATCAAATTTTACACGAATTAAATAAGAAGCAAATGTATATTTACCATCTTCAATAAAAATTGCAGTTTTGCCTACTAATTCTTTACTATTAGTACGATTAAAAAGCAGATCATTCTTATTTAAAATAAACTTTTCAAAAGATTTTTCATCCTTTAAATATTTTATATCATTTAGGTTCAAAGTAGCATCGTTGATATTATTCATTCTTAACATTGGCAAACCCAAATCCTCTTTAGAAGCTTTTTCAGACAAACCATATTGATAAGATTCTATTACTTCTCTTAATTTTATAAGATTATATTTCCCAGTTTCTAAAAAATTTAATTTTGAAAATTTAGATAGATAATCAATAGCCCAACGATCTATTTTATTAAAACTAATTGTTTTCAATAGTTTTGAAGTTTTTTGATTCTCAATATTTTTAGATAATCCCAATTCAGTAAACAAATACTTTTCAATTTCTTGATCGATGTTATTTGCTTCAATTTCTAATTGATTGGCTTCTTTTACTTTCGCAAAATACGAATCTACAATAGCTTGTTGTTCATGGATTGTTGGTAATGGAATTTCTAAATCTATTAATTTATCAAAACTTAAATTCTGACGAACTGATCCTGTTGTATTTTCATTGATTACTTTATTAAAAGTATCTGTTTTAAACACTAGAAATAAATATTTTGGCAACAAATTCTCTTTACAACTAAATACAACATAAGCAGGGCTGATATATTCATTTATATGCTCCTCTAAGCGAATACCAATTGATCCCACATTAATACGATAAGGATTATAAGCAATCCAACCGATTTCCATTTTTTTGTATGGCTGATTGATATCTTTTCCTTTTTGTACATAAGCGTCAAAAATTCCCGTTTTGTTGTTTACGCCTAGAATCCCAAAATCTTTTTCCTCTTCTAAAAAAAGTTTATATTTTTTACTTTCCTCATTAATACAAGAACTTAGTTTTACAACCTCAAAATTTGAGCTTACTGATTTTGAAGTATACCTTTTAGTATCCCATAAATCAAGTCTGGAAAATGGGACAATTTTTAAAAAATGATTAGTGCTAACTTCCATTAGTTATAAAAGATTTCAGGTTCGCCCACCACATTGTTCTCCGCTACAGGAATACGATATACCTGGCTTCCAATTTCCTCATATTTTATGTCTTTAAAGCGCTTATTCCATAATTTATTATCAATACGGTACTGCCTAAATTCATTGGCCAATGGTTCTAAATCATTTTCAATTTTAGCCCCTGTGGTACTGATCCCTGCTTTTTCAACCTCTGCAATAGGGATTTGGTAATTGAATTTCTCTTTTACCATAGACTTAATCTCCGATTCAATTTTTGCTTTCATGGCTTTTTCTTCCGCTTTCAACGCTTTTTTTTCGTCGGCAGACAAGGCCTCTTTTCCTTTTTTCGATAAGGCTGTCTTTATTTCTTTTAAGCGAGGTTCGTAGTTGGCTTGTACTGTTTTAGTGGCTTCTTTTACGATGGCATGGTAAGTTGCCTGTTCTTCTTCTGTAAACTTTTTAAAAAATAACAAGCTGGGCTTTACGGTAGCTCCACTAGCAATAAACACATCTTGAGGAATAGAGGTAATCAACAAAATCTTCGCTTTACTTTCTACGAAATCACGAACTTTCTGAAGGTTGGTATTGTTGAGCACGCCTTCCGGCAGAACAATTCCCATACGTCCGCCAGGTACCAGTAAATTTAGACAGCGCTCAATGAATAAAACTTCTGTTAAAGTGCTCAATTTCCCGGTTTCATAAAGATTCAATAAAGGCTTACCGATATTTTCATTTACCTGTTTTAACGCATTGGTATAGGCAGGATTATCGGGTGTATCGTAGCGGTCCTTGTATTTTGCGATTCGCTCAAAGTCAGTATATTTATCAGCATCTGTGATTTTTAATGTTTTCTCGACGCGAGCACCAAAGGGGGGATTGGTTAAAATCACATCAAAACGGTTTTCAAATATTCCATTTACATTTAATAAACCATCATTATGATGTACGCCGCCGTGACCATCACCGTGCATAATCATATTCATCTTTGCTGTGCGGCTCATACGGGGATTCGCATCTGTCCCGAAAATCCGTTCGTAGCTAAGTTCCCGCAATCTGCTTTTGGAGTTGTTAATATCAAGTTCTGCATTTAATTTGGCAAATAAATCTGTTACGTGGTCATCTACTTTTTCCTTTTCTTTCTCAGGAAGCTTATTGTATTCATCTGTATAGTATTGTACTTTGATTTTGTCTTTTGCTGCCTGAATCTCATTTTCAATTTTTGCACGAACGTATTCGAAGGCTTTTATTAAGAATCCTCCGGAACCACAACAGGGATCGCAGATGTTTTCACCCTCCTGCGGATCCAGTACATCTACCATAAAATCTACGACGGTTCGGGGAGTAAAGAATTGGCCAAGCTCCCCTCTAAATGTGCGTCCTAAGAACTGTTCGAATGCAATTCCTTTCACATCATCAGAAGTTGTGGAAAGATTGTAGATCTGCAGTTCTTTGACAATTGCTTCGAAACTGTTTTCTCTAATTCTTAATATTTCAGTTGGTTCGAATAAATCATCGTCCCTGAAATCATGTTTGGTCTGCTCGAACAAGAACTGATAAAAATCTTTGCCATCTTTAGGCTTGTATTTTTCGTAACTCGCTTTATCATGTTTGAATGCTTCTTCGGAAAAAATCTGATGCTCTGAATTGGCTCTCTCGTATCTGATTTTAATGAATAATACCTTTGAGATTTCGTCAAAAGCGGCTTCAGGAGATAGTTTATCGTTATTACGGATAATATTATGACACTTAAATAATAGTTTTGAAAATTCGTCTCTTGTAAAAGCTTTCGTCTGTTTTAACAATTCGTCGATTTTCTTTTCACTTTTAATTTCTTCTGCATTGGGAATATTGACGATTTCTTCCAGCCTCTTTGGGATATGTCCTTTAACCACTTTGAAAATACGGGTCTCCTTTTCATTGGTTGTAACAAAGAAATCAGCACCAGCCCAGGAAGCATAGTTGTATCCCTGAAAATAATCTTCTTCGTGAATCGTAATGTGTTCCGCTTTACATTCAACAACTATTACAGGGCTTTTATCAGCTAATTTATCAGCTTCACTTTTCCAAATAACTATATCAGCCATCGCACGACCCTGTCCCCGTTTAGAGTTACTCACCTGAATTTCCTGGGCCATTTGATTTAAATCAAAACCGTAAGAACTGATTAGTCGGACAATATAATTTTGTCTTACTTCTTCTTCCGGTTTTAAGACCAACCATTTATCTTTTAAAGGAGCATAAATTTTGTTGTCTTTAATTTGAACTTCCATATTATATCGTCGAGTTTAATAGTTCTTTAATATCAATTTTTAATAATTGGGCAATCTGTGCCATTGTTTCAACTGACGGTTGTACCTCATTTCGGCACCATCTCGAAACAGTGGTTTCAGACTTATGTAGTTCAGCAGCAAGCCACTTGCCTGTCTTCTGTTTTTCAGCCAACACTGCCTTAAGTCTGTTAATTGGTATTTCCTGCATAGAAATGTACATTTGGTGTAAATATATTAAAAAATGCAGATCAATTTATGGATGAATTTAGTAATCACAATGAAATACTATAATGGTAAAAGAGGCAGAGATTAAGGTGCAAGAACAACTAACAAATAACTAAGGCTCAACCATAGCAGTTATATACTGTCAGGCAGCTTATTAGGAACTGGTAAACCTTCGCAAAAGTTCTCTGTCCAACCTAAACAGTCCTTTCGAAAAGTTGATAATTTCGCCATTGCGATGAGCTTTTGTGTTGATTATTTTAGCATAACTGACCGATCCGTACCTCACCTTTACTCAGCTCCTTCGGCTGAATTTTTGCTTTAAAACCGGCATGTACAGACTGAAACCCACCATCTTTCTGCTGATTATTCTGATGACTTTCACTTCCTGCGATGGTCTGAAAGAATCGATGAGTAAAGTTTTTGATACCTCTGCCCGTGCAAAGTACGAAAGGAAGTTTTCCGGTCCGGACAGCCTGCTGACGCTGTGGAAAAAAGAATATTCCCTGGCAGTGGCAAATAACCTGAAGATTCCGGACGGCTTTTCCGTTCATGCCTACAGTAGTGCAGATGAACTTCATGCGCTGGGATATTCGCTGGAACTGGTACAGGGTGATGAGTTAAGGATTGAGGTACAGCCTAACAGTTCCCAAACAAAGTTTTTTATTGATGTTTACGAAGACGCCCAGGCACCGGAGCCGACTGAAAGTGAGCTTCTTGAAAACGGCCTGTTCAGCAAGGTCATAGAGCGGAACGGAACCTATAGGGTAGTCCTTCAACCCGAGATCATGCATCGGGGAAACTTTACCTTAAGTTTTTATACTCAGCCCTCTCTGGCTTTTCCTGTAGCCGGAAAAGGAAACAAAGATGCACAGAGTTTCTGGGGTGCCGAGCGCGACAGCGGTGCCCGGAGCCATGAGGGTGTGGATATCTTTGCTCCGCGGGGTACGCCTGTTGTGGCGGTAACCAACGGATACATAACCCGCACGGGAAATTCCGGCCTCGGAGGCAAGCAGGTTTGGCAGCGCGACGGAGTTTTTGGCCAGTCTTATTATTATGCTCATCTGGACAGCATCATTGCGTTCGACGGACAGCAGGTAAAAGCAGGCGACACCCTCGGCCTTGTGGGCAGCACCGGAAACGCAGAAGGTGGTGCGCCTCATCTCCATTTTGGAATTTATACCCGTGGCGGTGCTGTGAATCCGTATCCTTTCATCCGGAAAAGAGCTGTGCCGTCCAAAACTGAAGCCGTTAACCCACCGGGAAATTCCTTGAAATCCGGTACCAATATCCGGCTGGGTCCGGGAACGGATTACGCTATTGCGAAAACTTCTTCGGAAGCCACACAGGTGCAGATTCTGGCCGGAAACGGAAAGTGGTCCCACATCAGGTTAAAGGACCAGACTGAAGGTTTTGTTACTGTTTCCCAACTTAAATAAAATCCGCTGAATAGATTTAAGGTTAGAACGGTTTTTGATGAACAAACCGGGATTACGGAAATCCTTTTTTATAATTTTATTACTTTAGCACAAAACATTTGAATATGGTTAACAATTTCAGTTGGGATTTATTCCTCATTCAGTCCGTTTCATTCATCATCGGACTCTTTTTGTTTTATCTTATTACAAAGTTTGCTTTCCGCCTTTATTCGCGGCTAAAGAATTAGCAGCATTTTTCTTGCGATAAACACAGGAATGTATTTTTTTTCCTGTTCATAGTGTTTGCGCGGGATTTCTTTATTCTATAATTATACTTTTGTAAGATGAAAATCCGTCATATTAAACTGTCTCTTTTCTGTGCCTTTGCAGCGGCAACATCGTGTGCTACGCAGCAATCTGAAATAGATGCACAGTCAGATAAAACACGAACCACAGAAGCTGTTCGGGCTATTCCCGTAAGGACGGTGGCTCAAACCCCTCCGAAGCCTGTGGTTTTACCGGAAGTCAAACGTGAGTTTCGAGGTGCCTGGATTGCCACCGTAGCCAATATCAACTGGCCCACGCGTAATAACCTGAGTGACGCACAGCAGAAGGCGGAAGCCTTAAAATTACTTGATCTTCTTCACGACCTCAATTTTAACGCCGTCATCTTTCAGGCGAGACCTTCGGCAGATGCGCTGTACCGCAGTTCTTATGAACCGTGGTCCTACTTCCTTACCGGGCAAACCGGAAAAGCTCCGGGCTATGATCCGCTGGAATTCTGGATTTCTGAATCGCATAAAAGAGGGATGGAGCTCCACGTCTGGCTGAACCCTTACCGCGCCTTCCACACTACAGGTGGTGCTGTGACTTCCGAATCAATGGTGAAGAAAATGCCTTCCGAGATTGTAAAACTTAGAAACGGAACCTACTGGTTCGATCCTTCCAACCCGAGAACACAGGACCACGTGTCCAATGTGGTAAAGGACATTGTGAGGAGATATGATATAGACGGACTTCATTTTGACGATTACTTTTATCCTTACCGTGAGTATAACGGTGGAAAAGATTTTCCTGATGATAAGTCCTGGAATACTTACCTCGCTTCGGGCGGAACACTCACACGTGCCGACTGGCGCCGCGGCAATGTGAATAAATTTATCAAGCGGATATATGATGAGATTAAAGCCGAAAAAAACCATGTGAAATTCGGGATTTCACCTTTCGGCATCTGGAAACCGGGCTACCCGGCAGGTATCACAGGCTCCTCACAGTATGATGAACTTTATGCTGATGCAAAACTATGGCTTAATGAAGGCTGGATCGATTATTTCTCGCCGCAGCTGTACTGGAAAGAGGAGGGGCCACAGCGTTTCAGTTCACTTCTGAAATGGTGGGATTCCGAAAATCTCCGTAACCGTCATCTTTGGCCGGGTCTGAATACAGTCGGCATAAAAGGGGTGAGTGATAAGTCGCTGGAAATCGTGAGCCAGATCAGAACTTCCAGAGATATTCTGAAGGAAAGCGACGGTGAGATTCATTACAGTGTAGCCGGTCTGCTGCAAAATCCGCAGATGGTAAACGCGCTGAAAAACGGACCTTACCGTGACAAAGCACTGGTCCCACGCACACCGTGGCTTAAAACAACCCTCCTGGAGAAACCCAGGCTTACCTATTCAAACGGTGGTAATACCGCTCGGGTGGAGTGGTCTGCAAGTGACCTGCAAAAAGTAAAACGTTGGGTACTGTATGCACGGTACGGTGATCAGTGGGAGACCGAAATTCTGGATGTCGCAGACCGTTCAAAAACTTTGGCAGTGAGCAAGTCCGGAAAGAAACTGCAGGCGGTAACTGTTCGGGCTGTAGACCGTTTGGGTAATGAAAGTGCCTACGAAGTAAAGACAGTAAATTAATTATGATGCGAAATTGTGTGGCGGAAAGGGTAGTGCCTGACTGTCATCTACAAATTAGATATGAAATTAAGCGAGCTTAAAGATTTCCTGGACAGAAAAGCCGACCAGTATAACCATCCGGACTTTATAGAACATGATCCCATACAGATTCCTCACCGGTTCTCGCTGAAGCAGGATATTGAAATTGCGGGATTTATTACGGCAACCATTTCATGGGGTAACCGGAAATCCATTCTTAATTCTGCTGAAAAAATCTTATGCTATATGGATGGTTCACCCTACGATTTTGTAATCAATCATACAGAGGAGGACCTTAAGCATTTTATGCATAAAAGTGTTCACCGTACGTTCAACGGCGACGATCTTGCGCAGTTTATACGCAACCTCGCCCGGCATTACCGCAAATCGGACACTCTGGAAGATCTGTTTCTTATGCAAAGCGGGGAATCCGACTTCTATCACAGCCTGGAACGCTTTCGCAATGCATTCCTTGGAACCCAGGTACACCGCGCTTCCAAGCACGTGAGTTCCACTTATAAAAATTCGTCGGCAAAGCGGCTTTTGATGTACCTTCGCTGGATGGTAAGGCAGGATACCGGCAGGTAGATTTTGGTCTTTGGACTCGACTGAACCCCGCGCAACTGTCTGTGCCACTGGATGTGCATACCGGAAATCTGGGCAGGCAGCTTCAGCTTATATCGCGGAAGCAGAATGACTGGAAGGCGGTGGCGGAAATGGATGTCAAGCTACGAATGCTGGATAGTGAAGATCCGGCGCGTTATGATTTCGCCCTGTTCGGTATGGGTGTGAACGGTGAATTTAAATAGAGGAATTACAAAATGAAAGTTAAGGAAAGAGCTGCTGAGAAGATCACGGTATTGGAAGGTATTGCAAACGGAGTGATGTGGTGGATTGGCTCCATACCGTCGCTCATCGTTCATACCCTGTTTTTCCTTACTGCCTTTCTTTTGCCCATATTCGGGCTGGTTGAGTTTGATAAAATGCTGTTGGTGCTCACTACCGTACTTTCGCTGGAGGCCATTTATCTGGCCATCTTTATCCAGATGTCGGTGAACCGCAGCTCAGAACATATTGAGGTGCTCCGTGATGACGTAATGGAAATTCAGGAGGATATTGAGGATATCCAGGAAGATATCGAAGAAATCTCAGAGGATATCGAAGAAATTAGCGACGATATTGAGGACATTCAGGAAGATATTGAAGATATCGCCGAGGATGAAGATGAGGAGGATCCGCTGGAAAGGGCGAAAAATGTGATGCTGAAAAGCCATGTGACCACGAATAAGACGGCAATAAAAACGCTGCGTGATAAGATCAGAGAGTTGGAGGACCAGATTGAAAGTTTAAAAAATGAGCAATAGAGCCTTATTTGACGCATAGCAAATTTGTGTTTTCTATAATAAGCACTAAATCGGTGTATATTTGGGAAAATTTACAATTTAGGGCAGGTGAAAATCAAAATATATGTTATATTTGTTTAAAACTTGTCAAAATGCTAAATTATCGATTAAAAAACTACTTTAGTATTTCCTTCATTGCGCTCAGCCTTCTGTCCACAACCTCAGCGTTGGGTCAGAAAACCCGGCCGCCTGCAATGAAAGAAATAAATCAGTTAGCCAAAGCAGGGGATTACATTGATGTGAACGTGGCTCCTTATCCGGAGTCCAACTTCACTCCTGCACAACTCGTCACCGATGTTTTGGTGGGCGCATCTCCCACCTGCGGCACCCCGAATATCTCGAATGTTACCATTTCGCCGAATCAGCCGGTAACAGATAACAACCGGTTCTGGGGGTATTTCAACAAGGGAACTTCACAGTTTCCTTTTGATGAAGGTATAGTACTGACTACAGGATATGCTCGTAAAGCCGGTAATCTTGCCGAAAATTTCACACTTGGCGACGTTACAGGAACAAACAGTGATCCGGACCTGGTAGCGGCAACCAATCCATCAGCAGCACTTCATAATGCTGTAGTTCTGGAATTTGATTTTGTGCCGGCCAGCACACAAATGAAATTTAACTATATTTTTGCCTCAGAAGAATATGATGGCGGGTTCCCATGTCTGGGTTATGATGATGCGTTTGCCTTATTGCTGAAACCAAATACACCGGGGGCAACTTATACTAATATTGCAGTACTTCCCGGAGGAGCCGGTCCTGTAACAGCTACCAATATCGTTCCTGCAAGTTTCAGCTGCGGACCCATAAATGCACAGTACTTCGGCTCTGTGCCGCCTAACCAAACCAACTATTACGGCCGTACCATCCCACTGGAGGCAACAGCAACAGTTATTCCCGGTCAGTCCTACCATATTAAAATGGTGATTGCTGATGCCAGGGACAGTGGTTATGATTCAGCTGTATTCCTTGAAGCCGGCTCATTTGATATTGGTGTTCAGATCCTAAACCCAAATGGCGTAGCCTTACCGGCAGAGGTGCAGATGTGCGACAACACTCCACAGTCTCTTACTGCCTCAGTGCAGGTGCCGGGAGCTACCTATCAGTGGTCACTGAACGGGAATCCTATCTCAGGCGCTACCAATCCTACTTATGTAGCTACCGCACCGGGAGTGTACTCTATTCAGGTTTTCGTACCGGGTAACCAGTGTCCGGGTGAAGCTTCTGTAACCATTCTTGGCGGCACCTCACCGGTGGTCAACAATATCACCTTCACCCAGTGTTATGCGCCGGGTAATGTGAATTTCAACCTGAATCTTACTACGACCGCGATAAGCAGCACGCCTGGTGTTACGTATGCCTTTTATCAGAATCTGGCAGATGCCCAGGCTCAGAATGCGAACGTAATCGCCAACCCGGGTGCGTTTTCAAGTCCGGGTAACGTAACAGTGTATGCTTTGGTGAAATCCGGTTTCTGTCCTAAGATAGCCGAGATTCAGTTAGTTAAAGCGCCGCAAATCATCGTGGATATTGCGCCGCCACCGGCCATTAACTGTACGAATCCGCAGGTTACACTGATAGCTACCAGTTCTACCTATCCGGCAGGCTCCGTATTCAGTTGGGTAGCTACAAATGGCGGTTACATTTTCTCCGGTGCCAATACACTTACTCCTGTGGTCGCAGCCGGCGGAAACTATACGTTAACCATCACAAAAGCTTACCAACCCGGAGATATAGTTTGTTCTGCAACAGGAACAGTGACTGTCCAGGAGAATTTCACACCACCTGCAGTAACTGTATCCGCAAGCGATATGAAGGTATGTGCAGGCTATCCGGTAGTGCTGACTGCCACGGGGGGCGCCACTTATGTTTGGAACACCAACGCCTCGCCTCTCAATGTAATCACTGTGGCTCCAACCCAAACCACCACGTATACGGTGTACTCTGTAGGAGCTAACGGATGTCAGTCCACTAATCCGGCCACCATAACTATCGAGGTGATTCCGGCAATTTCCACCACACTGCAGCCGGTTGCCGGACAGATTTGTGTGGGCGACAGCATAACACTGGATGCCGGTGCAGGCCCCGGGTATACTTACGAGTGGAAGGATGTAGATGATAACGTGATCGGAAATTCGCAGACTGTAACCGTAGATGAAACAGGTATTTATACGGTGACTATCGGCAACGGAGAATGTACAGCCACTTTCACCACGCAGGTTGTTGCAGCACAGATCCCTCAGGTGATCAATGCCGACTTCCAGACCAACACACTCACCCTTACGGCAAGTAACCCAAGTAACGGTCCTTTGGAATACTCCATAGACAACGGATTTACATGGCAGGATTCCAATGTGTTTAATAATGTGGCTGCCAACATCACGCTTAACCTGCAGGTTCGTGTGAAGTACACCAGCTGTGTAGGCTCCCTGCCGTTCTTTACCCTGCATATACAGAATGTAATCACGCCAAACGGCGACGGTGTAAATGATGTACTGGACCTGAGCGGAATCAGCCGTTACAAAGACTTCGGAGCTTCTGTCTTTGACCGGTACGGAAAAGAGATCTGGAGAGCTACAAAAGACGCTGCCATCTGGACAGGACGTTTCCAAAGCAAGACCTTACCGACGTCTACCTACTGGTATCAGGTAAAGTATGAAGATCCTGCGAACAAGAACCCTGTGAATAAAACAGGTTGGATCATGTTGAAAAACAGAGAATAGAAAATATCAGTTAATAATGAAGGCTGTCTTGCATTGGTAAGACAGCCTTTTTTAATTAGATTAAAAAACCAAATCACAAACAGAACAGGAATCGGCAGTTCCTATTTATTCGCCTTCCATATTTGGGCAAAGGCAATGAAATCGGCTACCGAAAGTTCTTCCGCACGTTTATCCATGAATTCGTGCTGCTGCAAAGCTTCCGGAATTTCAAGTGTTTTAAGGGCATTGGAAAGTTTTTTCCGTCGTTGGTTGAATCCTGCCTTCACAATCTGTTTAAAAAGTTCTTTATTTCCTTCCAAACCGTCTTTAAGGTTGCGGGTGAGCCTGATCACGCCCGATTTAACCTTCGGTGGCGGGTTAAAGACATTCTCGTGTACCGTGAACAGATATTCCACATCATAATAAGCCTGTACAAGTACGGACAGAATTCCGTAGCTTTTGGTGCGCGGCACAGCGGCGGTCCGTTCTGCGACCTCCTTCTGGAACATTCCGACCATTTCCGGAATAATCCCGTGATGGTCTATAATTTTGAATAAGATCTGCGACGATATATTGTACGGGAAATTACCAATGATGGCAGTCTGTCTGTCATCAGCAAAATCAAAATCAGTTTTAAGGAAATCGCCGATAAATGATGGCTCACTCAGCTGGGAATAATTTTTCCTGAGGTAGGCAATGGACTCTTCGTCAATCTCTGCCAGAAACAGTTTGCGGTCCGTCTGCAGCAGATATTTGGTAAGGACACCCATACCGGGACCCACTTCAACTATCGTTTCGTAACCGGTGAAGGTAAGCCCGTTAACGATATCTTTCGCTATATTTTCGTCAGTCAGGAAGTGCTGTCCGAGGTGTTTTTTTGCCCTTACGCTCATGTGGTTTTATTTATGTGGAAGCTGCACGGCGCTGCTGCGGTGCTACAGTGTCTCAGGAAGGCTTACCGATCTGATTTTGTGTTTTCTTAACACTCATTTTTCTCCTTCGCCGGGCAAATTTCGGAAGTTTTTTTCTATTTTAGCCAAAAATTTTTGTGAATGGCTAGAACAGTGGAGGATTTTAACAGAAGAAGGCTCAGGTCAAGTAACATCACGGTGGTCGTTAGTATCGCTTTGGTACTTTTTCTGGTCGGACTTTCCGGTCTGATTCTTATCAACGCTCAAAAATATTCCGATTACCTGAAGGAGCAACTTGTGGTGAACGCCTATTTTGATCAGGATTACGACGCGAAAGATTCCCTGAAACTTGCCAAGCAGGAACTGGACGCGGTGGAGAAGATAAAGTCTTTGGCTCCTGTAAAGAAGGCCACGTACATCAGCCGCGAGCAGGCGAGTAAAGAGGCGAGGGTCAGTCTTGGTATTGATTCTGAAAAACTGTTTGATGCGCACATTTTCCCATCCTCGGTAGAGATTGCCCTGAAACCTGAATATGTGGATCCAGCCAAGGTTAATGATGCCATCAAGCAAATCTCGACAGTGCCGGGTATTGTAGATGTGAAGAACAACTCGGAGTCGCAGCAGATTTATGAAAACCTGAATAAGATACTGAAATGGATTCTGGCTTTTTCCATATTGTTCCTGATCCTGGCTATAGTGCTTATCAATAACTCCATCAGGCTGAAAATATTTTCAAAGAGATTCATCATCAAAACCATGCAGCTGGTGGGAGCCAAACGCAGATTTATACTTATGCCGTTTGTAAAAGAGGCTGTAATTCTGGGTGTATTAGGTGCAGTGCTGGGTATCCTGGCTTTATTTGGGGTGTGGTACTATTTTACATCAACCATTCAGACGCCATTTGTTCAGGACACCAATCAGTTCATCCTCCTTGTGGGATTAATTGCGCTGATCGGTATTTTTATCACCGTAATCAGTACTGTATTTGCAACCTGGAGGTTCCTGAGGTCTAATATTGACGATTTATACTACACTTAAGATGGCTAAAAAAACAGCGAAGTTCTCTGCCGATTCTTTCGGGTCTGCGGACAATAGAACACCTGCTCCCTTTTATTTTGGTAAGGATAACTACAGATGGATGTTCATAGGTCTGGGACTTACTGTCCTGGGATTTCTGCTGATGATGGGCGCCGATGCCAATACGGTGGACGGAAAATTTGATCCCAACAGCTGGAACGAAGATATTTTCTCCTTTCGCAGGATCCGGCTGGCTCCTTTTCTTGTGGTAGCGGGATTTGCCGTACAGGTTTACGCGATCCTGAAGCGCAGCAGGTAGCCCCGAAATTTATTAAAATCAATACCCTTATATGGATCTAATCAAAGCAATTTTTATTGCTGTTGTGGAAGGACTAACCGAGTATCTGCCGGTTTCCTCCACCGCTCACATGATTTTTACAAGTTCAATCTTCGGCATTCAGGAGGATGAGTTTGTAAAGATGTTTCAGGTTTCAATACAGTTTGGAGCCATACTGGCGGTTGTATTCCTATACTGGAAAAAATTTCTTGACTTTTCAAATATTAAGTTCTATCTCAAGTTGGCAGTCGCTGTAATTCCGGCGCTGGTTTTGGGCTACCTGTTTGATGATATGATTGAGTCGGTGTTGGGTGATCCCGTGCCTATTGCCGTAGTTCTGATTTTAGGTGGGATTGTCCTTCTCTTTATTGACAGATTTTTCACACAGCATACCGTTCACGACGAAAAGGAAATTACCTACAAAAAGGCCTTCACTATTGGACTTTGGCAATGTTTGGCTATGATGCCGGGCGTGAGCCGCAGTGCCGCCTCCATCATTGGGGGGATGCAGCAAAAGCTGACCAGAGTGGCCGCTGCTGAGTTTTCATTCTTCCTGGCGGTGCCCACCATGCTTGCAGTAACCACCTATTCCATCTTCCTTAAAACATGGACTCACCACGGCGTGGAGCAGAAGGGTTACGAAATGATTTTTGCGAATTCTGAGAATACCACAAGCTTCTTTGTCGGAAATGCTGTTGCCTTTATCGTGGCTGTAATTGCAATCAAATTCTTCATCGGAGTGCTTACCAAATATGGTTTCAAACCGTGGGGTTGGTACCGGATCATTGTGGGTATCCTTCTGCTGATCTATTTTACGCAGTTTTCGTAGTATTTGGGCAGCTTTTTCCGCCCTCCGTTCCCGCTTTTTTGCCTTCACTATGTTGCGGCAAAAAGAGCTCCACTCAGGTCGGGCTGCGGGTAGCGGCATTTTCAATAATTTTAGTTTATAATAATGACTGATCAGGATCTCCTTGAAGGACAAATCATATTACTCGACAAACCTCTGGACTGGACCAGTTTTCAGGCAGTTAACAAGCTTAAATACAAACTGAAGAACGAGTTCAGCCTTCCAAAAAAGTTCAAGATCGGTCATGCAGGAACTTTAGATCCCCGTGCAACCGGCCTGTTGATTGTGTGCACCGGAAAATTCACCAAAAAGATCCAGGAGATCCAGGATGCGCCTAAGGAATATCTTACCGAAATCAAAATCGGGGTGCAGACAGAATCTTACGATACCGAGAAGCCTGAAATCCTGCCTCAGGATTATTCGCATATTTCGGAGGATCTGTTACACGAAACTTTAGCTAAATTTGTAGGTGTGATTCAGCAGAAGCCGCCGGTTTTTTCTGCCATTAAGATTGACGGTCAGCGTGCCTACGATATGGCCAGAAAAGGGCAGGAGGTAGAGATGAAGTTGCGTCCTACCACTATTCACTATCTGAACGGAATTGAAATAGACCTTCCCTTCGTCCGTTTTACTGTAGGATGTTCAAAAGGTACCTATATCCGGAGTCTGGCGCATGACATAGGCCGGGAACTGGGCGTTGGCGCTTATCTCACGAATCTTCGGCGTACTAAAATCGGAGACTATTCTGTTAGTGACGCTTCAGCCGAACTGCTGGAGAATGAATTCCGTTTTTCAGATCACCAGTAACATCAGTAACCGCTCATACTGCAAGACATGGAAAAGACCCGTATCAATAAATATCTCTCTGAAGTTGGATTCTGCTCCCGGCGGGAGGCCGACCGCATGCTTGAGCACGGCCGTATTACGGTGAACGGTGTGGTTCCGGAAATGGGCACCAAAGTTTCCGATGAAGATGAAATTATGGTTGACGGCGTTTCCATCCGCAAGACGGGGGAAGAGCATGTCTACATCGCTTTAAACAAACCTGTGGGAATTGTTTGTACAACTGATACAAAGCGGGAAAAGGACAATATTATCGACTTCCTGAATCATCCCAAAAGGATATTCCCGATCGGCCGTCTGGACAAACCCAGTGAAGGACTTATCCTGCTGACTTCAGACGGTGATATCGTAAACAAGATACTGAGGGCGCGAAACAACCACGGTAAAGAATATATCGTAAGGGTCGACAAGCCAATCACGCCACAATTCCTGCATAAGATGCGTAACGGAATTCCGATTCTTGGCACGGTGACCAACAAATGCGAAGTGGAGCAGATTGATACGCTCTCCTTCCGTATTGTTCTCACGCAGGGCCTGAACAGGCAGATACGCCGTATGTGCGAATACTTGGGTTATGAAGTGAAGAAACTGAAAAGGATCCGCATTATGAACATCAAACTGGATCTACCGGTTGGAAAATGGAGGGATCTGACTGCCGAAGAACTTTCTGAGCTCAATGCTTTGCTGGCCGATTCTCCAAAAACCATAGACTAAAAACGTCTTTCAATCTCTCTCATTTCAGGTACAGTTTCATTTTCGCCAGATATTCCGGTTTCGCATTCACCAGTTTCCAGATTTTCTTTTCATCGGAATTGCTGAGCCGGTAATAGATGATCTTATCTGCCGAATATCTGAAATAGGGATGTGTCTTCAACCAGCTTTCGGGAGCTTCAGCCAAAGTATACCGCTCTACTTTAGAAAGGTTCAGCGGTGAAATATCAATCAGTTTTTGTGCAAGTTCACGGTCGATGTCATAGCTTTCGAAAACCTGGTTCTTTACCGCAAATCCACCCAGCTTTTTGCGGAAAGACACGTAGTTACGCGCTGCCCTCTCATCAAAACCAAACTCGACCAGCTGCTCAGCTGTAATTTCGTTGATATCTACCTTGCTGAAATCTGTGACAGGTCCTGAAATCTGGCTGGGGCTACCTGCAGATCCATTCCGTTTACCTATATTTTCCGGATTAAGGTTGATGAAAGGCTCCAGTTCAGCAAATTTCTGCTCCGAAATCACAAAACAGTTTTTGATGTCATCCTTGCTTCTGAAACTTCCTTTCAGGATCCTGTTGCGGTAGTTCATTATCACATTGGCCTGTTTCTCCGAAAATCCCAGACCTATCCAGCCCTGCAAATCAAGTAGATTGGGATCGAACTCAGCAATTTTTGTCAGCGAGCCTTTGCTTTCAGAACGTGCGAAAATTTTTCCCGGCGCGTTCGGAGTAGGTGCGGTCCCAGCAGTGGCGGGCAATAGCAGGTAAGGTTCAAGTTTTCTGTAGTTTTCATCGCTTATGATGAAACAATCCCGGAATTTCTCCTTACTGATGAAACTGCCACCCAGATACGAGCGGTATTTCAGGATGGCGGCGGCCTGCCTTTCGCTGAATCCCAGTTTTTCCCAGTCATGCTGGTCGTAATTATCCGGATTAAATTTCCCGGGGATTGAAAGTGTTTTTTTAGCAGGTGAAAATGTTGATCCCGGTTTGTAATTATAACCGGTATTTCCACCGCCTGACTTCTCTTTTTCCGGAAGCAGAAGGAAAGGTGCCAGCTGTTTATACCGGCTGTCGGAAACTGCGTAACATTTTTTAAACTGTTCTTTAGAAATAAATGCACCACCCACAACCTGTTTGTATTTCAGGATGGTGGCTGCCTGCTTTTCCGAAAATCCCAGGGCCATCCATTGGGAAGCGTCAAGGTCGTTAGGGTCAAATTCGGAAAGTGGGACGCTTTTTGCCGCTTCAACTTCAGTAAATGTAAGGTTACCGGGCTCGTAGGATTCCGCCGGTTCACGACCACTGTAAACGGTTAAACCGACCGTTACTGCCAGAATCAGCAGCAGAATAAGAATCAGATGTTTTCGGGAAACTGTAAATTGTAGGGTAGAGTTCATCTGTCTAATTTTATGTAAAATTAGCAGTGTATGAAATTGAATTTCAAGGGGAAATCACCTATTTCCTTACAGGAAAAACACCCTTAATTTTCCGGTTTGTCGGTCAGGGATTCCTTCAGCTTCTGAAGTTCAGCCTTAACAAACTGCAGGCGGTCTATAAGCGAGATGGTTTCCGAAATCTTGCTGTTGGTGGCCAGTGCCACACGGGCGCCGTCCAGCGTATAACCTTTCTCTTTAACCAAATGATAGATGATTTTCAGATTGGTAAGGTCTTCGGGAGTGAAATAACGGTTTCCTTTCTTATTCTTCTTGGGGCGCAAAATCGGAAATTCCTGCTCCCAGTATCTGATCAGGGAAGTATTGACATCAAATGCCCTGGCCACTTCGCCTATGGAATAATAGAGTTTGTCCGGCAGATTAATCTTCATAACAGGTTAAGGTCTAATTCAAAGATAAATAAATTCAGGATTAAATCAATAAGCTACTTCCATCTTGACCTTTTTGCCTTTTAACTTCTCATTCTGAAGTTTCTTCAGCACCGCACTGACTTTCTTTCTGTCCACTGCAACATAGGAAGTGGTATCCTTCACCTCAATGATTCCAATATCCGACATTTCCAGTCCGCCTTTTTTAATCAGATACCCTACGACATCCACTTTATTTACCTTGTCCTTCTTCCCTGCACTTATATAAATGGTTTGGAAGGGAGTAGGTGAGGGTACTCTGCTGCTCTCAGGTACATTTTCCTCAGGAGTATTGCTTTTGATAAAAGGGAAATTTTCATCTTCCGTCATTATCAGATAGGAAAAACCTTTGGCATTCATACGGGCTGTACGTCCGTTTCTGTGAATGAAAGCATCTTCCTTGGGCGGAAGCTGATAATGAACAATGGATTCTACTTCCGGAATATCCAGGCCGCGTGCTGCCAGGTCAGTCGTTATCAGTATTCTGGCCGAATCATTACGGAATTTCAGCAGGGCACGTTCGCGTTCATCCTGTTCCATACCACCATGAAAAGTCTCGCGCGATATTCCTTTTTCACGCAGGAGCTCCGAAATCCGGTCGACGGCATCGCGGTGGTTACAGAAAATCAGGGTTCTCTTATTTCCGATTTTACAGATCAGGTGGAATAAAGTTTCCAGTTTTTCTTCAGAAGTGGTCATCACTTTCCTCAGCTGAACATTGGGTTTGGAGTCGTGAACTTTCAGGAAATTGATTTGCTGAGGCGTGCGCAGACCTGTAAATGCAGGTATCTGCTCCATGGCTGTGGCCGAAGTGAGTATGCGCTGCGACAGATTGGGCATAGACTGGACGATGAATTCCATATCTTCCTGAAACCCGAGTTCAAGGGATTTGTCGAACTCATCCAGAACCAGAGTTTTAATTGTAGAAGGGTCAAAATTATTGTTTCGGATATGATAGGTGATCCTGCCCGGCGTGCCGATAAGGACAGCGGGTGCCTGGATAAGGGTGTTCACCTCAATCTTCTTATCGTGTCCGCCATAGCACACAGTAACCTTATAATCGGAGCCTATGGATTTGAATACCTGTTCGATCTGCAGGGCCAGCTCCCGTGCGGGCACGAGTATCAGGGTCTGGATCCCGGAATTGGACGTCTCCAGGTCTCTTAAAACCGGAAGCAGAAAAGCCAGGGTTTTCCCGGAACCCGTGGGCGACAGTAGGATAACATCGTTACCATTTTTGGTGGCTGTATAGGTTGATTTCTGCATCTGGTTCATATCCGAAATGCCGAGTTTGGTATAAATAGCTTCTAAATCCATGCTGCAAAGATAATCCAATCCTGCGGGTATAATGTACACCGGGAGACACTCCTTTTGGTGAACTGATTATTTTATGCTGAAATAAAAGAATAAGGTATTGCAGATCCTGCTTTATTTTGTACTTTTGCAAAACTTTTTGTGCGGACTTTTGGCAAAGTTAAAACAGTAACAACTAACATCTTCCGTATTTTTCATCATGCACATTAAGCCAAAGGTTGAAGGAGAAGGGATACAAATTTTTTATTATGTCTGAAAATAAAGACGCGGTTCTTATGAACCAAAACGTAACACCTGAGCAGTTTGACTGGGATTCTTTCGAATCCGGACTTGATGCTGATGCAAGAAAAGAGAAGAGTGATCTTGAAGAAATCTACAACGGATCTCTTACCAGCCTTGCAGACAATGATGTACTGACAGGTAAAGTAGTTAGACTGACTGACAAAGAGGCGATCGTTGACATCAACTTTAAGTCAGAAGGGGTGATTTCGCTTAACGAATTCCGTTACAACAGCGGCCTGAAAGTAGGTGACGAAGTTGAAGTAATGGTAGACAGAAGAGAGGACAAAACTGGACAGCTTCAGTTATCTCACAAAAAGGCCAGAACACTTAAGGCTTGGGACAGAGTGAACGAGCTTCACGAAACCGGCGAAATCGTAAACGGTTACGTAAAATCAAGAACTAAAGGTGGTATGATCGTGGATATTCACGGTATCGAAGCCTTCTTGCCAGGATCTCAGATCGATGTGAAGCCTATTAAGGATTACGATCAGTTCGTAGGTAAAACAATGGAATTCAAAGTGGTTAAGATTAATCCTGAGTTCAAGAACGTTGTTGTATCTCACAAAGCGCTTATTGAAGCGGATCTTGAAGGTCAGAAAAAAGAAATTATCGCTCAGCTTGAAAAAGGTCAGGTTCTGGAAGGAACTGTTAAGAACATCACTTCTTACGGTGTGTTTGTGGACCTTGGTGGTGTTGATGGACTTATCCACATCACTGACCTTTCATGGAGCCGTGTTAACCATCCGTCAGAAATTCTTGAAGACGGTGCAACGGTTAAAGTGGTTATCCTTGATTTCGATGATGAGAAAACAAGAATTCAGCTTGGTATGAAGCAGCTTGAAGCTCACCCATGGGATGCGCTTTCTGCTGACATGAAAGTTGGAGATAAAGTAAAAGGTAAAGTTGTTGTCCTTGCAGACTACGGTGCATTTGTAGAAATCGCTCCGGGTGTTGAAGGTCTGATCCACGTTTCCGAAATGTCATGGTCTACTCACCTAAGAAGTGCCGGTGATTTCGTAAAAGTTGGCGACGAGGTTGAAGCAGAAGTTCTTACACTGGACAGAAGCGACAGAAAGATCTCTCTTGGTATCAAGCAACTTAACAAGGATCCATGGGAAAATATCGAATCTAAATACCCTGTTGGTTCCCAGCACGTAGGTACAGTTAGAAACTTTACAAACTTTGGTGTTTTTGTTGAACTTGAAGAAGGAATTGACGGTCTGATCTATATCTCTGACCTTTCCTGGACCAAGAAAATCAAGCACCCATCTGAGTTCTGCGCAGTAGGAGACAAGCTGGACGTTATCGTTCTTGAATTGGACACTGCTTCCAGAAGACTTTCTTTAGGACACAAGCAACTTCAGGAAAATCCCTGGGATAAGTTTGAAACCAAGTATGCTGAAGGAACTGTACATTCAGGAAAAACTACAGATGTATTCGACAAAGGAGCTCAGGTTCAGTTTGAAGATGCAGAAGTTGAAGCTTTCTGTCCGTCAAGACTTCTTGAGAAAGAAGACGGTTCTAAAATCAAGAAAGGTGAAGAGGCTCAGTTCAAAGTAATTGAATTCAACAAAGAATTTAAGAGAGTTGTAGTTTCCCACACCGGAATTTTCAGAGACGAAGAGAAGAGAAATACACGTGAGTCTAACTCCAGACCACAGGTAACTTCCACAGGTAACGAAGAGAGAGCAACTCTTGGAGATATCGACGCTCTGGCTGAACTTAAAAAGAGAATGGAAGGCGGCGAATAAGCTTTTCAAACTTGATATAATGAACCACCTCTTTTGGGGTGGTTTTTTTATGGGTGGTGATCACCTTATTGCTAAATATTGTAAATTCGGTGTTATTTCATCCTATGAGAAAACTGATACTCTCTGCTTCACTACTTCTCTCGCTGAGCTTTTTGAAAGGGCAGGACCACAGGCGGATTATTGAAGATTTCCTCCGTAACAGCCCTGCAAATGACAAGTCAGGTCCTATTCCCCGCTTCACTATTGAACAGGAAGACTTTTCTGTGTCAATGAAGGGTACCGTACTTAAACTGCAGCAAACGGTTAATGACATTCCGGTTTTCAACGGTGTGGCAACAGCTTTGGTGAAAGACGGTAAAGTTCATTGTTTTTCAGATTATCCGGTCAAGTCATATGGTTTACCGGCACGGAGCAGCAATACTGTACTGCCTGAAGCAGCGCTGCAATCTGCGTTTCATCAGCTCAATATTCAGGATTCCGAAAAATATACAGTGGCCGGCTTCTATGATCCGACTGCCGGGAAAGTGGCGAAACAGCGTAAGGTCTATTTCAATAAGGACGGAAATCTTGTTTTAGGCTATGAATTTCATTTTCATGAAGCCGGCAGCAGCAGATACTGGGATATTGTTGTAGATGCAGAGACAGGAAAAATTCTCCATAAGCAAAACCTGACCTTATCCTGCACATTTAATCATACTGAAAGGTCGACGGATCACCCAGTTAGCCTATCCGGTGCTTATGGCGACAATGCGTCCACGTTTTCTGCCGCAGCGCCGGACAATGCTTCCTACAATGTCCTTGCCTTACCGGTGGAAAGCCCCAATTTTGGTTCGCGTTCGTTGGTTTCAAATCCCTGGTTCACCGATGCCTCTCCCGAGGGCTGGCATTCCGATGGTGCGGTACATTATACCACGACCCGTGGCAACAATATCTATGCTTATGATGATATGGCGGGCAGTAACAGTCCCGGTTTCTCGCCTGATGGCGGACCGTCACGCATATTCGATTTCCCGCTGCAGACGGGGCAACCTGCGCAAAACAGTTTGGCAGCGGCCATTACCAATCTTTTTTATACCGGTAACAAAACCCATGACATCTTTTACAGATTGGGTTTCACCGAAAATGCGCGGAATTTCCAGACCAATAATTTCGGAAAAGGTGGTTTAGGTAATGATGCGGTACTGGCAGAAGCTCAGGACAGTTCAGATCTTAATAACTCAAATTTCTTTACACCACCCGAAGGTACCAACCCCAGGATGCAGATGTTCCTGTGGACGCCTTCGTTTGTACAGCGGCTGTTTTACAACAGTCCCGCGGGTGCAGTTCCGCGGCAACCCAATACCCGGGTGGCCGAATTCGGCCCGCAGCTTACGGCTACAGGTATTACCGCTGATGTTGTATTTTCTCCCGTTACCGATGCCTGCACACCCTTAGTGCCGGCTTCTATGGCTGGCAAAATAGGCCTTGCCGAACGCGGCGGCTGTAATTTTACGGTCAAGGTGAAGAATATGCAGGATGCCGGAGCTGTCGGAGCCATTATATACAATAATCCCGGAGCCACAAACTTTGGCAATATGGGCGGGACAGACGCTTCTATCAGCATTCCGTCGGTCCTTATTGAAAATTCTGAGGGTGAATTCATAAAAACAACAGTTAGTTCCGGAACCGCAGTAAATGTAACTTTAAAGCACGATCCCAGTCAGGACCAATATGCTGATGCTGCTTTCGACAACGGAATCATTATTCATGAATATGCACACGGAATCACGAACCGTCTCACGGGAAACGGATATTCCTGTCTAAACAAAGAACTGTCCGGCGAACAGATGGGCGAAGGTTGGTCTGATTTCTTTGCATTAATGCTGACCAACCAGCCCAATGCCACGGCTTCGGTGCCGCGGTCAGTGGCCACTTTTGCTGCTGGGCAGACAGCGGGTGGATCCGGGATCCGCCCAAAGTTTTACTCACCGGATTTTGGCATCAATGATTATACTTATGCCAGAACAAACGGAATGGAGTTCCTGGAAGACGGTGTAATGACGCCTGACGTTCATTCCATTGGATTCGTTTGGGCCACTATATTATGGGACCTGCACTGGAAGTACGCGGAAAAGTATGGATATGCTTCCGACGTGATGAGCAATTCAGGCAACGGCAGTACCAGAGTGCTGCAAACCGTGATGGACGGGATTAAACTTCAGGAGTGTAACCCAACCTTCACTTCAGGACGGGATGCTGTAATTGCGGCCGATGTCGCAGCCACCGGCGGCGCTAACCGCTGCATGATCTGGGAAACCTTCGCTAAGCGCGGAGTGGGACTTTATGCCTCTGCGGGCAGTAAAACAAATATCAATGACCAGACTGAAGATTTCACGTTGCCCGATGAATGTAAGGCAGGTAACACTGCTTCTAATACAGAATTTAACCTTTATCCAAATCCAGCCGATGACCGATACTATATTGACTTTCCGCTAAATATGCTTGGGAAGGTAAGTATCGATGTTTATGATACCTCCGGCAGACTTGTAAGAGCCGAGCAGAAGCTGGTGGTGAATGTGAAACAGGAATTTACGTCACGGCACTTGCTCAACGGATTGTACTTCGTGAAAATTAAAGGAAGCGGCGGCGAAAAAGTTTTAAAACTGATTGTTTCAAAGAAATAATGGCAGTATTGGTTGAAAAAATTTCGGCGGAACCAAAATGGTCCCGCCGAGATTATGAAGTTCTACCTTTTATTTTGCCTGCATATTCATCAGCGCTGTTTCATAACTGGACAGCTGTGTAAGGATGAGCGCCCTGTCTTTGCCGAAGAACTTTGATTCAGCAAAAAGACCTTTATAGTAAGAAATTCCAAGAAGCAGGTTGGATTTAAATGCTTCCCATTTCTTGATTTGCTGTGGACTAATGCCCGAACTGTTCTTAAGTTGGCCAGCCAGATTATTTATATAAAGCTGCAGTTCCTTAAGCAGAAAATTCGGTCGGCGCTCATGGTTCTCAGCGCTCTTCTCACCGTAGATATGCTGTACCATCTCTTTCAGCGTATATGTTTTACTGAAGTAAGCCATATTTGGTCCGGGGCAGATCACGACTCCCTGTGCCTGACCTTTTACCGGTAGGCCGAGTTCAATATAGGATGAGTTGGCCAGACCTACGCACAGACACGCTTTTTCTGTAATCGCGCTGTATGCACTCTGGTACTGTTCTGCCGGAAGCTCAGTTTGCTCATTCAGCTCCTCAATTTTTCTGTCCTGATATTTTCTGGAAGCAGTACAGATTCCCTCAGCCTCGTATTCCTTACTCAAAGCCAGATATTTCTTGGGACAGGAGCTTCCGGCTTTTCCGGAGATGGCGCGTTTGCTTTTAAACAGCTCATTACTGGTACCCCGCAGCGTATTGAACGGTACGCCCAGAGGTGAGATATTACTCAGATAAAGATCTTCCTCTCTTGCTTTGGCCAGAAGTTCTCTGGTTTCTATATCAACAGACGTAGCTTCCGGAACCAAAAGGAAAGGCGAGCCCCAGCCTACAGAATCTATCTGGTAGTGTTCCAGCAGGAACTGATGTTCTTCCGCGGTTCCCACACCTCCCTGAACGGTATACTTTACGGTTGGAATACTTGCCGGCACAGCAAAATCCTTTGACTGAAGTGCGCTGCAGTACAGTTGGTAAGCGGTCTCTTCAAGTTCCTGCCTGCGCGTCCGGAATTCCTCCAAAATCGGTCCCATCAAATGTCCTTCTGTCGCAAAAGCATGTCCGCCACAGTTTAGTCCGGATTCCACGCGGAATTCGGATACCCAGAGGCCTTTTTTAGCTAAAAAGTTGGCCTGAACCATTGCAGAGCGGAAATCACTAACCTTGATGATGATTTTCTTGCTGAATTTTCCTTCCGTATCTGGATAAAATTCCGGGAAGGTCTCCATATAGCTGTAAAGACGCGGATTCATCCCGGCTGAAAATACTACTGAAGAACAGGCTGTACTGTTCACGAAACCCCGCAGAGCCGCATGCGCATCATTGTAAATGGTGGGTAGCTGCTCCTTTCCGCTGAAGTTGTCCTTGTCCACCTTAGTCATAATATTTACATCAATGCTTCCGGGGCGGAAATAGTTGTCCAGGACGGACTTTACTTCGGTGATGTTTTGCCTGCCGGCAGAAACTGCCTGATGTAGTTTTTCTTTTAAAGCTGAGGTAGAAGGTAAGATGGACATGAACTCCGTCAGTTTACTCTGTGTTTCAGAAAGCTCCTTTTTGTAGTTTTCAAACTTTTCAGTGATCACATCATCCATCAGGTTCAGGTAATTGGTAATCCTTTTTGCACGGTAATCGTCCATCTTCTGCGTGACTTCCCGGTACGGACGTTTAAATTTTTCTGAATAGAAGGCGTTCATCTTCTCAATAAGATCATCATCCATAATGGAGATCACAGAATCGATTCCGTACTGGGCTACACGCAGCGGACTGTCGACGGTGAAGGCCAGACCCATTACGGGGATGTGAAAGGTGTGGGCATGTTTAATGTCTGTCATAAAAATTTCATGGTTTTAGTTTCGGAGAGTCAGTCTGTTTTACCGCTGACTGTTCTCTTTGAAAAATGTTATGTTGTACACAAATATACCTAATGCCCGAGGTGCGAATACGCGGAATGGAAATGATATTTATCTGCTTCCGGAAATTTATAACCGTTACAAGTAATTTCTTTAGTTATGGTAAAACGAAAAAACCACCGGAATTCCGATGGTTTTCATATTATAAAAGTCTGAATTACTTTTTGTAAGAAGCGTCTTTAATTCTCGCTTTCTTACCTCTAAGATCGCGGAAGTAATAGATTCTTGCTCTTCTGACCTTACCTCTTCTGTCTACTTCAATTTTCTGAAGTGCAGGCAGGTTGATAGGGAATACTCTCTCTACACCTACATCACCACTCATTTTTCTGATGGTGAAAGTCTTGGTAGCTCCAGTTCCTCTCAGTTGGATTACGGTACCTTTAAAGAACTGTGTTCTTGTTTTGGCACCTTCCTTAATTTCGTAATAAACGGTGATGGTGTCACCCGCTTTGAATTCCGGGAACTCTTTTTTAGCAATGTACTTCTCCTGTACGTACTTTAATAAATCCATTTTTTTAATAAAAAAATTTTTTGTCAAGCTAAGCAACATTCACGTCCTTCGTCAGAGGTTGGTTAACAGGCTGCAAAAATAAGATAAATTCCGCTCACAAACAAAAAGTTATATAACAAAATAAACTGATGTATAACTTTATGTAGTTTCTAACCTTATTCTTACACCGCCAGCAGTCTTCTACCTGGTTGGACTTAAAGCACTGCGGCTGCCATGCAGGTGAAATTCCAAAAAAAACCTTAATTTTATTGGCAGAAAATTCACACCTCATTATGATTGATAAAAGAGTAAAGAACGCGCAGGAAGCCATTGAAGGTATAAAAGACGGAATGACCCTGATGCTGGGCGGATTTGGCCTTTGCGGAATTCCGGAAAACACCATCAGTGCATTGGTGGACAGCAATATCACCGGCCTGACCTGTATATCCAATAACGCCGGGGTCGATGATTTTGGTTTGGGCCTGTTGCTTCAGAAGAGACAGATAAAAAAAATGATTTCGTCCTATGTAGGTGAGAATGCGGAATTCGAGCGTCAGATGCTTTCGGGCGAGCTGGATGTGGAACTTGTGCCGCAGGGTACGCTGGCCGAAAGGAGCCGTGCTGCACAGGCGGGTATTCCGGCCTTTTACACACCTGCCGGCTATGGTACTGAGGTAGCAGAAGGCAAGGAGACCAAGGAATTCCACGGTAAGATGCATATTCTGGAGCACGCTTTCGAGGCTGATTTTTCAATTGTAAAGGCCTGGAAGGGCGATCATGCCGGTAACCTGATTTTTAAAGGATCGGCACGCAACTTCAACGCGCCTATGGCAGGAGCCGGAAAGATTACGATTGCTGAGGTGGAAGAGCTGGTGGAGCCGGGACAGCTGGATCCAAACGAAATCCATATTCCCGGAATTATGGTTCAGCGTATTTTCCAGGGTGAAAAGTTTGAGAAAAGAATTGAACAAAGAACAGTTAGAAAACGCGAAGCGTAATCTACTTCATAAAATACACAGGAACGGGCGCTTGCCCGTTTTTTTAGGGAGCTCTTAGTCCTCACCTAATCAGTCATAATGCACAGAGACCTTATTCTGTAGGATTATCATGGGTTGTGCTTGATTTTAGAAGTGCATAGGCAGCAACGCTGATATAGATGGTAACTCCCAGTATTAATAGGATGTAGTAGGTGTTCTCCTGGGACGCATCCCAATTCCGCAGGTATCTGTACAGCACAATCAATCCTCCAAGGATCATCCAGACCGGAATAACTCTATTTTACTTTGCTTTCATGGCCGGCTTCTTTCTAATAAAGATATTGTAAAGTTTTCAAAGCTAGAGCTATTTTTCATTTTCTATTTTGTTGGATTTAATTGAATTACTTTACTGCATCAGCTAACACTGCCCGTTTAACCGGTGTCTTACTTTCTTTCCCCAATCTGTTGTCTCCACATCGCATAATACAGGCCTTTCTCCGAAATAAGTTCCAGGTGCGAGCCGGTTTCAATCACATTTCCGCGTTCCAGTACATAGATCCGGTCGGCATGCATGATGGTACTTAACCGGTGGGCAATCAGGACGGTGATCTGGTCTTTTTCGCGCGAAATATCCCTTATGGTTGCTGTGATTTCCTCTTCAGTAATACTGTCGAGGGCAGAAGTGGCTTCATCAAAGATCAGCAGATGTGGTTTTCTCAGCAATGCTCTGGCAATGGCAATCCGCTGTTTCTCGCCGCCGCTCAGTTTCAGCCCGCCTTCGCCGATTACGGTTTCAATTCCGTTTTCGGCGCGCTGCAGAAGTCCGGTGCAGCTGGCTTTCTTCAAAGCCATACTCAGATCTTCTTCTGTGGCATCGGGATTCACGAAAAGCAGGTTCTCGCGGATGGTACCGGCAAACAGCTGAGTATCCTGAGTAACGAAACCGATTTGGTTGCGGAGTTCATCAAAATCAAAAGCTTTCCCGTCTTTCCTGTTGTACAGGATATTTCCTTCTTTCGGACGGTAGAGGCCGACTAGCAGTTTTACCAGGGTGCTCTTCCCCGAACCGCTGGGGCCAACAAAAGCAATGGTTTCGCCGCTTTTCACCCGAAATGAGATACCGTTCAGCGCTTTATATTGTGCTGTCTGGTGCTGAAATGAGACACACTGGAATTCCAGATCCTCAATGGCGCCTATATGTTCGGGATGAAGAGGCTTTTCTTCGGCAGGTCTCTCCATGAGTCGGTCGAAGTTGTGAAGTGAAGCCTGAGCCTCGCGGTAGGAGATAATGATATTTCCGATTTCCTGCATGGGCCCGAAAATAAAGAAGCCATAGAACATAAGCGAAAGGTATTGTCCCGGTGTCACAATGTCGCGGAAAATCAGGAACAGCAGCGTAAAGGTGATCATCTGCTGCAGGAAGTTCACCATAGTACCCTGGATGAAACTTAGCGAGCGGATCCTCTTTACCTTTTTCAGTTCAAGTCCCAGTATCTTATAAGTATTGCTGTTCAAACGCTTTACTTCCTGTCCGGTAAGGCCCAGACTTTTAACAATTTCAATGTTGCGCAGGCTTTCCGTGGTGCTGCCCGCCAAACTCGTGGTCTCACCTACGATGGTTTTCTGGATATTCTTAATCCTTTTGCTGAGCAGATTGGTGACAAAGGCAATCAGGAAAATCCCAACCGTATACACGGGCATGATGGACCAATGCAGCTGTATGGCGTAAATGGAAACAAAGATGATGCTTACCAGGATCCCGAAAAATACATTGATGAAACTGGTGATGAATTTTACAGTGTCCTCGCGTACCTTGGTCAGGATGGATAAGGTTTCCCCGCTCCGCTGGTCTTCGAATTCCTGATAGGGCAGTGCCATGGAATGCTGCAGACCGTCAGTAAAGATCTTGGCTCCGTATTTTTGGGTGATTACACTTACCGTGTAATCCTGCAGTGCTTTGGCGATCCGGCTAACCATTGCGGTACCGATAAGCAGGCCCAGGAAGTAAAATACACCGTTATATACTCCACTGCCGTACAGATACTCATTCAGGGTTCGTGGCAGGGTTCCTTCCGCATCAAAAGTATGCGGATGGGTTACAAGTTCATCCAGGATATTACCGGTGATGGCCGGCGCGAACAGGGAAAATACCTGATTTATGGTAGTGAGCAGCAGCGACAGCGCGATAAGCCATTTATGAGGTTTAAGATAGTGGAAGAGGGTTTTCATTCAGGATAATCGTATGCGCAAAAATACTCATAAATCCGCTGTAATATACCACCAACTAAATCTGCCGGAATTTCCGTATTATTTCCAAATTGAGTAAATTGCCGTGAAAAAGTAGAAGCATGCTCACAAAAGAACAAATCGCACAGAGAATATCAAAAGAAGTTAAAGACGGTTATTATGTAAACCTGGGAATCGGGATTCCGACACTGGTGGCCAATTATGTGCCTGAGGATATTTCTGTAGAGTTTCAAAGTGAGAACGGTGTCCTCGGAATGGGGCCTTTTCCGTTTGAGGGCGAGGAAGATGCGGACCTCATCAATGCAGGAAAGCAAACGATTACCACGCTGCCGGGTGCTTCCTTCTTTGATTCTGCATTCAGTTTCGGGATGATTCGCAGCCAAAAAGTAGACCTTACCATTCTGGGCGCCATGGAAGTAGCCGAGAACGGCGATATTGCCAACTGGAAGATCCCAGGTAAAATGGTAAAAGGCATGGGCGGTGCAATGGACCTGGTGGCTTCGGCCGAAAATATCATTGTAGCCATGATGCATGTGAATAAAGCCGGTGAAAGCAAAATCCTTAAAAAATGTACACTTCCGTTAACGGGCGTAGGCTGCGTGAAAAAGGTGGTCACAGAACTGGCGGTCATGGACATCACTCCAAATGGATTCAAACTGCTGGAGCGTGCTCCGGGCGTAAGTGTTGAAGATATTGTAAAAGCAACCGAAGCAGATCTGATTATTGAAGGTGAGATTCCGGAAATGCAGTTCTAAGTCAACATTGATTATGCATAAGATCCCTTTCATCGTTGAGAAGGATTTTTTTTGTTAAATTTGATTGAGCCGGTAATCAGCCTACCCTCCTTTTACCATGAAAAAATATACAGTTCAGAAGTCACCATTTGTCGTTCCCACAACGGACGGTAAACTCATTGAAGAAATCTGGGGCCGCTCTACCGGTAACGGGGAAATTTCAATTGCCCATATGTTGGCGCCGCCACACTGGAGCGAGCCACACCAAACGCCGGAATTTGATGAATACACTTACATCATCAAAGGAAAGAAGCAGTTCGAAATTGATGGTGATATCCTTGTTCTGGAAGCCGGACAAAGCATCCGGATTGAGAAGGGTGCACGCATCCGGTACAGCAACCCATTTGATGACGAATGCGAATACTTAGCTATCTGTCTCCCGGCCTTTTCTATGGATTTGGTGAACCGTGAAATGAAGTGATTTAGTGATCTGATCTTTAAGTCCTGCAGGAGCGGCAGAATTTGCAAGGGTGACATTATTGTAGACCGGCAGAACCCCGAAGGGGTGAAATTATTGTACGATTATAGATTGGATAGCTTCGAATCCCGAAGGGGTGAAATTATTGTAGATTATAGGTTGGATAGCTATGAACCACGAAGAGGTGAAAGTATTCTGGCATCATAGGTCGGATAGCTTTGAACCCCGAAGGGGTGACATTATTATGCCGACGCATTCAATTTGATATAATATAAAAATTATGCATGCTCAATCCAATCAAATAAAAATTTAGCATCGTATTCAACCTCAAACTTATGCAACAATTCCAGATACTCTTCTTCAAATGTTCGCTTCTGATGATGCTGTTCCTGATTCTCAATATACCGATATACATTATCCAATTGTGATTGCGAATAGGAAAATGCTCCATAGCCTTCCTGCCAACAAAATTTTCCCGGAATCCATCCTTGCTGATTTATAAACTTTGACGACCCGTTCTTGATATCCCGTACCAAATCTGAAGGGCATATTGACGGTTTCAAACCCACGAAAACATGTACATGATCCTCTACACGATTCACAATTATTGGCTTTGCACCCTTACCGCGAATTATTCCAGCCATATACTTAAATACGTCATTTCGCCATTGTGAGTGCAAAAGATTTTGGCGCCCTTTAACTGCGAAAACAAATTGAATATATATTTGAGAATAGGTTCCAGCCATGATAATAAATATGCCGATCAACTAAGATAAGAAGAAAATATCTGCCTGTTAATTATTTCATCCCTTCGGGATTTTTCTGTTGTTTCCTTGCGGATTCGTTTATAATATTTTCATCCCTTCGGGATTTTATTCTCATCTGTAAAACGCCGAAGGGCGGTGAAATTATTTTAGCATTTTATAATTGGACAGATTTGAACCCCGAAGGAGTGAAAGTATTTTAGCTTATATGATCGGATAGATTCAAACCCGAAGGGGGTGAAAGTATTGTAGCATTATAGATTGGATAGGTCGGAACCCAGAAGGAGTGAAAGTATTTTAGCTTATATGATCGGAAAGTTTCGAACCCCGAAGGGTGACATTATTACAAAGCAAAATTTGGAATATCCTGATACGGGGCAAGCGGGATATTTTATTATTTTCAACTTACGCACGGTATTCTGCAAATTAATTTTGCCCTGCTGTCAATTCAACCATTACCGGACAATGATCGGAATGTTTTACCTCTTTTAAAATTACCGCACGGCTAAGTCTTTCCTTCATGCTGTAGGTAACAAAATTATAATCCAAACGCCAGCCTTTGTTGCGCTCGCGGGAATTCTGCCGGTAGCTCCACCACGAATAATGATCAGGTTGGTCATTAAAAAAGCGGAAACTGTCTATAAGTTCGCATTCATCAATAAACCGTGTTAACCATTCCCGTTCTATGGGCAGAAAACCTGAAACGTTTTTTAGGCCTGCAGGATTATGGATATCAATTTCCTTATGACAGATATTGAAGTCGCCTGAAATAATAAGGTTTGGAATTGATTCTTTAAGTTCCTTGATATAGTCCAGAAAATCATCACAGAACTCCAGCTTAAAACCAAGCCGGTCTGCGTTGGAGGCCGACGGTACATAAACCGAAATAACAGAAAAGTCTTCAAAATCCGCGCGGATAATCCGACCCTCGTTATCGTAGTGTTCAATTCCGCAGCCGTATTCCACATGCGTCGGTTTCACTTTTGATGCAATGCCCACACCGGAATATCCTTTGCGCTGTGCACAGTGCCAGTAACTGTGATAACCCAGTTTTTCCAGACTTTCAATGTCAATTTGATCATTGCCGGCTTTACTTTCCTGAATGCATATTATGTCCGGATCTGCAACTTGAAGCCAGCCCAGAAAATCTTTCGTGAAAGCTGCACGGATACCGTTTACGTTGTAAGAGATTATTTTCATGCCTGCAAAAATACTGAAGAATAGCCATTCCAACTATTTAAATGCAAAATGTAAGTGGAGGATCGACCACTTTTAATCCAGTTTTGCTGGCACTTCATTTGATGCGTTACAGCAATACTGAAGGACCGTTGTAAGATTAAGTATTTCATATACACTGAGATCCTTAAGAATTTTGGGTCTTTCGGCCTTTTCGCAGTTACAGCTTAATCGGCAACTATTTCTGCGGGTCCGTTTCACTTATATATGCTGGTCAAATGAATAAAACTTCAAATACCTTACCTGACAAAAGTGATGATCTTTCATCCGGTGGCTATCCGTCATTTGTAGATGCTGAACTTAATCATTATGAACCGGGAAGCACATTGGCACGGCTGCGGAACACGGATGGTCTGGGACCCAGTACCCTCTCAATAATCCGGGAGGCTGAGAACCGCGGAATTCCCTGGCGACGGATGGACAAATGTTCGAAGATAATGTTGGGTTATGGCAGGAATCAGCAAATCATCCGGGCTACAATAACCGGAAAGACTTCCTGTGTTGCGGTGGAACTCGCGGATAACAAGCAGGAAACCAAAGGCGTGCTTCAGCAGGCCGGAATACCTGTGCCGGAAGGATATGTTTGCTGTGAAGAAACAGAACTGCTTAATGCCCTGTCCGATCTCCGGTATCCCGTGGTAATTAAACCACTGACGGCCAATCATGGCAGGGGAGTAACAGTAAATATTACGAATGAAGAAAGTGCGCTGCAGGCTTTTAGATATGCAAGGAAAATAGGATCCAGGGTTATTGTGGAACGGTACATCAAAGGTCATGACCACCGCCTTCTTGTGGTGAACGGAAAACTTGTTGCAGCCGCACACCGGATTCCGGCTTATATTATTGGTGATGGAAAATCCACTGTACAGCAACTTTTATCAAAATTAAACGGCGACCCTGAACGCGGTGAGGGTCATGAAGCAGTGTTAACCAGAGTTAGCGTCAATTCCGATACTGAAAATATCTTGAATCAACAGGGATATGATTTAGATAGCGTAGTGCCGGCCGGGCAGACTGTTTTTCTTAAATCAACAGCTAATCTCAGTACAGGCGGCATAGCAGCCGACGTGACCGATGAGGTACATGCAGAAAACAGGTTTTTGGCCGAGCGTATTGCGGCGCTTATGAACCTCGATATCTGTGGTATTGATGTCATTGCACCAGGCCTTGATGTTCCTCTCTCAAAAAACGGCGGTGCGGTAATTGAGGTTAATGCGGCTCCGGGTTTCCGGATGCATCTTGCGCCTTCACTGGGTGAGCCCCGCAATGTAGCGGCCGCGGTGGTTGATATGCTTTTCCCGCCAGGCTCAGAATGTCGG
>JAEWIR010000024.1 GCA_023386965.1 Bacteroidota bacterium
AACATAGTACATAAATAAATTCTAAGTTAAGAATTAAATAGTACTGTTGGATAATTACTTGTGGCCTATATAAAACAAAAAAGCCCCAAAATGGGGCTTTATGCGATCCGGACGGGACTCGAACCCGCGACCTCCGCCGTGACAGGGCGGCATTCTAACCAGCTGAACTACCGGATCAGATTTTAAAAAGTTCTGATAAACTTCAATTTTAACTCCTGCATCTCACTTCTGATAATGCGTACTTCAACATCTGATGACGTGAATAATAAGCTGCGATCCGGACGGGACTCGAACCCGCGACCTCCGCCGTGACAGGGCGGCATTCTAACCAGCTGAACTACCGGATCAGATTTTTAAAAAGTTCTGATAAACTTTAGTATCCCAGTGGACTCGAACCCGTCTCGTCACTCTTGACGAGAGCATTCTAACCAGCTGAACTACCGGATCAGATTTTGAAAAGTTCTGATAAACTTTAGTATCCTTCTGGACTCGAACCCATCTCGTCACTCTTGACGAGAGCATTCTAACCAGCGGAACTATCTTACCAATTAATGTTAAAGAACTTCTTCCTTTTTGGTGAGTGCAAAAGTACACAAATTTCTATACGGCACCAATTTTTTATTAATAAAAATACTTCCCCCGAAGGGAAAGCATTCATTATCAATCTGATTATTTTTATAAATGTGCTGAAAGTTTTTCAGAAATAACCTCTTTTGAAGCTACACCTACAATCTTATCTACCACCTCTCCATTTTTGAAGATGAGCACAGTCGGTATATTTCTAATACCATAATCTACAGAAACCTGCTGATTATTGTCTACATCTACTTTACCAACTATTGCCTTTCCTTCAAAATCGGCGGCAACTTCTTCGATGATAGGTCCAAGCATACGGCATGGCCCACACCATACTGCCCAAAAATCTACAAGTACCGGTTTATCTGATTTAAGCACTGTTTCCTGAAACGAGCTGTCTGTAATCTCTACTGCCATTTTTTATATTTTTTTATTAATACTGTATGAACTATTGCAAATGTACACTTTTATAGGTCAACCCTCTTCATGGGGCACCTATTCTAACTATTTACACTTTCTATATTATAACTTTCCGCAATTTTCTGCAATGCATCAGCCAAAACGTCAATTTCATCTGTCGTTGTAAGATGACTGAAGGATACACGCAGTGGTGTGGTGGTGTTCAGTTCTTCATCATCCAGGAGCATCAGCATCACCATTGAAGGCTTAGAGGCACCAGAAGAACAGGCGCTTCCCTGTGAAACCGCGATACCCTGCATATCGAGCTTCATACCAATCATGGGATCTTTAAAAGGAAGCAAGACACTTAATACCGTATAGAGACTGCTTTCTTCACTACTCCTTCCGTTAAACTTAACACCGGGGACACTTTCTGATATCCTCTTAACGGCATAATCCTTAATTTGTATGATATGCTCAGAATATTCTTTCATATGCTTCATCGCAAGTTCCATTGCGGCGCCAAGCCCTACAATTCCGGCAACATTTTCAGTACCGGCTCTCAAGCTTCTTTCCTGAGGACCTCCGGTGATCAAAGCTTTCAGACCGGAAGACTTTCTTATAAATGCGAAACCACTGCCCTTTGGACCGTGGAATTTATGAGCACTGCAGGACGCAAAATCCACCGGAATGTCTGAGAAATCAAGATCCATATGTGCCATACTCTGTACGGTATCCGAGTGAAACAGTGCATTAAACTCTTTACAGATTGTTGCGACCTTCTTTAGGTCTATCATGTTACCAATTTCATTATTGGCATGCATAAGGGAAACCAGTGTCTTAGCGTCTGATTGCTTCAGCACTTCCTCCAGCTGCACCAAATCTATATCACCTTTTTTGTCCGGACGAAGGTAAACCACCTCAACATTCTTACGGCTTTTCATTTCCGCAACCGTTTCGGCAACACATTTATGTTCGATGGGTGATGTAATTATCCTGGTAACGCCCAAATTACGCACACACGATTTAATAATCATGTTATTACTTTCGGTGCCGCAAGAGGTGAAAATAATTTCTGCCGGACTTACACGTAAATAATCAGCAATTTTCCTCCGTACATTTTCAATAAGAATTTTGGCTTCCTGACCAAAACTGTGGGTGGATGATGGATTACCAAAGTTCTTCATGGCCGCAACCATCTCAGTAATTACCTGATCTGCAAGGGGTGTAGTTGCAGCATTATCCAAATAGACTTTCTTCATGAGGAGTACGTGTTATAGCTTTCAAAATTAATGAAAAAAACGGAAATAGCTTTCGTCGGCCCAGTTAAGCATAGGCTTGTCACCCGCCGTATCGCCAAAGGCTATTATCTTGTCAAATTTCCGCCCCTTGATTTCCGCGCGAATGCGGTTAAGTTTTTCATTACCATTACAATTAGGCGTAATAAACCTACCTGTAAACACATCATCCCTAAATTCTGCTTCCGTAGCCAGAAGTTTCATACTGAACTTCTGTGCAAACGGGCGGACCCAAATATCCAGCGAGGCGGTAACCAGCCAACTTTCAGTTTGAGCCGGATCACGGCTGTTCAGAAAATCAAGCGCATTCTGCCGCATTACAGCGGGGAAATTCTCGTTAAAAAACCTATCCGATTCTTCTTCAATCCGGCTACGTCTTTCACCTTTAAGTACTGAGGATATGAAACTTTTCTTAACCGTCTCAGCATCCATAAGTCTTAATTTCAATAATATAAAAAGAGGAATGTGAAGTACAAATCTGATGTAAAACCTACGGGCATTATAGTGCCTAAGAAACATGAACATGGTGTCCCTATAGGTAAGGGTACCGTCAAAATCAAAGCAATAAAGTTTTCTCATCAGATAAATATCAGAGTTTAAGTTTAACAAAAATAAACTCGGGAATATTCTTTACTACAAGCATAATAAGCCGCCAAACAGGCAGTACATAAATCACATTCTGTTTTTTTCGGTAAGCCTTATAAATATATTCTGCTGCCCTGGGCGGCGTAACAGTAAGTGCCGGATTAAGTGGCAAGCCCTCGGTCATCTTAGTCCTCATAAATCCGGGTTTTACGGTCATTATGTGTACGCGCCGGTTGTGCATATAATTACGCAGGCCACTTAAGTACGCAGTTAGCCCTGCTTTTGCACTTCCATAGATAAAATTACTTTGTCTGCCACGATCCCCAGCCACCGAAGAAAGCACAATCATGGTACCTCCGCGACGGCGTTCCATTTTCTCAGCAAAATGGGTCAACAGCGGAATGAGACGGCTAAAATTAATATCCAACACCCTGGTTGTATTCTTAGTGTCGTAGAGGCCCTCCTCACTGTCTACTCCCAGATATCCCACGGCACAAAAAAGGAGTGATGAGTCAATTTTCTCAAAACGTGAAAAATTGACTTCCGACGTCAGGTCCAGAACTACAATTTCTGAATCCTGAAGATATTTAACCTTTAAATGCTGTGCAAATTTGCCTGCCAGTTCAGGTTCAGAAGTAAACAGATACAGTTTATCCATATTACCGTCACGCTGCAGGACCTCTTCAACAAAAGCCTGGGCCACTTCCGAATTACTGCCTAGTACAATCATTGTATATTTCTTTTGCTGTTTGAGCCCTGAGTACTTTGCGACGTAATGGTACTGTTCAGGATCCTTTTATTCTGAAGCGACACAAATTTGGGATTTTCCACATTACTTAAATAGTTGGTTAATGAGGCTTTACTCATTGAATCTTTGGTTAAATAAATTCTGCCGCTGTATTTTTCAACAATAGTATCCAACTGTGCAACCAGAGAGGGAAGCTGGAGGTTCACTTTAAAGTCAAGTGCCAGGGTATACCCTTCTATCGGAAAAGAATTGTAGGCCAGGGGATTATTCTTACCAAACAGTTTAAGAACCGCCAAAAACGAGCCGTTGCCGCTTGCCGCTATGGCAGAAAGTATTTCCTGCATTCCCTGGCGGCCATGCTCTTTTGGGATCACCATCTGATACTGTATAAAGCCATTCTTTCCATAGATCCGGTTCCAGTTTTCAACTGCATCTAACGGAAAGAAAAATCTTTCATAATCTACAATATTCTCTGTTCTTTTCTGCCTCTGCTGAGCATAATACAGTTTATTGAACAGTTTCACTGTAAAGCGGTTCAGGAGGATGGAAGGCATGTAGGCCGGGACTGAAGGCAGCATCCGCTTTTCTATCCCGTAAGGTGTTTCGCGCTTCCTTACATTGATTTCGTCTCTGGTGGCATGCTCGCCCCGCATCAGGATAGAGCGTCCGATATTGTTACCGGTTTGCAGACAGTCTATCCAGGCTACATTGTAAGTCCACGAGTCACTCTCCTCGAACAGGGAAAAAATTTCGTCCAGATTATCAGCTTTAATCCTTTGCTGCCGTATATAGGCGGTCTCTATATTCCGAAGTTTGAACGCGGCCGAAAGTATGATACCCGTAAGCCCCATCCCTCCGATGGTGGACCAAAACAGCTGTGCGTTTTCAGTTTCCGAACAGTTGTGTACAGAACCGTCTTCAACCATCAGTTTAAAGGAAATCAAGTAATCCGAAAAACAACCCTCCGAGTGATGATTTTTGCCGTGTACATCGGAAGCTATAGCACCTCCTACGGTAATGAACTTGGTGCCGGGAGTAACATACAGGAAATAACCCTGCTTGATTATAAGATCCAGCACATCCGCAAGCAGAACCCCGGACTCACATTCGATTACCCCGTTAATTCTGTCGAAATTTATGAATTTATTAAGCCGTGCTGTTGAGAATATGTTTTCTGCCAGCGCAGCATCGCCATAACATCTCCCGTTGCCCCTCGCAATTACTTCATTATGTTGCTGGACAAAGGACCGGATTCCGGAGAGCGTGTCTGCGGTGCGGATATTCTTTGTCACCACAGGATAATTTCCCCAATTGGCAATTTTCTGTACAAAATTCTTCTTCATCCTAATTAAAACTGCTTATCATAAATTAACAGCAGGAAGGTCGCAAACCATATGGCAAGAGTTACCTGTATATAGCGGTCTTTGTAGATGATCTTGGTGGGAGACTCAGTCTTGTTATGCACAAGAGTTTGCTGAAGGTACCTCATAAATGCGAACACCACAAAAATGAATGTATAAAAAATCCGGCTGCCAAACCGTTCCTGCACTTCCGGCTGTACGGTGAACATAAGGTACGAAATTATGGCGAGAGTAACGGATATTGAGAGCGCAATATCGGCAAACTGAACATTATAACCATCCAGGGCCTTCCGCGTACGCCCTGAAATCTGTGCATTGATAAGTTCACCACGCCGTTTGCCAAATGCAAGCACAAGTGCTAACACGAATGTAAGAAGGATAGCCCACTGTGATATTGGGATACCTGTTATATAACCACCTGCCAGTACACGGAGCACGAAACCTGTTGCAATTATGGAAACATCAATGATGGCTACATGTTTCAGATGAAATGTATAGGCCACATTAAGCAATACATAAAACAGGATAACGGTGGAAAATTTTCCTACACTGATTCCGAGATAAAACTGCGAAACAGCCAGTAAAAGCAGTGCGGCTGCTAGTACCATAAACATAAAAGCAATCGCGGTACTTTTTGATATGGCACCGCTGGCAATGGGCCGGTTACATTTTTCCGGATGTCTTCGGTCGGATTCTACATCGGAATAGTCGTTCAGAATATATATAAAGCTGGCGGCCAGAGAGAACACAACAAAAGCTGCTAAACTCTTTAAAACCAAATTGCCATTGGTAATGTTGCCCGAGAAAAACAGGGGCAGAAAAACAAAAAGGTTCTTAACCCACTGCTCCACACGTAGCAGTTTTATATATTTTGTCATAAATAATTTGAGGAATCAAGCGTAAAAATACGTTATTTTAATGCAATGCATTTTACAACTAACAAAAAAAACTGCCCGAAGGCAGTTCTTTATAAATAATATGCTCAATACTGGGCTTTACTGCCCCTGCTGAGCGTCTTTAATCATATTTTCATTTGCCGTAATTGCAAATTCTACACGGCGGTTATCGGCTCTTCCGGCTTCAGTATCATTTGAGGATTTAGGATCGCTTTCACCCATACCCATAGGGAACATACGGCTGGAAGCCACTCCTTTACCTACCAGGTAGGACTTTACCGCAGCAGCTCTTCTCTCAGACAGTGCCTGATTATAGCTGTCTGTACCTTTACTATCGGTGTGACCATAAATATTAATGTTGGTATCCTCATTATTCTTAAGAATTTCTGCAAGTTTATCCAGGTTTGCTCTGGAGGTCGCCGTTAATTCAGAGGAGTCAAAACCAAAATTAACCATTCTCTCCGGCAGGGTCACCTTAATTCCTTCATTTACCCTTTCAACCTCGGCGCCCGGCAGGGTTTGCTTAATTTCTTTGGCCTGCTGGTCCATCTTGCGGCCGATTACGTTTCCGGCCACACCACCAATGATGCCCCCAAGGACAGCTCCCGCAGGTGCGTTGCCACCTTTACCTACATTATTACCCAGCACACCGCCGATTACAGCCCCTGTAGATGCACCTACCACAGTGCCTCTTTGCTGGTGATTTGAATTCTGAATAGTTTCGCAACTCGTAAGCATCAGAGCTGCAGTAATTCCTGCTATATAAGTATTCCTTAATTTCATGATTTTATTATTTATTGATTATTTTCCGGTTCTCTGAAAATTGTAAATTACATTAACGTTCTGGCCTTCAAAAGGAACAGATTGCTGCACTGAAAACTGATCGGCGGTCTGACTTAACAAAGTGAGCGCATATCCGGTTTCATTCTCTTTAGGTTTTGTTCCGTCAAAGATTTTTTTGAACTGAAATGTATTACCGCTCACAACTTCAAACTTAATAGGTTGGGTTTTTACCGGGCATGCTCCCCCACCGTTAAGCGTGTAGGTTCCTGTATAATTATTCGGCACAAGCACCCATTGACTACCAACGAAACACTGAGCATCAGCTCCTTCATCAAATGGCTTTATAATATAAGATTTATCGTAATCTACACTTGTGATTTGCCACGTACCTTTCATCTTAAGAAACTCCGCTCTGTCGGCCTGGGCTGTTTTTGCAGTGGTGCAGGAAACAGCCAGCGAAGCTGCTGCGATTCCTGTTAAAAGTATTTTTTTCATTGTTTTAATATTTGATAATGGCAAACAGGCGAAAACCGTGCCAGCGAAAATGCCTGAAAACAGAAAAAGCCCATAAAAATGGACTTTTTCTGACTAACATTTTACTAACTGAAAGTAGTTTTATTTTGATTTCTTCTTTGCTGCCGGTTTTTTGGCTGCCGGCTTTGAAGCTTTGTTGTCTGCTTTATAGAAATTGGTAAAAGCATATTCTGCCGCCTTATACAGGTCAATGACGCCACCAGATCTGGATATCATTTCAAAAGTGCTGTTCTTATCAGAATCAATCATGGCACTTACTGTAGATTTATTCGATGTTTTAACCAGTGATTCGATAATCTGTTCGGGCTTTAGACTTGGCATATACGCCCACAGCACTGCTGCGGCACCGGCAACTACCGGGGAAGCCATAGAAGTTCCCTGTTCGTATTTATATTTACCATCAGGTACAGGTGCGTAGATTTCCTGCCCCGGAGCGAATACGTCTACCATCTTTTTATTATAATTGGAAAACGAAGCTCTCAAAGCTTGGGCATCCTTCGTACTTGCACCTACTACTATCATATTGTTAATGAAAGGTTTCTCATCGGCAGTATTCTTAAAGTTACTCGGGAAATAAGTATGTTCAGCAACGTTATGGTTGTCATTACCGGCCGCTTTAACCAAAAGAACTCCTTTGTCCTGAGCATACTTGAATGCATCCCAAACGACTTCCTTACCAGGTGAAACCGGTTTGCCAAAGCTCATGTTGAGAATCTTTGCGCCGTTATCAACCGCATATCTGATCGCGTTTGCTACATCCTTATCACGCTCATCTCCGTTAGGTACTGTACGCACAGCCATGATACGTGCTACCTTTGAAGCGACGCCATACTGAACCTCGCTCCCCTGCGGAAGACCTGCAATAATTCCCGCCACATGGGTACCATGTCCGGCATCGGGTCCCTCATAATTATTATTCCCATAATATTTTTCAGTATAATCCTCATAATTGTCGCCCACTATTTCGGCACGTGGATCAAAATCCAGGTTATAATGTTTGGTGGCCTGTGCTTCAAAATGGTCTATAGCCTCCTTCATTTGCTCCTTCAGCATTTTCTCCACCTCTGCAGGGGTTTTTCCTGTAAAATCAGGATCGGCAGCGATGCCGGCCAGTACCTGTGCAGACATGGCCTGCTCCTGTGACGTTGGCTTAATGGCAGCTACCGTTGCCGGTGTAAGCACCTTACCGTTCAGCATAGACACCATGGTAGGAATCAAAGTGTTGATCATACTGTAGGTTTGATAGGCCTGCTTTGCCTCCATCCCTTTCTTCGTATAAAGCTCCTTGGATTTCATATACAGTTCGAACTCCGCTGGTCTCTTTGCCTGATTGGCTTTATTTTCGGTTGAATTGGGACCTTCAAAAACTTGCTGGTATTTTTTTACCACACGGGTCACCTCCAAATTATCTGCATCTATATCGCCGTTCTTGCCTCCTATGAAGTTCCAGCCATGTACATCGTCTATATAACCGTTACCATCGTCGTCTTTACCGTTATTAGGAACCTCGTTTGGATTTTTCCACATATTTTTTACTAGACCGGGATGATCTACCTCCACACCACTGTCCAATACTCCTACAACAACAGTTTTCGGCTTCAAACCTTTTGATTCCAGGAATTTATATGCATTATCGGTGTTTATTCCATAAACTTTGGTCGCAGAAAAATCTTTATGGTACCATGTCATCAGATCTTTATCCTTTGCAGGCTCCACGGCCGTTGCAGACTGTGCGCTGAACAATCCGAATCCAAAAAGGAAGGAAGTTGCTATAAAAAGTCTTTTCATAAAATTAATATTGTATTGTTGAAATATTTCTAAGATAGGTAGTGGATTCCGGACCAATGTTACACAGAAGGTCCAAAACGGATAAATCTTCAATGAAGCCGTGTTTGGCAGAAAAGGACTGATAATACTCCGGCAAACCTTTTGGCTGCGCATTTTTTGCAGAGAAATGGTCGCGCAAATTATTATGTTCCGGTTCTTTTATGAATTCCTGTGTCATGGCAAAACTCACCTCTGTTTTCAGAAGTGATTGGATAACGTCGAGGACCATAAGGTTAAAGTCGAAAAGGTATTTTTTCTTTTCCGAATAGATGGTCTGCAGTTTATCTTCATAAAATTCAAAGTAAGGTGAACTTTGATAGGCTGTTTTAATTGATTTCCAGTGGATTTTCTGCCAGTCCTCAGCATAGGAGATCACAGTTTCCCTGTAAAGCCGGGTACCGTTGTGGCTTACAGGTATCATTAATGCCAATTTCCCGTTAGCACCATAAATGATTGCGCGGTTGCGGTAAGTTTGCTTGGGAAAGTTCTCAAACTGCTCCAGCGTTATGCCGCGGTCAGGCTTTAAAAATTCAGCGTACCACGAAATAGGAGGAAGATAAAACAGAGGTAGTAAGACGTTCATTTGAGTTCTATTAAAATTAAAAAACGCGATCGGAACCGCGTTTTGTATGATTAAGTTTAAGCATCGTTATCTTTTTTCCGGAAGAGTTTTGCAAAATAATCCCACCCGAAAAATAGGACCAGCACAAGCACCGCCAGCCACCAGTAGGAGGTTTTGTGAAGTTCACCGGTATTGGCCGCTTTAAACATCCTGTCCCACCGAACTTTCTTACCCGGTGCCTGATAAGTGGACCCTTCATCAGAGAAAAGGCCTTCAATACTCAACCAGGTGAACATCGGTTTCCCTACAATATGAGTTTCCGGAACATAACCAAAAAAGCGTGCATCCAGCGAAGCATCACGGTTATCACCCACCATCATGTAGTAGTCATATTTGACGGTGTATGTATCGGTTTCGCGGCCGTTGATTGTTATTTTGCCGTTCTTTTCAGCCAGCGTGTTACCTTCATGCTGTACAATCAGTTTCCGGTATTCGGGCAGGTTTTCGGGGGTCAATTTCAGTACATCACCTTTCTTTGGGATCCGCAGCGGTCCGTACCAATCAACATTCCAGTTTTTATTATTCGGGAAGATGGTGGATGAGGTATTGATTTTGTCGCTGAAAACCAACTGCTGCTGCTCAATACTCTTTTGTATATCCGGATAGTAAGAAATATCTTTCTTGCCCTGTGGTTCTACAGCTTCCACCATATTTACAACCTGCGGAAGCGATTTAATTTCCTTAGCTGTTTGGTCAGTCAACCCCTGAAACCGGTAATAGAACCCGGAATCCGTGCGCTGTTCCTGTACCGGCAAAAATCCGTAAACATTGTATAGAGAACCTATGTCCAACTGTGAACTGGTAAGGACTTCATAAGCATGCTGCACCTGAGCATCGCCCATCCTCACTTCCGGCTTACCGTTGATGAAAAGTTTTCCGGCTCTGAATTCCATAAGATCGCCCGGTTGAGCTACCAGCCTCTTTACATAGGGATCCTTTCTGTCTATAGCTACATGAACGGAATCATCCGGGTAGTTAAAGACCACAATGTCATTTCTCTGTGGCTTCTCCCATCCAGGCAGCCGCAGGTAGGGAAGTTTTACAGCTTCCGCATAGGATTTCGGATCATCCTTTGGGTTACCTTTCTCGCCCGTGTCAATGATGGTTCCCTGCAGAAAGGGTATCGCCAGCGGCCGCATAGGCATACGGTAACCGTAATTCAGTTTATTAACAAAGAGGAAATCTCCTACCAGCAGTGTACGCTCCATTGAACCAGTAGGAATTCCGAAAGGCTGCGTAAAGAAAACATGAATTATTGTGGCAAACACTACAGCAAAGGTAACGGAGCCCAGGAAGGAATCCTTTTTGCCCGCATTTTTTTCATCATCTGTCAGATATAAATCCTCTTCTGTCCATCGTTCTGCATCTTTTGAATAATTAACCACTGCCATATAGATGAAAGGCAGAAACACGGTCATCAGTTTTTGCTGAAAGAGGGTCTTCCCGAATTCCTTCATCAGATTGAGATGAAACACCGTCATCATAATGGGTCCAACAATTGGGAGATAGGCAAGCACTACCCACCACCTGGGCTGGCCCGATTCCTTCTGAACGATATAATAGTTATAAAAGGGTACAAATGCCAGCAGAGGGCTGTAACCCAATTTTTGGAAAAGTTTCCAGGTGGATACTCCCATCAGTACGGTGAGTATAATTACATATAAGGTATAGGTCAGAAAATAATCCATATTCAGTTGCTTAACGCTATTAGTTTAAATGATTAAGTAAATGTTACTCTTTATTGTGGAAGAATGATCAGTTAAATAATACATCCTGCATGCTGAAGTTACCCTTTTTCCCGACAATCCATTCGGCGGCGATAACCGCGCCCTGCGCGAAACCGTTCCGGCTGAAGGCGGTATGGCTAACTTCAATCTCATCTACATCCGAACGGTAGTAAACCCTGTGTGTACCGGGTACCTCATCTTCGCGGATGGCAAAAATTCCAAGTTCTGCATCCCGGGTCTCTTCCAGTTTCCAGGCGTTAAAACGTGGATTATGGGAAATAATGCCCTCAGCAAGGGAAATAGCAGTACCGCTGGGCGCATCTTTTTTATGGGTATGGTGTGTTTCTTCCAGCTGTACATTATACTGCTGAAATGGCCGCATAAGATCAGCTAGCTTTTCATTGAGCGCAAAAAAGAGATTTACCCCCAAACTGAAGTTGGATCCGTAAAGGAATGCAGTGTCATTATCGAGCGCAATCTGCTCTGCTTCAGTCTTTCGGGCCAGCCAACCGGTTGTTCCGCAAACTACCGGGATCTGAAGTTCCAGACAGTTTTTTATGTTGATGAATGCCACTTCGGGCTGGGAAAATTCAATTACTACATCCGGGTTCTTCAGATTATGGGCAGTCGGGGTTTCCGTGAGGCGAGCCACAATCTCGTGACCTTTCGCCGAGGCAAGCTCATCAATGATCTTACCCATTTTCCCATATCCTACCAATGCTATTTTCATCAGGGATTCATTTAAAATTTATAATTGAGGGCTACTCCCACAGTGGACGGTCTATCCGTAAATTCATCATGTATCAGTGTGGGTCGGACAGCCAAATCAGGATCATTACGGCCCTCGTAGAGATGAGCGTCTACTACGGCATCCACAATATTAAGAATATAAATAAGGCCGGTCGCGGCTATAGCATAGTCCCGGTTTCTTTTCCATAGGTCCTGCTGTCGGCCCAGGGCCTCTTTCAGATTAGAAATATTATAGTTGGAAAATTCGTGGGGCACGCCATTAATTTCCGATACGAATGCATTCCTGTATCTGCGGTACCGTTTGTCGTTGTAGATTGTTACGCCAATTCCCGCTCCAAGGGCGCCCCAGACTACCGGTATTTTCCAGTATTTCTTATTATAATACTGACCTAAACCAGGCAATACCGCCGAATAGAGACCCGCTTTGGTGGGACTGAAAACAGGTTTTGAATAGGGCGCATTCAGATCCTCGATATTGCTTACTACTTCCAGTTCACTTTTTGGCGTTATTGCTGAAAGGGTGTCGCGCGGATGATTTTCCGTCCGTATGGTATCATTACGGTTTACCTGAGCCAGGCAGAACACAGACGTCAGCAGAAATAAGGCGGTCACGAAGCTCCTCATAACCTAAAATGCGAGAGAATATTATCCAGGTCATCCTGGTTTTTAAAGTCCAGGACAATCTTTCCTTTGTCACCCTTGCCAGAAGCTTTGATCTCAACATTCACATCCAGCGCATCGGCCAGTGATTTCTGCACCCTTTTCAGGCTGTTGGGCAATGCGGTTTTGGCTTTGGGTTCAGCCTTTTTTTCCGGATTCTTTATCTCGGTAGAGGCGAGTTCTGCCTGTCTCACATTGAGTCCTTCACGGATTATTTTCCTGAAGAGGTAATTTTGAGCTTCCGGATCTTCCAGACTGATGATTGCACGGCCGTGACCGGCAGAAATCTCTCCGCTGCGTATGGCGTTCTGCACCTCAGGAGTTAAACGCAGAAGTCTTATGGAGTTGGTGATCGTGCTCCTTTCCTTCCCCACCCGCTGACTCAGACTTTCCTGAGTTAGACCAATCTCGTCCAGAAGGCGCTGATAAGTGAGTGCAACTTCAATGGCGTCCAGATCTTCACGCTGGATATTCTCCACCAGGGCCATCTCCAGCAGTTCCTGGTCATTTACGAGGCGTATGTAGGCCGGAATCGTCTCCAGACCTGCAATTTTCGAAGCACGGTAACGCCTTTCACCGGAAATGATTTCAAACTTATCACCTTCTTTGCGGACGGTAATAGGCTGTATAACCCCCAAATTCCGGATGGACTGTGCGAGGTCATTAAGAGCCCGCTGATCGAAATAGGTTCTGGGTTGCGAGGCATTTGGATAAATGTCCTCAATCTGAACCTCCACAATATTTCCTACAAACTTATCTGCACCCTCGTCGGTCGCCGAGTTCACTGTCGCTTTGGATTCTGCACTCAGGATTGCACCTAAGCCGCGGCCCATGGCTCTTTTTTTATCTTTCATTTATGTGTTTATCGCTTATATAACCTTCTGCCAAGGTTAATTATTCACCAGATTTTCGTTTTTCAGCAATACCTCTTCAGCCAGCTGAAGGTACTGAATGGCCCCCTTACTCTCGGCATCGTAATTAAGGATACTTTCTCCAAAGCTGGGCGCCTCACTTAAACGCACATTACGGCTTATAATTGTATCAAATACCATCTCAGGGAAATGACTGTTCACCTCCTCTACTACCTGATTGGATAGCCTTAAACGGGAATCATACATCGTAAGCAGCAAGCCTTCAATGTCAAGATCCTTATTGTGGATTTTCTGCACATTCTTAATCGTATTAAGCAGCTTGCCCAATCCTTCCAGCGCGAAATACTCACACTGAATAGGGATTATTACAGAATCTGCAGCTGTTAATGCATTCACCGTAATCAAACCAAGTGAAGGCGCGCAGTCGATGACAATAAAATCATAATCTGTCTGGATCTGGGCCAGCGCATCTTTCAGCATATATTCCCGCTGATCGCGGTCCACCAGTTCAATTTCTGCAGCCACCAGATCAATATGGGATGGTATGATGTCCAGATTGGGCGAAGAAGTACGCTGTATGCATTTCTTTGCATCCGAACTGTGATCCAGCAGGTTGTAGGTGGAAAACTTCACTTCCTCTACACCCAAACCGGAAGTAGCATTGGCCTGCGGGTCTGCATCAATCAGAAGCACTTTCTTTTCCAATACCCCCAATGCTGCAGCCAGGTTCACTGCGGTCGTGGTTTTGCCTACTCCCCCTTTCTGATTCGCTATACCGATGATCTTACCCATTTTTTATCTTTAAAAGACAAAAATACATATTTTTTAATGTCAGGGTAACGGCATAATGCCCGAGAAAATTAAAATACTGACCTTTAACCTCTTAGTATATAAAAATTTATCCACAACCGATAAATCAATTGTGGATAAATTAAACTCGCTAAAGACAGAATTATTCAAACTGCATTGTAATTGGGATACGAAAGTATGACCGTACTTTTCGTCCGTCCAGCACTGCTGGTTTCCATTTTCCACGTGCGGCGCTGACTGCTTTTTCGGCTTCGCGGTTAAAATCTGCATCTTTGCCTGTTGCTTTAACAGCGGAAATACTTCCATCGCGCTCCACCACAAAACTTACGACAGCCGAGATCTTTTCTCCGGAACCCTCGTAGGCAGAACCGTCAAAATTCTGAAGCACTTTTTTTCGGAAAGCCTGTATACCACCCTGAAAATCTGCCATTACATCCACCTCCGCAGGTATTGCGTTGGGATCCGCCACTACAGGCGGTGCCTGAGGAGTAGTGCTAACAGGACCCTGAACTGCTACAGGCGGGCTATATGAACTGACCGGAGCCTCACCGGGACTATCCTGTAATCCAGGTACAGCAGTTTCCGGATTTATGTTTGAGGCCGGTCGCTCTACCGCATTTTGTGTCGGTACCGGCACGGAAGTATTGTAAGTCTGTACTGAGGTGGGAGCAGGCTTCACTGCAGCTGGCTCAACTTTACGTTCCGGCACTACCCAATCGTCCACAGGCACCCAATGTGGTGGAGTACCCGCATCGGGAAGCGCACCTGGCGACCTGTCTAAATTGGAGAGCAGAAGCGGCGCTATACCAAGAACCACAAAAATGCTGATTCCCAAAAACATAGCCTTTCCTAAAAAAGCACCCTCTTCCTTCCTTAGTGCATAGGCACCATAGTTCTTATTTCTGTTATGAAATACAATTTCATCTAAAGTCTGCAGCCTTTGATTATCAGATAACTTTTTCATAGTGAATATTTTTTAGCGATGGAAAAAACGAAAATTTACATTTAAACAATACAGACTTTATATCCTTAAAATCCTTTCAATTATAGAACTATAATGTTTACAATCATACAACGAATTTTTTCATGCAATAGATATACCGCAAAAAAAATTATATTGATAAAAATAACGTGATGAAACGGAATTTCCGGCGGATTTGAGGAAAGTGAATGTTCAATGTCCAGAAAAATAGCTGATTTCATCCACCTAAAAAGGGTGATTCACCTTATATCACAGGTACCATCTGCGTATAAATTTGTACTCCCGCTAACCCCAAAATACAGGAAATGGAAACCATCTTAGTCCTTATATATACCACTGGCAGTTTACCGCAAACCAAAGCCTACAGTTACACCATTAATTTTTATAATGATTCCACGGCGTCCATAAAGATTTTCAGGGGCTATGATGATTCACCGGCATATACCGACTCCACTACGTATGACAGGAGTGCTTTGGACCAGGCAATACAAGACCTGTCAAGCCTGCCGGAGTCGCCATCATGGGCTGTAGTCGCAGGCTCGGAACGTAGAGAGATTATCTACCTGGATGGCGAGCGGACCCTCCGGAGGGTCATCACACATCAGACTCCTGAAGACCTTAGAATATTTGAGCAACTGCTTCTTCTTTATGATGATGATTTCCATTTCCTGCTAAGCAATCAAACCCAAAAACCGTAAAAACAGCGTTACATGCAGCATCACATGATCCATCTGAAATACCTGTAGACACTTCATGAAGAAATCCAGATGGGTAACAAAAAAAGACACCGGCCGCGCGTTGTCTTTAGTCAGACATCATTAATCCATTAAAAAAGTTCCTTCCGGATAATGTTCTGGCTTCTTTCCGGTCCTACGGAAACAAGATAAACGTTGATACCCAGATATTCCTCTATAAATTCTATGTATTTTTTTGCATTTGCAGGTAATTCATCATAACTGCGGGCATGGGTGATATCTTCCGTCCATCCCTCCAATTCTTTATAGACAGGCTCGTAGTTGTACAGTTTAGTGGTGGATGAGGTAAAGTAATCGATGATCTTTCCGTCCTCTGTTTTGTACTGTGTAGCCACTTTAAGTGTTGGGATTCCCGATAATACATCCAATTTGGTGATCACCAGGTTATTGATTCCGTTGATCATTGTTGCATGTTTAAGGGATACAAGATCCAGCCAGCCCGTCCTTCTTGGCCTTCCCGTAGTCGCACCATATTCATGACCCACCTTACGGATCTCTTCGCCCAACTCGTTATCCAACTCAGTTGGAAATGGCCCGTGACCAACGCGGGTTGTGTACGCTTTGGCTACACCGATAAGATTCTGCAGGCTCGTTGGCGGCACACCGGCACCGGTACACACTCCACCTGTTGACGGTGAAGAAGATGTTACGTACGGATAGGTACCAAAATCAATATCAAGCATCAAAGCCTGAGCGCCTTCAAAAAGTATATTTTTTCCGTCCTTGATGGCCTGATTCAGCTCCACTTCTGTATCAACGATACGGTCTTTCAGTTTTTCGCCTATTTCCAGGAACTCATTATAGATTTCATCCACATTAAGCGTAGGCTTATTGAAATACTTCTCAAAAAGGCTGTTCTTGCTCTTCAGGTTTTTCTCAATCTTCTCACGCAGCACTTCAGGATTCAGTAGGTCAACCATGCGGATTCCCGCCCTGGCAATCTTGTCTTCGTAACACGGACCAATACCTTTCTTAGTGGTCCCAATTTGTGTTCCGTCCTCTTCTTCCTCACGGTAAGTATCCAGTAATATATGATATGGCATGATTACGTGTGCCCGGCGGCTGATGAAAACATGATCTGTCCTCATCCCTTTGGCTTCCAGCTGGCCAATCTCCTTCATAAAGGCCTTAGGGTTTACCACCACGCCATTGGCAATGATGCATTTTCCACGGCACTGTAAAACTCCGGAGGGCAACAGGTGAAGTACAAATTTCTCTTCGCCGGCGTATACCGTATGACCCGCATTGTCGCCACCCTGAAAACGTACGACATAATCTGATTTTGCGGAAAGCACATCCGTTATTTTTCCTTTGCCTTCATCTCCATACTGAAGACCAACAACCACGTAAGTTGACATATTTTACTGTTTTTAGATTCGCGCAAAGTTACTTTTAATATAAGATTCAGACAAAGTTTGCCGGAAAAATCTTGGCTGCTGGGTAATATTTTAGTGGCTGAATGACCTTAAAAACTTTTCCGATAAAAATGCTTAAATTTGCGGTCTTCAAAACAGCGTATGGAATCCATTAAAATTCATGACAAGACTTTCGTTCCTTATTTAAAGGATGCTGAAATACAGGAAATTGTAAAGGCGACCGCCTTAAAGATCTATGAAGATTACAAGGACGAAGTTCCGGTTTTCATTGGCGTACTGAACGGTGTAGTTATGTTTTTTTCCGATTTGCTGAAACACTATCCGGGACCCTGCGAAATCGCGTTTATACAGATGAGTTCCTATGTTGGGACACAGTCCACCGGGATCGTTTACCAGAAAATGGAACTAACCAAAGAAATAAAGGACAGACATATTATTCTGGTTGAAGACATTGTGGACACCGGCAACACCGTAGAAAGCCTCTTCCGGTATTTCAATGAAACCCAGCGTCCAAAATCCGTGAAACTGGCTTCTTTCCTGCTGAAACCCGAAGTTTATAAGAAGGATTTCAAACTGGATTATATAGGTAAAGAAATTCCGAACAAGTTTGTCCTGGGTTACGGTCTGGATTATGATGAACTTGGCCGCAACCTTAAGGACCTTTACCAGCTCGAAGAAGGCCAGATCAACCACTAACCATCCGCCAGAGCGGAACTCTTCCATAACAAACAACTATTCATGATCAACATCGTATTATTTGGTCCTCCGGGCAGCGGAAAAGGCACACAGGCGCAGAACCTGATTGAGAAATTTAACCTGAAGCAGATTTCCACAGGCGACCTGTTCCGCTACAATATTAAAAATGAAACCGAACTGGGCAAACTGGCAAAATCCTATATCGACAAGGGAGAACTCGTACCCGATCAGGTAACTACAGATATGCTTACGGAGGAAGTTAAAAAACCAACCGACACCAACGGCTTTATCTTTGATGGTTACCCAAGAACTGTAAACCAGACCGTAGCACTGGAGGAAATTGTAAAGAAAGAGCTGAATTCAGAGATTTCTGTTTGCCTTTCTCTGGTAGTTGAAGATGAGATCCTTGTAAACCGCTTACTTAAAAGAGGAGAAACCAGTGGCCGCTCCGACGATTCGAATGAGGAAATCATCCGAACCAGGATTCAGGAATACTACAGCAAAACTGCTGAGGTAGCTGAACTGTATAAGAAGCAGAATAAATATGTAGAAATAAACGGCGTAGGCGAAATAGACGAGATTTCGGAAATGCTGTACGCTGAAGTGGAAAAAATAAAATAGGATGCAGGTGCCGGGATTTAGGATGCAGCATGCCTATCCAAAGAAATCCAGACCGTAAACTAAATCTTAACCTCAACCCTAAAAACACGATATGTCAAATTTTGTAGATTACGTAAAAATTCACTGTAAATCCGGACACGGAGGTGCAGGCTCGGCGCACCTTCGCCGCGAAAAATATATTCCCAAAGGCGGTCCCGACGGTGGCGACGGTGGTCGCGGGGGACACGTGATCATGAAAGGCGACGCACATGAGTGGACGCTCCTGCCACTGCGGTTTACGCGCCATATAAAGGCGGAACGCGGACATAACGGTGCAAAAAACCAGCTTACCGGCGCTTATGGCGAAGATGTATATATTAAAGTACCGTTGGGAACCATTGCTAAAAATGAGGAAGGCGAAGTAATTGCCGAAATCATGGAGGACGGCCAGGAAATCATCCTCATGCATGGCGGAAAAGGGGGTTTGGGTAACGAGCACTTTAAATCTTCTACCAACCAGACGCCGCGCTACGCCCAGCCAGGTATGCCCGGTGAGGAAGGTTATATCACTTTCGAACTAAAAATTCTGGCAGATGTAGGTCTGGTAGGCTTCCCCAATGCCGGCAAATCCACGCTGCTGGCCGCAGTTTCGGCCGCCAAGCCAAAAATCGCAGACTATGCCTTCACCACACTGACTCCCAACTTAGGCATCGTGGATTACAGGAATTACAAATCATTTGTGATGGCTGACATCCCGGGGATTATAGAGGGTGCCGCAGAAGGTAAAGGATTGGGACACCGTTTCCTGAGACATATTGAAAGGAATTCTATCCTGCTGTTTTTAATTCCGGCGGATTCTGAAAGCCATTATAAGGAATTTGAAATCCTGGAAAACGAACTGAAAAGATACAATCCCGAACTTTTGGAGAAGGATTATATCCTGGCAATTTCCAAAGCTGACTTACTGGACGAGGAACTTAAGGATGAAATCTCAAAGGAGTTTCCGGAAAACCGCAAACCGGTATTTTTCTCAAGTGTCACTCAGGAAGGCCTTATGGAGCTCAAGGATGTGATTTGGAAGAAGCTGCATGGATAACTGAACAAAAATAAACAACAGACCTGATTTTCGGGTCTGTTTTTTTTTGACAAATAATGCAAGGGTCAAATTCCCTACTAATCTTCGTTAGTATGCCAGGAAGATATACTCAATGGAGTAGCTGAAGGCATCCGCCTTAGCGTCCCGGTTGTGTCAAGTTAATAGAGGAGCAACGCCGATATTTACCAGTAATATTTTGGAACAGTAATTGTGCGCACCCAGAAAAATTCCCCATGAAATACATGTTCCTTTTACTTAGTGCCGCGCTATTAATGGCCTGTACCGCACAGAATAAATCAGAATACGCAACTGTTGAATATGAGGCCGGCGCCTGCTTTGGCTTCTGCCCTATCTTTAAGATGACCATCAATCCGGACCGGACTGCTGTGCTGGAAGCAGAACATTTTAACTTTTCTGACGGACGGTCCAAAGATGAATTCTCCAGGCCACGGGAAGGTACTTTTAAAGGCAACATTAAAGAAGAAGACTACCGCAAACTAGTAGAAATGTTGAACGCGCTGAAACCAAAAACGCTAAAAGATAAATACGGCAGCCGGAATGTTACCGACTTGCCTACCTCCTACCTGCGTCTCAGTTTTAAGGATGGAACTTCTAAAACAGTTGAAGACTACGGCAAGCAGGGCACACCGGATTTGGAGAAACTTTACCGTTACTTTGAGGACTTAAGACACAACCAAGACTGGCAAAAAGTTTCTGATTAGGCATTTGCACCATTGCAGCAAATAAAAACGTATCTTTGCAGCCTATTTCGCGGCATTCTAAGCCATTTCGTAATTCGTTTTACAAAAGATTCTGTTTTATTTATTGAGGACAGGATGAATGAAGAAGCATAAAGCTTCGTCCGCACTAATTTTAAAACAGGACAAAATTTTGTTATTTACAGACTTAAATTTAATTAAGCCCATACTCGATGCGCTTAAGCAGGAAGGTTATGAAAAACCAACTCCAATTCAAGAACAGGCCATTCCCGAAATCCTGAAAGGCCGTGACCTGCTGGGAACCGCGCAAACCGGAACCGGGAAAACTGCAGCCTTTGCGATCCCTATCCTGCAGAATCTTACGGAAAAAAACATCCGTAACAACCAGATTAAGGCACTGATCCTCACACCTACACGTGAACTGGCCATTCAGATTGAAGAAAGCTTCAATGCCTACGGACGTAACCTGAAACTGAGAAACCTTGTGGTTTTCGGTGGCGTTAAGCAGGGTGCTCAGGAGCAGTCGCTGAAGAGAGGTGTAGACATATTGGTTGCTACGCCGGGCAGATTGCTGGATTTCATCTCTCAGGGTATTATCTCACTGAAACAGCTGGAAATCTTTGTACTGGACGAAGCCGACAGAATGCTGGACATGGGCTTTGTGCACGACGTTAAGAAAATCGTGAAGATGCTTCCGGAGAAAAGACAGACCCTGTTTTTCTCGGCAACGTTCCCGGATGAGATCAAGAATTTGGCTAATTCCATACTGAACAACCCGGTGAAGGTAGCTGTAGCTCCGGTATCTGCCACGGCAGACACCATACAGCAGAAGGTTTATTTCGTTGAGAAGGAAGACAAACTGGAACTGCTGACACACATCCTTAAAAACGACATCAGAGAATCTGTACTTGTGTTCTCAAGAACCAAGCATGGTGCCGATAAAATCGCCAGAAAACTTCAGTCTCATAAGATTTCAGCAGAAGCCATTCACGGTAACAAGTCGCAGAATGCAAGGCAGAACGCACTTACTAACTTTAAGTCCGGAAAAACAAGGATTTTGGTGGCTACAGATATTGCCGCCAGAGGAATTGATATTGATGAACTGAAGTATGTTGTTAATTTTGAACTTTCTGATGTTTCCGAAACCTACGTTCACCGTATCGGCAGAACGGGAAGAGCCGGCGCCGAGGGACAGTCCATTTCTTTTGTGGACGGTCTGGACCTGCTGAACCTGAAGAATACTGAAAAACTGATCGGCAAAAAAATTCCGGTAGAGCGCGACCATCCTTTCCATACGGACAGTTTGGTACCGCAAAAAAGGGATTCCAACAACAAACCTTTTACTCCCAGGCCGAAACCACAGGCCAAAGAAAATATCGGGTATAAGAAACCGCACAACAAAAGTAATTTCTCCAGAAACAAATAAAATTTCTGCTGACGAATGACAAAGCCTTTCCGAACCGGAGAGGCTTTTTGTTTGCAAAACGCAGGATCCTATTTATTCTTGCCAAACAGCCTTAGTGCATTCTCCGTAGTCATACTGTCAATCTCAGAATAGTCTTTGCCGTAAACATCAACCAGTTTACCTATCACAAGGTCCAGATAGGAACTTTCATTTCTTTTGCCGCGGAAAGGTACTGGCGCCAGGTAGGGTGAGTCGGTTTCCAGTACGATCTTATCCAACGGAATTTCATGCAGGAACTGATCGATTTTGCCGTTTTTAAAGGTGACCACTCCACCGATTCCGAGCAGGAAGTTGAGGTCGACCGCGTGAAGTGCCTGCTCCAGCGTTCCGGAAAAGCAGTGGAAAATTCCGCGCAGTTTCGGATGTTTTTTCCTTTCCAGCACCTCGAAAACCTCATCAAAGCTTTCGCGCGTATGGATAACGATGGGCAGATCGCGTTCAATGGCCCAGTCTATCTGCGTTTCAAAAGATTTCACCTGAATATCCAAAGTCGTTTTGTCCCAATAAAGGTCAATCCCGATCTCCCCGATGGCGGGAAAGTTTCGCTTATTCAGATAATCCTCTACAATTTTAAGTTCCTGCTCCCAGGTTTCAGGCTTTACATAACATGGGTGGAGACCCATCATCGAAACTATCCGGCCGGGGTATTCCTGTTCCAGCGCCAGCATCTTTTCATGGGTTTCGGAGTCAATAGCCGGAAGGTAAAACTGACTCACGCCCTTTGCGGCAGCGCGGTCAATCATTGCAGCACGGTCTTCGTCAAATTCTTCGGAATACAGATGGGTATGGGTATCAATCATTTGGTTATTGTTGAGTAAATGCGTCCGGAAAAACCGGGTGTTTTACATAGGTTTGCTGCAGGGCAATCCTGCCTTTCAGATTCTCCAGGAATACCTGGTATTTTGGGTCTGTTTCATCTGAGGGCCGGTGCGCAAGTGCACGGCTGATCCTGAAGTTTTCTTCTACAAAATCCATGGTTTGGTCGCTGAAATACGCGCTTCCAAACTTCTCCCAGATATACTGGACTGCCATTTTGCCCGGATGTATCAGGTCGTCTTTGTAAAAACGGTAGTCCCGCAGGTCGTCCATCAGGATTTCATAAGCAGGCAAATAATGGCAGTCATCAAACTGCTGTATGACTTCATGTACCGCAGAAATAAGCCTGGCCTTACTAAGCGTATTTTCTTCCATGCCGTCCCTGGTATGCCTTACCGGAGAAACGGTGAACAGGATCTGCACACCTTCCGGACAAATGTCTTTCAAATGGTTTACGGTTTCATACATCGCATCTTCAAGCTCCATATTGGAAAGCAGTCTTTTATTATAGAATTTTCCCGGAATTTTGTGGCAGTTGGCTACAAGTTTATTTTTTGGAAGAAACTCGTAGGCGAAGGAGGTCCCATAGGTAATGATCACCCATTTTGAATTCTGCAAAAATAAGTTACCCTCCTCTATCCCACGGTTAATAAGTTCGAGGGTCTGGTGGGCATAACGTGAATTGAATTTGGTATGATGGTCCAGCGAGATTACCTGATCGTCATAAGCCACCAGATCCTCCTGGTCGTAGAACGCTGAGTCGTGCAGCCTTTTCACAGCCGTATTAATGGAATAGGGATTAAAGATGGTACCAAAAGGATTGCTCAGCGTCTGTAGCTGACCCGTGGCCAAAAGCGAGGAAATCTCTTCGGAAAAGCAGGAGCCAATTGCAAAGACGCGGTCTTCGGGCTCCATCTTAACGGTTGAATCCTTTATATTGACCTCTGTTCTGAATTTCATAGACAATGTAATGCGGAAAGGATGGGTTAGCTTTCTCTTCGGAGCAGATAGTTGGCCAGTTCAATAAAAGGTTTTTTCTTCTCATCCGGAATGTCAATTTTCATCAGATAATCGTGAGCGATCTGATTGTGCTTTTCAACCAAACGCAGGGTTTTCTCATCGACCTTGGTTCTGCGGAAAATTTTCTCCACACCATACACCTTGTCCACATTATCTGTTTTCTTACTGTACCAGAATTCCAGTTCCTTGCGCTCTTCTGGTGTGCTGTGTTCCTTAGCGAGAAGATACAGGACCGTCTTTTTGTTCTCGTAAATATCGCCGGCATGCTTCTTACCGAAATCTTTCTGGTTACCGAACACATCCAGGTAATCATCCATGATTTGGAAAGCGATACCAATATGCTTACCGAAGTTGAAGATATTCTTTGCATCCTTGAATTTCGCACCGGCAATCAGTGCTCCAATTTCAAAAGACGAAGCACTGAGGACACCGGTTTTGTAAGTAATCATGCGGATATATTCCTCGTAGGTAACGTTGTCCTGCGTTTCAAAGTTGATGTCGTACTGCTGACCTTCGCAAAGCAGAAGACCCGTATGGGTAAATACACGGACACAGGCTTTATAAAGATTGGGCTCCAGGTCTTCAAAGAATTTATAAGCCTTCAGTAAAAGACCGTCACCCGAAAGGATACCCGTGTTCAGTCCGTACACGGTATGAATGGTGGGCACATTTCGCCGCAGCGGAGCCTCATCCATAATATCGTCATGAATTAGTGTAAAATTATGGAAATACTCTATGGCCAGCGCAGGTTTCACGGCTTTTGAAATATCACCCCCAAAGAGGTCGCAGGCCATCAGTACCATAATGGGACGCAGCCGCTTTCCGGCGTTGGAAATGATATAATTCATAGGTTCATACAACTCCTGAGGTTTATCCCTGAAGGAATATTTTGTAATGGCCTCTGAAACGATTTCTTGATACTGATCTAAAAATTCCATACTTTATTCTTTGATGCAAAAATACGGTTTTATAGATGTTTTAAGTAAGGTTATAAACAAAAAACCACTCCAAATAAAGGAGTGGCTATCTATAAAATGAAATTTATTTCTTAGATCATTTTCACTAAAAGGTAAGTGATACCTGCTACCATCGCAGAGATAGGAATCGTTAAGATCCAGGCCCACAACAGGCTTACTGTAATTCCCCAGCGAACGGCTGAAACCCTTTTGGTAAGACCTACACCAATAATGGCACCTGTAATGGTGTGCGTGGTGGAAACCGGGATACCCAGGTGATCGGTCAGGAAAAGTGTAATGGCACCGGCAGATTCGGCGCTCACCCCTTCCAGCGGCGTTACTTTGGTGATACGCGTACCCATGGTTTTTACGATTTTCCACCCACCACTCATTGTTCCGAGAGCGATTGCAAGGAAGGAAACAAAAGGAACCCAAACATAATCCGTTGTAAAATGCTTGAAACGCTCGGAGGAGTCCATCATCGCATATTCGTCCGTACCGCCAATCATTACTACGTGGTAATAAATTACCGCGGCACCTATGATACCCATAACCTTCTGCGCATCATTAAGCCCGTGACCTACACTGAAAAGTGCAGATGAAACCAGCTGCCATCTCTTGAACTGCTTGTCGGCCTTACGAGGGTTGCTTCTTCTGGCAAAATATACAATCGCTAAGGTGATCAGTATTGATACCAGCATACCGATGAACGGTGCCATGAATATGAAGAGGAAAATAGGGATCACCTTTTCATATTTTACCACATTTTGGGTGAACAGTTGCTGGAAAGCCAGCTTGAGCGTATCCCAAATTCCAAGGTGAGGCATACTGGCAACCACATGCTGATAATCCATGACAAGCGCATTCATAAGCGCTGCGCCCAGGAAGCCACCGATCAGTGTGTGCGATGAAGACGACGGGATGCCGAACCACCAGGTAAGTAAATTCCAGAATATAGCCGCTACCAGACCCGCGAGAATCACCTCCAGGTTAATGAAGTTTTCATTTACGGTCTTGGCAATGGTGTTTCCGATCTTAAACTCGCCAATGACATACATGGCCAGGAAAAAGGCGGCAAAGTTCCAGACGGCGGCCCAAAGGACGGCCTGAAACGGCGTTAGAACCTTAGTAGACACGATGGTAGCAATTGAGTTTGCGGCATCGTGAAAACCGTTTATATAATCAAATATCAACGCGAGGACAATGATTATTATGAGGAGAATCGGTAATTCCATTCTTTCGTAAAAAATATTATTGCACTTACGCGTACTTGATAATAATGTTCTCAATAGTGTTGGCCACATCCTCGGCCTTGTCGGTCACGATCTCTAGATATTCCAGAACGTGTTTGGTCTTGATGATGTTAATGGCATCGCCTGTTTCAAAAAGCCTTACCAGACCCTGGGAAAGTACGTCATCAGCAATATTCTCAAAGGAGTTGATCTTGATGCAGGATTCCTTCACTTCTGCGGTGTTGGTGAATCCTTTCAGATGCTGTATAGCGTTTTGGATCTCAACGCAGGATTTGTGGATAAGCAGGGAAAATTCTGAGAATTCCTTCACATCCGGCGTCTTATAAAGGAAGATGTATTTGGAAGAAGCGTAGATGTAATCCGCAATATCATCCAGACCGGCCGCAAGCAGGTTAATATCCTCGCGGTCAAATGGCGTAATAAAGTTTTCGCCCAGCTGTACAAAGATCTCATGTGTAAGATCGTCCAGTTTATGCTCGTAATCACTCATCTTTTTGAGGAGTGAATCGTCATTGAGGTCGAAATCAAGCATTCCGTCATGAAATTCCTGAGACATCTTCACAAGATTGTCTGCTACCTTTTCGAACAGTACGAAGAAGACTTTGTCCTTTGGCTGAAATGCCTTGAAAATGTTACCAATTCCCATTTTGTCTGTTGTTTAATTTAGAGTTGCAAATATCCGGATAATCGGACATACGGTTTTTATGTTTTATATTAAGTTTTGTTCACATTTATCAGTCCGCTACCGGATAGGATTGTGGCACATCTTTAAGCCTGTCCAGAGTGAAGTTAAGGGCAAAATAAAGGAAATGAAGATTCCGGGTGTTATCCGCGGTGAATTCGCGCTGCCACATATAGGCCAGGTTGGCACTCACATTGTGGTTGTAGACGTATCCTATTCCACTCAGAAACCGGTTCCTCTTGAAGGCAGGTTCTTCAGGACCCACAAAAACTTCATTGAAGGCATTTACAAAAAAGGTGTTGGCTTCCAGTTTTTCCCTGTTAATCGGCAAGGTGGCGGACAATCTGTAACGGTAGCGTTCCGTATTGGCTTCTGTATCCGTTTGAGGGTAATAATACAGACGTTTTTCGGCACGAACCCTATGGTCCAGTTTCAGACGGTCGAGGTTGTGGGAGTAGGTGTACTGCAGCCACAAACGGGTTTCGCGCTGATAAAAATCGCTGTTTTTGTATGTTCCGTAAGTTCCGATTCCTACAAAAGGTTGGTGCTTCCCGATATTGTAACCCAAACCACCTTTTACTTCATAATAATCGATCTTAACAAAATCTTCAATACCCCGTGTCTGCAGCTCCAGATAGGCCAGCCAGTTCTTATCATGCTTATAGGAAAAGGACATCATATTAAATGATGATATGTGTTCGCGCGGATTGGTCTGGGCATAACAGGCAGCAAATGTGAGGATGAAAAGAAGTAAGTTCAGCGATTTTCTCATAGCTTGATTTAAGCGGCAAAGTTACTAAACTTGCTATGTTAACAATGTTAATTTAATATTAAGTTAATTGATGCGTAACACCAACAGGTGCACAAAATTTTTGGCACAAAAAAAAGCACGGCTCACCGTGCTTCAAATTATTTCTGAAAAGAAAGTTTAGTTCGCCTCTTCAGCTCTCATTTCCTTTCCTTTAAATTTCTGAGTTTTCAGGCCTTTTACAACCTCATCCTTGAAGGATTTCTCAACTTCAAAGAAGGAAAACTTCTCCATGATTTCAATATCTCCGATGTCCGGACGTTTTTTGGATTTTGCCGTGGCCTTGTTCAGGATTTCCAGCATATCCATTTTTTTCAAGTGGTCTCTTTTTCCAAGGTTGAAGAAAAATCTCACCATATCGCCGTTACTTCTTTTCGGTTTCCGGTCACGACCAAAATCACGGCCTCCTTCTCGTCCACCGTCGCGGAAACTATCTCTGCGGTCATTACCGCGGTCACGGTCGCCTCTTCCCCTGTCATCGCGGTCGCGGCGGCTACGGTCGCGGCGGCTGTCGCCACGGTCGTCACTGCTGAATTTCTGGTCCACCATGTCGTTCTTGTCCTTATAGAACATCGCCAGGTCCCTTAGCTGTAGCTGCAGAAGTTTGTGTACCAATTCTTCTTTACTGAAATCGGAAAGATCCGGGATCAGAGCATCATCAAAAGTGAAAAACTCCTCGTGTTCAGTAAACAGTTTTTCGAAAACACCACCTACCTGGGCTTTAATGATTGCATCACCTGTAGGTATCTTCTTTTCAATGATGTCAATTTTAGTGGACATCTTTATCTGCTTCAGTTTTCTGGATTCCTCAGGTTTGATAAGTGCCATGGAGATTCCGTCTTTTCCGGCACGTCCTGTCCTACCGCTACGGTGTACGAAAACTTCAGGATCGTCCGGTAGTGAATAATGGATTACATGGGTAAGGGAATTCACATCAAGACCACGGGCAGCCACATCGGTAGCTACCAATATATCAATATTTTTCAGTCTGAATTTCTTCATCACCGTATCCCTCTGTGCCTGGCTAAGGTCGCCATGGAGTGCATCGGCGGCATAACCGTTCTGCATCAGGAAATCTGCAACCTCCTGGGTTTCCATGCGGGTACGGCAGAAAATGATGGAATACTGATTTGGATTAGCGTCAATAAGTCTCTTCAGCGCTTCTTTCTTATGACGGTAACCTACCACATAATATTCGTGCTGAATGTTCTTCTTCACCTCATTTATTGAACCTACAGAAATGCGGTGCGGTTCTGTCAGGTAGCTTTTTGAGATTCTCTCCACCTCCTTGTTCATCGTTGCCGAGAATAGGTAGGTATGTTTTGTCTCCGGAGTTTCTCTCAGGATGGTTTCCAGGTCATCTTTGAAACCCATGGAAAGCATCTCATCCGCTTCGTCCAGAACAAGCCACTGGATTTCTGAAAAATCAAGTGCTTTTCTGTTGATAAGGTCGATCACACGCCCCGGTGTACCCACGATAATCTGTGGCTTATCACGCAGGGAGCGGATTTGGTCGGAAATACTTGATCCACCATAGACCGCAGTGGTCTTGATGTCTCTCATGTATTTCGAATAATTTTTAATGTCTTTGGTAATCTGCAAACAAAGTTCTCTGGTAGGACAAAGCACCAAAAATTGGATTTTGCGACTCCCGTCGTCAATCATATCCAAAATCGGAAGCGAAAACGCTGCTGTTTTGCCTGTTCCTGTTTGCGCAAGTGCGATGAGATCGCGTATATCTGTAGAGATAAAAGGAATAGTCTGTTTTTGGATTTCTGTTGGACTTACAAAGCCCAGTTCGCCAACTGCCTTCAAGATTTCAGGACTTAAGTTGGTCTCCGTAAATAAATTCATGTAAAAGATCGTCTATAATTCTGCGGCAAAGATACTTATTTTATTTTTGATAAAAAATACCTGCTTTTATTAAATAAGTGTTAAAGATGTAAAGCATACCAAGTTTACCGATAAATTCTTTTTGTATACTTTTATGTAAAATATTTTTTATGGCTGATGTAATATCCCCGGAGACATTAACTTTCCTACAAGACCTTGACAAAAACAACAACCGCGAATGGTTTACCGGCAATAAGTCGCGGTATGTAGCCGCACAGGAAAATATGGTGAATTTTGTAGAAGCTCTTATTCAGGAAATTTCGGTCTTTGATGAAGCTGTTCTTAAAATTGACGCTAAAAAGTCAATCTTCCGGATTTACCGGGATACGCGCTTTTCCAAAGATAAAACGCCTTATAAAACAAACTTTGGTGCCGGACTGGGCATGGGCAAGGGCGCAGAGATTGCGGGCTACTACGTTCACATTGAACCCGGCAAATCCTTTTTGGCCGGCGGTGTCTATCAGCCCGAAAGCAATGTCCTGAAAGAAATCCGGAAGGAAATTTCAATGAATGGTGATGAATTTATGACCATCATCAACGGTAGCGAATTCCGCAAATACTTTACCGGACTCTCTGATGAAGACAAACTTGTACGTGTTCCGGCAGGATTTGAGAAGGATGACCCCATGGCCGAATACCTTAAATTTAAAAGCTTTATAGGCGTACACCCATTGAAAGACAGCGAATTACTGGAAACGGACGCAGTTAAAAAATTCGCGGACATATTCAAAACGGTTAAACCTCTGAACGACTTTTTAAATGCCCCGTTTCAAAAGGAATGAAATTTATTTTTGTGTAAGCCTTTTCACTGTGGCCAAAAGTTCAGGATCATCAGGCGTGATGGCGTAATAATCGGCAATTTTACCGCTTTGATCAACCACTATAAAACGCGGCACCCAGTTCAGCTCAATATAATCGTTGAACTTATTTTTCCAACCCTCATCAAACCAATAATTATTGCCGTCGGCTATTCCATATTTATCCAATCCGCGCTTCCATTGGTCATGCGTACGGTCCAGTGAAAAATAAATAACAACCAAATCGGGATTTTCGGTCTTAAGCGCATTGGTTTTGGGCAAGGCTAGTATGCAGTCCCGGCACCAGCTGGCCCAGAAATCAATCAGTACCACCTTTCCCTCGTAAGGTTTCAGCACCTGCGCTATGGTTTGCTTCTTACCGTCGGCACCAATGAGCCTTTGGCTGAGGACATCCGCTGTAAATTCGGATTTGATATCCTGCACCGGCTTCTGCGCATGACTCATATTAATAAAAAGAAACGCCAGCAGGCAAACAAATTTCTTTGTTAAAAATTGATTATTACAGAAAAGAGTGTTCATATACAAATATTGTCAGTCTTGTTTAATCTTTCAGCAGATCAGGACGGCGTTCCTGAGTTATACGTAAGGCCTCATCGTGACGCCATTCTTCAATCTTAGCAAAATGACCGCTCAGCAAAATTTCGGGCACTTTTAAACCTTTATATTCTTCAGGCCTCGTATAAATGGGCGGCGAAAGTAAATTATCCTGGAAGGTATCGGTTAGCGCACTCTGTTCATCATTCAGCACACCCGGCAGCAGGCGGATTACAGAATCAGCAAGTACACAGGCAGCCAGTTCGCCACCGGTAAGCACATAATCACCGATTGAGATCTCTTTCGTAATATGCAGGTCACGCACGCGCTGATCTATTCCTTTATAATGTCCGCACAGAAAAATAAGATTCTTCTTTATGGAAAGTGAATTGGCCATTTTCTGATTAAGGGTTTCGCCATCGGGAGTCAGATAAATCACCTCATCATAGTCACGCTGGGATTTCAGTTCAGAAATGCAGAGATCCAAAGGTTCTACCAACATCACCATTCCGGCACCACCACCATAGGGTTCATCATCCACTTTCCGGTGTTTACCCACACTCCAGTTACGCAGCTGATGGAAGTGTACCTCGGCCAGGCCTTTCTGCATGGCTCTTTTCAGGATGGAAGTCTGAAAGGGACTTTCCATAAGTTCCGGAAGTACACTTATAATGTCAATTCTCATTGTTCAGTCTTATTTTTTTTGTTGGGAACGATTATAAGCCGCAAAGATGAATCTTTATTCACATAACTCCACATCCAGTTGAAGAAAATTGCCAGTTTATTGCGGACGGAAAGGATGAGCATAAGGTGCAGGAACATCCAGAAATACCAGGCCAGGAAACCCTGAAACTTAAATCCGGGTAAATCCACCACGGCTCTGTGCTTACCGATTGTAGCCATACTGCCCTGATCTACGTACTCATATTCTACCCAGTCTGCTTCATTTTTCCTGACCAAATTCCGCGCAAGGTTCTTTCCCTGATTGATGGCTACGTTGGCAACCTGCGGGTGACCCTGCGGGTATTTTGGAGTTTCCATATAGGCGATATCGCCAATCGCAAAAATATTCTCTGTGCCCTTTACCCGGTTGTACCGGTCCACAATGTAACGGTTACGGAAAATTTGACTCTCGCTGAGTCCATCAATAATATTACCCGTGACACCGGCGGCCCAGATTACATTATTGGCCGGGATTTCTTTTCCGTTGGCCAGCAGCACACGGTCGCCGTCATAAGCAGTCACAATTTCGCCTTTCATGAAAATAACTCCCAGTTCATTCAGGTATTTCTCAGACATCTTCTGCGATTCTGCACTCATATTAGAAAGGGGCGTTTCCGTAGAACTCACCAGGATGATGTTCAGATTCTCAAAGTTCATGTGCGGATAGTCACGCGGAAGAATTTCACGTTTCATTTCGGAAAAGGCACCGGCCAGTTCCACACCGGTGGGTCCGCTGCCTACGATTACGATGTTCCAGTTGCCGTCGTCACTTCGCTTCCTTTCGATGATCAGCTTTTCGAAGGTAAGCAATACATGGTTCCGTATAGCAATAGCCTCCTGGGTATTCTTCATGCCGAAAGCCAGTTTTTCCATCTCGGCATTTCCAAAGAAATTGGTTTTACAGCCTGTAGCAATTACCAGCTTGTCGTAGGTAAATTCGGAATCCTCTGTAATGATCTTATTCTGCTCGGGCACAATGCGCTGCACCTCCGTCATTCGGTACTGAATATTTCTGGAGCGCTGGAAAATCTTGCGGAAAGGGAAAGAAATATTGCTGGGCTCAATCCTGCCGCAGGCCACCTGATAAAAAAGCGGCTGAAACATATGGTGGTTTACTTTATCAATCATAAACACCTTCTTGTTCTTATTGTTGAGTGACCTGGCGAGCTGAAGGCCTGCGAAACCTCCGCCTACGATTACAATTTTCTCCCGTGTTTCCATAGTACAAATTTACCTAATTAATAATTGATGCCCTGCCCGGTGTGCTTCACCAAAGTGAATTGTACGGTGGGATGGCGATGATGAGTAGGGAACGAACATTATACCATATCTAAATCAAAAGCTGTAAAATTCGTTTTTTATCCTTCTTAAAGTTACTTTTGCAGTATAATGCCAAATACAAAAGCCAAGGGGAAGGCCCGTAAAAAAATCCACAAAAGCCGCCGACACAAAATCCTGGTGCGGAGAACGGTTTTGCTGGTTGTACTCGCCCTCACTCTGCTGGGCACCGGCTTTTATCTAAAGGAAAAAATCTCCTTTTATTATGCCATGTATCTCCGGCCCTTTAAGCATAAGAAACTTACGAATTCCCAATTTGAGGAACAGCGGATTAACAGGATCATTGGCGATTATGCCGATAAGACTTTTGGCATAGATATCTCCCATTATCAAAGGCCCGAAGATATTACGTGGGACAGCCTCAGTATTGGCAACCGTTCCATCCCCATCCGGTTTGCGGTGCTTCGTGCTACCATGGGGAACCGAAGTACGGATAAGCATTTTGATGAATACTGGAAACTGGCTAAAAAACACAATCTCATAAGAGGTGCCTATCACTTTTACCGTGCCGATGAAGATCCTGTACTTCAGGCCAATAATTTTCTGAAGAATGTAAAGCTGGAGTCCGGTGACCTGCCACCGGTGCTGGATATTGAACGTATTCCGAAGCGGAAAACCAACGCCAAACTGATTGAAGACCTGAAGATATGGTGCAGGATCGTAGAAGAAGCCTACGGCCAGAAACCCATTATCTACACCTATTATCATTACTACAAAGATTTCCTGAACGGTGAATTTGAAGAATATCCGCTTTGGCTGGCTAATTACAACGATGTTCCGCAGCCAACTCCGACCGGACGATGGGACTTCTGGCAGTTTACCGAAAACGGAATTGTCTACGGCATTAACACCAAGGTGGATGTAGACGTTTACAACGGAAGTTTATGGTCACTGAAAAGGCTGACGCTGGATTAAGATCATTTATCGTATTTTTGCTGCTTTAATCTCACGCCTTAGACCGCGTACAAAATCCCCTTTCCATGAACTACGTCAGCGCTGAAAATCTTACCAAATCATTTGGCATGAAGGTCCTTTTTAAAAACATTTCATTCAATGTAAATGAAGGGGACAAAATCGCCATTGTGGCCAAGAACGGCAGTGGTAAATCTACGCTTCTTAAAATCCTGATGGGAAAAGAGATTGCCGATTCCGGTAACGTTGTCATCAACAAAGACATACAGGTGGTGCTGTTTGATCAGGAAATTGAATTTGATTCAGACCTTACTGTAGAGGAGTTTATGATGACCCTGGATTCAGCACCGATTGTGGCGGTAAAAAATTACCATCATGCTCTGCACACCGAGAATCCCGACGATATGGAAAAGGCTCTGGCCGAAATGGAGATTCATAAAGCCTGGGACCTGGAAAACGAGATGAAGCAAATCCTTTCGCAGCTAAAGATCACCGATCTTGAAGCCAAAATGGGCACGCTTTCCGGTGGGCAGATCAAACGTGTGGCCCTGGCAAAACTTCTTACCGAAACCCGCGCTGAGCACCGCCATATCCTGCTGATCATGGATGAGCCTACCAACCACCTTGATGTGGAAATGGTGGAATGGCTGGAAAATTATCTGTCCAAGGCTAAGATCACGCTTCTGCTGGTTACTCACGACCGCTATTTCCTGGATGCTGTTTGCGATCTGATTTGGGAGATGGAAGACCAGAGCCTTTACGTGCACAACGGCAGTTATGCAACTTATCTGGAGAACAGGATGATTCGCGAAGACAACCTGAATGCTACGATAGACAAGGCGAACAACCTGTACCGTAAGGAACTGGAATGGATGCGCCGCCAGCCCAAAGCACGCACCACGAAATCCAAATCGCGGATTGATGATTTTTACGAGACCGAGAAAGTGGCTAAAACGGACACACGGAAGGAAAAACTGGAGCTCGATTTCGAGATGAAAAGGTTGGGAAATAAAATCCTGGAGCTTCACAATATCAGTAAACGTTTCGGCGAAAAAGCACTGCTGAAGGATTTCTCCTATCAGTTCCAGCGTGGCGAAAAAGTAGGAATAGTGGGCAAAAACGGTGCGGGCAAATCTACCCTGCTGAATATCATCCAGGGCCTCGAACCTTATGACAGCGGCTCCATAGAGACGGGCGAGACCATCAAATTTGGCTATTTTTCGCAGAAAGGTCTTAAATATAAGGAAGAGGAACGCGTGATTGACTTCATAAAGGATATCTCGGAGAATTTCCCGTTGGCCAACGGCCGTACGATTTCGGCTTCGCAGTTTCTGCGTCTGTTCCTTTTTGATGACCAAACCCAGTACAGTCCTATTTCAAAACTTTCCGGTGGCGAAAAAAGAAGGCTTCACCTGATGTACGTGCTTTATCAAAATCCAAACTTCCTGATTTTTGATGAACCTACCAATGACCTGGATCTCCCAACACTTACCGTTCTGGAGAATTTCCTGCAACAGTTTCAGGGCAGTTTGATTATCGTTTCACATGACCGTTATTTTATAGACCGCGTTGTAGATCACGTTTTGGCATTTGAAGGCAACGGGAAAATCAGGAACTTTGTCGGCAACTTCTCGGAATACCGCGAGATGAAAAGCCAGGAAAGCAAAAAAGTGGCTGAACAACCCGCGGTGCAGATACCCAAAGTGGCCGAAATTGCACAAGCCGTTCCAAAATCACCTGCTGCACAGCGCAAACTCTCCTACAAAGAGCAGCGAGAGCTTGAGATGATTGATAAGGAACTACCTGTTATTGAACAGCAGCGCGCAGCAATTATGCAGAAACTTACTACTGAAACGGAGTATGAGGTGATCTCCAACTTGTCCGCGGAACTCGAATCGCTTACTTCCAAACTGGAAGAAATGGAACTGCGCTGGCTGGAACTTCAGGAGATCTAGGGGCTTTTTATCGTTTTAACGGTAATCTGCTCAAGACTTACTTAAAATGGTCTGAATTCGTGACTAGGGGTGTTATTAATGAGTACATGACAAATCTCAGTTCTGATCTATTAATAACATTTTCAACAAGTTAATACATTTTTATTAAAACTATTTAGAATAATTAAAAATAAGCTTGCGGAAAAGGGCGGGCTTTATTACATTTGCGGTCGTTATTTTAATTCATTCTAAATAAGACTACGAAATGAAAAGAAGACTTGTTTCTGTTGGCCTTTTGGCTCTTACTCTTCCGGCATATGCTCAGATGAAATTTGTAGAGGATTCCGACACCCTTAGGGTGCAGCAAATTGAGGACATCAATCTGCATAAAACGGGCAATCCGAATAATGCGCGAACGCTCACAACAAAATCCAATCTGACGGTCATGGAGAATCCCCAACCCATAGCCATCGTAACCCACGAAATCATAGAGCAGCAGCAGGCGAAGCAGTTAAGTGAAGTACTTCAGAACGTAAACGGTCTTTATATTACCTCAGCACGCGGAAATTCCCAGGACAGTTTTGGTGGCCGGGGATTCAACTTTGGAAACGATAATATCTTCAAGAACGGCGCCAGGGTGAACAGTGGTGTTTTCCCCGAAGTTACCGGTCTGGAACGTGTGGAAGTGCTGAAGGGCGGGAATGCCATGCTTTACGGTAATGTAGCTGCGGGAGGAGTAGTCAACCTGATCACAAAAAAACCACGTTTCAATTTTGGCGGCAGCATCGGCATGAACGCCGGCAGCTGGAATTCCTATAAACCTACGGTTGATTTTTACGGCCCACTTAGTAAAAATGTTGCTTTCCGCGTGAACGGAACCTATGAAACGGCTGAAAGCTTCCGCGATGTGGTAGAGTCCCAAAAGTATTATTTCAATCCATCTGTACTGTTTAACATTGGCGAAAAGTCTCAGCTGATTGTAGAAGCCGATTATCTGAAGCATGACCTCACCCCCGATTTCGGAATTGGCGCCATTGAGAATAAAGACAAATCATACGCACTGAACACTTTCCTGCCAAGAAATGCGTTTGTTGGTACGGACTGGCAATACCAGAATGTAGAGCAGGTTACGGCAGGACTCACCTTCAACCATCAGTTCAATGATTTCTGGACCCTGAACACGGTTGCTTCTTTTCAAAACTACACCAAGGATTTCTTCTCTACTGAACGTGTGACCTGGTCTTACGACAATGCGAACCGCCTGAAATGGAACAGACCTCTGAACAAGACTTACAATGAGCAAAATTACACTTCACTTCAACTGAACCTGAACGGTGAACTGAATACCGGTAAGTTGAACCACAAAATCCTTGTTGGGACGGACGGAGATTACGGCATAGCCGACGCTTACACTTTCCGGAATCCGGAAAACGGCAAAAACTTCGGAACGTCTTATACTTATGGCAGCAATGGTGGTAACGGTTTGCTGTATCTGGATGATCCTTCCACCTGGGCCGGGGGCGCAATGCCAATGTCCGAAAATAAGGACAGAACACGTATACCTACACAGCGTTTCGGAATATACGCTCAGGATTTCATCAGTCTGAATGAGCAGTTTAAGGTTCTTGCCGGCTTAAGATGGTCTTATATTGAAAGTGAAAGCACTAAAAGGGATTATCTGGACAATACGGACACCCCGAGCGGTAAAACGGTAGACCGGGCATTTTCTCCAAAAGGTGGTATCGTTTATATGCCGAATGACAATCTTTCTGCATTTGCAACTTACACCAATTCCTTTGTAGCCAATACCGGACGCGATGTTAATGGCGGCGTGCTGAAACCTTCGATAATTGATCAGTTTGAAATTGGTTTGAAAAAGAATTTCTGGAATAATGCCGTAGCACTGAACCTGACGGCTTATCAGATAGACAACAGAAACTTCTACCAAACTGCGGAATTTGCAGCAGACGGTAGTGCTAATCTGGACCCCACGGTTAAGGATTTCGCGGGTAAGATGCGCAGCCGCGGCGTCGAACTGGACATCACCGGAAATCCGCTTCCCAACCTTTCCATCATTGCAGGTGCTTCCTATAATCATTCTGTTTACCTGGATACACCGGAGACCTTCGGTTATGTAGAAAATCAGCGGTTGGTCCGCACACCTGCCACAACGGCTAACGCATCAGTATTTTACACTTTTGCCAAATATGTGAAAGGCCTGAAAATCGGCGGCGGCGTTTACTTCGTGGGAGACCGTATCGCGGGTTGGAACGACACAAAGGAACTGCTGGACAGCCGTAACGGCGTCTCCCGTATGCTGAAGGTGGGCGACTATGCCACCGCATCACTAAGTTTCGGATACGAATGGGATAAATTCTCCCTGATGGGAAAAATCGGAAACCTGTTTGACGCTGTGGAGTACAATTACCATGAGAACTACTCGGTGAACCCCATCACGCCGCGCAATTACTATCTTACGCTTACTTACAAACTCTAATTTACAATTAACTGACTTCAGCTTAAAAATAAACTATGGAAAAAAAGAAAAAGACAGGCAATTTAAAGTCTACCATGCGTATCCTGCACCGCTACCTGGGCTATTTCACCGCCGGCATCATGGCGGTGTATGCCATCAGCGGCGTTCTGCTCATTTACCGCGATACCAATTTCCTGAAAAAGGAGAATAAGTACGAGGTCGTTCTAAAGCCAAATCTTACAGAGAAGGAACTGGCAAAAGAAATAAAGGTACGTAATGTTGAATTTGAATCTGAGGAGGGAGCTGTCAGGAAATTTAAGGACGGTACCTATAATGTAAGTACAGGCGAAGCGAAATACTCCAAAATGCAGCTGCCGTTTGTACTGGAGAAGTTCAATGAGTTGCATAAATCCACCTCCAAACACAGATATGCCTCACTGAACACCCTGTTTGGGCTTGTGCTTTTCTTCTTTGTAATCTCTTCCTTCTGGATGTTCAACTTTAAATCCAAAGCATTCCGGCGCGGAATGATATATGCGGGAATCGGCTTCATCCTTGCCCTTATCATGGTGTTTTTCCAGTAAACCGCCGGAATCATTTGCCTGAATGGCCAGCCATTTTTACAGACCCTCCCCGTTATTGTAGCTGCAAAATCCATATCTTTGGAATTCAAATCATCTTACATGAATCAGCAACCGGTGGAGGGTTTTTCCAAACTTTCGAAGCAGCGCAAAATAGACTGGCTAATTAAAGAATACCTAAGCGGTGACCGCAGTTACGAGCAAATTCTGCAGCAGTACTGGAACGGTGACGCTGTTTTACAGAAACTTCATGAAGAGTTCTCGGAGAATACCATCTCTAATTTTTATATGCCCTACGGCATTGCTCCCAATTTCCTTATAGACGGCAAACTGCTGGCACTTCCCATGGCCGTAGAAGAGAGTTCGGTAGTAGCCGCTGCCTCCAAAGCCGCAAAATTCTGGATTGATAAAGGAGGTTTTAAGACGACCATCATCAACACCAAGAAACTGGGGCATACCCATTTCATTATTAATGTTGAGCCACACAAACTGCAGCACTTCTTCAACTTCAAACTCAAGAAAAGGCTTTTTGAGGCTACTGAAGAGATTACGAAGAACATGCGTAACCGTGGTGGCGGCATACTGAACATCCGTCTTATTGACAAGACCGCGGATCTGGAGAATTACTTCCAACTTAAAGCCAGTTTTGATACCGTGGATTCCATGGGCGCCAATTTCATCAATTCCTGCCTGGAGCAGTTTGGCAAAACTTTAACGGAAGAGGTAGCAAAAGATGAAACCTTTAACCGGGAGGAAAAAGAATCGCTGCAGATTGTGATGAACATCCTGTCCAATTTTACGCCCGACTGTATTGTAAGGGCTGAGGTTTCCTGCAGAATTGAAGACCTGAAAGATGACAGCGGCATCTCCAATGAAGAATTCGCCACCAAATTCAAACGTGCCGTCACCATTGCCGAGATCGAGCCTTTCCGTGCGACTACACATAACAAAGGAATCATGAACGGTGTAGACGCGGTGGTGATTGCCACCGGCAACGATTTCCGTGCTACGGAAGCCTGCGCACATGCCTACGCCGCAAAAGACGGCAAATATTCGAGTTTAACACACTGTACCATTGATAACGGAATTTTCAGATTCTGGATAGACCTGCCTATTTCAGTAGGAGTTGTAGGTGGCCTCACCAATCTGCATCCCTTGGTGAAATTTTCCCTGGCCCTGCTGGGCAAGCCCTCAGCACAGGAACTGATGAGCATCCTGGCAGTTTCGGGACTGGCGCAGAATTTTGCAGCCATCCGTTCACTTGTTACCACCGGAATCCAGAAAGGCCATATGAAAATGCACTTACTGAATATCCTGAATCAGTTAGGCGCTACAGAAGAGGAGAAGAATTATTTTGTCATTTATTTCAAGGACAAAACGGTGACACATCACGAGGTGATCACTCAATTTAACAGCTTAAGGGCAAAATAATGTTCGGAATCACTTTAGCTGCGCTTCTGCTGGCATTCGGCATTTTCCTGAAGACTACGGACGATCCGGGATTTGGCTCAACAAAGAAGTTTTCCTGGCTGCTGATCGCAATTGGTGCCATTACACCGGCGGGGAAATTAATTATCATGTATCAAAAAGGAGAAATATAATATGAAGACATTTACATTGGTTGTTGGTGCAGCTTTCGGACTTCTGTCTGTAATTTTAGGTGCATTTGGCGCACACGCACTGAAGAAGATCATTTCTGCAGAGAAGCTGGTAAGTTTTGAGACCGGCGTAAGGTATCAGATGTACTCTGCCCTATTCCTGCTCATCGTGGGTTATATACTGAAATTTGAAAGTCCTTCTGAAAAATGGATTTCCATCCTGATGATTGCGGGAACTTTTATTTTCTCATTCAGCATTTATTTACTCAGTATGAGCGAGGCCTGGAATATGAATTTCAAATTCCTGGGACCCATTACCCCAATTGGAGGACTGATGATGATAATTTCCTGGGCGATGCTGATTTTCTATTTCCTGAAGAACAGGATCTGAATCTTTTCTGAATCCACGGAATGATTATTGACTGCCTATAAAAATGTATAAGAAACGCATCCTTCTTCTTGAACCTAAAATACATGTATCCAAAGTATTGGAATCGATTTTAAAGGATGAAGGATATCAATGCAAGACCCGGACTACTACTCACAATCTGCCGGATTTACTGGCAGAATTCCAACCGAATGCAATATTGATAGCCAGACAAATTCCTCCTATGGGAGTGATAAGTGCCATAGAATATATTCGCCAAAGTCCATATGGCAGGCATGCCGCAGTAATTTATATGACAGGTTCGGGTGAATCTATTGCCGAGGCAACATCAGCAGGAGCTAATATCACATTATCGAAACCAATTGACCTTACCAAGTTTCTGTTTACTTTAGAAAATTTTACAAATTTAAACTGAACCAGCATGTTTTTCATCTTCGGACTGAACAGGAAACCGGTAGGTAAGGAAACCCGCACAATCCGCAAGGGTGGCTTTGATGTGAAGGCCATTATAACCGTTTACAAACTGTACGTAGAGCTTTTCTTTATTCCGCTGATACCCTTGGGCAAAAGGTACAGCATCTACATTCCGCATAGCGATGAGTATTATGAGCAGGGCTTCCGCTCCAGAATCCCGGATGAGTACCTGGACGTTTGTAAGGATGTGGGCAGGTTGTACTGAGGACGAACCGAAATGAATAGGCCCGTCCCACGCCCCGGATTGAACGGCCTGTTTTAGCTCTTTTTGTTAGCTTCGGCCCCAAGGCAGGCACAAAAAAGCGAGTAGTGAAAGCCGGAATTGGCGCCCATAATTTTTCGTTTAAGAAGAAAATCCGCAGGATGCAACATCAAATCATCGCTTAAACTTATGCGCTTTAAAAAACTTAATGGTTTAGGGCTTTCTACTTAGTGCTTTTTTCATAAATTTGTAAATCCTTAAAAAAATAATAAATTTAATTCAATACTATGAATCTTCACGAGTATCAGTCCAAAGAGATTTTAGCAAAATACGGCGTTAATATTCAGCGCGGTTTTATCGCCAATAATGTAGAGGAGGCAGTAGATGCAGCCAACAAATTAAAAGAAATGACCGGAGGTGCCGAAGGTTGGGTGGTAAAAGCGCAGGTTCACGCAGGTGGCCGTGGTAAAGGCGGCGGTGTAAAATTCTCTCCAAACGTTGAAAAACTGAAGGAAAATGCAGAGAACATCATCGGTATGCAGCTGGTAACCCCACAAACTTCTGCTGAAGGTAAGAAGGTGAACTTTGTACTTGTTGCTGAAGATGTATATTATCCGGGAGCTTCTGAAACCAAAGAATTTTATGTTTCTATCCTTTTGGACAGGGCATTAGGCAAAAATACAGTGGTATATTCTACTGAAGGTGGGATGGACATTGAGCATGTAGCCGAAGTTACCCCACACCTTATCCATAAAGAAGTGATTGATCCTGCATTGGGTCTTCAGGGTTTCCAGGCTCGTAAGATTGCTTTCAACCTGGGACTTAGCGGTAACGCGTTCAAAGAATTCACGAAGTTCATCACGAATCTTTACAATGCTTATGTAGGTATTGATGCTTCTCTTTTCGAAATCAACCCTGTTCTTAAGACTTCTGACGATAAAATTATCGCGGTAGATGCCAAAGTAACCCTGGACGGTAACGGACTTTTCCGTCACAAAGACCTGGAAGCACTTAGAGATACACGTGAGGAGGATCCAACTGATGTTGAGGCTGGCGATGCCGGACTGAACTTCGTTAAACTGGACGGTGATGTTGCCTGTATGGTAAACGGTGCCGGTCTGGCAATGGCAACTATGGACATCATCAAGCTTTCCGGCGGTAATCCGGCTAACTTCCTGGACGTGGGTGGTACAGCTGATGCGGAAAGAGTTCAGAAAGCATTTGGAATCATCCTTAAAGATCCAAATGTAAAAGCCATCCTTATCAACATCTTCGGTGGTATCGTACGTTGCGACCGTGTTGCACAGGGAGTTGTAGATGCCTATAAAGCAATGGGAAGCCTTCCTGTTCCTTTGATCGTAAGATTACAGGGAACGAACGCTGTAGAAGCAAAGCAGCTTATTGACAATTCCGGCTTACCTGTACATTCTGCAATCACACTGGAAGAAGCAGCCAATAAAGTAAAAGAAGTTCTGGCAAAATAAACCTTCAGACATTTAAATATCGGACAGCTTTCGAAGGAAAGCTGTCTTTTTTTGCCCTTTGTTTATTGCTTAAAACACGTTGCATTTTGAGCTAAAAGAAGGCTCAAACAGTTACTAAGAAGTCAGGTGGTTAGCTTTGAGAATCTGAATATTATGATATCCGCAGGCACGGCTCTTTCTTTGCCATAATTTTCGTAAATTTGCGCCACGTAACGACTCCGGATATGGCAGAGCATCACATTAAGAAACTAGCGGTTTTAACATCGGGCGGCGACGCGCCGGGAATGAATGCCGCCATTCGTGCGGTCGTACGGACTTCCAACTACTTCGGACTGGAGTGCTACGGCATCCGCGAAGGTTTCAATGGTCTCATTGCCGGAAACATTACCAAGATGGGACCGCGATCGGTGAGCAATATCATCAATCTGGGCGGTACCATCCTAAAATCTGCCAGGTCCGAAGAATTCCGGACTGAGGAAGGCAGGAAGAAAGCCTTCGAGCAGTGTAAAGAGAATGGAATTGACGCCCTGGTTTGCATTGGTGGCGACGGTACTTTTACGGGCGCCAAGATTTTCAACGAAGAATATGGGATACAGACTATTGGTGTTCCTGGCACCATAGACAATGATATTTTCGGTACAGATACAACAATAGGTTACGACACTGCACTGAATACGGCCATGGATGCTATCGATAAGATCCGCGACACGGCCACTTCCCACAACAGGATCTTCTTTGTAGAGGTGATGGGGAGGGATGCCGGTTTTATCGCCCTGAATTCCGGAATCGCCACGGGTGCAGTAGACATCCTTATACCCGAGCAGAAAGACAGTATGGAGGAACTCTTCGACACTTTTGACAAAGCTGCGAAACGCGGTAAGAATTCGAGTGTCGTTGTAGTGGCAGAGGGTGAAAAACTCGGAAATGTGTACGACCTTTCTGAACAGACCAAAAAGAAATACCCCAATTACGATATTCGTATTGCTGTGCTGGGACATATACAGCGCGGAGGCTCGCCCAGCTGTGCCGACCGTGTTTTGGCCAGCCGCTTAGGTTACGGTGCTGTAACCGGACTTATGGAAGGGCGTAATAATGTGATGGCAGGTATGCGGAGCAATAAACTGGTCTTCACCCCTATAGAAGAAGCTATTAAAAAACACAATACCATCAACAAAGACCTGCTGAAGATCTCAGAGATCCTCGCGCTTTAAAAGTCAGGTGCTTATTGGTAAACAATGGAAAATCATTAATTATAAATCTAATAAATTATGTCAACAATCAAAGTAGGAATCAACGGATTCGGTAGAATTGGCCGCCTGGTCTTCAGAGCAATGACCGAAAGAGACAACATCGAAGTTGTAGGGATCAATGACCTAATCGATGCTGAGTATATGGCGTATATGCTGAAGTATGATTCTGTACACGGCGAGTTTAAAGGCGAAGTTTCCACAGAAGGAAACGACCTTATCGTAAACGGAAAGAAAATCCGCGTAACTGCCGAAAAAGACCCTAACAACCTGAAATGGAATGAAATCGGTGCTGAATATATCGTTGAATCTACAGGATTATTCCTTAGCAAAGATTCTGCACAGGCTCACATCAATGCGGGCGCAAAGAAAGTAATCCTTTCGGCACCTTCTAAAGACGACACGCCAATGTTCGTTATGGGTGTAAACCACATGGACCTTACAGACGATATTAAAATCTTCTCCAATGCTTCCTGTACAACCAACTGTCTGGCTCCGCTTGCAAAAGTAATGCATGACAATTTCGGTATTGTTGAAGGTCTTATGACAACTGTTCACGCTACCACTGCTACACAGAAAACCGTAGACGGACCTTCTGTAAAAGACTGGAGAGGCGGGCGTTCTGCACTTAACAATATCATTCCTTCTTCTACAGGTGCTGCAAAAGCCGTAGGAAAAGTAATTCCTGAACTGAACGGTAAGCTTACAGGTATGTCTTTCCGCGTACCAACGGCTGACGTTTCCGTAGTGGACCTTACAGTGAGACTGGAAAAAGCTACTTCTTACGAAGAGATCTGTGCAGCAATGAAAAAAGCTTCTGAAGGTGAACTTAAAGGAATCTTAGGTTATACAGAAGATGCAGTTGTATCTCAGGATTTCGTAGGCGAAAAGAGAACCTCTGTATTCGACAAGGATGCCGGTATCATGCTTTCTCCAAACTTCGTGAAAGTAGTTTCCTGGTATGACAACGAAATGGGTTATTCCAACAAACTGGTAGATATGCTTGCACACTCTGCAACGCTTTAATCAGAGCCACTGATCATACAAGCCTCCGGAATTTTCGGAGGTTTTTTTTTGGGCAATCCCCTCGCCGCGCTCAGGCAGCCGCGCCGGGTCGCTGCGTCCGCTGCAAGTCCTCGTTTTTTGGCGCTCGCTTCGCTCGCGCCAAAAAAACTCCGGGCTTTCCGCTACCATCGCTATTGCGGGGTCCAGCGGTGCTTCCATATAAGCCCGGTTAAATGGAGCGCGGCATCATTTCTGCTGCTAAGCATCCCAAATTTCAAAAGTTACCTTTAAAAAAAATGAAGGCTAAGCCACAATTCTACCAAAGCCCACATATTCAGTCATTCTGGACCACCGGAAACGGCAGGGATCTGCTGGAGTGGTCCGGGGCGAAACCCGATATCGCAAAGTTCGACAGGTATTCGCACCTGTATCATGAAGTAGATGCACTGGGCGATGCGGCGGTTCAGGAAACCTACCTGAAACTTCCCTATCATGAAGCCTCGGCCCTCGTGGAAAAATATTCAGCCTCTCCGGTGTCGGCAGATGAGGTTGCGCCAGAGAACCTTAAAAAGCTTTTTCTGCAGATGCAGGAAGTGCCGGGATGGTTTAATGCCGATTTGGCGAATGCCGGCGCAAGGTTCTGCATGCGTACCGGCACCAATGGCTTAATCATCCTGCGCGATTTCACCCTGATGGGCGGCTATGACTTCGCTTTCCTCAACAAACCACTTGTCTTTACCGGTGCGCTTAAACGCGGTGCGGTGAAAAGGCTTAAAGATACACTTGAATTCTGGGTAAATGTAACCCGCGAAAATGCCCTGCGAACCAACTCGGAGGCTTACAGACTCATTGTGAGGACGCGACTTCTGCATTCCTACGCCCGCCTTAAGATCCGCCAGAAAAGTGAGGATTGGGATTACGCGAACTGGGGCACGCCCATCAATATGTGGGATATGGTGGCCACCTATACCGGATTCAGTCTTGTATTCATGCAGGGTCTGAGGAAACTGGGCATCCGGATAAGTGAAGAGGAGGAAAAAGGCGTTTTTCACCTTTGGAAATACATTGGCTACCTGTTGGGAATCCCCGCAAAGTATATGCTGGATAATAAAGAAGAAGCCGTGGAGCAGTTCTACCTTTGGACAGCCACCCAGGGTGCCGGCGACAACGATTCGGCCTATCTGGCGAAAGCGCTCTTGGACGAAAACCTGGAATCCACTATTCTGAGATATCATTTCCAGCGTAAAAATCTGCGCTATCTTCACATTTGCTGTAACTGGTACTTACTGGATGAAAACATTAACGAAAGACTTCAGATTCCGAAAGTTCCGCTACCGCATGTTTTCCCTTCAGTAATTAAAAGTGCGAATGTCCTGACGCAGAAAATATTCCCGCTCCATAAACCGGAAAGCTACCGCAAACTTGTGGATATGGGCCATAAACAGCAAATGAAAGTGCTGAGTGATTACCTTAGACACACCCCAAAAGACTTCCACTATTAAAATTAATAAAAAAAATTAACCTTATGAAAAGGAATAAAGTAAGTAGTTCATTCAAAAGAATCCAGTTATCTTTTATTTTGATATTGTTCTCAATATTTGGATTTTCACAATCCCATATTGAACAAAAGCACTTTTTTTTGGATGAAAATGAAAATTTAATAAGTCAAAAACAATTTATTGAAAAAAAATGGAGTAATGAACACCAAACTTTCTTGGACATTTCGTACCTAATTGATGGATCGATTTATCATAAATTATTTAGAAGAAAAATAATTGGCATTCTAAATGAAAAAGACCTTTATGAAGTAAAAAAAATTTTAAATAACAATGGAAAAGAAAATTCAAATTCTGACTTTGTTATCGTCGAATATCTAGAAGAAGACTACTTTAGTCACATAAATGCCAAAAATTTTAGAGGGTATGTATATCAAAAAAAATTCGCCAAAGATGTTGCAAAAAAAAAGAATACTGAACTTGTGTATTTGAGTTGTCCGGAACTTTTTAAAGAGGCCCAAAATCTTGACACTAACTTTAGAAAGTTCAAAGAGGATCGCAATAATTCTTTTAAAGAAAAATTTTATCCTGATGGAGTATTATTGATGAATTTAACAATAATTTCTAAAACTGGTAAATATATAACGTTTCTAGGTGAGCATGGTCCCGACGAAGTGTTCAAATATCTAAATGAAATCCAAAAACTTTAATTTCATATTGCTGTATTATTTCCTTATTTTTGAGGAAATATATTTTACAAAATGAGCAGTAACGAAGATAAGAAAAAAGCACTCTCACTAGTGCTTGATAAATTAGATAAAACGTACGGAAAAGGTACGGTGATGACCCTGGGCGACGCATCTGTGGACGATTCCATCGAAGTGATTCCCTCCGGTTCACTGGGGCTGGACCTTGCGCTGGGCGTAGGCGGATATCCGCGTGGCCGGGTAATCGAGATCTACGGTCCGGAATCCTCGGGTAAAACCACCCTTACCCTTCACGCCATTGCTGAAGCGCAGAAAACCGGTGGAATTGCGGCATTTATTGATGCGGAGCATGCCTTCGACAGACATTATGCCTCCAAACTGGGTATTAACCTGGACGACCTTATTATTTCACAACCGGATAATGGTGAACAGGCACTTGAAATCGCCGATAACCTGATCCGCTCAGGCGCTATTGACATTGTAGTCATTGACTCCGTGGCAGCTCTTACCCCTAAAGCTGAAATAGAAGGTGAAATGGGCGACTCCAAGATGGGTCTGCACGCACGTTTGATGTCACAGGCTTTGCGTAAACTTACAGCTACCATTTCCCGTACAAAATGTACCGTGATTTTCATTAACCAGTTAAGGGAAAAAATCGGTGTAATGTTCGGAAATCCTGAAACAACAACAGGTGGTAATGCGCTTAAGTTCTATGCATCCGTAAGGATTGACATCAGAAAAGCCAGCGCACCCATCAAGACAGGTGATGAAGCTGTAGGTAGCCGTGTGAAGGTTAAGATTGTGAAAAACAAAGTAGCACCTCCGTTCAAGATGGCAGAATTTGACATTATGTACGGCGAAGGTGTTTCCAAAGTGGGCGAAATCCTGGATATGGCAGTTGAAACGGGAATCGTGAAGAAAAGCGGATCCTGGTTCAGCTATGAGGAGACGAAACTTGGCCAGGGCCGTGATGCGGTTCGGGACATGCTGAAGGATAATCCTGAGCTTGCCGACGAACTGGAAGCTAAGATCAAGGAAGAGATCAAGAACAAATAATTAAGTTAGGAATAATTGGAGCAGCCCCGGGGGCTGCTTTTTTTTGGCAATAACAGTTGGGTGCCAAAATGTCACTAACCGCCGCTTGGTATCCATTTTGAAAAAATCAGATCAATAAAAATTAAATAATTATGACTAAAGGAAATATTAATGTATCGGTGGATAATATTTTTCCGCTTATTAAGAAGTTTCTCTACAGTGACCACGAAATATTCCTGAGGGAGCTCATTTCCAATGCCACAGATGCGACGCTGAAGCTAAAGCACCTCATCAATATCGGTGATGCCAAAACTGAATATGGCAATCCGACCATTGAAGTGAAGATTGACAAAGAAAACAGGAAACTTCACATTACAGACCAGGGTCTGGGAATGACTGCTGAAGAAGTTGAAAAATACATCAACCAAGTGGCCTTCTCGGGTGCTGAGGAGTTCCTGGAAAAATATAAAGATTCTGCCAAAGATGCCGGAATTATCGGTCACTTCGGTTTAGGTTTTTATTCTGCCTTTATGGTAGCCGAGAAAGTGGAGATCCTGACCAAATCCTATAAAGAAGGTGAGGCAGCCGTGAAATGGACCTGCGACGGAAGTCCTGAATTTACACTGGAGGAAACAGCTGAAAAAACAGACCGCGGTACTGAAATCATCCTTCATATAGCCGAAGATTCCACAGAATTCCTGGAGGAATCCCGAATCCGTGAACTTTTGCTGAAATACAACAAGTTCATGCCGGTTCCCATTAAGTTCGGCACCAGAACAGAAACCCTGCCCCTGCCTGAAGATGCAGCTGAGGATGCAAAACCTGAAACGCAGGAGGTTGACAATATTATCAACAACCCTACGCCAGCCTGGACGAAAGCGCCTACTGAACTAAACGATGAAGATTATAAGAACTTCTACCGCGAACTGTACCCCATGCAGTTTGAAGACCCACTTTTCCATATTCACCTAAATGTTGATTATCCATTCAACCTTACCGGTATCCTGTTCTTCCCGAAACTGGCGAACAACCTGAACATCGAAAAAGATAAAATTCAGCTATATCAGAACCAGGTTTTTGTTACCGATGAAGTAAAAGGTATCGTTCCCGACTTCCTGATGCTGCTTAGAGGGGTGATTGACTCTCCGGACATTCCGCTGAATGTTTCCCGTTCCTACCTTCAGGCTGATGGAGCTGTGAAGAAAATTTCTTCCTATATCACCAAGAAGGTGGCTGACAAGATGGCTTCACTCATCAACGAAAACCGCGAAGATTACGAGAGCAAGTGGAATGACATTAAAGTGGTGATTGAGTACGGAATGATTTCCGAGGACAAATTCTACGACAAATCAGACAAATTCGCGCTGTATCCGAATGTTGAAGGCAAATATTTCCTTTGGAATGAATTGGAGGAAAAAATCAAGGCCAACCAGACCGATAAGGACGGTAATCTGATCATCCTTTATGCAAGCAACGAACACGACCAGCACAGCTATGTACAGGCTGCACAGGATAAAGGTTATGAGGTACTGTTACTGGACTCTCCTATCGTACCGCATCTGATCCAGAAATTGGAAACGTCCAAAGAAAAAATCCGTTTCGCACGTGTGGACGCAGATCACATCAACAATCTGATCAGGAAAGACGAACCGGTTATTTCCAAACTGAACGAAACGGAGAAGGAAACACTTAAGAAAACGGTTGAAGAAGGTATTTCAGATTCCAAATTCACTGTACAGCTGGAGGACATGGAAAGCACAGACGCGCCTTTCATCATCACTCAGCCAGAATTTATGCGCCGTATGAAAGATATGCAGGCTACAGGCGGTGGCGGTATGTTCGGTATGGGCGGCTTCCCGGAAATGTATAACCTGGTGGTGAATACCAACAGTGAACTTGCGGGTAAACTGCTTAGCGAAGAGAATGGCGAAGAGAAAAATGCGCATATCAAACACGCTTTGGATCTGGCTAAACTTTCGCAGAACCTTTTGAAAGGAAAAGAACTCACTGAGTTTATCCAGAGAAGCTATAAGGAACTGGCGAAATAAACTGAAAGATTTATCAGGATACCGTTTCGG